>CAZXQG010000022.1:0-49428 GCA_964642725.1 uncultured Chitinophagaceae bacterium
CGGTTGATTCCCAATATTCCAAAACGATGGAAGCGTCCCTTCAAACCCGCCGATGGTGTAAATGTCGCTTGACTGCGATGTCGCACCCATGCTGATGAGCATGACCGCTGCGACCACAAGAAACAATGTCTTTCGCAGATCCATATATACCTCCTTGATTAGTATGAGTAGCTAACAGAATGAATTATGACAACAATCGATGAATCTAAATAGAGAAACGACTTCAATATATTTCAATGCGAAAGCCTGGCATGCAAGAAACGTATTGTCAATTTGACGCTGAATGAACGCGGATTATTTGCAATCATCGCTAAAAGAATTTTCAAAATGCATTAGTCCGGATCTATACCGCATGATTCTCGAAGAACAAGTTCAACGGGTGTCACTGTTTTCGTAACAACGACAGATTTGTCTTTTATCATCTCGAGCATTCTTCGCACAGCGAGACTTCCCATTTCTTCGCGATGCACGTTAACGGTCGTAAGGGGAGGATCCGCATGAAGCCCTGCTTCGATATTGTCAAATCCCACAACGGCCACATCCTTTGGGACATTTATTCCTTCTTCTGTTAAAAACCGCATGCATCCGATTCCCATTACATCGTTTGCGGCAAAGATCGCCGTCGGCCTGTTAACAGTATTGGAAAAAATTTTCTTTGCAGCTTCATACCCGTCAACCATCGTCGTGTTTTCTTGAGCGACGTTTTCCCATTGCGTGTTTGGGAGGATCCCTGCATTGAGAAGCATGTTCCGATACTGCACGTACCTCTCCTGAAGGCTGGGATGCTTAATATCGCCGCCTATAAATCCAATTTTCTTATGTCCGCCGCGCAAAAGATGCTGCATAACAAGTTCGGCGCCGGCCCTGTTGTCTATGGTAATACTGGAAATATGCGGTGCGACAAAATCAATCAACAGCAGGGGGATATTTCTCTTGGTAATGTATTCGATCCAAGAGGTCCCGATCTTTCCGGCAATAATAATTCCATCAACGTTGTTATCGAAAAGAAAGCGGGGCATACTTTCCGTTTGTTTAATCGTTTTGCCGACAGTTGTTAACAAAATGTAATAGTTATGCTTTCGCGCTTCGAGTTCGCTGCCAAGGAATATTCTTGTATAGAAGGGCTCAGACTGAGAGAAGTGTTCGTCGGTGAGAATGAAACCAATATTACCGCTTAAGTTTGAAGCAAGCCCCCGAGCACTTGGCTGCGGGTGAAAATCCAATTCTTTAATAATGCTCAGGACTTTTTGTTTTGTTTTTTCGCTGACATATCCCTTTTTATTCAAGACCAAAGAGACTGTCGAGAGAGACAATCCTGCTTTCTTGGCTACATCTCGAATTGTGGGCTTACGCCTCATACAATAGTAGAGCGCTTAAATTAAAAAGCAGTAAAATTTGGTCTAATTGAGCAATTTCCTACAAGTCGAAGAGTTTGATATCGAACCGCTTCGATATTAGAGAAAAGGCTGGCTAATGTCAAGGGATATTTTTATAAAGAATTTCAGTTTTTACCGGCGAGAATAAATAACGGCTATCGGCTATTTCCTTTGCGCTCCCCGCAAGATTCCGGAAAATTCAATTCCTGCAAATTCTGAATACAGGGATTGCGGACCATCGGATATCAATCGGCGCAATGCGTCCTTAGGGAATAGTGTAACGGGGAAAATTAGTCAACAGTGTCTCATCCCAACCGCTCTATGCAAAGTAGATTTTGATTCTTGTTGTGCTTTTTCCGCTTATTCCCAATGCGCCATCGCTGCAACGGCTTTTTGATTGCGAGATTTCCTAATTCAACAAGCTGTAAGAAGCGCAGTGAACGGTCATTCCGTCTGCCGGGAAGATTCATCTACTCCTGCTATTTGACGTAGAGAAGTTGCCTAACAACAGTTGCTCCGTTTGATTGCAACCTGCAGAAATAGACGCCGCTCTCACAGTTGACCGGCTTCCATTCTACACTGTGTGCGCCTTTACCGATAACGCCGTCGGCAAGCGTTGCGACGGTACGCCCAAGAAGATCATAAATTCGCAGCACGACATGAGCTTGTGCGGGAATTGTGAATTCAATGTGTGTTGATGGGTTAAACGGATTGGGATAATTTTGCGAGAGCAAAATCGTCGATGGAACAATCCGATTTTGGGAGACAAGCGTAGCGGTTGCATTGTTGATGGTGGTAACATCGTCAACTTTTACTATACCCGTGTCGTTTTGGTCCTTCCTGCTGCTTATCAAGAGCGACATTCCCCCTTTCGTGAAATAGCTAAATCCCTTGTATGTATAATTGCCTATCTCGACACTTTTCACTCTTAAACAGTCATACGATTTTCCTTGAACGATCAGCGTTCCAAACCCGTCAATAATATTGGTCTCTGCACTGTTCCACCCTGTGGTTACATGCGTTGCAATATTGTTAACAAACGTTGTATCTACCCCGCCGCCGCCGGGGCTTGTGTTCCATTGAAGATTATATGTTGCCGGGAATCGCAGAATTTCTTCATAAGGATTATCATATCTATACTCCTGCGAATCCGGGAAAACAGTAGCATTCGCAAGTTGAATAAAGCTGCTGTCCGTAAACAAGAAAATGGGGCTGTTGGATATGCTCTGCGGCGATGTACCCCAAACAAACGACGATGTGCTGAAGCGCGCAGCAAGCTGGGGAATTTGCGATACCGCGTAAAGTGTTTGCGTCATTGTATCGGGAAAACTGAGAGCGGAAAAATCGTACACATTCGGACCCCCGGTTTTTCCAACGTTAACATATTTGCTTGTATCGAAGTGGAATTTGAGCACCGCCCCCGGTGCAAAAATTTGTTGAACATCGGTTTTTTGAATCGTGATCTGCCCGTAACCGTAGTGCACGTGTAAAAGAGCAAACATAGAACAGCACAACCACAATTTTCTTGTAGTTCTCATACCCGGTCCTTTTGGATATAGTGGACACACTGTGAATTGAGTGAACTTCAAAAGCGTTTTCACCTACAGAAAACAAAAAGCTCACTCATCACAATCAATGCGTGGGGTTCAGGAGGTACCAGCATCCTGCGTCTAATACCTCATTGTGTATTTTACCGTTCTCTGAAGCCAATGTCAAGCAAGCGTAAAACAAGGTTCATTTTTGCATGTCCACGGCGTTAATCCAAACAATGTATAAGGTGTCCAACGAATAGACACCAATATTTCTACGGAAAAAGGAGCGAAGGAAATATGAAACGAACGACGATATCCGCCGTTATCCTTGCAGTGCTTTTAACTGCTGCAGGGTGCACCTCGCAGCGATACGCGCAGAATCACAGGGAGCGTCCGCCTGTTGACACTCTCGCGATGATGAAGACACAGGATGTCATCTCGTTAACCAAAGCAGGTGTGAGCGACAGCCTCATTATGACGATGCTTGCTGTATCCCATTCATGGTTCCAACTGAAAACGCAGGATGTCCTTGACCTGAAAAATGCCGGAGTAAGCGACAGAGTCATCAATGCTATGATCGTATCAGATGAACCGCCCGCAGAGGGCGATCGCTACGTGCAAGATGGATATTACTACTATCCTCCCTACTACTCGTATCCGGGCTATTACCCCTACTGGTATTATCCATCGTTTTACTTCGGCTACAGCTACTACCGGCCAGTGCATATTTTCCGACCAGCGCACTTCGGCACTTATGGATTCCGCGGCGGCCGGGGAGGCTTCCGTCATCGTTGAAAAGCGATAACCAGTATTTACGTGAGTCATGCACCGGACTTTTTTCGGCATTGAGGAAGAGAAGTCCGGTGCACTATTGACAGTTCTCTTGCGGAAAAATCCGGAACTACTCCGGCACAACAAGCTTCTTCGTTTCCACAAATTCTCCGGCGTTCAGCCGGCAGCGAAAACTCCGCTTAATCGGTGACTGCTCCTTTCTCTTCCTCGACCTCATTGCGGATACATCGACAACAATTCCTTTGATCCAGAACGACGCGCCACTTCCAGAGGCAACGCGGCAATGCGTCCGGGCTGAAAAAGATCATGGTTCAACAAATGATTTTTTGGGGTTGTAATTTTCCCGATCGCAGGTCATGTCTTAATTTGGCTGAACGTAAAGAAGTCCCTTCGTCGTGTCATTCTTCGCTTCCTTCCGCTTTAGCGGGGCGAAGTGAAGCCTTTGGCAAAAGCGGCGGTCGAAGACTCCCTACGGGGCTATGACCTCGGCGAGTCGAGTGTCGACCGGCAGGGTCGTTCTACGAATCTGGGATTCGTAGATTCGTAAATAGAAGACTCGGCGAGGATCAGGATGACGGTACAAGGCATTTCATCGATGGCTCCTGCCCAAATTAAGAGGCAGCCCGATCATGGTGCGAATGTTTTCGCAGCTGAAAAATCTTTATATTATAGAGCGATATGGTACGGCGCAATGAAGATTGAGCTCAGATCCCCCTTTTCTGCCGCCGTCTTTTAATAACCCGAAAAAGCACGAGAAGGATAAAGATGACTACAGATGTTCCGCAACTTACGAAACGAGCGGCATGGATCGCGCTCGAATCCCATTACTCTAAGATCAAAGACTTGCATCTTCGAAAGCTTTTCGCAGACGACCCGCAGCGGGGAGAACGCATGGCCGTTGAAGCCGTCGGCATCTACTTCGATTACTCGAAGCACCGGATCAACGGCGAAACACTCACACTCCTAATGCAATTAGCGGAAGAATCCGGCTTGCGAAACCGCATCGAAGCTATGTTCCGTGGAGAGAAAATCAACGTGACGGAAAAAAGAGCCGTGCTGCACACGGCTCTTCGCGCACCCAAAGGACAATCTATCGTCGTGGACGGCGAAAATGTCGTGCCTCATGTCCATGCTGTGCTCGAAAAAATGGCCGGCTTTTCAAACCGTGTGCGGAATGGAGAATGGAAGGGCTACACCGGCAAACGAATCCGCAATATCGTTAACATCGGTATCGGCGGGTCGGACCTTGGACCGGTGATGGCATATGAAGCGCTGCGGCAGTACAGCCAGCGTGAATTGACATTCCGTTTTATCTCCAACATAGACGGCACCGACTTTGCCGAAGCCACCCACGACCTCGACGCAGAGGAAACATTGTTCATCGTCGCATCAAAAACTTTTACGACTTTAGAGACGATGACCAACGCGCATACTGCCCGCAATTGGGCGCTCACAACACTGAAACATCCCGCTGCCGTGGCTAAACATTTTGTCGCGGTCTCGACCAACGCTGCAGAAGTCTCTTCGTTCGGCATCGATACCGCAAACATGTTTGAGTTTTGGGATTGGGTCGGCGGGCGCTACTCGATGGATTCAGCGATCGGCCTTTCGACGATGATCGCCATCGGTCCGGAAAATTTTCGCGCTATGCTCGACGGCTTTCACCAGATGGACGAACATTTTCGAACTGCACCGTTTGAGCGCAACCTGCCGGTGATCATGGGACTTCTGGGTATCTGGTACAATAATTTCTTCGATGCACAGACCGTCGCGGTGCTGCCGTACGAACAGTATCTCAAACGCTTTCCCGCATATCTCCAGCAGCTGACGATGGAAAGCAACGGCAAGTGCGTTACACTCGACGGCTCTGAAGTGGCTTATCAAACCGGGCCGATCTATTGGGGAGAACCCGGCACCAACGGCCAGCATTCTTTCTATCAACTGATTCATCAGGGAACAAAGCTCATCCCCTGCGACTTTATTGCTTTCATTCAAGCGCTTAACCCTCTTGGCCGCCATCATGATTTGCTCATGGCTAACGTTTTTGCCCAGTCAGAAGCCCTGGCTTTCGGCAAAACGCGGCAAGAGGTCCAGGCTGAAGGCACTGCGGACTGGCTGGTACCGCACAAGACTTTTGAGGGAAATCGCCCGTCGAGTACAATTCTCTTAGAACGGCTGACTCCGGCCGCACTCGGAAAGCTCGTCGCGTTGTACGAACATAGCGTTTTCACTCAGGGCGCGATCTGGCAGATTAATCCTTTCGACCAATGGGGAGTTCAATTGGGGAAAGTGCTTGCAGAGCGCATCGTGCCGGAGCTTGAAAACAAAACCGAGCCGCAGCTCAAGCACGACAGTTCGACGAACACTCTGATCCGCCGTTACCGAAAAATTAGCGGCCCGTCCCGCGAAAAATAACGCCGGGAATTGAACGCTGGTAACATTTTTTCCATAGCAATGATTAGAAGCTATCTCAAAAACTCTGGATTGTGTCCTCTTGAAAGAACACAGCCAAATCATTGTCCATTCTGATCCCGCCGCTTTGTGGCGGGAGAATGCCGAAGGCATCCCCTTGGGAGAATCCATAACAATGACACACCTTGAATGTGCAAAGCTTCGATGTCATGGATGCTTCGCCCCGCTCTAAGGCGGGACTCAACATGACATTTACGGCTGCTTTCTGCATGAAAACCATTTTTGAGATGGCTTCTAGTCAAAAAATTGACTTCATCGCGGAAGGACCTTTGTCACACAATAATCGACAAGAATTAGGGGTAGAATCTCCCACACCGCCGCTGCACAGCGATTTTTATACCGCACTCGGTATGACACTGGCAGACGAAGATCCGTCTAACAAATGCGTCAGTGCTGAGATTCAGTTTAAATGGCTGCGAGAGACCGGTTTTATCAATGTCGATTGTTACTGGAAATGACGCGAGTTTGCTTTGTTGACGGGGAAAAAGAAAAGTGATAATTCGTAACGTGCCTGCGTATCTGTTTCCCCCGCAAGAAACGGACGATCTCACAAATCCGCGGTTACTATCATAAACAGTTGCCGTAGAAGTTAGTCAACGCTGGAAAAACGACTTTCACATCGCAGGAGATCGGCTATGAGTAAAAGAAATGAAACAAATGCCAGCCTGAAAGAATCTCTTGAAATCAAGAGGATCCAATCCGAAATCGCAAAGAATGAAGAACAACGGCTCAAAATCCAAATTGAACGTGAACAACTGCAGAAAATCGCGGCGCTGCCATGGTACAAAAAGAAGGAACTGTACCTGTCAATCGGCGCTGCGTTCATCTTTGTTACTTTGTTATGGTTCTATGCAGAAAAACTGGTAATCCCGATGATCCGCTCGGACAACATACGCTTAACGGTAGAAAATGAACGCGTCCGCGCCGATCTCACCAGGCGGCAGAACGAGGTGGACGCGAAAGAACAATTATTCGCTGCAAAGAACATCGAGAAATTGAGGGAATTGCGCGCTGAATATACGATTATCAGTGCGGAGGAAAAGGAACTTGCTGCAAGGTACAAGACATTGAGCATTTCTTTCGCGGCTTCAAGAACAGCAGCAGACGGTTATCGCAGCCAGTCTGAAAGTATCAGCAAAGCAGTTTCACTCATGGAAAACAAAATCATCGAACTGAATGCGCGGATAGCGTCAGCGGAGCAGGAAAAGAACAATGCACGGCAGCCCGAAAAATTCAGCCCTTCAAAAGCGGATATTGCCAGGCAGATAGACGCTGCGATCGATCAGAACCGGAATGAAGTCCTTGCCGATTTGTCGACGCTCGCTGAAAGGGCTCAGCGCTATTATGCGAAACCGGTAAGACTCGGCGGCGGGGGAAATTCGTTTCTCGGCTTAACGGCCGACCCCTCCGGCCTCGCGCTGCTTGCGTCAACAGTTTTCACGGACAACGCAAACGGCACGTACACAATCAAGTCGGCTGGAAAAGTGACGAGCATTGTTCTTCACGGCGTCGGGAAGAAGGCATTAAGAGACGGGACGTTTCCTTCATATGATATGACGGTTACTGCCTCTACTCAAACACCTTCCAAACTCAACTAACGCTATTCTCAGTAAATAAACTTGTCCGTCACCGCGGAGAACACCAGGAGCAATGTTGCCCTTTATGCTCAAACCGTATTGGCGTGCATGGCGTCTTGGGCGGTAAAAAAAATTCAAGATTATGTAGAAGTCAAATTTATTTTTTCTTAGAGGGATATCCTACCGTCTGTCCAAAAAGCACCCGCTGTTCAGCGTGCAGTTCTAATTTTTCCGCTAATGCCGGCTTATTGCAATTATGAAACCATGACGCCAGACCCACTGAAGCCGCAAACAAATAGACGTTCCCCGCAATAAGCCCCGTATCGACATAATAATACGATTTTTGAATTTCAGTATCCTGCAGTCCGGGTTCCTGATAACCGGAAGTATTGGAAAGTTTATTAATATCCACGATGTAGATGAGATGGACCGGAGCATTCGCTGCAAAATCCGCCTGGCCGGGACCGATCGCTAGCGCACGTAAATCCCCTTCAACATTTGGAACCAGTCTGTGATGAACCGCATCATACACATACACTCCCTCCCGCATCGCAACATAAAGGTCAATCTCCTGTGAATTGCTTGCCGACGCAGCAGTTCTCCCGGGAATTTCAAACGGGCCTTTCTTACGGTTCACTCCGCAGGCTGCCCAGAGGAGATTTGAAATAACTTGCAGCGAAAGCTTTCGGTCGCTTATTTCGCGGATGGTTTTTCTTTGCTGCAACGCTTTGAATACTGATGAAGGCCGGCCGACTGTTGGTTTCGGCAATTCGAGCGGCAGCAGAGTCTGTAGCGAAGCAGCTGAAGATCCTGTTTTTTCCTTTTTAGCCATTATTCGATTCTCCTTTCGTAGGAATTTCTTGTGAATAGAGAATATAATAGTAATTAATTGTTAACTCTTTCAATACAAACTTATAATCCGGTAGAAAACCCATTCCTCTGTGAAACTCTGTGGATCTCTGTGATCCTCTGAGTCACAAAAACACTGTTTCACAGACAAACACGGAGACGGCATGGAGAATCCCAGAGACAATGATTGCTATTGGATTCGTTTAGATTGCTCCCTATGCGGTTGTAGTCAGGTATTAAGTCTTAGGCGAGAGTGAATCGAGGATTCGGTGCTCCCTGGGTCTGTCGCATTTCAATTTTGGATTGAAGTTCTTTCAGAAAAGCCGGTCGCATGGGCATCCAACATTCGATATCATGCAAAAAAGGTTTGGAGTAAAAATCAGGATGGCGTGCAGCCGTCTCCAGAATCAAGAAAGAGCAGCTCTGCTCTATCATTTCTCGAATCTGTTGCCCGTGGAACTGATTAAGGTTTGATAAATTCCCGGCACAATGCTTCACAAAAAAGAGAAGGCGGCCGGTGCTTGTGTCAAGCTCACCTTTTTCAGCGATCCGCGAAAAAGGACTCGAGTGCCCGTTGATGCCGTCTTCATCAACATCGCGAAGGTCATCGACAAGTTGAAGCAGAACACCGTATTCAAAAAGTGCATCGGCTTCGGGAGTGTCAAGTGAGCCGGCTGAGAGAAAGCCGTCGACGAGAACTGAAGTCCCCCCTTTTTCAATCGTGATTGCGGTGAGACTTTCTTCATCGCAGTCAGACTTAATGTTGTGGAGCAGAAGGCTTTTTGTTTGCGCCTGATGGATTGCGCGAAGGCTCAAGTACAAACCGCTGAATTCCCGGCGCGGATATTCCTTTTCTATCATTCGCAGCAACGCGGCCGTCTTTTCGGTCCACTCGTCGACGGGCCGGCAATTGTCGCTCTCAAACCATCGCGACAGCCAGCGGATGTAGTCTTGCTTTTCAACCGGCGTCCGCGTGCTGCTATCCAACCCGTTATCGGTCACTGGATACAGCAGGCTGTAGGCAAACGAAGACGGGGTCAGATCAATCTCCCGTCCAAAGATCATTTGAATATTGTTGAACACCCAAAGGTTTCTCAGGGCTTGGTGGATGTCGTTTTCCGATAGCGACGGGTCGAATTCTTTTGCCTCTTTGACGAAACGCTTTGTCGTCTTCTCCGACTCTTCAAAATATTTGTCGTTGAGAATATCGCGCGAAAGAATTGACGACCCGGCGATCGCTTTCATCGCGTCGAACGAGATGTGCGATTTTTCGGCATCGTGCAAAACGTCATTCATGTCAAGAGAGGGCGGCAATTTTTTGAGATGCAATTCCAGCTGCCGCTCATTCTCACGCTGCTGCCAGGGAGTAAAACGGCGGCTGAATTCGGGGACACCGTCGGGGAACTCCCGCCACAGTCCGTCATACTTCTCCGTCAATTGCTGTACGGTAATATCGAACTCTTCCGGGGTGGGCGTTCTATTCATAGGGCACAGTGAGCGGTGAACAGTAAAGAAATATGAGGACTACGTTCGATTCTTATGGACAAGCCGATCATCTCTTAATATCATGCTCGATGATCGCTGCCTATAAGAAGTCTACGTGCCGGAGAGAAGAAAGATTCGTTGAAGGAAGAAATGAACCTGCGTAACGACACGACTTTCCACGCATTATTCCAAAACAGGAGAAGAATAGCGTTACTCGGATTTTTTGAGACGGCTTCTAGTTACGTGATATCACTATTCAAAAGACCTCTGTCGAATATTAATTCTACCTGATTTTGTCCGATGGCCCGCTATTTCCCCAATTTTTATTAGGCTCGGGCCCCATCTCAAAAATCAGATCACCCCCATTCACGATTTCACTATGCAGCACAACGGGTTTGTTCAAAATTGTTCCGTTGAGTTTCGCAGACTGGATATAAATATTTTTTTCAGAATTGTTTATCGTCTCTATAGTAAATATTTTCCCGTTGTAGTATGTGGGGTCGAGGTGGATTACTATTTTTTTGAACAACGGGCTGCTGATATCATAATACGGGTGAACAGAGCAGCCGCCGTCCATTTCGAACAAGCCCATCGAAAGCAGAACAAAATATGCGCTGAGCTGCCCTTCATCTTCTTCGCCGACCCAGCCGGTGTACGGCGACGTGTCATAAAAGCTATCCAACACATACCGCGAATACTTTTGAGTAAGCCAGGGTTTGCCGGAATAGTTGAAAAGAAACGGAGTTTCGAGGCTCGGTTCGTTGCCAAGGTCGACGTACTGTTTCTGAAATCCTTCTTCAAGCCGGGAATTGAATTTATCCCCTCCAATCAATCCGATAATTCCGGACACATCGTGCGGAACAAAAACGGAATAGATCCAAGCGTTGCCTTCCATAAAGCCGGCGCCGTTCCAACCCCCTTGAGTGCCGAATGCAAACAGATCGAACGGCTCGACCCAGTGGCCGTCCCTGTGCTTTCTTCGTACATAACCGATCGAGTGATCGAATACATTGCGATAATTTTGTGACCGTTCGGTAAAATATTTGTACTCATCGGACTTGTTCAATGCCAAGGCCAATTGCCCGGTGCACCAATCGTCATACGCATATTCCAACGTGTTCGACACCGGCCCATCCTCGTCGGGCACATAGCCGTAATCCATATACGCTTTCATTTGCCGGTTGCCGGCAAAACCGCCGCACGGATAGTTGATTCCCTGTGTTGTGAGGTCGTGCTTGATTGCCGTGAACGCTTTTTCAATATCAAAATCTCTTATTCCTTTTTGATAGCTGCTGATAATCAGTGCGTTATGATGCTGGGCGCCCATGATCGGCGCATACTTCAAGCCGGTCGGCGCTTCGGGAATCCAACCGCCTTTATCGGATAATTCCAGCCACGCTTTCGTCCATGAGCTTGCATACCGCGGCGTGAGCAATGTCCATAAAGGCGCGAGATCCCATTGCCCGCCCCAAAATCCGTCCGCGCTGTACACCGCATCCGCATTTGCAGGGAGTGTTTGGATTCTTCCGCACATATCCGGATACTGCCCGTTGCCGTCGTTGAACACGCTCTTGCCGGTAAAAGCGCGGTATAAACACGTATAGAATTTTTCTTTGTTGATTTCGCTGCTGTCCGAAATTTCGACCGTCCCGAGGAGATTGTTCCAAATCTTTTGTGCGTTTTTTACAACTGCGTCAAAATCCCAGCCGAACGGTTTCATTTCGGTCTCAAGATTTTGCCTCGCATTCTCGATGCTGACAAACGAGATTCCGGTTCGGACAATAATTGTCTCATTGCTGACCGTTTCAAAATTCAAAATGATCCCGCAGCTGCTTGAATCCTTGAACTCATTCACGTCGGCGGTTAATTTCCGCGGCCGCTGCCATTCGGTGCCGTAGATATTTTGAATTGCCTTTGCGTTGTCCGTTGTCCACGCATCCATCGAATGAAACGGTGTACTGACCTGGAGAACATAATAGACCGTGTAATTTCCCGCATACTGGTTTGATTGCTTGACATAGCCGTCAATTTCAACCGGACTGATTTTTTTAGTGTATGATTCGAATATGGCAGAGTGCTCTTCCGTGGGGAAATTATTATTCATCACAATATGCGCCTGATGAGATTCCGGATAGGTCAGCCGCATCATGCCGCACCGCATCGTGGAAGTGAGTTCAACTCCGATGTCATAGTCCAGAAGTGTAACCGAATAATACCCCGGGCTTCCTTTTTCAGTTTCTTTTTTAAACCGCGAGCGATAACCGGCAGTCCACATTCCGGCAAAGGGACCGTCGGATTCGCCGGGAAACACTTTCACAAAGTCCGGATACAGATCCAGCTTTCCGGTTACCGGCATCAGGCTCACACCGCTCAGGCTCATCGCATGTAAATGACTGAACCCGGAAATGCTGCTGACGGTGTATTCATATCCGCCGTTCCACACATTGCCTTGATTATCGGGGCTGAGTTTTACCATTCCGAATGGCAATGTTGCCCCGGGGAAGAGCATCCATCGTGAATTCGACGTGCCCGTAAAAACATTGACGTACTCTAGCGGCGTTTTTGTTTGTTGGGCGCTGACTATTACCGTAAAAGTTAGAACCGCTATGGCAATTGCAGTCTTCATAACATTGCTTCTCTGATGTTGTAGGGGATCCACGAAGAACACAAAAAAGAGGCGAGGTTTATGTCCGTCTTACAAGAGTCAATATTTACTTCAGAAAGAGCTTGTTGCACAATATCGAGATTTATTTTATTCCCCGTTTTTTCGCTTCCTCCATAATTTCGATTGTGGCGGTGGCTCCGATACGGGTAACGCCGAGCGAACGGACTCGTAAGAGGTCGTCGAGCGTCCGCACACCTCCCGCGGCTTTTACTTGCACGCTCCCGGAACTTTTTTCCCTCATTAATTTCAGGTGTTCATCGGTCGCGCCCTTGTATGAATACATCCCGTTCGCCTGCTTTACAAATCCGTAACCGGTGGATGTTTTGACAAACGCAACCGCATGAGCCGAACAAATTTCACAGAGTTTAATAATCTGTTTTTCGGAGAGATAATCGTTTTCGAATATCACTTTAAGAATGCCCTTTTTCGATACAACGGCTTCGTTCACCCGTCGTATTTCATCCGAAACATACTGCCAATCTCCTCCCAGCACTTTTCCAATATTGACGACCATATCAATTTCAGTCGCGCCGAGGTCAAGGGCTTCTTCGGTCTCCTTCACTTTCACGGCTGTTGTGCTGTTGCCGTGCGGAAAGGTGACAACGGAACAGATTCCTACGCCGCTCCCTTCAAGATGTTTTTTACACATTTCAATTGCATACGGTTTTATGCACACGGTTGCAACGTCATACTTCTTCGCTGTCTCGCAGCCCTGGGTAATTTCTGGATCGGTCATCGTAGGATGAAGCAGGGAATGGTCGATCATTTTCGCGATGGTTTTAAGAGTGATTTCTTGATGCATAAATTCTCCTGTTGAGTACAGAGATGAGCGTGATGTTCCCGTTTTATTACGCGATATGGACGGAAGAAATATGTGACTATTTTCGAGGAGTGTCAACAAAAAGAGACCGGTCGGCAGTGTTTTAATTTGACTGGTAGCTATCTCAAGAGTGCCTTGCATTGCCATCCTGAGTCCGCCGCAAGCGGACGAAGGATCCATGACACTGAAGCCACAGCGATGGACGATCCTGTGTTGTCATGGATTCTTCGTCTCCCGACAAAAAGCGTCGGGATCCTCAGAATGACATTACTGAAAGATTGCGATATGTCTACTCAAATTAAAACATTACTGACAAGTCGTAGTATTCTGCAATGATGTAAGCAAACCATTTAGCCTCTGAGGCGAGAGGCTGAAATGGTAATTATTGGGGAGATTGTTCTTTAATTCAGAACCCTATGGAAGAGTGCGTGAAAATCTTTTCTGTGGGAAAAAAGTGGCGTTCACATAATAGAAGAGCGGAAAAATTATCTTGATGCTAAAGCAGTATTAAGGTCGGCAAGAACTTTCATGGGACCGACGTACCTTCCGCCGACATAGCTGTCTGAAATTACTTCATCCTGCTCGTTCAGCATAACGAGGCATGGTATTCCGGGTCCGCAATATTTCTTTTTAATAGGAGTTCTTCTGCCGGCGCTCCAACTAAGTCCGACCCAGGGCATGTTTGTCAGCTTCATATAGTTCATCATTGCTGTTTCATCATTGTCGCTGCTGACGAACAGTATTTCGAATTTGTCTCCCCCGCCATTGCTATTATAGAAGTCTACCAATTTCGGGGTAAATGCGCGGCACGGGGGACACCAGTGCGCTGAAAAATAGAGGAGGATGATTTTTTTATCAGTAACTCTTTGCAGATCCGCTTTAGATCCGTTCGCTGTAGTAAGGTCAATTGCGTTTTCAGCCAGAAATGGGTGCATGCCTCCATACGAGGCAGTATTACTCGCGGAGGATTGTGCATAGGTACGCTGGGGTGCGGAAGGAACGGGCCGGACGGTATTGGTAAGCAGCCACTTGCCGGTTTTCCTTAGCAGCACCACGCGCCCGTTAAAAGTAACTGCACTCCCATCTTCTGCCGGGGCGCGGTTAACAAAAAACCACGTGCCATTCTTTTTCAGAATTACAGACTGCCCATCATCGGTGGTCGCTCTGATGTCCTGCGAATATGCACAATTGGCGACAAGAAGGACTATGGTAAGAATGTATAACTGGATTGTTTTCATAAAGAACCTCTTACATCGAATACGAGAATCCAGAGGTTTCTCATACCCCATCCGCAGAATTCGTTTTCCGCCGGATTCAGTTAGGATGATGGCGGAATGGTATCAGAAAAAGAAATCAATGTCAAGCTATCAATGCCCCAAAGTCAATCTTTTTTTACGGAAGCAGGCGCATCTCACGTACTTGCTGAAGAGATGGTAGAGGCTATCTCAAAAACTCCTAAAAATGTCATTCTAAGCGGAGCGGATTGAATGCCGACCCAAGGGGGTTCCTTCGGAAAGGCATCTCCCAAAGGGGTCAGCATGACATTTACAAATGCATTCTACATCGAAACCATCTTTTAGATAGCTTCTAGTAGTACGCAAATATCAAAATCAGTCAATCAAAAAAACTCTTGTCAAAAGCGATCCAACAGCGTGTAAACCACCAATCTCTTCATGCTATTTCAGAACCACTAACTTCCTCGTTTGCACAAAACTCCCGGCTTGCAGACGATAAAAGTAAATTCCACTCGATACATTTGCTGCATTCCACTGCCGCATGTAGCTGCCGGCGGATAACTCTTCGGAGACAAGTGTCGCCACTTCTCTTCCTGTCACATCAAATATTTTGAGTGACGAAAACGATTTTGTTGGAATGCTAAATTCAATGTTCGTGGTCGGATTGAATGGGTTGGGATAGTTCTGGAATAACGCGAACGCTGCAGGAGCTCCGTTAGGTTTGACATTAACTCCTGTCGATGTACCGGTGGTGAAAGAATCTATTGCCGAGAATGGACCGTACCCCGCGGCATTGTGTGCGCTCACGCGCCAGAAATATTTCGTTTGGCCTGCAAGCCCGGTGACTTTTTTTGTTGTGTCGCCGACGATCGAATCGTTTACGGCGTACGACGAGAACGCGCTGTTCCCGGAAAGCTGGAACAGGTATTTGGTCGCCATGGCATTGGAGTCCCACGTGAAGACGAGAGTATCAGCGTGTTGATTTGAAGAGCCGTTTGCCGGGAAAACAATTCTCGGTGCGGCCGGAAGAACAACGTACCGCGCGACGGCGAACGCATCGCCTAACATGATGTCTTCGTCCCAGCCCGCCGCGACAATCTTGCCGTCGGGTTGTATGAAAGCGGAATTTGCGCCGTCATAATAATTACTTCCGCCGCTGATATGATTTCTTATCGTGCCGGTGGTGTTGAACGAACTGTCTAAACTTCCGCTGGTCGTGTACCTCGCAATCGCGAATGCATAACCTACCGCGTCTTCAGACCAACCCGCTGTAACAATCTTCTCATCGGATTGCAGTACAACGGAACATGCAATATCATTACTGCTATTGCCTCCGTTGAAATAGTTTCTCATTGTGCCGTCCGTACCGAACGTATTGTCGAGGTTTCCATCCGTGGTATACCGGGCAAGAGCGCATCCTCTATAATAGCCGGACGAATCTATGGATTGGCCCGCCGCGATAATCTTTTTATCGGATTGTATAGCAACAGCGTTTATGGCGTCTTCCGAATGGCCGCCGGCGTAGATATTGTTTACAGTCGTGCCGTACGTACCAAACGCGCTGTCCAAATTTCCGTCCGTTGTAAACCTCGCGAGTGCGAATGCAAGTCCGGTGTTGGTGGAAGAATAGCCGGCTGTCACAATTTTTCCGTCGGATTGGATAGCAATCGAATTTGCGCAGTCACCGTTATTGCTTCCGCCGTTAATGTAATTTCTCGCCGTGCCGCTGCTGCCGAAGGTGCTGTCTACGCTTCCGTCCGTGTTATACCGGGCGAGCGCAAACGCATAATTATTCGACGCATCTCCCGAGCGGCCCGCAGCGATAATCTTTCCGTTGGACTGCAATGCAGTTGCATAGGAATAGTCGGATTTGCTATTTCCGCCTTTGATAGTATTTTTTATCGTGCCGTGGTTTCCAAACGTCGTGTCCAAATTTCCTGCCGTATCATACCGCGCAAGCGCGAATGCAATATGGCCTGCAGCATCCGTTGAATATCCAGCAGCGATAATCTTTCCATCGGATTGTACAACGATAGAATTTGCTTCGTCGTCTATATCACCGGGATCGATGAAATTTCTTTTCGAGCCATGGTTTCCAAAAGCACTGTCTACACTTCCATCCCTGTTAAACCTGGCGATTGCAAATGCATAATAGTATGAATTATCCTCGGAGCGGCCCGCAACGACGATCTTTCCATCGGATTGCAGCGCAGCCGAAGTTGCCCTGTCATCCATATTATTACTCTTTCCGCTGTTGATGAATGTTCTCACGGAACCATTTGTTCCGAATGCGGGATCGAGTATTACGGTTGCCGCAAGAGAGTTGAATGCAGCGCTCGCTCCATCCGGCAAATTCTTCCTGAAAATCTTTTGCTGCATTGCGCTGCGATGACCCCCTAATCTGCCTTGCGGTTGTCCCGGCAATGATATGGATTGCGCTGCGACCGTCCCGGTTAAAAACAGTACGCTAACCATTATACAGAAAGAGAATATATAGACGAAGACTTTTTTCATAAGAAATCCTTTCTTCTAGGAAACAGACAATTGCAGCAAGACAACCGAAGCTTCCGATAAAACGCAAAAACCTCCATCATCTTTCGAATCCGGAGGTTCACTGTCCTCACAACCGCTCCCTCACTTCCCCAAATTCGGATGGTTTCTATGCGTAAATGTATGAGTAATCGATTGGAGAATCAAGAAAAAACCCGGAGGAAGTTTTGCCGAAATAAAGTGAATGAGATGTCCCGAATAATGGATATAAAAAAGCCGCCTCAGGTTTTCGGGGCGGCTTAATAGTTTGAAACATCTGAAAAAAATCGTATCACGCGAAGACGCAAAGATGCATAAGCTTCATTTTTAATATATTTTGCGCCTTAGCGACTGGCGAAGCCATCTTCCAAAGGAATCCCTTTGGGACCTTCGGGATTTGCGCGAGGCAGGCTTTCCTGATTTTCAGAAGTCTCAGTTCCTTCATCTGTCCTGCAGAAAATTAGTCTTTTGAAACCTTCACAAGCACAACGCCATGCGGTGCAACCGAAGTTTTAAACTGAGCGTCAAATGCGCCCAGATCTTTCTGGCGCCACAAGTCGCGGATCGCGCACTTGACCGTGAATCCGATCTGCGCGAGGTCAGCCGTTATTTCTTTTTTTGTCTCTCCCCTGTTGAACAACCCAACGGCTTTTGATCCGTCCGCAAGTTCTTTGACCCAGACTTCACAATCGCCGGATGCTGATACTCTCCCGGCCTGTTTTCCGAGAGGATCCTGATTGATATCAATAACCTCGTCGTTTGTGAGAAGACCGAGCGTGAAATCGTCAAGCTGCGTCATATCGCAGCCGATCAGAAGAGGAGCCGAAAGGAGGCACCAGAGACTTATGTGCGTATATTGCTCATTAGGCATTAAGCGCGTAGGATGAAGGCTCGGGCCCCAGCCGACCATGCCGACGACAAGCATATCCGGGTCGTTCCAGTTTCCCGGTTTCGCATATTTCTCATGGCCTGCCTGGTTGAATCCGATACCCGACATGCTTTCCCATGTATCTTCGATATCGCCCGTTGTGCGCCAGCAGTTTCCGCCGACTTTCCCGCCCCATTCCCACACATTTCCCATTCCGTACTGGCATAAACTGAAAACGATATCTCTGTTAACTTTATTGAGAGCGTCCCTCATAACATAATACGGTTTCATAAGATCGTTTATGCTGGAGGTATTTCCTTTATAAGAACACCAGTCGTATTTCAAATAATCAACTCCCCACTCGCCGTATTTTTGCGCATCTTTTTCTTCATAACCGAAGCTTGCGGTGCAGCCGCCGCAGGTCAAGGGGCCGGGTGAAGAATAAACTCCCATTTTTAATCCCTTGCTGTGAATATATGAGCTGAGCGCTTTCATATCGGGAAATCTTTTATTCGGAATAATGAATCCGTCCTTGTCTCTCGGAGCGCCCAGGAGCGTCGAATCGTCTACGCCTGCTTTAGTTTCCCAGTAATCATCAATATTAATATACGTCCAGCCGTGACTAATGAGTCCGCTCTGGACCATTGCATCGGCGGCAGCTTTAACCTTCTCGGCGCTGACGGAACCGGCAAAACAGTTCCAGCTGTTCCATCCCATCGGAGGAGTCAAGGCTATCTGTTTGCCGCAGATGAAAGAGAGTTTGCGTTCCGCAGAACCGGCGCTGTTTTTTATTTTTATCGTCACGGTATACTCACCTTCGGTAACAAGTATGCCGGTAATGATTCCGGTTTTCGCATCGAGCGCTAAACCCTTAGGCAGATTTTCAGCAGAGTATTCGAGCGGACGATTTCCCGTAGCCGCAATAGTATATTGAACCGGGGCATTGGGCCTCACGCCGAATACTCTGGCACCGTTAATTCTCGGCATGGCGGAGGGTTTGGGCGTAAGAACGGCAAACTCGCTCTTCCTTGCCCCGATATATTCATTATGAATCAATTTGATTCTATCAAGACCGACCGTCGCGGATCCATCCTTTAAGATTTTATCCCCCATTTTTTCCGAGATCTGGCTCACGACGAACGCGTACTTCTTCGCTACCGGCGATAAATCGCCCCGACTCCAGTCTTCATCCCAGATTTTATCTTTTCGGGTCCACGAAATTTCAAGAGCATCGGCTGCGTTCGTAAAATCCTTTTCTATGAGAGACCAGATCAGTTCTCTGGGTCCCATCCCGGTAAGGGAGAAATAGAAACCGGAATCTCCCGCATTGTTGTTGACCTTGAGCAGAAGCTTATTTTCGCCTTTCTTCAGATTCAGTTCGGCGTTATCCTGGTTGGGTCGTACTGCGCGGTCGACATCGCGGCTGAGAATCAGCGAGCCGTTAAGCCACACCTTGATCCCGTCGTCGCTGCCGAAAAAACCGCTGATTGTCGTATCGCGGTCCGAAGTAATAGTCCGGAGGAGATACGTTGAGATATTGCCGGCAGGAGGCAGGTTGATGACAATGCCGTCTTTCCAATCGGGTTTCGGTTCCCACTTTTTATCTCCGTAGCCAACGGAGATATCGGCGTTATCCTCGGGGGGAAATTTCTGTCCGAACGATTTTCCGGCTTCGCTTATCCATGGTCCCGTTACATACCAGGGTCCCAACACCGGTGTGAATTTAATGGTATTGCTTCTTTCTTCTTTAGCAAGTTCCTCTCTCGATCCGATCAGTGTTTCCATCCAGGTTCCTTTTTTAAGATAATACTTTGGCGTCTGGGCGAAACTAATCGATATGAGGGATATAAGAAAAGCGGAAGAGATGAAGATCAGTTTTTTCATATGTCCGTATTTGCTGTTTGTGGATGTTCCATGCGGCCTGCTTCAGACAGGGCGCTTCATGAAGAAGGTCTTCTTTCTATTTCGATGCGTTGTTATTGGGCGGAAGAGTTTCGATTCGTTTAAGGATATCGTCGATATAAACTTTTGCGAGATTCCGGTCGTCGAGCCCAACAGTCCCGGCAAGAAAATCTCCCTTATAAATAATTTCAACGGGACCGTTATACCGATCGCGCACAGAATACAGTTCGGCTGTGCCCGTATCGGTCGTTCCCCCCGGTGAAGTTTTCATGAATTCTCCGAACGCTCTCGTCGCCTCCGCAGCCGAATCGGCGGCGATCACAAAAATGCGGAAAGGCTTGCCGCCTCCGTAGCGGGCAACGTATGCCCGACGAAAAAAAGCATACCCAAGAAAATTACTTGCAATATACTGTTCTGAATTGAGAAGTTTTTCCTTCACAGGAAGGAGGTTGAGAATTCCGGGAAGTTCGTTACGCTGCCGTAGATGAGAATCCAATGACTTCGCGATCGTTGTCATTGCATCAAGCGCTTCCTGGCCGTGCATTTGCGTCATGATCTTCACATAGTAGATACCGGTAAGAAAATTCAGGACGCCTTTCTCGCGATACGCTTGAACGCCAATGTCAATAAAGGTATAATCCGGATTCCGTTCCTGCGAGTACATGCCGAACGCGTCAACCTTGGAGTCAAACTTATACAACTCCACCCTGATCTCGGAATCGTCTCCCTTCTGGTATCTTCCAATGTGCAGGTCGGCGAACCCGTATTCCAGAAAGAGGTCGGCGGCACCGTCGATGATGTCCCAGAGGTTATCCGGTGTATATATTTTTTCGTCCTGAACAAGCGTCCATCCCTTGAAAGCGGGGAACATCGAAGAGGAATCCTGGGCCGATGCAAACGATGCAAGAGCAATCGAAAGCAGAGCTATGATGAAAGAAGCAATGTGTCTCATAGACAAACCATCAGGACAAAAACTCAGACGGCACCTCGAGAAGACGCGCGATGTCCGTGACGCGTTCGGAAACCGGAAATCCCTTTACACATTCCGCATGGCACGTCCCGCAGTCTTTGCATGGATGCGGCGGAAGGTCCAAACTTGAAAGAAGTGAATGCGCCATAGCAACATCCCTGTAGCCGTAAGTGTACATATACGCCCGCATGAGTTCAGGAATTGGCAGCGACTTGGTGCAGCTGGAAACGCACCGGTCGCATCCCGGGCAGTAGAGCCCGCCGACATCTTTTCCGGCTGCAAGGTCCGCACGCTCTTCATTCGTCAGCGCAACATCTTCGTTCACGCTTGCGTTGACCGCGAGCTGGTCGAAATTCGTGATCCCCGGTATTGCCGTCGTAACGTGTTCATCCTGGAGGACGAATTTCAACGCAGCTTTGCAGTTGACCGGTTTCTTCCTTTCTTTGTCGAGATAGCCTCCCGCCATGGTCTTCATCGCGACAATTCCGATACCGGCACCGGCAGCTTTAGCGATGACACGTTTCATTTCCGGATAATTATCCTGTCTGTAATTCAGCGCAGTCAGAACAACTTCATAGATGCCGCTGTCGATCGCCGCCTGGATCACTTCCGGTTGATTCTTGTGAGTAGATACACCGACGTGTTTCGCCTTCCCTTCTTTCTTTGCCTCCCGCACGGCTTCAAGCATGGCAGGAAAAAGCGCGGCGTCGCGCGCCGAGATGCTGTGCACATACAAAATGTCAACATAATCGAGTTTGAGACGCCTCAGGCTTACGTCCAGTTTTTCCAAAAACGCCTTGCTTGTGGAGCCGGGCTTCAGCAATCCGGTTCCGTTATCGGTTTCCTCAGGGGCTACTTTTGTTGCAACGACGAAAGAGTTCCTCGGATAATCTTTGAAAACCTCTCCGAGCATTTCTTCGTTCCGCCCATCCTGGTATCCGTGCGCCGTATCGAAATGCATAATGCCTGTTTTCATGGCCGCGGGAATAAGCGCCGCGTTGTCGGCGCGCATCACCCCCATGCTCACGATGGGGAGTTCGATTCCTGTGGCGCCAAGTTTGCGTTTGATGAGCTTTTTTTCGTCGGTTGGCGAAGCCGGTTTGGAATAACTCGCCACTGCCTTTGATGTTGAAGCGATAAGAACTCCCGCCCCGCCAAGGGCGGCTGATCGCAGGAAATGCCGCCGGTCGATTTCATTTGATTTCATAAGAACGTGCTTTCGAGGAATGAAATGAAAAAAAATTGTTTAAAGGTTGCCGGGAATATGTTTTTCTCTCTGCCGGACGATTGCCGGCCTTCTTCCAACATGGAGAGCCATTCAGCGATTCCGTGTCGTGCTGCTTCGTGCGGAAAATGTTCGGGAGAGATTTGAAACCGGCACGATGCGATTATCGTGTAAGGGAGGTAAAAGAAAGTAGTCCCTTGCTGAGTGTGTCAGATGAATCTAAGGTTTTGCCGAATCAAACACAACACTGCCAAGGTGGCGGTACTGGGCTATTTGGGTTCAGAAAGCGCTTCGTCGTCCTTCTCCCGAAGGGCTAAGGCAAGAGCCTTTTTTAGATAGGTTCTAACAACAAAGCCTCCCAAACAAGGAGGCTTTTATGTTTTCATGCAAGCAACCAAAACGTAACTACGCTTTTGTAAGATTTTTTTGCTGCCTCAAGATTACCTATTCGAGAGGCTACTTCACAACGATCAACTTCTTTGTCTGCACAAAACTTCCCGCCTGCAGTCGATAGAAGTATACCCCGCTTGCAAAAGCCGATGCGTTCCATTGCCGAGTGTATGTGCCTTCCGACATTTCTTCCGAGACAATGGCTGCTACCTCTCTTCCAATAATATCAAACACTTTCAGCGTCACAAAAGAACGCGATGGCAGAGTAAAAGAGATTGTCGTCGATGGATTAAACGGGTTGGGATAGTTTTGCCGCAGTTCTGTTGTTACCGGCAACAACGTGTTATGCGAGACTCCTGTTAAGAGTGTACCATGGCTGTTAATCCGCTGAGCGTAAATATCGGTCGAATAAATACTCAACTCATCGCGCCAATCCTGCCAGGTAAGGACTGCATCTCCCGCTCCATCGCCGGCCATCGTTATTGTCATTTTGGTACTGGGGGCAGTACTAATAGAAGCTCCTCCGGATATCCATTGAATGGAACCGGAAAGATCGATGTGCTGTGCGCGTATAACTGCAACATTCTGCGCCCAGGCAACGATCGCGCCGCCGGATCCATCGCTGACGATATTCGACAAATAATCGTCGACTGTCGAGCTATCCAGAACGGTCCCATTCGCCGCCCAGTGCTGATCGCCGTTGCCGCTGATCCGCTGGGCATAAGGGTTAGCCGCACCGGATCCGCCATTCTTCGTGCGCATCCAGACAATCACCGCACCGCCGGCTCCGTCACTGACCATTGCTGGAGCCCACTTCGACTCGTAGTGTACCGTATCAATAGGTGCCCCGCTGCCCCATTGAATTGCGCCGCTCGCATCAATACGCTGAGCAAACTCAGCTGCCGGATCAATCCGGCCATCCTGCCAGGCGACGATCGCGCCGCCGGCACCATCGCTGATCATGGCTGGTGACATCTGTGCATATATTATGGAAGGCGCAGGGCATACGGGAATGCCGTTCGTTGTCCACAAAGCTGTACCTGCTGCAGTAACATGTTGCGCGTATATTCGATCGGAAATCGGATTGGTTGTTTCACGAAAACTTACCCACGATACAATTGCCCCCTCCGCTCCATCATTGATGATGACGGGATTCATTTTATCCTGGCCGAGATCTGTCACGGTTACGTCGATTGGAACGCCATTTCTTTGCCATTGAACTGCACCGCTCGCATTGATGCGCTGCGCATATACTGCCCAGATGCCATTATCTGAACGCCGCCGCCAAACGAGAACTGCGCCGCCGCTTCCATCGCTTGCAATAGCGGGAGAAGATTGGATGCTTGCCGCCGTCGTGTCGACCTGAACACCTTTGCTTGTCCATTGCATAGAACCGGAAGAACTGATGCGCTGTGCGTAGAGATAAGCATACCCGGTGCTGGCGCCTGGATCATCCAACCAAGCTATTATCGCACCGCCGGCTCCGTCGCTTGCGATGACAGGAGCAGATTGGGCATCGGCGAAAACCGAGTCTATCGGGATTCCGTTCGAAGTCCATAATTGAGTACCGGCAGCGTTGATTCTTTGAGCATAGATTGTCATCCCGCCGCGATCATCTTCCCATGCAATAAACGCGCCGCCTGCTCCATCGCTTGCAATGGCCGGAGTCTGACTCGGCAGAGCACAGATTGCGTTGTTGACGCCGGGATTATTTGACCATTGCGCAAATGTGAGCCGGCATGGTATGCTAACTGAAAGAGCGATCGCTGCGAAAATAAACGTGCGGGAGAAAAATTTCATAACGTGAACTCCGTTTCAATTGATGGTCTGTTCTATATGATGAAGGATGCAGCATGATACGTGTTAACGAAGGGTTATAGCGGAATCGATTTTTAATACACTTGAAAGAAAATCCAGCCGAATCTCATGATTGAATTTTCTGGTTTGGAAGCATAATTGCTCCTGAATCAACGAGCAGCATAAAAAACAAAAACCTCCATCATCTTGCGAATCCGGAGGTTCAATTTCTTCTCAGCCTTTCACGCACTTCCCCAAATTCAGGTCGTAAACCTGCAATAATGTAATGGGAATTGATGCGAGAATCAATACGACATAATCAACATCGCTACGGGAGACATTTTATCCTCTTCAGCTTGCCATTACCAGAAGGGAAAACCAAACTACGCACTGGCACATAAACTGTGGGCAGGTCACTTCTTGACGAGGATTGAAATCCTCAAATACTCCTTGGTCATTTTGAACCGGCGGCATTTATTTCTCACTTAACTTATTCCCGGTCTACGACCATCCTTCTACTCCGCCTCCAGTTTCTCTCGCCGGCTCAAGAACTCCTGAACATCGCAGACAGCTATTTCACCCCACGGAGACGCCGAGAATTCGACCGATTATGGCGGTCACTGCCATAGCCAACGCGCCGCCAAGTGTGACGCGCAACGATGCACGGCCCATAGGCGCGCCGCCGAGATAACCGCCAAACGCACCGAGAGCAGCGAGACTTACAAGCGAGAGCGCTGCGATTAAGGGAATATGAAAACCCGCCGGCGCGACGAGAAGAGCTGCGATCGGAACCACGGCGAATAACGCAAAGCTTGCGGCTGATATCCACGCCGCTTGCATCGGACGCGAAAGAGATGTCTGGTCGATTCCAAGTTCATCGCGCATGTGAGCGCCGAGTCTATCACGTTTACTAAGCTGCTCAGCGACTTTCATTGCGAGATCGTGCTCAAGGCCTCGCTTCATGTAGATCATCGCAAGCTCTTGCAGTTCGGCTTTCGGCTGCGCCATAAGTTCTCCTTCTTCACGCTTGATGTCAGCCTGTTCCGCGTCGCGTTGTGAGCTAACGGAAACATATTCGCCCACCGCCATCGACATTGCTCCCGCAACAAGGCCTGCCACACCGGCGACCAAGACAGCCCCGTTCGATGCGGAGGACGCCGCGACTCCAATCATAAGGCTTGCGGTCGATACGATTGCGTCATCCGACCCGAGCACGGCAGCGCGCAACCACCCTGCGCGTCCACTTCGATGCATTTCCTTGTTATCCATACGAATGACAGCTTTCGCCTTACTGTGCATATATCTCAAGCAAATATTTCGCAAACCCGCGGCTGAAGCCCGTCGAGCGGCCGGTAATAAACCAAATTGATTTTTCGGTGACTGCCCATTTGTCCTTTGTTGTTTTCGTCGTCATCTCTTCCTTATATATAGAACAGTCATTCGTCCTCTCACTGGTTCAATTTTCAAGAACTTTTGTTCGGCTTGTGCTTAATGAATGTGTTCGAATCAAGTTCTTCAAATGCTAATTGAAGCTCTTCCCGAGTATTCATCACAATTGGGCCATACCAGGCAACCGGTTCACCAATAGGTTTTCCGGAAACGAGAAGAAAGCGCAAATGGTCTTTTTCCGTCGAAACGGAAATCTGCTCCCCATCATCGAACAGCACTAACGTGGCATTTCCGATAAAAGGGTCTTGTTTAATGTCGAAGTAGTTGACGCCTTCAACTTCATAAGAGAACGGATCCTTTTCCTTGCAGAACAAACCACTTCCTTCTATGATATATGCAAAAACGGTGTGGCCGGACACAGTGCGATGAGTGAATTCGGAATGGGGCGGAACAGTGATATCAAGATACTCGGGATCGGTTACGATATCCCGCACAGAACCTGCAGTACCATCAACCTTCCCGGCGATGACTTTAATAGTCGTTCCTCCAACAGTAACCGAGGAAATTTCTTTGGCAAGAATACCTCGATATCGTGGATCCATCATTTTATGGGATGCAGGAAGGTTTGCCCAAAGCTGAAAACCGTACATGCGACCTTTCGAATCACCTTTAGGCATTTCCTGATGAATTATACCGCTGCCCGCCGTCATCCATTGCACGTCGCCGGGACCAATTACGCCTTTATTGCCCATGCTATCAGCGTGTTCAACGTCTCCGGCGAGCACATATGTGATAGTCTCCATGCCGCGATGGGGATGCCAAGGAAAACCTTTGAGAAAATATCGAGGCTCGTCGGAACGGAAATCATCGAGCAAGAGGAATGGATCAAACAGAGGAACTTCACTATTGCCGAAAGCTCGATGCAGATGCACTCCAGCGCCTTCGATTGTAGGTTTACTCCTGATAACTTTCCGGATTTTTCTATTTTTCGCCATTAGAATTTGCCCCTTTCGTATTCGGGATTATTATTTACCTAATCCTAACTGATTCACGTATGTTTGATTATCCCAGAACAATGATTCTTCAATCATGATGCCGTCTTTCCACTGTCCCACAGTACACATCGGCAATTTGAATGATTTGCCGGTTGGCTTAATGAATTTTCCGCCGCCGATGGGCATCGGCAGAGTAAATGTTCCTTCCATAACGCCGGTGACACAAGTCCATTCTCCGTTCTTATCACCGAAGCGAATCGGGTGCTGTTTGATCCGCGTGTCCGGCGCATAAACGAACAATGCTTTGAGGTCAGCAATATGTCTCTCAATTCCGGTTGTGTAATGTCCATCCGGCCAGTTCACTTTGATGTCTGCTGAATGGCTCTCGTGCAATCGCACCCATTCCTGATTGCTGAACACGACGTAGTCAAGCGTATCGAATGTCGTGAGGTTTTTCTCCAGGGTCAGTTGCCCGTCAGCGATGGCTTTCATCTTCGTTTCGTCCTGGTCCTGCCCGCAGCCTGCCAGAAAGAAGAGTGACGAGCCGAGGAGGACCAACAAGAACGCTCCTATCGGTGTACGCGATGCATTCTTCATACGTATATCCTTTCGTGATTTGTTGATGGTTATTTGGTTTTAGTGAGTTCCGTATCAATAATGATCTTCACGTCCGGTGCTACGTGCAAGACGTTTTCGGCGGATTTTTCATCGTAAGAGATGTGATAGTCGAAGCGATTGATAGTCAGCTCTGCCCGGAAACCGGTTCGTGTATTTCCCCAGGGATCTTTGATCGTTGCATGATACGCAACGTCGAATTTCACGAGCTTTGTTACATCTTTGATGGTGAGGTAACCTGAAAGCACATACTTGCCGTTGCCTTGCGGTTCAAAGGCCGTGCTTTTAAACGTCATTTGCGGAAAGTGTTCCACATCAAAGAACCGGGCAGTTCGCAAGTCCTGATCCCGCATGTCGACATTTGTGTTCACACTTTTGGTCTGAACGGTGAAATTTATTTTCGCATCGGTAAAGTCGTCCTTGTCCGCTGCCATGGTTCCGTCAAACTCCATGAATTGTCCCGCAATGATCGAGATGCCGAGGTGTTGCACCTCGAACTTTGCCGATGTGTGCGCTTTGTCGCTTGTCCATTTTGTCGCTTGCGCCGGCAAATTGATTGCAGGAATGAAAAGAAGCATAAGGATAGAGAAGAAAAGACGCTTCATAGGAATCTCCTTCATAAAAAAATGGTCATGATACTTTGAATGAAGTCATGGAAACAGACCCCATGACGATTTTGTCGTTAAAGAATTCGATATTCTCGCTTTTTTCTTTAATGCCCAGAATATACAGCATTGGTAAAAAATGTTCGGGGGTTGGAACGGAGAGCATGGCTGCATTGCCGAGAGAAGAATAGTTGATGAGATCGCGGTGATTTCCGTCAACGATGCGCCGTTTGAATGCTTCATTCGTTTCCTGAGCCCAGTCATACGCCGTATTCGAATGCTGCCAATTGACAAGGCCAAGATTGTGAACCATGTTACCGCTGCCGATGATGAGCACGCCTTTGTTCCGCAGGGGTGCTAGATCTTTAGCCAAATCGTAATGCCACTGCGGCGTTTGATAATGGTCGAGGCTAAGCTGCAACACCGGAATGTCTGCCTCAGGATATATTCTTCTCATAACGCTCCAGCAGCCATGGTCGAGGCCCCACTTTGTATCGAGTTCCACGGCCGCCCTCTTGATGACATCCTTCGTTTGCCGTGCCAGGGCAGGACTTCCGGGTGCGGGATATTGTACGGCAAAGAGCTCCTCTGGAAAACCGCCGAAGTCGTGAATCGTCTCCGGCTTTTCCATGGCCGTGACAAACGTGCCGCGAGTTTCCCAGTGTGCGGAGATACAGAGAATTGCATGCGGACGGGGAAGTTCATTGCCCAGCGCTTTCCATCTGATGCTGAATTCCGTCTCTTCGATCGCGTTCATCGGATTCCCATGCCCGATGAACAGGATTGGCATCGTCTTCCCGGTCTCCGGGAATTCATCGCCGTATCTTTTCAGATCCTGAAGTGTTTCCACGGATTTACCGTTTTCAATTGATATCGTTGTGGATCCTGATTCGACCGACAGGGCAATCTCCCGCTGAAATTCCGCTTTCGACTTCTGTTGAGCCTTGTTAAATTCGGCAATGAATTCTCAATGCTTATTCGCTCCCGCCACTATCATATTCCCACATTTGCCAGAACGGTGCAGAAATTGCTGATGTCTGCGACGAGCACCGGATGCGATGCTTCGAAGCCTTTTGCCGACTCCGTCAGACCTGCGAGTGAAAGCTTAAGCAGCTCAGGATTCTTTTTCTGCCGGGTAGCCTCGTGTGTTGAACGTTCAATGAAGCCTGCGATGCTCTGCGCATGCTCAGAATCGGCCTTTGATACTTTGGTGATTTCAGATTCAAGCTTCGAAAGCAGTTTCAATAAATCAGTCCTTCCCCGCTTTGTCATGGAGCCTTCCTGCTGAATTTTTGTTTTGATCTTCTTCATCGTGCTCTTAATCATGCTATCTCTCCGACCTAATGATGGTTTTCAATCCCTGACGGCGCTTTATCCTGCCGGGCTATTTCCTTACCATTGCTCCTTTTCAAGATGTCGTCATTAAACTTCATGCTGGCGTGGGCGCCATTGCAGAATGGTTTATTGTCGGAGGCGCCGCATCGGCAGAGTGTCACTCGATTGCGCGTCTCATAGCGTTTGCCGTCCGCAGATTCAATCGGGATGCCTCCCTGAACCCACAGCGGCCCGCTGCAACCGAGCGCTGGATCTTCGACTATACCGATCGAAGGTTCAAGCGGCTCCTCTATTTCTTCCCGGGTTTTTTTGTCATGTATGACCAGACGCCCTGCCGGGCAATGCATCGCTTCACGTATTACCAGCTCACGCGCGTCAGTGTCATCTGTCTGTTCAATCAGACTCCAGATTTTGCCGCCGGGGTCACAAAACCTCGCGAACGCACAAAGGTTTTCTGCGTCACTTAAAATCAGCGTCGGTCCGTCGAGTTGTTTCGCCTGCCGGGCGTATGGAGTGCGGCTCGCTGTTTCTTCTCCGTCGAATCCGGTCCTCACATGACTGCCGTCGCAAAAAGGCATCTTCCGCGATTGTCCGCACCGGCAAAGAGCATACTCGCTTCCGGTCTCGAAAATATTTCCTGCCTTCCAATCCCAGGACATACCATCCTGATCGGGGACTATTTCCTGAATGCGTAAAGAGATCATACCCGAAACGAGATAGGGACCATTCTCGCTGATGACAATATGTTTATCCTTAGAATTTGTTTTCATTTCGTTCGCTTTGGTTGTAGAAGCATTGTGACTTTCTGCGGCTAGATTTATGGTTGTCAAGTTTAACGAAATTGCGGTTCGTTAATTATTTGCGGAGCTTGAGTCTCTTGTGATGTGCTAAGATATTCCGAGAGCAACCATTCCCGGGCTTCGTCAAATGTCTGAAAGACATCTGAACTGATTCCATAGCTTCTTGACTTGACCGACACGAAATGCTGCAAGACGTAAGGCAGGTCATGTGAGGAAGCAAACGCAAGGCGGTAGTTGTAACGATTACCCATTAAAGCAAAAAAATCCGTCATGGTCTCAATCTCTTCTGCAGGCCTGGTATGAATACCCTGCGATTCTCCAAAATTAAATAATAAGATGGAGCCCGCCGGCCGTTCAGGATCGGCGAGCGAATTAAGAAGAGTTGCGCGGAGGTCGTTTACGGTATATTCTCCGACCGTGTAGATAACAATGACATTAACGTCGAATCGATAATTCACTGGCATATGGTGAACACCTCCTTAACATTTGTCTTAGTAATATTCCTCTGTATTATGGATTGGATCTGATTTCGTTGAGTCCGGATCAGATGAGGAAAATGGGGAACGCGGATCGAAGTTAACCACGTCTCTGAATCTTAATAGGGATAATACCTTAGATGTTGGGTAATAAGAATAGCCCGAAAGGATGAAAAAGGAATTAATCCCTTATTGGCGTCATTTCCAGGAGGATTTTACGCCGGCCACGATTGATGCGCGAAAGGCATTATGATTGCTTGAGTTCTTTCAAAAGAGGCGGGAGTGCTCGATAGACTATAGAAGAAAACTCTGCGTGACAGCAGTGATCCGGAAATATTCTGCCTCCGCTGGATTCATAAAGTACCAAAGTAACTTCAAATATTGCGTCCTCACCGCACACAGGACATGAAAGGGGCGAAATAATAGCGTCCAATACCGTGGACAAGGAACTTGCCCTAAGCTTTATGTCCGGCTCTTTGATATCGTCCAATATCGTTATGCTATCATCAAGCCGAAGATTTATTTTTATCATGAGACCTTTTTATGCGGTTTCCGATTGTTCATCTTAATTTAGAAGTCAGTTAATATTTTCAGACTGACTTTGGCCCTCGCAATAAACCGACAAGCCCCAGAATCGAAGCGATGGCGCCGCTTACCAACATCCACGTCGACTTGTCAGTTGCCGAGCCGGTGAAGAACCGGGAGATGTCGGAATTGGTCGAATTATACGCGTTGATGCCGAATATCAAAAGAATAATGCCGCCGGCAAGAATTGCGATAAAGATAACTCTCTTCATAGATAAACTCTCGGTTCGCTTTTTATGTTGAGCGTCACGAAACAATCACACAGCTTTTCGTCCGCGAATGATCGTGAACTAAACAACTCCTCACAACTTTGCGATCACTTTGCGCACTTCTTCCTTGGTCTTGCCGAGTTTTTGCTGAAGTCTTCCCAGCAGTTCTTTATCTTTCCCCTCAGTAAAAAGCGGATCATCATTTGTCAGGTTGGCGAATTGTTGTTTGAGCTTACCGACGGATTCATTCAAGCTCCCTTTCATGCTGAGCATGTTCATACGACACCTTGATGCGATTTTGAATAAATGTGAATTAAAAAGCCGGCAGAGGCCCTGATGCTGCAATCAAAGTAGAATGCAGAAAAATATACTAACGATCGGGCGGAAGCGTAATAGCCCAAAAGGACGAATAAGTAGCTAATCCTTTTTCAGCAATGAGGTGCGATGGCGAGAAGCGGGTTGGGGATTTAGGTCGAACCGAAAAGTTAAAAGAAGTTTAACCGTGTTTCTTGGTTTAGAGTCAGCTGTGTTAATTTTGGGAAGGCCGGTCGGAACGGGGTTTGGATATCTCCTCGTCGCGTGAATAGTTCGCGATCTGAAGACGGCTGTGCAATTCTAATTTCTCTAAGATGTTATGGATATGACTTTTGACTGTGAAGGTTGCAATGTGGAGATTGCTCGCAATTTGCTTGTTGCTCATACCGTCAGCTATCAATGCAATAATTTCCTTCTCCCGCTCCGTCATCCGAATAAGCCGCTTGATATTTCCTTTCCCTCTCAAGAGAGCCTGTTCGGCGATTTGAAAGAAGAGTGTCCCGGTCATCGGGGTGGGGAGCACCGTCTTTCCAGAAACTACCGCTCGAATCGTATAGCTCACATCCTCAACTTTTGCGTCCTTCAGAATGAAACCGTCCGCTCCCGCTTGCACAGATTCCATGATGTCCGCTTGTGCGGGAGCAAGACCCATCCCGATAACCTTGATGCCGGGGAATTCTTTCTTCAACATCCCCGCTATTTCTATGCTGTTTTGATTTCCTAATCCGAGATCCAGCAGCACAACATGCGGTTTCACCTTGCGTGTAATGGCTGCTACGTTATGCCCGCCATCGGAGACAGCCTTGATGATGAAATCTTTCTGCTTGCCGAGTAGAGCAGTAATGCCATCCCTTAGGATACGGTTATCTTCTACAAGGAGTATTCGGATTTTCGGCATGGGCGCTCTAAATAATCGTCATGTGCGGGCGCGCCTGAACAACAGAACTTCTGCCGGCACCATTAAGTATTTATGTCGGTCCGCGCCAAATTATACTATAAATATACTCCCGTTTGTGGAGATTGTCAAACTCATAGGGCAGTCCACATCACACCAAGAACATCCCCACTTTCTCGTTAAATAAGGGATTAATCCCTTTTTCATCCTTTTGGTCTATTCCCGATTTTCAACATCTATAGTAATATCCTTATGAGCATTCGGAAATGAGTGTATCTTCTATTTACGGGACTGAAGGCCATTTCTCGAATAACCAGCAAAGGGGAATCACAGGTGCCGTTGACCCTTATTGAAGCAAAGGCAGGATAAAAAACCGGGAAGCTCAAAAACACATGCGAATCATAAAAGTGGACGCTTCATGAGAACAGAAAACAGGATGTCTGAATACAATAATCAGCCTGCTTCGGATTCAGATGCGAAATTCCTTGGGTGGCAGGAAACAAAATCGGGAGAAGTTGTTGCACTCTATAATATCACAGTGTCAGGTCATCCATCTTGCGGCTCCACGGTCAGCGAGAAAAGCCTGCATGAGATGAAACTGCAAATTCCGGAGACTCCGCCTCCTCGAAATTCACCGGAGAAATTGTGATCGTCATTCAAACTCACTTCCCATAAATTCAATCTAGGGGCCGCCCTGTTTCATTGCCATACGAACGGTCATCCCAACGAAGGAAATCGCAACATGAATACAATCACCACTAAAGACGGAACAGAAATCTATTACAAAGACTGGGGATCGGGAAAACCTGTCGTCTTCAGCCACGGCTGGCCGCTCAACGGCGATGCTTGGGAAAGCCAGATGGTCTTGCTGGCCTCAAACGGTTATCGTTGTATCGCCCATGATCGTCGTGGCCACGGCCGTTCGAGCCAGCCTTGGAATGGCAACGAGATGGACACTTACGCCGATGACCTGTCGCAGCTCATCGACTTCCTTGATCTGAACGGTATCACACTAATCGGTCACTCAACCGGCGGCGGAGAAGTCGCGCGCTACATCGGGCGCCACGGGACTAAACGCATCGCCAAGGTAGTGCTGGTAGGTGCAGTCACACCGCTAATGCTCAAGACAAGCACGAACCCCAACGGCCTGCCGATCGAGACATTTGACGGCATCCGCTCCGGTGTCGCTGCCGACCGCTCGCAGTTCTTCGAGGATTTGACGACGCCGTTCTTCGGCGCCAACCGGCCGGGGGCGAAGGTCAGCCAAGGACTTCGCGACGCGTTCTGGTTTCAGTCGATGCAGGGAGGTCTCAAGAACGAGATCGACTGCATCAAGGCGTTTTCAGAGACGGACTTCACCGACGACCTAAGAAAGTTCAATGTACCAACGCTCATCATCCACGGCGATGACGACCAGATCGTGCCGATCGGCGCCTCGGCTCACGCTTCGTCCAAACTCATGAAGAATGCGATTCTGAAAGTTTATCCAGGCGCGCCCCATGGCTTGCCCTGGACGCACAGGGACAAGTTCAATACCGACCTGCTAGATTTTCTGAAGATTTGAGAATCACACCTGGGCATTCTGAATGACGTCTGATCTATACTACAAATCTAAATTTTAATTGATCACTCATGGAATTTCGCCAATGAACATATTAATGACTGGTCACGAAGTCAGGAGATATTATCATGTCTAAGAGAGACACAAAGAAGGCAGCGAAAACCCGAGCAACAACAAAATTCGTTTTCTCGGACGAGCTGTCCTTTCATGAGGCATTTCCTGAAATTGAAGATTTGTGCATAACAGTGACAGAGACAGAAGGTAAAGGCAAAGCAGTTTTTGACAAGTCGAAATTATGTCTTCACAGCACCCGTGTTTATGGAACAAATATTGGCGACCATATCGAATGTCACAGCCCATTTTGCGTTAACGGCGGGCTCTCCATACGCGAAATTCTTAGATCGATGGTTCGAATTCATGAACAGTTTAGGCAAGGCACGATTCTTTGCAAGGACTCGGATGGAGCGGCGAAAAGAAGCCGAAGATATCTACCGTGTAATCACAGTTTCCAATTCAAGATAGCAGTTAAGTATGAAGACGAAATTGCTGGAAGTTTAGAGGTTGATGCATATCAAGCAAGGTATGATAATAATCATGAGAACAAATCTAAGGAGAACTCATGGTACAAAAATTCGTCGACACCCTCGCCGCAATCGCAGCCTGAATAGAAGAATCCGCATGCCAAAATGCTGTCAAAGATCTTTTATCGCGGTCTTTTCAAATGTGAATAAGAAAACTAAATCACACCTCCCCTCGTGTATCGTTGGATCCCCGTATTCCCGCAAGGTGAAGCATCGTTCCATTGGGAGTCACGCCGAAGAGGTTCTTGTATTTTTCCCCAGGAATATATCCCCTTGTTCCACGAGACTGATTTCAGTCAGGATGCGGTGGGCACCTATGGCCTTTTATCCCAATTCCCGCATTCATTAAATACGAATCGCGCATCATCATCGATAAAGGATTAATTCCCTTTTCGTCCTTTTGGGTGATTACGCCTCAGCGTAATCATTAACATATTTCTTCACGATGCGCAGTTTTATTTTAGTGCCTAATATCCGAACATCATAGCTGAATTGGATTTTAAACAACTCAATCGATACAAAAAGGACGGGAAACATGAAGAACACTTTTTATTTCTATGTTGCGATTATATTGATAGCAATTGCAGTTCCATCTTGTGATGGTCCAGATGGTCCGAATGGCAGGAATGGAAATGCCTATGTTGATATAACCAGCTCGGATGGAACTCTTAATTCTGATGGATTATTCTCTTCTTTTCCTCCAACTTTTTATGTTGACGAATATTACTCTACGAATCCGGGAGTTTATGACTTTTCCTTCACTACAAGCTACTACGACTCCCACGGCAATTTTTACTCAAGAGATTGGGGTGGGACATATTCTATTACCGTTAACGATGGAAGCCCAGGCGGAGACGGAAAGCTTTTTTGGCAGCATGGAGATCCGGGGAGCGACGGGCCCGATGAGTATTATAAATTGAATTGCACGTATGATTATGGTTTAGACGCTTATTACCACAATTATCTTTTCAAAACCGCTATTGCGAAAACTGATACCTTGCTTGAAGGAAAAGTTTATATGAGAGATTTGGCCGACGCTAAGTATAAAATCCATATCGAATGTCAGATGAAAAACCGGTCAATAAAAAAGTAAAATTGACCGCAGGAGCGCTCCAAATTCTTTTTTTTAAAGTCAAATGCAAGAATGTAAGCCATTTTGATCTTTACAGCCATGAGATTTAAAATAAAAAATTCCCCAGATGGAGAATGTCTGGGGCGGGATGCTTCATGATTTCATCAAGGAACCGTGCCCGGCTTTGGGAACCAAGTCCGTGCTCCATCAGAGTCTCTCATTGACCTTATAGTGGAAAATGGTTTGACCGATCATTTTGATTTTGTCATTTATCTATTCTAATGACTAGTGTTATGTAACATAAATAACTTTATTATGTATTAGGATTTCCGTTGTCGCTTCATATATATTAACAGCGGTTGAATGAGAAATAAGAAATTCTCCTCTGATACTTTTTTTCCGGACAGAAATGTTTTGGAGGGCAAGCCTGGACCGCAGCCTAAGAGCCGTTCGGGTCTGACACGTCCGCATCTTCGGGTGAACTACTCTCTTCCTTCCGCTTATCATCTGAGATCGAAGCGGCAATTGCTGCAGCTTGTTCCACAGGTACACCCACTGTCCGACGCAAATACTCTTTCTCTGCTCGTTCGTCACCGATGCGCTGTTCTACATCTGAAACCCGTTCCTGCTTACCCGGAAGCTCAACGCGCAGCTCATCGATAAGCATCATAACTGTTGCAGCGACAGGGAGTGCGAGAAGCGCGCCAAGGATTCCCATTAACGTCCCGCCGACGAGGAGGGCGAAGACCACGACAGACGCCGGAAGGCGCAACGCCCGCCCATAAATGCGGGGAACGAGCACACGGCTCTCGAACTCTTCGTAAGCGAGCATGGTCAACAAGACAACGGCCACCACGACCGGGCCGCGCGCAAGTGCCGCAATGACCATCGGTCCTATCGAAAGGAGAGCACCGATGTACGGCAGGACATCCGCAAGGCCGGCAAACACGGCAAGCGCCATCGCATTTGGCAAGCCGCACGCCTCCAGGAGGACGAACGAAAAGACCGCAATGAGCAAGCACGTGATCAATTGTCCGCGAATGTAGGCGCCGACAATAGTCTCCAGATTCATTATAACGCGAGCAAGGCGGATATGATGCGCGCGAGGGACAGTCGCGAAAAGCCACCCGCGAAGCCGGTCACGGTCGATCATGATGTAGAGCGCAAGAAAAATGGCGCTCATGCCATACGCAGTGATCTCGAAGATACGCATTGAGAAATCGAAGGCCATTCCGCTGACGCCGCCGGACAAAGAACCGAATTTTACGTTCCGCAGCCAGTCTGCGATCGGTGCTGTAAGATTGGAATGAGAAAGATAATCTGAAATGTGTGCGCGGAATTTTGGTTCCTGCTCGATCAGTGCTGAAGCTTGCACCAATAACGACGGGATCGTCAACGTCAAGGCGAAAATCGCGACGATGAAGAAGAGTAAGAAAACAATGGCGATCCCAAGGCCGTGCTTGACACGCCGTGTCTCCATCCAGCTGACAGCTGGACTCATTGTCCCGACGATGAGGAGAGCAACGACGAGCACCAGAAAGATCGGCCAAAGCTGGATCAGCAGCCAAATGGAGGCCACGATGAGGATCAGCTTGATCATTGTCGCGGACGTTAGTTCGAAGCGTACAACACGCGTCTTCTTCCCCGTGGAGGGTTCGTGATCGTGGAGTGGCGGATCGTTTGCCGAATTGGGATGGATTTCTCTTTTCACATTTACTTCCTCTGCGTCACAGTTGCAGGCAGCGGCGTTACCGCGTTCACCGGCACAGCCCTGGTGAAGTGCTTGATGCTGCCGCGCCGGATGGCGAACACCTATCTGAATTTAAGAAATGTGAGCCCCAGCTCTTCGAGAGCTTCCCGCCATTTTTTCGGCGATCCTCTTTTCTTGAAGGCGGCCCAATCGTGCCCGATACCACTTATTGAAGAACACAAAACCAGCCACATTGCAAGATAGTTTGCCAACAATGTCGCTAAGATGTAATAGCCCGAAAGGATGAAAAAAGAGTTAATCCTAATGCGGATGAAACGCTCTTCACGCTTTACAGTTAAAAGCCATCTGCGTAACATCTTAGAGAGACTAGAATTGCGTATCCGTCTTCAGAGCGCGAATTATTCACGTGACGAGGACACATCTAATCCCCGCACCGATCGATCTTCCCAAAAGTAACTCGGCCGACACTATCCTGAGCAGCGCAGTCCCGCTTCTTTTAACTTTTCAATTCGACCCGAGTTCCCAACCCACCTCGCGCGATCGTGTAATTATCAAACTACGGAGCAGGCGGGAGACATCCGGACCAGTTCTTGACCTGACCGACGGCACTTTGCAGAAATAGGCTCGAGCCATCTGATAAAAGGACTAATCCCTTTTTCATCCAAATGGACTATATACTTCATGCCGGCTTCTTTCTATTGTTTACCTAATGATAAGAACCAAAGACACACCATAGTTGTGCAACTTGCATCCCTTTAATTTTGCTTTAGATAAGGGCATCTGAAAAAGCATACTCAATTATTGAAACCATTTACGGCAAAAGGAGAAATCAATGGGACAGCAGCAAATTCTTCTCATTATTTTGGGCGTCATTACTGCCGGTATCGCAGCAGCGATCGGGATCATATTGTTTCAGGACTATGCGGTTGACCAAAACCGAGATTCGGTCGTTGCAGACTTAACAGCGTTGGCGGCGACAGCCCAGCAGTATTACATCAAACCGATATCGCTCGGCGGAGGTGGAAGATCGTTTGTCGGCCTTACTGCAGATGCAACAGGGCTGGGGCTTTTAGCATCCACCAACTTTACGGATAACCTCAACGGTACGTATACGATTAAGACGGCAGGAACTGCCACATCAATCGTTTTCCATGGAGTTGGCAAGACCGCTTTGAGCGGCGGGGATTTTCCGTCGTATGACATGTTAGTGTCTTCACAGACTCAGACGGAGACACAACTCAACTGACAAGCATGCTCGTGACAAAAGCAATGGAACTCTTGGTTACGGAACATAAGCGCCTTATTCACCACCGCTGCAATTCATGAGAGCATTTTGGCTGTAGAGATGTCATTTGTCAAGAATTACTTGTGTGATGAATACTCTCGCGCACTAATTCGGCATCTGGGCTACGCCTCCAATATCTCCCGCGGGCTCTTGAAATGCATTTATCAAATAAGTATGGCGGCATCCGGCTCTTTGTTGTCGGGACTTGGGAGAGCGGAGAGATAATTTGAGGAACACATTGCATCTAGTACAAAAATAGAGGCAATGTCTTCTGATTGATGTAGTAGCGAGGGCCCGATTATGAGAACTATTTTGATCGTTGAAGATTACAACCCGATGCTGGAATTTGAAAAGAAGGTTTTGATCCCTGAAGGATTTGAGATCTTCGAGGCAGAAAACGGTGAAGCTGCGCTCGAGATCGCAAAAGCAAAACTTCCAGACCTCATCATCAGCGATGTGAAAATGGACAATTTGAACGGCTTTATGCTGATTGAATATCTGCGCGACGATCCGGCAACGGCAAAAATCCCGATGATTCTGGTAACCGGCGAGGCGCAAAACGCCGGCATGTGGAATTCCGACCGAAATATTGGCTACCTCCTGAAACCCGTTTCACCCGAAGAGTTGCTCGGCGCGGTAAAGAAATGGATCAAAACATAGATCTCCCGCCTAGTTCTTCGCCAGACGAAAGAAGGAAATTATTGGATTGATAGCTGACGGTAGGAGCAACAAGCAAATTGCGAGCAGTCTCAACATTGCAGCATTCGAAGTCAAAAGTCACGTCCCGTTCCGACCGGCCTTCCCAAAAGCAGCCTAGCTGACTCAATCCTGAGCAACACCGTCCCGCTTCTCTTACCTTTTCGATTCGACCTAAGTTCCCAACCCGCCTCTCGCCGTCGCACCTCAAAGTTGAAATAGGATTAGCTCCTTATCCATCCTTTTGGGCTATTCCAGGTAAGGAAAAATATTATCAAATTACTACGTTTAACAAAAAAGACCGCGCTGACCAACGAAGGACGGGAAAGATCCTTTTTGATCCGTGATTCCTGTTTTCCGTCTGCATTATTCAGTGAAGGCTCAACTCACGGACCAACATGCATGAAAGTGAAAAAGTGAGCCTTGCCGCAGAAGAAGGATAAGGTGAATTTTCCATGAAATCCGGAAGAGACCTTTACACAATTCAGATTGTTTGAGCTTCGCAGCGGTGTCGGTGATGTTATTGATTTTTAAAGTATTTTTCCACGCCTATTGGCAGAAAACATTTCCTTCAAACTGATTGAAAACTAAACGGTTAGGGCCCTTTTACCAAATACTTCTCACCATCACTCTGATGAGCAGCGTGTCAGGATCCCTCGTAGCTCAGAAAAAATATATTGCCCATGACGACTCGGGTGAAACAGTTGTCCAAGCGGTTAAAGATTATTCGGAGGAGGATAATATATTCTCAAAGCTCGTAAAGTCAGTTCTCGTTCAAGATGATGAATTAGTACATACTACTGCACTTGATCCAGACAGGAAAAAGATCCGCCTATATACCGGAAAATTTATCAGGAACATCAATATTGAAGTTCTTGACGTGTTTGGCGGGTCCGTCGATCATCCAAAAGATTCTGTCCGCAGTTGGCTGGAAGAGACGGGAAATTCCGTCCATTTGAATACAAAAGAATGGATCATTAAAGATATGCTCATCTTTGCTGAAGGAGATAAATTTATTCCTTTTGATGTTAAAGAAAGTGAACGGATAATTCGACTGAGCCCTTTTGTGTATGATGTCCGGATTATTCCCCAAAGAATAAAAAACAATCCGGACAGCGTTGATGTTCTGGTATATGTCCAGGACAAATGGACTATAAATGGGAGTGCTTCAATCCAGCCGAGTCAAAAAAACGGCAGCGTTTCATTGAGCGACCTCAACTTTCTTGGATTCGGAAATCAATTTAAGGCTGGACTGGCGGTTGACCATAATCTCCCCCATGGATGGGACTGGAATGCCAGCTACTCCATCAATAATATTGAAAGGACGTTTCTCTCTTCGACAGTGAATTATGCATCCGATCAGTTTCATGAACAGTATGGTGTTTCCATCGGCAGGGATTTTTTCTCGCCGATCATTGATTGGGCGGGGGGGATAGCACAGGATTGGGTAAACACCAGATATCCGGAGTATTTAAATCCATCTGGATTAGTGGAAACCGTTCGCTATAACCAGCAAGATTACTGGCTGGGCTATGCGTTCGATTTTAGAAAGGTCGATTCAACGAAAGAAAATCAGAACAAATTCAATATTGCCGGGAGAATTACCAGAACTGTGTACAGTCAGAAACCTATTCTGGATTCAGTCGATCAATTCCAGAACAATACATTTTTTTTAGGCCGCATTGGATTTGCTAATAGAACATTTTATGAAGATCAATATGTCTTCGGTCTTGGTGTGACAGAGGATATTCCGTTAGTGCAGATGATAGCACTTCTTTTCGGTTTTGATGAAGGTTCAAATTCCAGTAGACCATACTATGGAATAAAAACCGGTTATAGTCTTCACGATGATTCACTCGGTTATCTGTATGGAGGGTTTCAGTTTGGAGCGTTCCAGAGCGGGGGGAAATGGCTAAATCGTAGTGTCCTTCTGGACATCTTGTATTTTTCAAATCTCAATGCCATCGGCAATTGGAAATGGAGGTATTACATTGGAAGCAATTATTCATACAGCTTTGACCCGCTTAGCCCGCAGGATATTTTGAACATTAATAATGGAAGTGGACTGAGAGGCTTTTCTGACAACTATTTAAAAGGAACGAAGAGACAGTTGCTTAATTATGAAGGCGACTTCTTTTCTCCGTTAAAACTCGTCGGTTTTAAGCTGGCGATCATAATGTTTGCCGATTTTGGAATGATCTCTTCAAATGATCGTTCGATGTTTACCAGTAAGGTTTTTCAAGGATACGGCGTTGGTTTTAGAATACAAAATGAACATCTCATTTTCCCATCGTTCCAGTTTATGTTTGGTTTTTACCCCAACATTTATCAGGCGGATGGGGTTCACTATGCACTATTTCATGAAAGCACAACATATTATCAGTTCAACAAATTTCAATTTTCCAGCCCTACGATTGTCTCAGTGCAATGAAATCAGGAAAAGGATTAGAGGCTGTCTCAAAAATGGTTTCGATGCAGAATGCATTTGTAAATGTCATGCTGAGCTAGTGCCGTTTCTCAAAATAAATCTTGTATTTTGTAATTTATCGTCATCCTTCTCCCGATAAGGGATGGCTTCGCCAGACGCAGCCGCCGCTTCTCGGCGGGATCAGGATGAACACGTTTACAAAAATACAAGATCATTTTTTAGAAGCAGCACTAGCGAATGACACTTTGAGGAGTCTTTGAGATCGCTTCTAATGCATCTAATGAAATTATTCCCTTTTCTTCCACACCGTTCTTGCGGTCGAACACACTTGATTGATGTCAAGGTCTTTTATCGTATGAATGAATTTGCGTCCATCGGTCTCATGCTCCGCTAAAGATTCGATCGTGTGGCCAAATTGAGCCTCCCTCAGGTAACGGCCATCGATCGAGTACATGTAACAATTGTCGATGATCTCATCCGGAACAGTCTCGACCAGCCACTGCAAGTATTTCACATTGTTTACATGTTTGTTTGTGTCCATATCATATCTATGCACAAGAAAGCTCTTTCTATATTTTGCCGAATCAATTGCTTCAATGTTCGTATCAATATCGTGCGTAATACTTTCTTCTTGATAGCAAGACCACTTTTCCTTAATATCGTCAAATATTCTAACAGGCCTTCTTCTTCCTATGTTAAAGAATAGCCACAAACCCTTCGCTCTTCCTATTACGCTTCCCTGTTCATCATAAATGACATTTTCTCTGCTCCCTTTGATGCTGGTATATTTTGATAACCACGTTTTGATTGTAATCTTTTCTTTATACAAAGGGTATCGCTCCATTTGCATATATCCGGATAGCAGAACCCAGCCTATGTTTTGATTAACCAAATCATATAGGCTGTGGTTGATTGAAAGACAATGATCTGCGGCAGCTTCCTCTAATAGGGTTAATATTGTGGTGGGCGACGCCGCTCCATATTGATCCATTTCAAAGTATCTTAAATCAAATTGTTTTTGAAACATATCGGTAACCTAAGCTGTGGATCTCTCAACACCTTTATTTCTTTTACAACTTGTTCTCGCCGCCTAACGAACCGGGCTAAGCTGTCCACGACTCTGCGAGTCGCAGACTCGTAGAGTCGCAGACTCGTAGAGTCGCAGACTCGTAGAGCGGCGGCGTGCGGCCCGCTTCTCTCTTGTTGAAAACCCAGGTGTTCTTTGAGGAGGGGCTCTTCCTTTCAAAATGGTCAGGCAACAACGGCAGAACGATTTATATCTCTAACGCCAGAACGAGATCGTTATACTCGTGATGCCCAACTTTGAATTTTCTTTCGCCGACTATCTTATAGCCCAATTTTTGATAGAACGCAATTGCGTTTGTATTGCGGGAATGCACGCCCAAGAGCAATCGTCGGGAATTGTGATGCTTGGCGTAATCCAACGCTTCCAGCATCAATCGTTTTCCAATTCCCGTCCCTTGAAATGGAGATAATAAGTAGATGCGCTTGATTTCGAGATCGTCGGCTTGTGGATCGGCAATCGGCAGGTTTGGAGGAGAGATTACCAAATACCCGATTGGCGCATTACCGGGTTGGATTTCTGCGATCCAGACACCATAGGCATTTTGTTCGAGCCAGCCAAGATACACAGAAACGGAATGTTGGTTCGCGCAATGTGCAAGAATATCATTTCCATCAAGCATCCCGGCAAACGATTCGAGAAAAGTGGCTTGCCCGAGGAGCGAGAGGGCGGTTTCATCACCAATTGTACACCGTCGGATCCTAATAGTTTCCAATCTATCGAGAATTCCTTTCTGCTGTTGCCCAACTCTTCCCGCTCGATGTGGCGGCGTAAACAGCGATTGTCGTTGGCGGAAACCGTGGGCTGCACAATTGAGGAGCTAATGCATTTTATCAACGAATGCAATGCTTGACATTACACTTATACAAACGATGCCGACAAACAACACGAGCAGACTCCAATTGTTTGTTCGGGAGACCTTGCCCGCTCGGAAGAGGATGTACCCAATGAGCAAATTACCGAGTCCCCACACAACATTTACTGTTGGAGATGACAATCCTTTCCCCGGTGGATTTGAAAATGGAGAGGGAAAGCTGTCGCCGGAAATACCGTGAATAAAATGCGGAACAGCGTTGGCTAAGAAGAGTCCGGCGAAGAAACAGGCAAGATAGTGATACCATTTCATAAAGCCTCCGTAGAAAATATTTCTAGTGCCGTTTCTCAAAATAAATCTTGTGTTTTGCAATTTATCGTCATCCTTCTCCCGATAAGGGATGGCTTCGCCAGACGCAGCCGCGACGGCTCATCCTGAGCAAGCGGAGCGCGTCTGCGCCGGAGGCGCATGAGCCTATGGCTTAGAAGGAGACCGTCGCGTCCCGCCGCTTCTCGGCGGGATCAGGATGAACACGTTTACAAAAATACAAGATCATTTTTTAGAAGCAGCACTAGTGCGTCCTCACGAACCGTCAGCCGCGGGTGGTAGGCAGCCAGCGTTAAAAATTGATTTGCCGTTCTCGGTTGGGATTTCAATAACACGACTGAACCCGTGGAGATAGACGATGACTGAAAAATAAATAACCGATGACTACGGCTGCCATAAACGGAATGGCGTATATTCCTCCCACCAAAATACCTACAACTAAAGCACCGAGAAGACCCGCCGTAGGGATGATGAATTGCGCCCAAGAGCCGGCGCCAATTTGGCGAAGAGCCAAAAAATATATGCCGATGAAAACAAAATCGCCAAGACCGACAACAGGATAAATATTCCCCTTGAGAACTATGGAAAATGCCAGAAGGTTTAATGGCGAGGCAGCGTCAAGCTGCCCAGCTGCCTTCACAAGGTAATGAGTTGGTCCCCAATTGAAGGAGACGATATCTGCTATCGAGGCTGCAATGGAAAACGATACAATCGATGGAGCGGTTTTGATTCCTCTTCCAAGAAGGACACAGAAGGGAGCCGCAGAGAGCAGCATAAATGTATCAGAGAGGAAGACGCTGACTGGCCTCACAAAGAAGAGGCTAACATATATCGTCAGGCTCAATAGGAATATGATCAGATTAAATCGAAATGATTTCCGCTGCAAAATAGAGGTGAGAAAGAAATAGCACGCCGAAACGCAAATAACAACTGCAGCGAAGAAAAACATGACTTGTAGGAGCATCGTTGAATTCTTCTTTCCATTTATTGATGAAGACAGATGATTGAAATGTAATCATGGTCATGGCCGGCTGCCTGACAAACTGAGCCAACTTGCGGCGACGTGGAGCCGGCTCCGTCAGTGACCGCTTTTCGCTATCACGCTTTGCGTGATTTGCCGAACGTTTTTTGCGAAACCCCGCGCCTTCCAGCGGGAGAAGGATCGAGTAACGGGTTTTTGAGATGGCTTCTATTAAGAGACATTTATGAAAATCGTGATATCATTTTTCATCCAAATTGAATCTTAAATTGAACAGGGAAGACATAGCGTTCGACGACAAAAACACCTATTGCGGCGCCAACGACAAAGGATAGTATTGGTATTACAAAGACAGGGATTATTTGTTTAACCCCAATCTTGTATTTGATCAATGAAATTAAAACTAACAGCAATACGAGCGTTTCACAAGAAAGGAATAAATACTTGAACGCATATATATTCCATCCGACCATGCCGGCGAGATTTCTTTCATCGCTTGGAAGCATGCCCGACAGATAAAGCACTAACCTGTCAAATGTCCCGATGATTGCAATAGGATAGAAGATCGATATTTTGGTTTGTCGGTAGATAAACATGACAGACACGGCAGACAATATCAGCGGTAGCGACGGTCCGCCGAGGAGCCCAAGAAAAGGAGTATCGCCGTTGGAAAGCAAATGATCTCGCGCGTAGGACATCGCGGCCGGGTGGCCTGTAATCCAGTCGCAAATGACATGTCCGAACTCATGAATTGGTATAAGGAAAAAACCAAAAATGATTGATGTGATAGTCAACTGTCGGAAATCCAGCTTCATTTTCGTGTGCCCATTAACAATGGAATGTTACATACGGGATCAGGTTGAGCCGTTGATTAGGCGGCGGCATTCTTGAACTGGTGATTATCCTTTGAGAAAAGCGTCAAAATTTGCCGTGTCAAAGAATATGGTCAGCATGTCTAATTTACCATTCTTAACTTTCCAAAGCTCAGCAACATTTGCATTGATACTCTTTCCATTTGGAAATGTGAAATCATAGTTTGCCAGCACGAAAGCTCCGTCGTCTGATACGAAGACATCTTTCGCTCTCATGTCTGTAAACCATTTGCCGAATCTGTTAATAACTTCGACATAAGCCTGTTTGCCGACGATTGGCGTCGTCTTGGTCATATCGCCGCCGATAAACTTGAAGTTGTCAGCGATAACAGTTTCCCATCCGCGCTTCTGGGCAAGACCCTCGTAGTAGGCCTCAAGCAGTTCTCTGGTCGTCATAGAATTCTCCATTTTGTTTTACTTGATGAATTATTGGACTCTGCTGTAAGGGTAATGCAGACAACTTCCATAATCACGGAATGCGCTGCGGCCTAACGGTACCGAGCTAAGTCGTGTCCACTGGTAACTGGTTGTTTCGCGCGTGTTAAATCGTCGACGGCCGGTCCGTCAGCGATCTTTTTTTGCCAACATGCCCGGTGTGACTTGTCGAACGATTCTTGCGAGACCCCGCGCTTTCGAGCAGGGAGCAACTGATTAGGCGGCGGCTTCATTGGATAGAAAGTCTTGAGGGGTTGTTATGTCGGGTGTTGGAAAGGCCAACATAACTATCATCACGCTCAGTATGATGCCAAAAATAACAGGTGTTTCCATTCCCATTCTCCATTCGTAAAAAAACCAATTCGACGCTCCAACGAAATGAGTAAGAGTAAATATGAAGATGCAAATCAGTCCTAACCTTCTAGGAAGAATTGATACGAGCAAAAAACCTGCCGAAAAATAAAACATGTCCCAAAAGACGTATGCATACCAGCCATGGATCAAAAAGAAACGGGAAACTTCATTTGCCTCATGCGCGGTTTCAGTATGAAGCCAATAGCTCGACGGCTGCCCGACGAGCGTGTTGATCATGTCCAGGAACATGGGAACCAGCATCATCCAGCGGAGCCTTTTGACGATCTGGCCGAAAGTTGAACTCATCGTTGGAAATACTGCAAAAACGATGATCGTCGCGAGCACGAAGCCGTACATGGTGGTGGCGTTGAGGCCAAGATGCCATCGGACAACCAGCCAATTGTTTGCCTCGAAAAAATGTCCGAAGAGAAAAGAAAAAATTGCCGTCAACGCCGCCTTTCTTGGAAGAAGAGATACAAACGAAAACGCAGCTGACAAGTAGATCAAACAGGCGAGGAGATAAGGCATCCAACCCCGGCCTAAAAAGAAGTCAAAAGTGCGATTTGTTTGGTTGTAAATGGACAAACCATCGCCGCGAATGGCTGTTTCAGGATAATGCCAAAAGCTCTCCGGTTGGCCCGCAAGCGTATTGACCATGCAAAAAAGGATTGCACCAATCATTACCCAACGAAGCCTTTTGACGGTTTGATCGGAGGTGAATTTGAATAATGGCATATTGTTATTTAGTTGTGTGCAATCCGCCTGACAAATCTCCGCAAGTCACGGCTACGTTCTAGTACATTTACAAAACACAAAAGAACCCCTCATCAAAACCCAATCAGGCGATTTGATCCGGTTCTCCTGAACTCGGTCGTATTATTTGCAAGAATGTATCAGTTATCCGCGGGAGAATCAAGGAAAAAAAGACAGCCCAGATAGCGAGTCTGGGCTGAACGGGGCTGTTGGAAACTTCTGCAAACTATTTTAACAGAAGCATCTTCTCCGCCTGGATCTTTCCGTCAAACTCTAACCGCGAGAAATATATTCCGCACGCGAGCCTGGACGCATCGAACGTTGCCTGATGATACTCTCCAGCGGTTGCGACTCCGTCAAATAGAACTGCTTCGCCTTTTAATTCAAGATCTCCTCAATTGACACACATCCAGGCATCAATCCTTATGACAATGATAGCTGCATCTACATAATTCAAAAACTTACATTCCCTTCTTTTCCACAGCAGCAAACGGAAGAGGGTCGTAAAGAGCGCGACATAATCCTTCCGTAAAATTGCCCTTCACTGCCAGATAGGAAGAAACATTCGTCAGGAGAACTACACCGACCCGTGTATTCCGTTCAAAAATCACGCCTGATGTATAGCCGGGTGTAGCTCCAAAAGCCCCAACATGATGCTTACCACGTTCACTGTATGTTGCCCATCCAAGTCCTCCAGTAAGATGCTCGTCGAACTGTTTCGTCGATTTCTGAGCGAGATAGAAATAAGTTGTATCGCTTATGTTCGCTTTAAGATATTTAACAAGATCTCTCGTTGAGGATTTAATCCCGCCGCACCCGGTGAGCGCATCACAATCGCCATCCCCAAAGGAAAGCAAATTGCCGTTTGGATATCTTCCCTGAACCATTCGATGTATGTGCTCGGGCGTAAGTTCAACGAATGTGTTCTGCATTCTTAACGGTTTACAAATCGTTTCAAATAGAAGTTCTTCGTATGTTTTTTTCGTAACTACTGTCAGAATGTGGCCCAACAGACCAGCGCCGAGATTGGAGTAGGTGCGCTTTTCCCCCGGCGTAGACTGCAACACCAGTTGATGCGACAGGTAGTCATACAGCCGATCCGTACTGTAATATTTGTACGGGGCATACTCGTCGAAGGGATGTGCGTCATCGTTCCTCACGTTGGCCGGCTCAAACGGCAGACCGGATGTATGATCGGCAAGTTCGACAAGAGTAGGTTCTTTCCCGTTTAGGGACGATTGATTCAAAGTAACAGGAAGGTAATTTTTTATGGGATCATCGAGCCGGACTTTCCCGTCGTATACTAACCTCGCAAGCATGGTACCGGTAAATGTTTTTGTAATTGAACCAATTTCAAATACGCTGTCGCTGTTTTCAACATACACCAAAGAATCGTTGCGCCTCTCGATACCAACATATTTCTCCGTATCGCCTGTTATTATGCATATAGAAAGTTGTGTCCCGTTGGGAAAATATTGTGCGCGATCATAGACAGCCTGCGCCTGCGAGGAATCAAGCGAGTTTGGACTGTTTGTTTTCGGCAGTTTCACAAGTTCTTTCGCGTTAAAAATTGAACAAGATGCCATTGCAAATAGCACGGAAGCGAATAGAGTTTTCACGAGGTTTGATTCAGTATTTTGCATTTTTTATGGATTCCGAAATCTTAAGAGTGCACCGCGATCAGCGGAGCTCGCTGCGGCGGCTTGCGCTCGTGCATGATTATTTCAACAGCAAAAGTTTCTTCGTCTCGCTATATGTACCAGCCTGCAGACG
>CAZXQG010000023.1:0-49087 GCA_964642725.1 uncultured Chitinophagaceae bacterium
TTTCATACGTTGGTCGCGGTTATTGGAATAGGTTTTAAGAAGATGCCCCATCCGGCCTTTGGAAACTTCACAAACGGCAAGATAAATGTCAATAGCGAATAAGTTAAGATCTGCGCGATACGTTTACTAAGTTAAATAAATTATCCTCGCCACATGCAGCGAGGTATTTGTCATATCCCCCTGCGGGGGACATCCAGAGCAGTCAAACTGGATTGCGGTTCCGAAAAACTCCTTTGGAACTTTCGCCGTAATGACATTAAAATTGGAACTGAGATGCCACTCCTTTATTATTTCGAGCCATGGAGTTTTTTAGTCTTAGTCTACCCTGACGGAACCAGCGTATCGGTCGAATGGAAGGTGCTGATCTCTTGCGCGGTGGCGGCCGCAGCCAAAATGACAATGAGGAACATGGAACCGGTAATCTTCATTGCGTATCCTGTGCAGAGAATTACGAAAAAAATACCGACTTATTCAGCCGGAATCAATCCATTCCGCACGGTGGTATTCCCTGAAGTTGAGTGGACATATACAAATTAAGACACTCCCAGGCGGTGAAGTTGTGCGTCCTCAAACCGGCGGATAGGTTCAAAAAAAAATCCCGCCATTCGAAGCGGGATCTTTTTTTTATTTGGATGAACAGGACAAATGTCCTTATTTCATTAAAACCATTTTTTTCGTTTCGACAAAATTTCCCGTTTTCAACCTGTAGAAGTAGACGCCGCTCGAAAAATTCGATGCGTTCCATGGAAGAGTATAACTGCCCGGATTCAATTTCCCATTGATCAAGGTCGAAACTTCTCTTCCCAATACATCATAAATCTTCAAGGAAACAAATTGCGCATTGCCGATGGTAAATCGAATAGAGGTGGTCGGATTAAAAGGGTTGGGATAGTTTTGATCCAACGTGAAAACCTCCGGTAATGCAGTAGATGCCCGCACACCCGTTCCGACAGAGTTTCGGGTAACTATGTAAAGACCGTTTGTCGTCGAAACGTATGTAGTATCCCCGTAGGAGATCAGTTGAGTAACAGTCAAGCTATCCAGCCCCGCATACGTCCACGATGTCCCGCCATCCGTCGTGAAGTATATTCCACCCCCGCCGCTGTAATTCGAAAACGAGGCAAATATTGCGCCGCTCGAGTCGACGGAAAAATTATCAATATAGTAGAAGTTGTCTGCCGCCCGGCTGGGAAGTGGAACCGTTCCCCACGTCCCGTTTGAAAGCCTATAAAGCGAGCTTCCGGCTATCCCCATCATGTTTCCGTTCTTGTCAGGACCAAGATTTGAAAGATAGTTGACCGATGCGCCCAGGCCGTTCGTATCGGGCACCCATACTCCGCCGCCAATCGGACGGCGCATCACTCTCGCGTTCACTTTTGCGCTGCCGTTGGAATAGGACCCCGTGACATACAAATAGCCGTGTTTGTCCGATGCTATCGAATAACTGAAACTATAGTTGGTGGATTTGAATCCCGCTGTATCGAGTGTCCAGCTCCCTCCAACAGACTTCGTAAAGAAAAGTGACGGGTAGCTGCTCCCCCATTGGCTCGTTCCCACGTGTTGACCCCCTGACTCGTCGACGAAAAAAACTCCCGTGCGAACCAAAGATATTCCGGCGGTGTCAGGATTCCATGATGCACCGTTGTCAGTGCTTTTGAAAACGATTGGGCCACCAGCTATAGTATGGCTTGATATTGCGTAGATGCCTCCAAGCCCATCTCCAGCAAAGGAAACGGGTCTATTATAGCCACTGACGGGGTAGCTCTTCATCCACGACGTATCGGATGGGTTCTTTGAAAAGATCCCGAGGCTAGTGCCCGTGATCCATTTGCCGGTTGTGGATTTCAAAAATCCCGAGAAGAATTCTGCCGCGATGCCGTTGTTGTTCATCGTCCAGGTGTTTCCCTGGTCGGTGCTTACAAAGAGACCAAAAGATGTTCCTGCTATGAGGACACTGTCGCCAAGAAGAGCATTAATGTCAGTATTATTAACCGCGATGCTATTGATAGGACCATCGATTACCTGCCATGAAGAAGTTCCGCCGCTCGATTTATAGATGTGCATGGGCGGATAGAATGTCACAACATACAAATTGCCGAACGCATCATCAGCGAACAAATTCGCGGACTGGTTTCCAATGCCCGACGTATCGACCGACCAGCTTGTTCCATTATCTGTGCTCAGGTAGACACCTTCTCCATTGCCTCCGACAAGAATACGGTTCTTTCTGTCCACAAATACCCGGTACAAATTTTTTGACTGTGTGAACGCTGTCACGGGATGCCAAGCGCCGGTATCAGGGTTCTGGATGAATAATCCGTCGGTCGTAGCTGCGTAGGCGAAGCCCGACGTGTCGACATCGATGTCCCACGCGTATGCAGTTCCGAGTCCTGCTGTATCGACCTGCCATGTGCTGCCGCTGTCGCGGGAGACATAGAGTGTCGATGACGACACGGCATACAGCGCATCGCCGGCATTCGCTGCGCTTTTAGACAGGGAACTACTGTTAGACCACCGAGGCGAGACAGAATTAAGTTTGTCCGCCTCACCTGACTCGGAATTCTTGCGCCTTCTATGGGAAACCCTCCGTACACCTTCAGACCCGGGGCCGCCGATACGTCCGCGATGTTCCTCCGATGTAACAGTTTGATCTTTACCCGACCCCGACACTTTGACATCGTACACATCCCTGTTAACAGTGACAGTCATGATTTCATTCGGTGCAATCTTATCGACAGCTGCAATCCTTGCAGGCGTCGTCAAGATAGGTTTTGACGGCCCGTTACCGGATGGAGAAGTGAACACTCCGAGGTTGTTTGAAGTAATATATCCTCCCGGGAACAAATTCGTGATCACCTCGCCCATGCCGGCGAAACCGGCCAGAGGATTATTTTGCCCTAACGCGAGCGGCTGCGCTGAAAAAAAAGCTTCGGCAATTACCAGGATTGCATACTTCACAGCCCTCGCAGAAGTTGAGTGGGTTGAAGCAACCCTCTCGGAAGAAAGCGGCAATCTTTTCGTCACATGGCGCATGACCCACCTCCTATCAATTGATTGTTTTTTTGTTTTAAAGACTACTTCATCAACACCATTTTTTTCGTCTCGACAAAATTTCCGGTCTGCAAGCGATAGAAGTAAACGCCGCTCGAGAGATTCGATGCGTTCCACGAGACAATATGATTCCCGGGACTTAGTTTCTCATGTATCAATGTCGACACTTCCCTTCCCAGCACATCGTAAATCTTGAATGATACAAATTGTGCATTGCCGATCGTAAATCGAAGATTGGTCGTCGGGTTGAATGGATTCGGATAGTTTTGTTCCAAGCGGAATGACGCCAGATGTGTTACGGCAGCAACAGAATTCACGCTGACTGTCGATCGCACTTTGTAGATTCCATCGGCGTACGTGTACGCGAACGTCGTATCTCCGTACGACACGAGGCCGCGAACGGAAATGCTGTCGAGACCGAGGTGTTTCCACGTCGCGCCGTTATCGTTCGTCGCATACAATCCGCGCCAGAAGTAGTTGTACCCGTAAGGAGTGCTGAATCCGGCAATGGTATACCCGGACGAATCGGCGCTCACAACAAACGCGGCGTACCCGGTGAGTCCGGAAGGCGACGGAAGTTTTATCCAGGCTGTTCCGTTCTTTTTATAGAGACCGTCGATCGCACCGGCCAGCGGAATGCCGTTCTTGTCTGCTGTAATCCAATACACCTGTGTACCAGCCAGGCCGGCTGTGTCGGGGACCCATGTTCCGCCTGCAATGGGACGCTTCCATACCATTCCTTTGTAACTGCTCAGACTGTTCGTGGCAACGTACAGAAACCCGTGTCGATCGCTGCCGAACGCCGTCGGGAGGTCCGATGTTCCAATCCCATAGCCTGCCGTGTCGGCAGCCCAACTCTGCCCGGGAGTTTTACTATAAAACCTCGCCGGAGCGCCGTATGCACCGTAATGCTGCGTTCCTGTTTCGTCAACATAGTACGTTGGGTTCTGCCCTGCCAGGCCGCCGATGCCTGAGGTGTCCGGGTTCCATATAAGACCGCCGTCGGTGCTCTTCCAATTTGCCGGAAGGCTCTGAAAGTTAGAACGGTCAGTCTTCGCGCCGAGTGCGTATGCGTTCCCCGAGCCGTCGACAAATACCGGGCTTGCCGCAACAAAACCTGTGGCTGGAAAAGTTTTAGTCCACTGTAGATCGCCCGGGTTTTTATAGTAGACCCCGAGATTTGTAGTTGTAAGAAGTCTTCCGGCAGGAGTTTTGCTGAGGCCGTAGATGAATGATGCGCTAAATTGCGAGGTGTCCCGATTCCACGTCGTCCCCTGGTCGGAGCTTATGTATGAACCAAAAACAGTCGAAGCATATAACAGTGAATCTCCGCTGAGATTGTTAAAGAGAAGATTGACAGACGGGTCGAACGCCAGAGCGCTCAATGGCTGGTCGATGCGTACCCACGGCTGCGTTCCTCCGGTGGATCGAAATAATCTGAGTGCGTTGCGAGCGTAGATGTTTCCGAAGGCGTCGTCGCAAAATCCCGTTGACCCAAAATAGCCAGCGGTGGTCATTCCCGCCGTATCAATGTTCCATGTCGAGCCGCTGTTTGTGCTCATATATACTTTCCTGGATGAAGCGACAAAAACTCTATTCATGCGGTCGACGAAAACAGCCGAGGTGTTGGTTCCGGGAAAGGATGAGACTTTTTGCCAGGTGCTGCTGTCGGGAGGCTGCTTGAACAATCCCGTTGAATACGCAAGGTAAACGTACTGAAGCGAATCAAGTGTGAGGTCAAACGGGTAGCCGGAACCGAGGCCGACGGTATCGATCTGCCAGGTTGCAGCAGTGTCTCGGCTGACATATGTAACTCCAGTTGATGCGATACCATAGAGAGCGTCACCTACCAATTTGTTAAATGGTAGTCCGCCATCTGAACGCCATGTCGGAATATCCCAACCAAGGTCGCCGTTTCCAATCATCTCGTAGACGCTGCCATTGTCGAGTTCTATGAAGATGACGTTCTCGTTGTGAAATTTCTCTGCAGCATAAGTAATCTCTCTGCCCTCTGGAGGGGACCACACGATCGTGCCCCGCCCGGATTGCGCTTTCAGCATTTTGCTGTCGTATCCCACATTAGCCCATCGTCCATTAAAGCTTTCGCCCATGGGCGGCCTTTCTTGATCTTGAGCTAGGGTAACAAATGGAAAGGCAGCCAGGATTACCCTGATGATCATCGAAAGCGTTTTGATAGAAAACAAAAAATGCTTCATAAATTACCTATCTTAAAATGAGCCGACTGCACGAATCACTTTTACGGCACAAGTCCAGCCGTGATGGGCTGGATTAAACGATCTGGTACGAATAAAAAGTATTCGAAGTTGCCGTCCTGCTTGTTTTTTAGGCGGGACGCAAAAAAGCGTTCAAGAGCGCATCTATTTCAAGAGAACCAATTTCTTCGTTGCAGTGAAGGTTCCTGCTTTCAATCGATATAAATAAATACCGGAGGCAAGCTTTGCGGCATCGAATGTCGCCTGATGCGGCCCTGCCTCGAGATCGCCATTCACCAGCGTCGATACTTCTCTTCCGAGGACATCATAGACTATGAGAGAGACGCGCTCACGTTGCGGAATCGAAAAACGTATTGCCGTTGTTGGGTTGAATGGGTTCGGGTAGTTTTGCAAGAGCACAAATGTACTCGGCGGCGTGGTTGAGGTCTGAACACTATTCGTAGTTCCGTTCCTCGTCAGGATGTACAACCCATCGTTGTAGGTGACGGCGTAGACCGAATCTCCATACACGACAAGAGCCCGTACGGATATGCTGTCGAGACCTGCATACGTCCATGACGACCCGTTGTCTGTCGTGTAGTATATTCCGTGCCACAGGAAATTGAATCCATTCAAGGTCGAGAAGCCGGCCCAAAGCGCTCCTGAACTATCCACCGTAGTAACGAAAGCTGAACTCCCTCCAAGGCCGTTAGGAGTAGAAAAGCCCGACCAGGTGTTCCCAGTTTTTTTGTAAATGCCTCCGCCGTATGTTCCGGCATACAGATTACCGTTTTTGTCAGGGGTAATGCTGTAAACGATTGCTCCTTGCAATCCAGCAGTGTCCGGAAGCCACGTTCCGCCTGCGATGGGGCGCTTGTAAAGAAGTCCTGCGTAATTCGGGGTCGTCGTCGTAATCGCCCAATACAGGCTGCCTCGTTTATCACTTGCGAAAACGTTTGGATAGGTTTGTGAGAGCACTCCAAGACCTGCGGTATCGGGAATCCATGAGGATCCGGAGGATTTTCTGTAAACTGCTGCAGGTGCGCCGTCAAATGAATAATGCTGAACGCCGTTCTCATCCGCAAAATAGATTGGGACGCTCGACTGAGCTGCAACGCCGAGCCCCATAGTATCGGGAAGCCACGTAGCGCCGTTGTCCGTGCTCTTCCAGTTTGAGGGCGGGCTTTGGGAATTATTGATGTTCATGACCGGACCCAACGTGTAAAGGTTACCGGCGTTATCGGTATAGATTGAACCACCTGCCGCGTAGCCGTTAGCCGGAAATGCTTTCGTCCACGCAGTGTCTCCCTGATATTCATAATAGAGTCCGAGAGCTGTCGAAACAAACCGGCGGGTTGATGAGTTCACAAAACCGTACAGCGTTGTCGCTTGAATGCCATCATTGGCTTCTGTCCAGGTCATGCCCTGGTCCGTGCTCGCAAACAAACCGTAATTGGTAGCAAGATAGATGACCGTGTCGCCTTCCACATCGATGTACGGGGAAGAATAGGAGTTGATAGGATCTTTGATCTTATTTGAGATCGACGTATCGATCCTGACCCACGCAGCAGTTCCGCTGTCGGACCGCACTACCATTCCGTTCACAAGCGCATAAACATTATTGAACGCGTCGTCTCCGAAACTCTTGACGAGCCCGCCTCCTAAACCAGAACTATTGATGTGCCAGGTGGCGCCGCCGTCTGTACTCATGTACACTGCTCCATACGTGGAAGCGTAGACTCTGTTCTTCCGATCCACATATATTCCGTTGGCACCGCCGCCCGGGTATGAAGAGAGATGATGCCAAACATTCGAATCGGGATGTTGCTTAAAGATGCCGGTCGAAGCAGCAAGATAGACGTATTGGGAAGAATCTAAGGTCATGGCATTGAAAAAGGCCGAACCCAAGCCCGCTGTATCTGCTTGCCACGTCGCGCCTGAATCGCGCGTGACGACAAAAGCGTTAAAAGAGAGAAGGTAAACATCATCGCCCTGGACATCCTCCCAAGTGGGGCTGGACGAAGATCCGTTACTGTAAAGTGTAAACGATCCTAACTCGGCATTCCATTGCAAGATGTTTCCGTTGGATTGGAGGACAAAAACTTTTGTCGAATTTTCTCCCGCCTTTTCCCTCACTTTTTTATAGTCGATATCTGCCAGAGCCCGGCCCACGCTGGTATGCGATGTGCCGCCTTTTGAGTGCCGATGCGAGCTGTAAACCCGCCTCGATGTCGCGGCCACCGGAATTACATCGCCTCCTGAACTTACTTTGGTTTGGCTCACAATAGGTTCTCCATTCGGCACCTCACCGGATTGGATCGGCGCCGGCACGTCCTGAGCCCAAAGCGACCTCGGACCAAAAACGGTCAACAATAGTATTGCGAGTCCCGCCAAAACGGTGCGGACATTGTACGAAAGGCCGCACAATTCTGTTGCCCGCAACAAAAATTTAGCTCCGCCGTAACGAAATATCATACATCCTCCTCTTTATGTTTTGATTCTTACGTATTGCCTTCTTTACAAGAAATTGTGCTCAACCAGCTGTTACATAAGCAAAGTTTTTACTTTCGCCAATTGGCTTTAGAGTAATTTCCCGCTGGCCAATAGCAGCCGCAGAACACACGACGAAAAGAAGCATCCCAACATAACAGCCGGGCAAGAACCGGTACTGTTGTGTTTTCATGCAAGCCCCTCATGAGTGAATGAAGTCGCACGGAACCGGCATCCCGATCTAATTCTCAGGAAAGGAATGAATGTCTGTTCGGGGAATAGCAAAAAGAAGGGAGGGAACATTCGAGCAACCAGTGCAAGTGTCATATCAACCTCTCGAAAAAGAAAGTGTCGTCCTTATGCTTTCGAGGCAAAAAAAATGCTTACATCCGAGGCGTTGAGCTCGAATGGATCTAAAGAAAATTTGTGGGAATGGCAGTACAATAATAACAAAAACTCAGCACCAACGCAAATTTGAACAGCGCTGCGATGTGCCAAGATGTCGGACACCTTGTTAATTAACTTTGCCAAGTATTCCGGCTGGCGCCGATTTTCTGGGTAAAGTGTCCGGCACCAGTGGTCGCTCGGGTTCTGGCAAAGCAATCCGTTATTAGTCTTAAGTGCGTGTACATCGAGTCCGTGTACCTGTTCAAACTTACTTCATCAGCACCATTTTTTTTAGGTCGACATAATTTCCCGATTGGATCCGATAGAAGTAAACGCCGCTCGACAACTTTGAGGCATTGAATTGCACATCATAGCTTCCAGCTTGTTTATATTCATCGACAAGCGTGGCCACTTCTCTTCCGATAGCGTCGTACAAACGCAGGGTTACACGATTGCTCTTCGGCAGCTGGTAATTGATGATCGTGCTCGGGTTAAAGGGGTTCGGATAATTCTGCGATAAAGAAAATTCTTTCGGCACAATTTGTTCCCCGGCATATGTTAACTTCTGACACATTCCGATAACGACAATTGTATCGCTTGATGTGTTCGTCGCGTCGCTGTGGAGGATCAAAAATCCGCTGAAGGTTCCTACGGTCAGTGCTGTGAACCGCACCGTGTCCGTAAACGAACTGCCCTCCGCTACGGCAAAGCCGGAATGTCTCACCGTAAACCTTGGGTTGGTCACGGTGATCGAATCAACATGGAGCGTGTCATTGCCGATGTTCGAAACAACGAACGATGTATCCTTGGAATGGTCGACATAGACAATTCCAACGTTTATCGTGTCCCGGTTATGATGGATCTCGGCACTTCGCAGAACCAGAACCCCGTTTCCACGTACCTGAATCGTATCGGGCGACGATGAGGCGTTGCTCGTGATGACGATCGATGCGTTTGCGAAGCCGACAGCTGCCGGGCTAAAGCGAAGCGTATCGACAAACGATTGGCCGGGTTTGAGACTCGCGGACGCAATGCGGGCGGAGAATGAATTGCCAGAGGAGACAATGCTGGCAATATTGAGAACGTCCGCTCCGTTGTTTGCAATTGTCACGGACGTGTCTTTGAAGCTCCCCACGAGAACATTTCCGAAATCTATCTTCCTGCGAGATGCGCCCACGCCCGGCTTCAACACGATGGAAGTATCAGTCAAAACAGCAAAATTCTGAACTGGAAAATATGAAATGGAGATTATCTCCCCTCCCGCCAGCAGCGTGTGAGAAGCTTGCGCTATGGAATAGATCGTGCCCGAGCCGATATTATTATTGATGTTTGAGCTCCACGACGAAACAGCTCCCGTTCCCGCATCGAGATACGCCAACTGTTCCCGGGTCAATGAATTGATTGTCTCGAATCCTCCACCGATAATGATTTGATTTCCCGAAGGCAGAATCGCATTAACGTTGAGTTGGAGGTCGAATTTCGCGTCGAATCCTGTCAGAAGAGCTCCGGTCGCTGTATCTACGGCTGCAATACTTTTGCGACTCACGCCTCCCACCGTCGTAAACCCTCCTCCCAGATACACCGTTGGTCCCTGTGCCGCCAGCGAGAAACAGAGATAGCTCGGGTTAGGGTTCCATGCCGTGAGCGAATCGGTCGTTGTGTCGAACGCAGCGGCATAATTGCGAGTCTGGCCGTTGATCATCGAAAAGAAACCGCTGGTGAAAACGAGTGATCCTGAATTCGCGAATGAGTAAACTCCTCCATTGTCCAGCGCGGGGTGCCAAGGCAGAACAGCGCCCGTGTTTTTGTCAACGGCCGCAAGGTAGCTGCGCACGGAACCGTTGACGTTCCCAAAATTTCCTCCGAGATAGAGCCGGTTGCCGAGAACCATCATTGCGAACACCGAGCCGCCTGTTGATGCATTCCACGACGAAAGAGATATAGGGGAACCCACCGACGTGTCGACGGCAGCGAGGTACTGACGATTGGTAGAGCCGATCGATGTAAAATTTCCGCCAACGATCACTTTGTCCGCCACAAGCGCAAGTGCGCTCACGCCTCCGCTGGCATTCGGATTCCACGGAGTAATCAGTCCACTCGCGAGATCTACCGCTGCAAGATTATTCCGCGCGACTGAACCGGTCGATGTAAAAAGTCCTCCGGCGAAAAGGATGTTGCCGTACGAAGAGAGTGTATATGGATTTTCATTGAGCGCCGCGTCCCATGCAGAAACCGTTCCCGCCGAGGTATCGACCGAAGCAAGGTAACTTATGCTCTTCCCGCCGATGGACGTGAAATCTCCTCCGACAAAAAGCCTTGAACCGGCAATCGTCACTGTCCGTACCGTATTGTTTGGCGCGGGATTCCATGCAAATGTTTTTCCAGTCGCGATGTCAATCTCAGCAAGGTTCGTTACCGATTGTCCACCGATAGACGTAAACGATCCGCCAACGAACAAATTTCCGTTCGAAAGAGCCATGGAAGATACTTCGCCAAAGCCTCCGCTAATTGAAGCAGCAGGTTTCCAGGTTGCGATAACGTTTCCCGACGGATCCATTTTTGCTAAGCCATACAAGGTAACGGTATCGAGTTTCGTAAAGGGGCCGCAAGCGTACAAGTAGCCGTTCGAATAAATGAATTGAGATATGGAAGGACTCCCATATGGAACGGTGATTCCCGGCGACCAGCTGGTGACGTTCCCTGCAGTATCAGTCGAACCCAAAAGGAAATGAAATTGAGACCCGATTGAAGAAAAATAGCCGCCGAAATATACGAGCCCGCCGACTTGTTGAATTGCGGTAATCTCATTGTCGGCCTTCGGATCCCATGCGAGAAGATTTCCGGTCGCGGTATCGAACGCGGCGCCGTAGCCGCGAGTCTGCCCGGCAATAGTTGTGAAATACCCGCCGACATATAAACGATTGCCGCTGAGTGAGAGACATTGGACGAAGGCATTGGGAGCGGGGTTCCATGAATCAACAGAGTGGTCGGAACGAACGTGCACCAGATATTTTCGCGGGAGACCGCCGACGTACGAAAAATTTCCTCCGACGTACCATCCTCCTCTTCCATCCGGAACGGATGCGTACACTCTTCCCTGCACCGGGTCAAGCTTGGGAAATGTGCGATCGGGTTTCGCGGTGGCGGTATCAAGAAAGGCACCTGTGCCGCAAGCATATCCGATCTTGGTAAACGTTCCTCCGAGATAGGCTTTGTTGCCCCCCACAACAATGCTGTTCACCTGGCCGTCGAGCGGAGAATCAAACCACGGCTGAACAGTCTGCGAGACTGCCGTGCTCGCTCCAATGCCGCACATGAATCCTGCGATCCGTAGCAACCTTTTCAACATCTTCATCGATCCTTTCTTGAGAAAATGTAATTTGATGAGCAAAAAATTCACTGCTCTTAGAATAACTATTGAGTACTCGACAAATATTTTAAGCTGGCTTTTTTCCAAATCGTCCTCACAATTTTTTGTATTGCGAAACAACCTCACCGAGGCATAAGAATACTTGTCCCATTGAAACATCTAATCCGGAACGCTGAGCGGATTAATATATAAGCTAATACAGATCGTTTTTTACTTAGTTAGGCTTTGGAATATGGCAAATTCTATACGGGGGGTGTGACGGATAAATATAGGGTATTTACCGTAGACGATGTGTGACAGCCTGCACATCAAAAAAAGCGCAGACTATTCCCCGCTTTGCCGGTAGTAACAGGCTATGAAAAGAGAAAACATGTTGTAAGAAAAACGGGTTCCCCTACTTTTTTTCCGGTTCCGCTTGCAGTCTGCCCTCAGCAGAAATTGCTTCCAGGATCTCCTCAATTTGAACCGGCTTATAGAACACCTGGCTTGCGAGCTGCCGGATCTTCCTTTCCCATTCCGGCTGACCTTGCCGGAAAGCATAGAGGACGATAATAGGGACACGAGGGTTTTCAAGCCGTCGCTGCTCAAATTCCGCGAGTAGTGCGGGGATCGAGCGTTCGAGGTCGACGACGAGAAGCGAAATACATTTGTTGTTTCGTTGAAGCGCAAGCTCTTCCACAGTCTCCGTTGCGACGATCCCGTACTGATCCTGCAAGAGGATAGAGAGACTTTTCATCAAATCCTTGTCTGCAGAATGAAGGAGAATGTTTTTTCTCTTATCCGAAATCGCTTTATTCCCGCCGCGCTTCATGGAACTCTCATCTAGTATTGTATCAAAAGGCGGTATTAGCAAATAAATACCGCAACATTTTGCAACGCCTGAACCAATACTTCTCAACTATTATGCCACCAAAGCACACCGAGAATTCCCCGTAAAGTGATTTGTAGTAACGCATTGCGGAGTGTTGAAAGTAACAACGCTCTCTATTTTTTACAAAAATCAAAAAAAGTCGCGGATTTTCTCATTTATGAGAGCAATGCTATCCCCAAGATATCGAAGGTGGAAGAAACGGAAGAGATCGCGGATGTCTGAAAGCAGTCAGGATCGATTCCACGAAAGAAATCGAATTACAACCGTATCCCCTTTGTTGATGTTTTCTTGCTGTTTTGGAACAATGATAAGGCAGTTTGCGCGGGCAAGCCCGCCGACCATGTGTGAACCCTGACCGGCAGCCGGTCTCACCGTCAACTGACCATTTATGTTGCGTGATGCAAAAGCGCGGACAAATTCCGTTCGCCCTGCACTCCTTTTCAAATCAGACTCGACCACGGCGTGATAGTTTGATGCGTCGGAAAAATGGATTCCCATCATTTTTCGGAGCGCGGGCATCACCAGCGTTTCGAGAGACACCAAGGCGGAGACGGGATTTCCGGGCAAACCAAACACCAGTTTTTTCCCTCTCGTTCCAAAAAAATTTGGCTTCCCCGGCTTCATGGCAACTCTCCAGAATACGGTTTTCACACGAAGGTCGCCGAGAGCTTGCTTGACGTAATCAAAATCCCCTACGGAAACTCCCCCTGCTGAAATAACGACGTCTGCTTCTTTTAACGCACGGGCGAAAGATTTTGAAATTTGTGTCTTATCGTCGTGTGTATGCACAATGAGGAGTGGAAAAATGCCGGCGGATTTCAGCGCCGCCGATAAAGCATACGAATTCGAGTCTCGAATTTGTCCCCGGCGCAATTTCGACGAGGGGGAGCGAAGTTCATTGCCGGTAACGACAAGCGCAACTCGAGGCTTGTGATACACTTTTATTGAAGACCGTCCGAGCGTGGCGCACATCCCGACAACGGGCGGGGTCACGATGGTCCCCTTCGAGAAAACAATTTCTCGTTTGCCGAACTCTTCTCCCCGACGCCGAAGATTTGCTCCTTCTTTTATTGCCGACGAGAAGACAATCGTCTCCCCTTTGACTTTTGCAAATTCCTTCATAACAACGGCATCTGCCTTTTTGGGAAGCAGCGCACCGGTCATTATTTTAATTGTGTGGAAGGGTTTCAATGATTGAGATGAGGAATATCCTGCTGAAACAGTGGATTGTAGCGCCAGCTGAACCGGATGGTTTTCCGCTGTATCGCGAATATCCTGAAGGCGAACTGCGTATCCGTCTACCGAAGAAGAATCAAAAAGAGGAATCGGCTCTTTTGTCCTGATATCTTCGGCGAGAACAAACCCGAGCGACTCTGCTATAGAAAGCTTCACCGGAAGCAACCGCCGCACGTGTTTCAATATTTTTTCTAACGCTTCGTTAAATTCCAGCATTGATTCCTATGTCAAGGTGCAATGGCAATGATATCAGATGATAGTCCATTCCTGGCAAAAAGACAAGTCCCGGAAAGCTATTAATAGTTGTAATTCACTTACATTCATTCATGTTATTCAAGAATAATCAACAGGCTTTTCTTCCGCGATTTTTTGGCGTTCAGGTCTGTTTGGCTCTCCTTGAAATGAAATCCAAAGACAGCTTATCAGAATGAGCGCATCGCGGATGATAACACCGCGACCTATTTGTTCTGAACCGATTGGTCCAAAACACCCGCAATCTCCGGCCATCCCCCGAAAAAGAGCGACGGCTATAACGACAATAAACAATGAAACAAGGGCCGAGAGAAGAGCGGCAACTATTCTCGTTCGAAAACCGACGACAAGAGCAAGCCCCAGCCATATCTCACTTTGGATGATAAGAATGGCACAAGGCACAATAGACCATGAAGGTAGCACGCCAATACGATCAATTGCACTGATGAAATGCTTAGTATCAAGCAATTTGACACAGCCCGCAAGGGTCATCATCCATCCAAGAATGATCCGGACCGAAATAAATAAAAAGTTTTTATGGGCCATGCTTCGATGCGACCTCCCGCTCTGAGGATACCACAATTTTCATTCCTATTTCAGGATCAAAGATGGTAATGATGTAAATATATTCAATAACATCAATCGTAGTGACACCCCAAAAAGAAAAACAATTGCCGTCATACAATACGACCGTGCTATACCGATTGATGAAAGAGTGAAAACTCCTTTGCTCACGAGTACAATGTACCAAATTGTAAATATATCGACTTTGCTCAAAACATACCTGACATAATCCGGGGAATCGAAAAATAAAACCGTACTAAGAGAGAAAGTATCCGCCGGGTCAAAAAAATCTGAACGAGAAAGAACGACCCGCGCGTAACCAATCAAGATCGAAAACGCCAAAGCGAGGCACTGAACGACATGCGAACTTACGATTACTGCTATGGAGTGATTCAAAGAAAAGTTTTTTGTTGCACCGGCAATTTTAACAAAGTTGAACAGTACCAAGGAAGCGAAAAACCATGTAAGGACGTTCCGAAGGGAGATCAACATTATAAGCGCAGCACTATCAAGTAACACTTCCCGTTCATTGAAAGCTCGAACGCTAGGAAAAGAAAGGATAATTTGTATTGCTGTAAAAATGATTTGCAGAAGCGTGATGAGAATGCAATTGTGCCCCCAACGGGGGTTCGCTTTCAAACTATAAAAATACTCCCGGGGACTAAAAATAATTTTCCAAGCTGCACAACCCATACAGTATCCTACAAACTTCCCGTTACTGAAAATACAAATCTCGTCCGGAGCGCATAGCTCAGTTCAAGACAAAAAAAGTCTGCGATCCGCCCGAGACCAATCGTGTACTCAGAATATGTTCCGCTCGTGCTTTTTGTGGGGATGTTTGGAGAAATCGATGTATTCCACATTCTTGCGATAGATACGCGCAAAATAATATCGACGTCAATAGATGGAAGCGCCAGCATGATAAATGGGAGGTTTCTGAAATTGTGTTCGAGCGAAAATGTGTAATACGTGTCACCGGTGAATTCGGCGATGCCAACGGTGCGCAACGCGCCTGGGAGAGCGAACCCGGACAGTGGCGACTCCAGTGAGAACATTCTCTGCATGGGTAAGGAACCTTTCGCCACCCCGGCTGAAGTGAACAGACGCAAATAGGGGTTGAACAGCATATATGATCCCATCGTCGGAACTTCTACCAGCATCTTTGCATAGCATGTAACAAAATCGAACTGACTGCCTATCCGGGGAGATGAATATTCAAGGTCAATCCCGTAAGTATTCTCAGGCTTTGAAAAAAATTTCTCCCCTGTATTCTCTCCGACCATGAGCTTCAATTGCAGCGATCGCATCAAACCGGATTGAACGGGCGGATTGAGGCGAAAAGTTTCGTTCGAAGACCTAAGAAATGATAATGCAAAATTAGTAGAGTTCGCTACTGAGCTTTGTTTCTCACTGACATAGTCTATCATAGCAAAAAATGCCGGGAGTCCCCTATACGAGATAAACACTTTTTCCCCCGTGCTCAGATAATAATTGTAATAGTCTTCCTTGTTTAACAGGGCGGAGACAGTATTCAAAAATTCTGAAACCGCATAATTTACCGGATACGTAGCTATGCGGTTGTACACCTCTGCGCCGGCCGAGACCGAAAGCGAACTGTCGACCGTAATTTCAGGCCGAAAAGAAAACTGCCAATGCGCAGCTGAAAACCCATATCCCGCTTTGCCATACAGACGGATCGAAGAATTTACGTCCTCCATAGCATTGCCGCCAAGGAAAAACCCCTCTGCCCTATTATATCTACAGTCGATTGCGTTGAAAGTCGTTTCATGTTCCTTAAACAGGTTTGCAAATTTTACTATGAAAGGACTTGTCTCAGCTTTCTTGGCAATCGCAGGATAGGATTTTTCTTCTAAGTCTGTTAAAGGGTATAAAGTCACATTGCTCCATACTAAACTGTCATACATCTTCGCGGAAGGAAGAAAAGAAAGCGCCGGCAACTGTTTCACTGAGTCTTTTTCGGCGGTATTCGTTTTATACTCAAAACAGATAACTGCTTTATTGTAGTGCAAGACGACGGGGAGCTTTATAAACATATATCGGAATTTCATCGCGGAAGCTAAATGATACTCAATCGGAAACCAAAAGTGATTATCATACAAGCTGAATTGCTCAGTAAATTCGAAATGATCGAGCTCAAAGAAAGGGACGCGAAAAATTTTGGTAGGACAAAGCTTAACTCGAATCAATGCGTAGCTTGAATCGGAAATTGAGATCAAGCCTTTGAACAATGGTTGAAGAGATGTGCGCGGCATAACTTCGATATCAAAAATCGTGTTATCGCGAATTGTATGAGACCCAATCAACTTATAGTCGTAAAGTTCGAACCCTGATTCTGCGAGGGGTGTGATGAACGTATATCCCCATTGAGAAATAGAATCCTTGTTGAAATCAATAAAATCATGAACAATGGCCAATTGAAATTCTGACGGGATATTACTGCTTTGCCGTCTGGCTACTACCAGCTCTCGGAGCGAATCGCCTCTCCGCCAATACAAGTCGGAATATGCTTCTGAAATGAGGCCCAATGATGTATCGTTCCCAAACGTATCTTTCGTATACACTTTTGCCTCAAAAGAAACGATGTACCTCTGCCACTCCTTCTTTCGCTTTATCGCTTCCCGTATTATTGGGTATGCAGGGTCTTCGCTGTTCACGATCACTTCCGGAAAACGAATTTCAGATGGCACCAAGTGGACAACCAGCACGGTATCGCGTTGCACATTAAGGGTAATGCTGTCTGGAAAACATCCAACATAACTAAAGACCAGCATCAGCTTGCGGGGGACGAGTGAAATCCTAAATTGCCCGCGGCTGTCACTTACTGTTCCAATGGAAGTGTTTGCTATTCGTATTGTGGCCGAAGGAAGCCCGACATCGCTTGTATCAGAAACAAATCCCGACAATACCACGCTTCCATCGTTCGAGATCAGCGGTTCAGCGCAAATATATATTGACACTAGTACCAGAGCAAAACGTGTGTTCATGATTTTACGAAAGGGAGCAGGCCATCTGCCGGCTCCCTTTCACTTAATTGGATTACGCCAATGCTATGCAGCCCAGCCATGATCCTGAGCAAATAATTGTACCCCACCAACTCCCCCCGGTGGCATCTAAACAGTACATGTAACCTGCCGAGCACGCTCCGATTGCAAGCACGGACTTTTGACCGCCTTGTTGCAGCGATTCTTGTTCCGTGAGCTTAACCGACGTAGCAGCAGCGGAGTACAATGCATGGGAACATGGCTGCAATAGAGAAAAGGAGACGGTAAAAACTATGACCATCGCCAGTAAATAACGAGAACGTTTCATAACTCCCCCTATGATAGAATGTGCGGTTAGTGAATTATTTCTTGTTTACCTTCGGCTGTTTGTTTTGCATAAACCGCAGTTATACTCTTCAACGCCTGAGTCAAATAGGATAACCAATACATGCAATTCAAACCGGCAAACAAGTTATTCATCGTGCTGAAAAAACCAAAGCTTCCCCTTTCCAAATATGGAGCAGATTCATCTTGGGCATCCTCACTCTTCCAATGGATGGATCACGCAGGAAGACATCATCTTTGTAAACGCTGTCGGCAACGACAAAGTGATCGTTGCGCACAAAAAGGAGGAGTGGAAATGTGGAATTGACAAAGTCCGAAAACGTCAGCCGCCACCCTTCTGCATGCAATCCCTTACGTTCGGCCATCTCTTCCAACGCAAGCATAGTCGTGCCGTTCCCGGCAGGGTGAACATTCCGTTCTATTTCGTCAATGGTGCTGGGAACTTTGTAATAGTCGAAAATCATTTGTAATGCTGTCGGGCCGCAGTTATTGTAGCGTGTTTGCATGATCACTCCCTCCTTCCCTTGATATTCTCCCCCGGCATACCAGTCGAAAAGATATTTTCGAAGGCTGTGCGAATGAGAAATCAATAGAGAATTAACGATCCCCGCAGCTACCACAACTAATACAATTGCAACCCACCGCTTCCTGCTATTCATGTTCCCCCTTCCGATAGACTCAAAGAGCGCTTGAAGAAAAAATGAAGTCCTCAAGCAGATGTTCATCAACTTCCACCGAATGTTCGCCCGTAAAATAATTTCTCAGAATCTGTTTTTCATCGATGCAAAAAAAGGCGGGGAGGATATTTACTTTAAAGGCTCTTTGCGGCTGTTCATTACCGGCGACCACTACGGGAAATTTCAACTTTAATTCCGCCGCTGTGGTTCTTGTCGATTGGAGATCATCGAGCGACACACCGAGGATATTAAGTTTGTCCTTGTACCGTGGCAGCAAGTCGTTGAGATTGGAAAGCTCTCTCCTGCAGTGGCTGCATGCCGGTGCAAAGAAAACCAAAAGAGATTTTTTGCTGCCCATCGTATCCTGTATGAAAACTTGTCCGTCCGTCGACAATGCCACGAGACCGGGTACTTTATGTCCGAGCGGCAATGGAACGAAAGCCGAGTTAAGATGGACATACAGTGCTACTGCAAGCGGCAATGCACCGAGCAGACCAAGCGAGAGGGCAGCAAATGCCCTACGTTGCAAACCAGATTTCATCGGATTCAGTCATGATCATTAAACTTGAAAAGTTTAACTCCCCTATCAAACTGACTACAGCAGGTTAGATACTACACGCAAGAAAGATAAGAGTTAAGCATAGACTTGTCAAGAACAAACTTAAAAAAAATGAATTTTTATCGCCGGGTCAAATGCGCAGGGAATAAAATTCTGCGGAGGAATAAAACAACTTCACATTCAAAAAATAGGGACGGTTGAACAATCGTCCCCGATTGAAACAACGGAACGGATTGCCATCTGTTCCTCTATCAATAAATTTTCAGGCGATAAGTTTTCAGATTATTTCTTTCTCAATGTCCTTCTCCCCGCAGCATTTTGAAAACATGAAGCAGCGCAGGAAATAATGCATCCAACGATTCCGTTACACCGTTCTTCGATCCGGGCAAACTTACGACTACTGCTTTGCCGCGAACGCCCGCAACGCTTCGGGATAACATTGCGAGAGGAGTGCGGGCCTGTCCGTACACGCGCGCAGCTTCCGCAGCACCGGGAATTTCTCTGTCAATAATTTTCTTAATCACTTCGGGAGTAGCGTCACGCGGGCCGAGCCCGGTTCCGCCGGTCGTGACCACGAGGTCAAGCGTCATCGAGTCAACATAGTGCAAGAGTCTCTCTTCAATGTTTTTTGAATCGTCGGGAATGACCGCATAGTCGGCGACGTCGATGTTCAAATTCTTCAGCCGCTCCACAATAATTTTCCCGGACGCGTCTTCCTTCTTCCCCGCCGAGATGGAATCCGACATCACAAGAACGGCGGCGCGAAGCTTCATGCCTCCGAGTTTTACAAAATCGGACTTGCCCCCTTTCTTGCTCAACAGCGTAACGCCGAGGATTTCCATCTCGTCGTCCACCATTTTCATCATGTCGTACAACGTCAACGCCGCGACGGATGCTCCGGTGAGCGCTTCCATCTCCACGCCGGTTTTGTAGATCGCTTTCACTTCAACAGTGGCGACGATTTCGTTTTCCCCAAGCGAGAACTCAACCCCGACAAAATCAACCGGAAGCGGATGGCAGTACGGGATGATCTGGCTCGTGTTCTTTGCTCCCTGGATCGCCGCAACTTTCGCCACCTCAAGCGGATTTCCCTTTGGGATCTTATTTTCGCGGATAAGTGTAATCGTTGACGAAGAGACGCGTAATGTTGACCGGGCAATAGCCGTCCGAAGAGTGGTTGTTTTTCTTGAAATATCGCGCATTGCTTTCCTTATCGGTCGAATAAAAAAAATGGTAATACAACTATACAGGCCGCGGTCCGGAGACCTTCATGATTTATAGTGCCGAATATTTCACCACCTCACAGTTTCCGGATATGGCGTTCGACAGTAATCATGAATGGCAAGACGCGGCACTCAGCCTTCTTTATTTTTCCATCCCGATCGAAAACATTCTTTCGAGGTCGTGTTTCGAATAGACGCGAAACGCAATAAGCGTTTCCGATTTTTCGATGCCGGCAACTTTCCGGATGTGGTCGGTAACCAGATCGGCGAGGCGGTCGTTGTCTTTTACGCGGATGATCACCGCAAGGTCATACCGCCCGGCTACGGAATGAACTTCCGTGATACCTTCGATATCCGCCAACTGCTCGGCGACGGGATTAATTTTATCTCGTGCAACAGTCAACAGGACAATTGCGGTTACCATATCACTTCTCCTTCTGTAATTTTTTGTAAATGTCCGCGACGTGAATTTCCATGTATCGGGACGGGTTCTTCGCCGCCGCAAAACCGAATTTTTGGTACAAGCCATGAGCGTCGCGGGTCAGCAAGGTGAACCGCCGAAGTCCCTGCAACTCCGGGTGCTTCATCACGCACGACATCAGCCATGTTCCCAATCCTTTTCCACGGTACGATTCCAGAACGTAGACGTCGCACAAGTACGCGTACGTTGCCCGATCGGAGATCACGCGCGCGAACCCTATTTGCTTCTTTCCATCAAAGAGGCCGAAGCATATTGAATGTTTGATCGCACGCTCCACCGTTTCTCTCGGAATCCCCTCGGACCAATAACAATGTGTCAAAAAATCGTAGACCGCTTCAACATCCAATTTCGATGGATCGGCTGAAACCGTAAATTGATCGCGTTTGTGTTCAGGATGCATGTGTTAAAGAAGCCGTCGGATGTTGGTAGTTGGCTGATAGCTGTTCATTGTTGATGGCGCGCTATCCAGCGTCCCGTGTTCTCCACGGGATTCATTGCTCAAGGTTTATACAGGCCGGCTTTGTTCGCCCCGATCAAGCCGGCGTCATACGTGCGTTTGTCCACTGGCGAAAGTGAGCGCGCCATGGCGGCGTCTATGATTTTATAGATGCGGATGTTGCTCAATGCATCTCCAATGCTTTCGAGGGCAGAGTCGGATGTTGTCCACTCCAACTTGTCAAACATTGATAATTTAAGGGGACGGGTGTACTGTCGAAGCGTCTTCTCGTATTCCACGTTGTAAAACGACTCGAAATACGACATAACCAATTCTCGCAGCGATGCGTAGACGGGCTCGCGGTACCGAAGCCCGACAAAATTCGATTTTGCGATCGCTCCAAAACGGCCTCGACGTTTGAACAAGGCGATCACATGGTCATCGTCCCGGACCGCATCTATGTCGACGATGAGAGGCGGAAACCCTAACCTTCTCAACGCCATGGCTGCAAAGACTGCTCCATCATAACAATGCGCCGTGCGGTCACGCAGAACAGTTCGCGGCGAGCGGTACCGCGACTCGGCGCTGTACTCGAGCGTGTCGAGAAATCTCTGGATCTTCGCGGGAGATGTGAGGGTTGAAAGCATTCTCATCTCTGACTTTGTCCAGTCAGCAGCACCGCGATTGTGTTTAGTGCGAAAGTTCATTGGTACGAATGACCTCTGCCTTACTCCCCCATTGTAAGGGGAGAGAAATATCTTCTCATTCAAGTATTTGTTCGAGATGATGCTTCAGATGTCTCACATAATCTTGAATCACAAACTCCAGGGTCACGGGCTTGTTGTCGCCGATAATACAAGAATGACCAAGCGCGTTTTCCGGAATTGCACAAATAACATGAAGAAGATGAGCGTTATAGCTCTTCCACAAGCGGATAAGATCAGCCCACGATTCACTTTGGTACCGCTGGGTCGCCACCCAAACCTGCTGCTCGTAGCCTGGAATTCGCAGCTCGGCATTCATTTGCGCTCGCACAAACCGCTGGTGATTGTTCGCGGCAGAATCAATAAGGTGCCCGAGGATTTCTCTCTTCGACCACTTGTCCGGAGCTGTTTTCTTCTGGCTGTCTGATTCCGAAAATCCGGCAAGCGCGGCAGGTGACCGATCGAGAAGTAATTTGAATTCATCAATAGTTTTTTTCATTGCTCAGTGCCGTTAGTCCACCGGACCCCAACCATACCCTCCCCTGTCAGTGAAGGGTTTAGGGGACCCAGAATTGTCTTCTACTTCTTTTCAAACGCCTGGTTACGAACCATCTTCAGCATGATGTACGGCGCGGGGTCTCCACCGAGGTATTTGTGGAACCAATCCAAATGCGCGTTGTAATACAGCGGCATCGATTTCACCCCGTTCGGCCAGTGACCGTCATTAGGAAAAACGATCAAACGTGACGGCACGTTCATTTTCTGGAGGTCGGTGAAGAACTCAAGACTCTGGGTGTATGGAACGCGATAGTCCTTCTCGCCGGTGATGACGAGGCACGGGGTCTTGAAATTCTTTACAAACTGATTCGGCGACCATCTTGCGTACAAATCAGATTCCCACGGGGTGCCGCCTAAATCCCACTGCGGAAACCACAACTCTTCCGTTGAACCGTGCATTGCCGGCAAGTCGTAAACGCCCATCATGCATGCAATTGCCTTGAAACGAGATGTGTGCCCTTCAAACCACATCATCATATATCCGCCGAACGACCATCCCATCGCCCCCATGCGGTCTTTGTCAACGTATGAAGTTTTCTCCAGCGAGTCGGCAACCGCCATCACATCCTGATAGACCGCTCCCCCCCAATCTTTCGAAATCTCTGCCGTAAACTCCTGTCCATATCCTGTCGAGCCGTGAGGGTTCGGGAACGCGACGATGTAGCCGCTCCCCGGATAGACTTGCCAATCGCCGCGGAACGCATCGGCCCACTGTGACTGCGGTCCGCCGTGAACATTCAGGATGAGCGGATATTTTTTCGACGGGTCAAAATTGTGCGGCTTTACAATAAACGTGTGAATCTTTTTCCCCGTCGGCGATGTGATCCACATTTCTTCTGCCGGACGAATATCGACGGAATCCTCGAGCGGTTTGTTGAAAAAAGTCAACCGCCGGAGATTCTTCCCTTGCGTTGTCGTGCGCCACATCTCCACCGGTTCTCCCACGGCGCGACGGACAATGGCAAGCATTTTTCCGTCTAGCGATACATCGATTGCATCGATGTATTTCACATCCACAACCTGCGTGATCTCTTTTGAGTCCACTTCCACTCTATAAAGAGGTGTGTGTCCCTGAACATCGGCAGTGAAATAGATGCTTTTTGAATCGGGGGCCCATGTAATGCCGTCCACCCAATTATCAAACTTTTCCGTCAGCACAGTTTTCTTGCCGGTATTTCTGTCGTATAATGCAATCCGGAATAGGTCAGATTCGTACGCCGGGATAGTCTGCGTCCGGTATGCGATATATTTCCCGTCGGGAGAATAACTTGGGTCGCCGTCGTACGATTTATTTTCAGCGGTAATATCCTTTGGCTCGCCTCCGGATGTCGACACGACGAAGAGGTCAGCGTTCGTCGACTCGGCTTCGTTCTCATCATGGTTCGACGCGAAGCATGCTTCTTTTCCGTCGGGCGACACGGCGACTCCCCCTCCTCCAAGCGAGAAGACGGGAGCGTCGTAGTCCCCGGGAGAGAGATCGGTATATTTTTTTGAATCAATTTCATAGACGAACACATGCGAGCGTTTCCCATCCTTCCAAGAAGTCCAGTGCCGGTACAAAAGGTGGTCGGCCATGTGAGCCTGAATCGGGCCGCTGCTTATGCTTTCGTCAATCTTTTTGTTGCAATCGCCGTCGGCGCCGCATTCCGGAAAGACGTCGCTCGTAAACACGATGCGCTTGCCATCGGATGTCCATTCTGCATCGGAAACACCGGGTGAGAATTGAGTCATCTGCACCGGATCGCCGCCTTCAAGCGGAAGGATCCACGCTTGCGGCCCATCGCGGCGAGTTGAAAGAAACAAGATTGATTTTCCGTCAGGCGACCATCGGGGATGATAGTCGGCCGCCGGATTGTCCGTCAGTTTTCTCATATCGCTCCCGTCGGCATCCATCAAATAAATTTCAGTCTTGGATTTCCCTTCGGCGAGATTGCTTTCCGTGACGCTGAACGCAATTCTCTTTCCGTCCGGCGAGATCTGCGGGTCGGCGACCCCTTTGATTTTATATAGATCCTCGACTGCAAACGGCCTCTTCTGCGCAAATGCCGCTGCCATCATTGCGACCGACAGGAAAAGAAGAAATGTTTTTTTCATCGGAGAAATTCCTTGGATTGGTGAGTGCGGTTCCCTGGCAGTAAAATATTATTGAAATGGATGAAAGGACAACAATGTTTATAGGACGGGCTGTTACAACGCGATCATTTCTTCAGCACACCTTCAATCGCAGCGACCAGCTGCTGCGTTGAGAACCCTTTGTCGAGGTACGTGATGTTCGCTTCCGATTGCCACGCACCCGCCCCTTGAGCTTGTGCGGTCATCATAATGACAGGGATGCGGGCCAGCATCGGTTCCTGCTGTAAATTCTCGACCATCATGAATCCATTCATGTTATCCATGTTGACGTCACTCAGAATGACGTCGGGCCTGTTTTTTGCCGCAATGTCCAGCCCCGCCATGCCGTCTTCTGCTTCGAGCGTATTATATCCCCGTACTTTCAGCGAAGCTGCAAGTGCCTTACGAAATGCCGGTTCATCATCAACAATAAGGACGGTTTTCATTCAACATCTCCTGTAATTGGATTGTCGAAAGTAACAAAAGCGATAGAGAAAATCAATAAGGTTTTGATGCGGGGGAGAAAATTTTTTCAGGGGACCGATCAATCAAACGACGCAGTTTCTTGTCCCAAAAGGGACGTTTGGAACACGATGATAATACAAATCGGAATGGCTTCTCTGCAAGGAAGGAGAACATTATCCAGCGATGAACACTTATTTTACCTCGTTCCCAACGTCTCGTTGGGAACGCAAGACTAAGAAGGTCCAATCCAACGCTAACTTGTTCCCAAATAGAGTTTGGGAACAAGATGAACGAGATGATGCAATTGGGAATTTCGGGGGGATTTCCGACACAATACGTACGCGCGCCGATGAGTAAACAACCGGGTCCAGCAGCCCTCCTTATCGAGCCACGGTCACCAAGATTTCGTTCTCGAACTCGGCAAAAATGGAATTCAGCCGTGCCTTTTCTTTTTCGACGCATGGAGGAATAGAGGCAAGGTTTTCTCCTTCGTACGGCGTTTTTGCCGCGAACTGGAGACACAAATCCATTCCGTTCTCGAGGTTTGCCTTAAACTCACGAAGCTTCTTGACTTCCATATCGGTGTAGCCGCAGCGCTGTACTAACTTTTCAAAATAGTCGACGTACATCTGTATCTCTTTCGCGAACATGTGGGGGCGTTCAGCAGGAACCAGCGACCCGCCTCTTCCGTAAATGTGATCGACCATTTCTTTCAAGGTGTACAGTTTTTTGAACCATGCGATGTTCGGGCCGGGGCAAATTGCCTGAGGAGAGTTCGTCGGCTGTACAATGCCGAGCGAAATAAGAGCGCCGTTGCCGAGATGTTCGCAAAGGCACGCCTTGTCAATAATCGCACTCCGTGCCTTTTCTTTTTCTGCGGCCGGCAATTCGGAGATGTCGATTTCGTTAAGTTTCTGTTTTTGGTATTCTCTCGATGCAACGCAAATCGGAAACGCAGTATACTCGGTGTTCGAGATGAGGAATCCCTTGGGGCACGTCGAGCCGGGCACACCTTCGTCGGCTTTTTTATGGATCGAGATTTCGGATCCGCTCCGGCGAACATTATTGAAAGGAACGCCGAGAGGTGAAAAATCGCTGACGTACAAATCATCTTCTCCCGCCTGCCGTAATAATTCGCGCGTCGCATCATCGACACATGTTGCCTCCGGCACCAGGAGAAACGGGCTGGCCCATCCCGTGCGGTCCATCCCAAAATCTTCCATCATTCTCCGCGCCTCGCCGTTCGTTCCGATTCCCCCCTGCACGGTAATGAGCGGACGGGCGTCCGCCGCCGTCTTTGGATATTCCCATCCCATCGTTTCATAATACTTTTGAATGAGCGGCTGAAATTCCGCCACCAGTTCATCCCGTTTTTCTCTGAATTCTTTTAACAGGCTGGGAAGCAGATGTCCGTTCGAGGCAAAAGCATGTCCGCCGCAATTCAAACCCGATTCAATACGGAACTCGAATACCTCAAGCCCCTTTTTGGCAAGGAGCCTTCCCTGGATGAGCGTCGAACGAAAGTCGGTCACCTTCAGAATTATTTTCTTTCTCATTCCGCCGGTCGCGTCCCTGTAAAAATCACGGAACCTCGTAATGTATCCGAAAAGACTCTGGTTGATGCCCGCAGAAAGAACGATGCTCGATTGGAGAGTGCTATTCGCATATCCCCGGAACGCTGCTTTCGCGTCGCTGAATTCTTCGCTCAGTGGCTTGCCGTGTTTATCGAGATTGATCCGGTCAAGTTTGACCATGATGTTGACGTCGATAGATCCCGGTACCATGGCACGAGTCAATTCGTTCTCCACCGCGTCCCTTTCGGGTCCTGGCTTCATCCCCACAAGTTTAGTGTAAACTTTTTTCGGGGCGGCATCGTCGGGCAAAAGTTCGAAATATTTTCTCTTGTCGTTTTCGGCAAAAAACGGCAGCTGCTTTACCGCCTCCATTTTCCGTCCGACGATCTCGCTGACCGTCTCAAGATATGCGGTGATTCTTCGCGCCCTGCCGTCTTCAGCATAGCGGGGGATTTTTACGTAAGCAATATTGAATTTTTCGTTATAGTGTTTGCGGATCCGTTCTAATAACAAATCATCGACGATAGAGATAACGGACGTGATGCCCAGCGGAGCGACGCGAATCGGAGTGTCGACGGAATGCCCGGTCCCCATGACCGGTATGTGGAATGTATGATAATAACTGTTCATCGAACTCCTTAAGAATTATGTATGGTGTGATTTCTCTGATTGCGCAGATTGTACTCAGATGACAGATTGCGCAGATTGAGAGAATACCAGCCGATGGTTTTTTATCGAATGGAGACGCACGGCGATAGCGTGCATTTTCCAGTGGTTGAATGATCAGGAGAGATCCAAGGAGTCCGAGAACTGGAAGCCGGCAAAGCTATGAGACATGTGCCATTATTATAATGTACATCTTTTTCTTTTCCATATCAACACTTATGTTGACAATTAGCCAAATGAATTTCGACGGGTGAGAATATACATTTGAGCTGATACCGTCCGAATTTCCTGAAAGAACTGCGCCAGCTTGTGTTCGTCCAATTTTCCTTCAGTGCGAACACCGCTGCATACATCGAGACCGTACGGTGCAACTTCGGCAATTGCCTTTGCAACATTGTCCGGCCGCAAGCCGCCGGCAAGGAAGACGGGAATGGAAAGGGCCTCACGGATGGCTTTACTGATGCTCCAGTCATGCACGCGTCCCGTCCCGCCAAGCTCTTTGACCGACCCTTCCGGATTGCCCGAATCGAGCAATACCGCGTTGACGAACGGCGCTATGGCGATCGCCTGGTCAATTGATTCCTTCCCGACGATATGTATTACCTGAACAATTGCAATGCCGGGCATCGCATCACGCAGCTGCCGGTACACCGGCCGTTCAATTCTGTCACAAAGTTGGATAGTGTTCGTGCGGCATCTTTTCTGTTGAGCGATAATCGACCGGGCGTCCTGTTTGCTTGTCAATAAGAACGAAGAAACGGCTGGAGGAATGGAAGCCGAAATTTCCGTGATGGTTTCCTCATCAATAATCCCCGGCCCGCTTGGCATGGAAGACACAAGCCCCAATGCCGACGCGCCCCGATTGACTGCGAGGCGTGCTTCTTCGACGGACGCAATGCAGCAGATTTTGACTCTCGGATGTGCGGTCGGTTGCATGAAGATTGGTGACGAAAAAATATGGTTGAAGTCTACCCGGCAGAACCTTCTATCACCCTTGTGTCCCCGCGAACAGCGATTGCAAGTTGAGCGATGGAGCTTTTGTTCTGCTGGCCAGCGACACGTACGTCCGTGCAAGCGTATCTTTGCCTGCTCCGAGCACAGTGCTGATCAAACCGAGAGCTTCGGCAAGGTCGGCCGGTGAAATATTCTTCAGGATCCGCACCCAGATCGCTTCCTCCAGAACATTGAATGCTGTCTGGACTTCTGAAAGGTCGAACCCGGCTTCGAAACGTTCTCGTGCAATCGTTTCCGCATGTGCGACCATCGGCCCGAGATTTTTTTCTTTTACAGCGCGCGCGGTCAGTGTATACAGCGCTTTCAACCGCTGGTGGGTGTGTTCCGCTCCGGATTTCTCGTAATGCGCCAAACGCGCTCGGGAGACCGCCGCCTCCGCATCCGAAAGAATATCGCTGGATTGATCGTGGAGAAGCTGATTGATATCCATAGTGATGTTGAGAATTATTCTATGTGCACTGTTTGCAAAAAGTCGTCTGAAAAACTCTATGAATAACTGATGTTACGCAGATCACAATTTTGGGCTATAATGTGCTTCGACGCGGCGCAGAGAAAACGCTCGTCCTGAGCAAATCCTGCGTTTTTTGCAGGATACGTCGAAGGATGAGCGAAATATTCTCTCTGCGCCTTGCTCAGCATGAACGTTTTTGAGGTTTTGCGCAACATCAGTGAATAAGTCATTCTGATCACATAGCTCTTTGAAGGGAGAAAAATCTGAGCTGGTGCAAGGATAAGTTTCCATCCGCCCATTCCAGATTCTTCGCTCCGCCCGGAATGGCGTTATACGCGGTTTTTGAGACTGCTGTCAATTTTCACCCTTCGTCGGTGACGCAGCCTTCCGATGCAGACGAAACGTTTCTGATATATTTATAGAGCATGCCGCTTTTGGCCTTCAACGGCGGTGCTTTCCATTTTTTCAAACGCTGCGCGATCGTTTTCTTCGGAACGTCGAGCACGAGCGTGTTCTTATCTCCATTAATGGTGATGACATCTCCATTTTTTACGACGGCGAGCACACCGCCGACTTGTGCTTCGGGAGTAATGTGGCCGACCACAAAGCCATGGGTGCCTCCGGAGAATCGTCCGTCGGTAATCAGCGCAACGCTTTTGCCAAGGCCGGCTCCCATAATTGCCGACGTTACAGTAAGCATTTCCCTCATTCCAGGACCGCCCTTTGGCCCTTCGTATCGAATCACGACAACATCGCCCGGCTTAATTTTATTTTTCTCAAGTGCGCCAAGCGTTTCTTCCTCAGAATTGAACACTTTTGCCGGACCGGAAAAACGCAGACCTTCCTTCCCCGTTATCTTCGCCACCGCTCCTTCTTTTGCGAGATTTCCGTAGAGAATCTGGATGTGGCCTGTTTTCTTGATTGGATTGGAAAGGGGGAAGATGATCTTTTGTCCCTCTTTGAGACCGGGCAGATTTTCCAAATTTTCGGCAAAAGATTTGCCTGTAACCGTTAAGCAATTCCCGTCGAGGAGTTTTTCTTTGAGAAGCAATTTTTGGAGTCCCGGGACTCCGCCGATCGCCTGGACATCTTCCATCACATATTTTCCGCTCGGCTTCAAGTCCGCGATGAATGGCACACGATTACTGATCATCTGAAAATCGTCGATTGTTAATTTCACGCCGACAGACTTTGCCATCGCGATGAGATGCATGACGGCGTTCGTAGAACCGCCAAGCGCAATCGTGACAGTGATGGCATTAAGAAATGCCTTACGCGTCATGATGTCCCGCGGCTTGATATCCTTTTCAAGTAAATTCAGAATCGCTTTCCCCGCATTTTTACATTCGCGGATCTTCTCTTCGCTTGTTGCCGGGGTCGACGAGCTGTATGGCAGGCTCATTCCAAGCGATTCGATTGCCGAAGCCATGGTATTGGCGGTGTACATTCCTCCGCAGGCCCCCTGGCCGGGACACGCATGGTGAAGCACTTCGCTTAATTCTTTCTCGGTCACCTTTCCCGCAATGAATTGTCCGTAGCATTCGAACGCCGAAACAATATCGAGCGACTTGCCGTTAAGGTGGCCCGCACGAATCGTTCCGCCGTAGATCATGATACTCGGGCGGTTCAAGCGCCCCATCGCGATCACGGAGCCGGGCAAGTTTTTGTCGCAGCCCGGGAGTGAAATATTGGCGTCGTACCATTGCGCGCGCATCACCGCTTCGATGGAGTCGGCGATAATTTCACGGGACGGGAGCGACGATTTCATTCCTTCCGTTCCCATCGACATACCGTCGCTTACGCCAATCGTGTGGAAAATGAGTCCGACAAGCCCCGCTTCCTGCACCCCCTGCTTCACAATCTTCGCCAGGTCGTTCAAATGCATATTGCAGTTATTTCCTTCCCAGCCCATACTGGCGATACCGACCTGCGCCTTCTTCATGTCTTCGTCTGTCAGGCCGATGCCGTATAACATCGCTTGCGAACCGGCTTGAGAACGTTTCTGTGTTAATTGCGAGCTGTATTTATTCAGACTATTGACCATTTTGCAATTACTCCCGTTAGATTTTATCTCCGAATTTTATGTGGTACGGATACAAAGTATTGAAACTCTGGTTCAGCATCAAGTAGATTTATTGGTGAGGGCTGATCGTACAGAAAAATGGCCGTCACATTGGAAGCGACAGCCATTCTCTTTTTGATCCTCAAAGTCCTTTTAAAAATATTTCCGGAGAAACACCAGCATTCTCGGCCATGCCTTCTCAGTTGCACGAAGATTCGCGCCGTCGCGTTCGCTTTGCGCCCGGAGAAATCCGTGCCCCGCCCCGTCGTACATTTCGTATTCAAAGGTCTTCCCAAGTTTCTTTATTTCAACGGACGCGGGCTCGACGGTTGCCCCGACACGCGCATCGTCTCCGCCGTATAATCCCAGCACCGGTACGTTAAGACTCATCAGTTCCGCAGAGTCGGGAGAGGTTCCATAATAGACGATCGCCGCTTTTAATTCTGGCCGGATGCATGCGTATCCGAAACTCCGGCCGCCGCCCCAGCAAAATCCAACCGTAGCACAATTCCCGTTTGCCGCAGGAAGCCGAATCGCATATGCCCGGACAGAATCCAGCCGCTTGTATGTTTCTTCGGCTGAGAGATTGCGAATCAGCATCACCACGGAATCGCGGCTTGAGACCGATGCACTTCCTCCTCCGTTCGGTCCGAACCCTGAAATAAGGTCCGGCGCCACTGCAATGAATCCCTCTTTGGCGAGTTGGTCGGCAACGGAACGCATCCAGTCCGAGAGACCGAAGATCTCGTGGATCATGAGCACAACGGGAGCTTTGTCCTTTCGTTCGGGATAAACGATCCAGGTTCGAATAAATGTTTTGCCGTCGTAGTAGATATTTACCCATTCGCCGTGCCTGGGTGATTTATCTAACGCAGCCCGCGCATTATCTTCCCCTGGTGGAAAAAGGCCATGTATGGCTGAGGGCTTCTTCTGTGCGAGTAGGACCGATGAAAATCCAATCATGGAAAAAAAGAGAAGCAGATGGCATAGCTTTCTCATATGGCAACCTTTCGAGTGATCCGCATTCAGTAAAATTTTTCGTCCGTGGATGTTGGCATCGCAATATAAATGAAAACTTACGATGATGTCAAGTTCATCATTGTTTGAGTGGTATCTCAGTTTGAGTGAGAATGCTCCTCTCTTCTTTCTCTGTTGCCAGAGAAAGAAGCAAAGAGAGCTTCTCGGAATCGGAACCCGCGCGATGCTCCCCCACGCACCAGCCAGGGAAAACGGCTCACCGAAGATTCTCTCACGTCATCGCCGTTTTCCCAACGCGCGCATCGCTCCCTCGCTCATTGCCACCGATTCCGAGCTCATGGTTTCGACATTTGTTGGACCAGATCGAAATCGTTGGGTACGCGCGGGAGAGGGATTCAATCGAAGGGTTTCAATTTCGGTGCACAAGCACAATGATAGAATACAGAGACAATATTTTTGCGCCGAAATTGATAGCATGTGCGGTTGGGATTGAATCCGCGCGTTACGATTTCGAGAGATTTCTTTGCTTACTTTCTTTCTCGGAAAGAAAGTAAGATCACGAAACCAAGATACCGCTACAGTTGGGGGAGCGTTAAGGAAAAAACCGGTTGACCACTTCGCCGGAATTGGATAACAACATAAGAATCAGATGAATCTAAACTATAGCTTCTCTTGCAACATATTTATGCCTTCATCGAATTCTTTTCTCGACAAGTTTCCTCTATCTAATTCCTCATCTGATTTGTTCCTTATTCGCCCGTAGAAGAGCAAGCCTTCTTCAACAAAGCTCGGCTCCTTCTTCAGAATCTCAGACAGAGTATCTTTCCCCTTACTGTATTGTCCTGCTAATTCGTAATAGTGAAACAGCTTCTTGTGAATATGTACAGGAAGGTCGGTGTGGTTCAGCTTTGCGGCAACAACATCAACAGCGGAAGCGTGCTCAGAATTTAATGGAGCGCCTTTTTCTATTGCCGCTTCGGTCAACAAGCTCAGCGACTTCGTTCGAACGTCAACGCTTTCATTACCTTTTCCTTGAAGCTCAAGAATTTCTGCCTCTTCTTTAAGAAGCATTCCCGCGAGATAACATTTCAAGCTGCCGAAATCTTTGACCAGGGTAAGGAGGTCAATAATTTGTACGTCGGAGAGCCGGCGAATGACGTCTAGCTCGACGCCGATGAGCGTCTTCGAAGCATTTTGGATTTCGTTCAACGCCAGCGGATAATCTCTTTTTTCTTTGAAAGAAAAAATCCTCATCAACGCCTGCGCCAGCATTTGAATCATTCTCATGATGTAGTCGCGTTCGATCATGGCGGAGAGGGAATGTGGAAGTAATTTATTGGGAAGGTAGCAAGAATTGAAACTGGAAGCAACGTGCGGCTTGGCAGCGTGCAAGTTTGAACAGCTGTCGGACACCTTGTTGTTTTACTCTGCTAAGAATTTCGACAAATCACGGTTTTTGCACAGGCTGTCCGGTCGGTTCGAACACGATTTCCAGTGCCTGCATTTTTTTACCGCCAAGACGCTAAGCACGCCAAGAAGTTATGACCATAGAAAAATAACAATAGTTTTTGCGTCCTTCGCTCCTTGTGCCGAAGGCATCTCTCAAAGGGATCGCTTCGCGAACTTCGTGAGCGGTTAAATACAAGGCTATCTCAAGATAGACATCAAATATTGAACCAGTACGAAAACTTGACGATAAAAATATTGTCCGCCTGCGTGTTGAACAGGCGGTCCACAGAATTGCCTAATTGGAATTGGCCATCGTAGTTTGTCTGGTTGTATCGGCTTTGAGTCCATACGAAATAGACGATCGAACCGGGGACAAACTCCCACCGTAACACGGCATTTCCGCGCAGCGACTTTGTGTTAAAATCGGGATTGCTGAACGAGATCGGTGCAGCCGGACCGCTCCCATCGGGGTCGACGGAATAAGAAACTGACCCGTCCGCTGATTTGGTCTCTGTTAGTGTCGATGAGCCGGTTCCGTACACTACGAAATCAAACGACCGCGGACGGGCAAGTTCCTTGAAGTTCGTGTAATCGCCGGACGAAATCAGCGGCTGCAAAAATAATTGCAGGCTGAGCGTCGGTGTGAATGTCCAGTCTAACCTGATATTTGCTGAAAGCGTTTTCTGGTCAAGGTCTGCAAATACATACCGTCTGCCGTACGTGGAGGCGGCCGTTGGGTCGGTCGTGGATGTTACCCACTGCGCTGCCTCAAGGTCATGGTCGAGCGTCGGAGAGATGCTTACAGAAACATTTGCCGCCGGTCTCCAAGTAATGCTGACATATTCCTGTATATCTCTCTGCCAACCTGATTGATATGTGTACGCACTGACTTCCGCTTGAAAACTCTTTCGGCTGTCTGAACTTGCGTCCAGGCTGATTTGATAACCGGCCGGGTTGAGCGTCAACGGACCGCCGCGCGTTCGGTAATTATTGAATGTTTGCGGGTTGTAGGCGAGGTTCCAGTTAAAATTGTAGTAGTTGAGAAATTGAAGATTGCCGTACTCGAAGGCTCCTCTCCACGTTACGTTGCCGCCATAATCAAAATTTTGAAATACGGCGCCGCCGGTTTCTGCATACCGAAAAACCTCTCCCGGGTCGCTCCATGAATACCCTCCTCCGACGTGCATGTTGATGATGTCCGACCGAGATTGAAAACCGAGGTCATCGACATCAAAACTCGGACTCAGGATTCCAATGGCCGAATTTGAAAAAAATTTCCCTTTATTCTTATTCAACGAGAATCGTGCACCGTAGCCGGTCATTGCCGTCAGCGAACTATCGACGCCAAGGTACGGAGCGTCGGGACGCTGAAAATAGTGCTGGGAGTTGCTCTGGAGCGCAACCAGACGTGCGCGGTCTCCGGCAACGCGGGACAATCCCGACCACCCGCTGATGACCCACACTTTGTCTTGATCAAGAAAAGACCATCCGTCAACGCCGAATACCTCGCTGTTGTTGTTGACGTCGTCCCGCAGACTGGGCTGGGAAAAATCGCGCGCAGAAACCGTGGAGATGAACCCTAATCCTTGATGGCCGTCATTGAAATCTTTTTGCGCGCGAAGAACTCCATAATATGCCGCGGGTTCCACCTCCCAGCGGAAATTATGTCCGCCCGTATCGACATCGGCCATCTCGCGCGATGTAATAGCTTGTATCGCCCCGATATTCCAGCCATCGATCACTTTTCCCGTAAGTTTTGCCGCGCCGATGATGTGCGTTCCTTCGGGTACATCGGTGAAGTCGGCATCGGGCAGGCTTCCCTGCGGCGCTCTTCCGATCCGACGACTGTAGAAGAATGTGGGCTGGGGCCAGTTGAAACTCCAATAGTTCCGCGCACCCCCTTGTCCGAAGTTAAAAACTGTAGCTCCTTCTAGAAAGAAGGGGCGCTTCTCATCGAAATAGCTTTCGACATCGCTTAAGTTTACAACCGCCGGGTCAACTTCAACCTGACCGAAGTCGGGATTCACCGTTGCATTCAACGTTACATTATTTCCCAGGCCCACTTTGAAATCGGCTCCCGCACTCGGCGAATAGCGTGAACCGTCGTTGAACGGGTCGTTCGACGGAAAATGCGTGTAGTCTCCTTTCGCTGTCACGTATGGCAAGAACTCAACACGTCCGGGCGGCTCGATATCCTCCAATCCGGCCAATTCACCGAAGCGCGACACAAAGCCGCTCTGGCTTCTCGGCGTATAGACCAGAAAGTCGCTTTCATGTCTGCGGCCGATATCTCGTTGGAAATTGATTCCCCACACAAGATCCTTTTGATCCTTGAAACGAAGCTGTGAATACGGAATGCGGATCTCTGCAGTCCAACCTTTGTCGTCGATGTGTGTTTTCCCCTCCCACACACCGTCCCACGATAAATCATTCCAATCATCATTATAGAGAACGCCATCGATAACCGAACCGCCGGCGCTCAATGCAAAGAGATTTCCGGTCCGCTGGTCGTGGTACGCATCGATAAAAACACCGATCCAATCCGCGACCGGATATTGATCCCGGCGGCTGAGGATCGGCATAATGGAATCGGGCGAGGCGTCATACATCCGCGCACCGATATAAATCGCGGCATCGTCGTAGGCAACGCGGACTTCCGTTCGCTCGGTTCCGGGAGAGCCCTGGTCCGGATCGCTCTGCTTAAAATTTGTGAATGCAAATTCGTTATGCCATACCGGTTCTGAGAGGATCCCATCGATGACGATCGGCTCCTGAAGACGGACGGCATGAACCTCAATTTTTTGTACCGCTATTGAGTCCGGAGAATTAGCTTTGACGAGCGCATAAAAGAAAAAAAGACAGAGGAGTCGCTTCATGGTGTCAATTGTTGGGAATTGCTCGGCGTTTGGGATACGTTATTGATATACTGAGCTATGGAGATGGTCCTTGAAAAATAAACGTAGCCCGAAGAGAATTGTTTCAAAGTATTGGACTCAGCGACAAGAAAAAAGGATGGGGGGAGAAAAAGAGCGGCCGTCAATTTTGACATGACGGCCGCCTGATCTTGAAATTGATGTACAAAACGTTGAGCCAGTTACTTATTTCCCAGTTTTCTGACGTCGATATTGCCGTTGGTCGTTTCGATTGTAATTCTATCGCCGCCGCCGTTCAACTGGTAGACCGCGTGGATCTCTTCTTCATCTTTATCAACGGTCTTCGATTCCTCTTTAAAATCAGAATGAATATCGTAATTCTGATGACCATGCAGCCATCGATGCCCCCATCCATCGCGAAGCTCGATTGTGGCATCGATGGTTGCCTTGGCGTTGGAGGGGACTGAAAGTACTATGTTTCCTCCGGATGACCGCAATTCGCTGGGCCCTTTTCCGCTCGGAATTAATTCCGCCTCAACGTCTCCCCCCGCTGTCTTCGCAACGATCGAACCGCTGATGTTCTCGAGTCGGATATTACCTCCGGCTGTTTTTGCTTCAACGGTGCCGCTGGCGCTGCGCAGTTCGATATCCCCGCCTGCAGTTTTAAGCCTCGCGCTGCCGGAGACTTTTCCTACCTTTACTTCTCCGCCCGACGATGAAAGGGTTGCATCGCCGCCGACATCCCCCACTTCGACATCTCCTCCAGATGTAGACGCATTCAGCGATTTGCCCACTTTTTCAACTTTGATATCTCCGCCGGAGGTTTTCACTTCCGCCTCACCGCTCACGGTGCCAAGCTCAATATTTCCCCCGGAGGTTTTCATGTCCATTGTTCCTTCAATGTCTCCGGTACGGATATCCCCGCCGGACGTCGAACCGGTGAGTTTTCCTTTCATGGTTCCATGCACTTCAATATTTCCCCCCGATGTTCGAACATCGGCATCGAACTGTGCCGGAAGGCTGATCTTGAACAACACATCGCCCGACGAATTCCAGCGTGGTCGATACTCCACACGCACGGTATTCCCGGATTGTGTGATTTTCACGTAGTCCATATCTTCTTCATCAATGCCGTCCACAACGACGTTCACCTCGTTCTTTTCCCATGCGTTGAGTTGGATATCTCCGCCGCTGACGCTGACCTCGAGCTGGCCTCCTTTTGCAACTGTGAACGATTTTGAATCCCTTCCTTCTTCGGCAACGCGCGACGCGCCAAACGCGTTCATCGACAATACAAAGAGTGCAGAAAGTGCAAAGCTGAATATTGTTTTCATCGGTGTGCAACCTCCTCTATGACGGTTCGCGCTTGACGGCGAACGTAGTTATTTTTGTCTGAATCTATTTTTTGTTTGATAATTGTAAGAATATCCTGATCGAGGTGATGCCCCTCCATGCTCGCCGTTGCCAATCCATTGATCGCCGCGATTCTCATTCCTGAATTTTTATCGTGCGCGAGGGTGTACACCAACGCTTGCTTGATCTCGTTGTCAAGCGTTTGCCGCAAAAGTACGCGCAGAGCCTGCTGCCGAACGCCGGGATTTTCGTCCCCTTCCAACGCGGAGATGAGAGCCGCTTTCACTTCCGGGTCAAGATTCTTATGTTCAGGGCCTTGCGAAGCTATCGCATTGACCGTTTGAAGACGAACGCCGGCATTCTCTTCGTTGACCAGCGCGCGGGCCAGCACTTTTTGCACCTTCTCGTCGTTGATATTCCCGCGTACATGCATCGGTGTTACCGCCTCGAATGTGAACTCGACAGTGCCGTCCTTCCCTCCGGCATCGATGAGGTGCAGGTCCGACGTTCTCGTGTTTCCCTGTGTGAAGGATTCGGCTCCGCTGCTTGACTGCATTGCTTGTTCGGCAACCGGCGTTTCAATGCGGGAAGTTTTCTCTTCCACCTTTTGCGGCTGGGAAAAAATCAAAAATCCGACGAAGATGCCGAGCGCCGCCATCGCAATTCCCCCGAAAGCGATCTTATACTCGCGAACGACAAAGTCTTGTGCCCAAAGAGCCGCCCGTTCCCAGAACGGTTTCCGCAGCCGGTGTTCAAGAAGCGACAAATGCAATTGCTGCCGTGCTTCCTGAAGCAGCCGATCCGTCATCTCAACCGGCGGATTCTCCGCAATCGCCGAACGGAATCGCAGCAAATCTCTCAACTCGACCCGGCATTCGGAACACCCGCTAAGATGGCCGTCGAGCAATTGACGCGCGTCAGCATTCAGTTCGTCGATCACTGACAAATGCAGCCATTCTTTGAATTGTGCGTGTTTCATCCTATGCTCCTTCAATCAAAAACACCTTTCAGCCGTTCTCGCATCCGCTGTGTTGCAGTGAAGAGATGTTTCTTCACGGTTCCTTCCGTGCATTGCATCGCTTCGGCTATTTCCCGCAGCTTCAATCCTTGATAGTGCTTTAATGTGAAAACCATTTTTTGCTGGGGTGATAATATTTCCAGCGCCTCCCGGACGTGCGTCGAAATCTCATCGGCCATCGCATGCTGGTCCGGAAGCGGGTCGTCGGAGACCGCGACATGAGAAGGATGCGGTTCTCCATCGCTTTCGTCGTGTTCATCCTCCAGCGGAATGTGCGTATGTTTTTTTTTCCGCGACCGATGGGTGAGGCACACGTTTGTCGTTATCCGGTAGAGCCACGTCGCAAATTCGCTTTGCATTTTGAATCTGCGAAGCCCTTGATAAACACGAAGGAATACTTCCTGATAAATATCTTTTGCGTCTTCCGAATTCCGGACGAACCGGGCAGCAATGGTCAGGACTTCCTTATCGTAGCGAAAAACCAGCTGCTCGAAGGAAGAAAAATCACCCTTCTGGGCTTTTTGAATTAATTCGGTATCGTCTGGCGCCATAAGATATCGTGCTTATGAGGTTAGACTTAGCAATGGAATAATAGTTGGGGGGATTGTGTGAGGCTGTGAGCTAAAAAACGCTTCGAAGCATGAGCAAAAAGCCGAAAACTGCCAGTGGAATGCCGACTGGAGCGGCAACCAGCGTTACGGAAAGCGTTATGCCGACAATCATAAACCCAAAGCCGATAATCGCTGACACAACGCGGCCGGTCAACTTCATAAAGAAGCTGAACAATGTCCACACGATGACAAACGGGAAGAATACGATCGATGTTTTCCTGTGTTGAGTTTCCATGGCTGCTTCCTTTCGGCGTGCGTGAAAATGTACAGACAATTTGTATGGAGTGCAAGAAAAAAGCGGAACGCCCGGGTGTATCGGGGCGCTCCGCCTTCGGACGAACCGGGAGGCCGGGTTTAATAGTCCGTCCGCGAGCCGAATATTCTTTCCTGCAATTGTGCCGCGACTATGTCAAAAAATTTTTCTTCGGATTTTATATTATCTATTTTTGCAAACCATACCGGATTATCGCAGACATTCGATGCAAGGTATGCTTTATACCGAAGTGAAGGAACGTTGGCATGAACAGACAGACTGTCGATGATATCCTTTGTCTTTGCAATGTCGCTGCCCGGACAAAATATTTTGACTTCTGCCACTCGCATCATTGCCGACTCCACCAGCCCTTGATTTTCGGACCGTAACGCGACCAGCAAATTCGAGAGCCCATGGTCCGCTTTGCAGTCATACATGCGGCTTTTCGAAGACGCATCCGCCGCTGCAGGGCTTTGAGCCATCATCCCGGCGTATGCGGAGATCGCGACCAGTGCTATCATTATCATTGTGTGCTCTTTCATAACCGCCTCCGTTGAGTGAATTTAATCATCCTTGTAGATCAATTCTTTTTTCAAATAACTAAACGGAATGTGGAGATAAAAGATGTCTCACGGTCGTAAAGAGTTGTCACGAATTGTCACAGGAGGGACGTACAATAAAACATGCGGCTCGCCTTGCTTCGACGAGCCGCATGCATGGAGAATCGACAAAACAGTGTGCTACCGAAAGATGTCGAAGAAGTTCCATTTCCAATTCCTGTTCTCTCTTACAGTATCAGTATGCTTTCGTTCCCACCGGCGGTAGTGATCCCTTGTAACAAACCCGATGGGTCCGTCATAAATCCCGCCGTGCAAGAAATTATCGTACACGCGGACTGCGAGAACGTTCTCGCGCCCGAACTTTATTGTTTCTGACGGAACGGTATATGCCCTGAACTTCTGATATTCCCAGCCCTGCACATGCCGCGTGCCGGTGTGGCCGACACGTTCGCCGTTCAGGTACGTTTCGTCGACATCGTCGACCTTCCCCACGAGGAGGACAAGGTCCTCATCACGGAATTTTTCGGGGACTGTGAATCGAACGCGGTACCACCCGTATCCGTCGTAGTCTTTCATCCCCTGAGTATCCCAATATGCGGGGACAAGAACTTCCGGCCACTTCGAGTCGTCGAATGAAGGCTTCGCCCAGTCGTCGTCGTCGCCCTTGCTCAGTTTCCATGTTCCCTCGATCGCATAGTCCGGATATAAATAATCTACCATCTCGAATACGCCGGGCCTCCCCTGATTGATACCGCCAACGAGCCCGTCATCGTACACGCGGACGGCAATAACATTATCGCCGGAAGAATTCCAATATTCCTTAGGGACGATAAATTTTTGATCGACGTTGTATGCCGTAATATAGTGGGGGGGAAAAGCGCCCGTGAAGCTCACAAAATGTCCGTTGAGAAAAACTTCGCTGACGTCGTCGATACATCCGAGATGGATATAGACCGGTTTGTTGTACATCTCCGGAGAAAGGTAAAAATGTTTCCGGTACCACGCATAGCCGTCGTATCCTGGATACCCCTCATCTTCCCAATTTGCCGGAACATAAATCTCTTCCCACTTGCTGTCGTCGAAGCTTTGCTTCGCCCACTTTTCATTGTCGCCAAGTTTAAACTTCCATTGTCCTCGAAAATCTACTTGCATTTTCCATTCCTGGGCGGAACCGCGCTGGAATGTCAGCAACAGAAACAGTACGAATGTTATATAACGCATAAGTCCTCCATGTTGACTCATACAATCTATAATCGGGAAACGTGAGTTGTGTCTCAACAGGGTAAAGAGATGTAAAAAGATGTCACGGGGGCAACAAGGCGGCAGGAGATCGTTTTTTTCACTCGAAGGGACCTATCTACATTATCCCTTAAGCTCGGCTCGCGCAAAGACGCAAAGCCGCATAATAGTTCCAATCATCGCGACTCTGCGGGTTAGCGAGAAACAATTTTTCGGATGCATCGAACTGATGCTTCATGCGGCGGGCAATTAATTTTTCTACAGCAGCAATTTATATCCGATTCCGTGGATCGTGATAATATGGCGGGGCTTGGAAGGCGATTGCTCAATTTTATGACGAAGCTTTACAATGAAATTATCGACCGTTCGGGAACTGATCGACTCGTCGTACCCCCAGACATTTGTAAGCAGGGCATCGCGGCTGACCGTTTGGTTTTTATGCTGCCAGAGGAAGCGGAGAATTTCGCACTCCTTTGGAGTCATTTCGATTGACTTTCCTTTTTTGGAAACACTGTATGTGGAAAAATCTATTTCAATAGATCCAATTTTCAATATGCCTGCTGATTCAGACGATTTCCCTTCCTTTCTCCGGAGCACCGCCTTGATCCGCGCCAGCAGTTCTCGCAGGCTAAAAGGCTTCGTAATGTAATCGTCGGCGCCTAATTCCAAGCCGAGCACTTTATCAACTTCCTCTCCTTTCGCCGTCAGCATCACGATCGGCACACCCGCACCTTTTTCCCGAGCGCGTTTGCAAACGTCAAAACCCGACATTTCAGGAAGCATGACGTCGAGAATAACAAGGTCGTAGGTACGGTTGAGCAATTTTTTCAATCCCTCTTTCCCATCGCCGGCTACGTCAACTTTGTATCCTTCGAACTCGAGGTTATCCCGCAATCCTCTCTGCATTTCGGGTTCATCTTCAATAAGCAGTATCGTCACCATGTTCTTCGTGTCTTTTTTCATCAGTCAACGGTTCATGTTTAACCTATTACGTCTGACAGCGTAAAACAATCCGGTGCTATGTCTAACTCCGGAATTCATATTCCCTTGATATTGCCGTCGGTCAAAATATTTTTTGCCGGCAGCAGCAGCCGAAAGGTGCTTCCCCTTCCGGGAGCGCTGTGAACATCAATCGTTCCGCCGTGAGCGCGCACAATGTGATCAACGAGCGCCAGTCCCAAACCGCTCCCTTTTGTCTTATGTACCAATCCGGTAGAAACACGATAAAATTTTTCAAAAATTTTAGCATGATGTTCGGCTGCGATCCCGATACCATGGTCTTGAATTTCTACGAACGCCGACGTTCCCGTTCCGCCTGTTGAGATACGAATGTACTTTTCTGCATCGCTGTACTTTATGGCATTGTCAATGATGTTGTGGAGCGCTTCACCGAGTGCTTCTTCATCCCCAAGGACCAACGGGACTTTCTTGCCGAGGTCTATGACAAGCTGAAAGCGATTCGTGCGTAATTGAAGTGCATAGAATTCGATCACTCGCGATACGAGCATGTTCAAATCCACGTCGAGCAGCTGATAGTTTCTCTTGCCGGCTTCCATACGGGAAAAGTTCAGCAGATTATTTACCAGCCGGGTCAGCCGCTCGGACTCCTGGATGATCGTCCGATAATACTCGAGTTTCTTTGTTTCGGTCCTGACCCTTTTCATTTCGAGCGTCTCGGCAAACATTCGGATGAGCGAAAGCGGAGTGCGCAGTTCGTGCGAGACATTCGAAACAAAATCGGATTTCAATTGAATGAGCTGCATTTCGCGGCGAATGGTTCGATAGATCAGCCACGCCCCCGCCAGCAAGACCATATCGAGCAGGACGATAATTACCAAAGTGCGGTAAAACCGCGATTCCACGAGTTCATCAATTGTCTTTCCTTTCATGCGGATGCCGAGCAGATAATCGGGGAACAGCCAAAGCGACTTGTCCTGCCTGATCTCATCCCTCTGGACGGCCGATGTCGTTTCAACGATCTCGTTCGTTCTCTTATTGATCGCGGCGAGAATAAATTCGTCTCCCGCCGCTTCGGAAAGTTTTTGCAGCAGGACATCATGAATAAAGTCGCGCGCATCCAGCTCAATGCCTACAATGCGAGGGGCTGAACCGTAGCCGTTGACAACGAAGACGAGCACGACCGGAATTTCCTTGTCCGAAGAATCTGCAAACGCAAGCGGCTCAATTTTCCTGTACTCGACGCGTTGAAGATCAACCAGCCGGTCGAGTTTTTCTTTATGCCTGTTAAGCTGGGAGAGGATACTGTGTTCACTAAAGCGGGCAAGGCGGGGATTGCGCCGGCTGGATTCCACAAGGATGATGCTTTTCAGTGACGTATCACAAACGAAAACAGCCTGTACGGTTCCCCGTTGCTTCAAAAAATCATGCACGGATTTGAGAAGTTCGCCTCCCGAGCGCGTCTTTCGGTCGGCCAGGACATTTTGAAGGGTTCCAGCCCATGCAGAAACTGCGTCCCATGCAAATTGATTGACTGAAAACAATACGACGTCGAGCTGTTGGCGATACATTTTCCCGAACATTGCTTCGCTCGTGCTGAGCGAGCTGACCTCGTAGCCGGAATAGAACAATGCCGGAAGAAGAACGATCACCAACAGAATCAACGATATTTTTTTCAGAGAAGACAGCGAGTTCACTGTAGGCCGCAGAGAGTAAGACATTTTTCGATGGCGCGCGATGAAGAAATAACCGGCGACGGACGATTGTTATCCCTGATTCACGACAAACTGAGGCGTGTTATTTTCAAACGCAACGATATTGTCCACCGTCGTCTGCAAAATACGCTCCACCGCTTCGACGCTGTCGAAGGCCATGTGAGGAGTGAGAATGACATTTTCCATTTTGAGCAGGATATTTTTTTGAATCAGCGCATGAAGTTTTTCCACGGGGACGTTCTTGGTCAACATTTGGTTTTCATCCTTCACGATCTCTTCCCCTTCGAACACGTCGAGTCCGGCGCCGGCGAAAATTCCTGAATTCAGGGCATAATGGAGCGCCTGCGTTTCAATGAGATTCCCGCGGGCGGTATTAATAAACAGCGCCCCCTTTTTTACCTTCTCGATGTTCTTCATGTTCAGGAGATGGTGGGTCTGTTCGTTGGAGGGACAGTGCAACGAAACAATGTCCGACCGTGAAAGAAGGTCGTCGAGCGATGTGTAGGTGAAGTCGAGCGTTTCCGCTAGAAAATGATTTTGCTTCAAATCGTACGCGATGACGTTCAGCCCGAAACCTTTCGCCATCCTGATCACGTGCAAGCCGATGCTGCCCGCGCCGATAACGCCCAGTGTTTTCCCTTTGAGGTCGAACCCTTGCAATCCTTGCAGTGAAAAATCATTCCGGAGCGTTCGCACGTACGCTTTGTGGATATTGCGCGAGAGTGAGAGGATGAGTGCAAAGGTATGTTCGGCAACGGTATTCTCGCCGTAGTACGGAACATTGCAGACGGTAATTCCCCGCTTCTTTGCCGCGTTAATATCGATATGGTTAAAACCCGTGCTCCGCGTTGCGATAAGTTTTAGATTCTTCAAACTCTTGATGATATCCTTTTCCACGAGAGAATAAATGAAAACGGAAAGCACATCCGCCTTGGCAAATTTACCGATCGGGACTTCCTGAATGGGGTCGGGAAAAAACTGCACGGCAGAAGATTTCCCCATCCGCTTCCGTAAAAAATGCTCTTCCGGCTTCGTCATTTCAAAAAAGGCGATGCTCTTCATTCTACTCGTCCTTCGTTAATGATGAATGTTTCACGGGAAGCTTCAGTTCCTCCATCTTTCGGTAGAGCGACGAAAGACTGATGCCGAGCTCACGCGCCGCGAGTTCCTTGTTGAAATCATGATGCTGCAGCGTTTCTTCGATAAACCGGCGTTCGAACCCGCGCGTTGCGTCTTTAAGAGTGGAATTGTCCCCCGAAGGCCCCGCGTCTCCCGCCGTGGACAGTTTCTGCATATTGTCGGGGAGATGAACGACATCGACATATTCGTTTTCACAAAAGATCATTGCGCGTTCGATGACGTTCTGCAATTCCCGCACTTCCCCTTTCCATTGATAATGGATCAAGACATTCATCGCCTGGTTCGTAACGCCTTTGATGTTTTTCCCCATTTGGCTCCGGTACGTGTTAATAAAATGGCCTACCAGAAGAGGAATGTCATCCACCCGTTCAACGAGCGACGGCAAATGAATTTCGACGACGTTTAACCGGTAGAACAAGTCCTCGCGGAACTTATTGTTTGCCACTTCTTCGCGAAGGTTTCTGTTCGTCGATGCGATCAGCCGTACATTGAATTTAAACGCGTCGTTGGAACCGACGGGAAATATTTCACGCTGTTCGATGGCTCGCAGAAGCTTCACCTGCAGATGGAGCGGCATCTCGCTGATTTCGTCCAGCAAGAGCGTTCCGCCGTCTGCCACTTTGAACACGCCATCCTTGTCCGCCACTGCGCCGGTAAACGAGCCCTTTTTATGCCCAAAGAGCTCGCTTTCGACGAGGGTTTCAACAATGGCGCCGCAGTTGATCGCCGCAAAACGTTTTCCCGCCCGCTTGCTGTTGAAATGAATCGCCCGCGCAACGAGTTCTTTCCCGGTGCCGCTCTTGCCCGTAATGAGCACGGTGCCCTCGCTCGCGGCAACTTTCTCAATCGTCTGAAAAACCTTTTTCATCGCCGGGCTTTGGCCGATAATATGGTGAAAATCATACTGGCGGTTCAATTCCTTCCGGAGCAGAGTATTCTCCAGCGAGAGGCTTCTGTGTTCCAGAAGTTTGCGAACCCGGAAGATCAGGTCATCAAATTCGATCGGCTTCAGGACGTAATCATACGCCCCTTTGCGAAGGGCTTCGATCGCCGTTTCAATGGAACCGTATGCCGTGATGATAATGACAAACGTATGGGGAGAGCGCAATGAAATTTTTTCCAGCAATTCCGTTCCCCGCATCTCCGGCATTTCGATGTCGGTGATAACGATATCATACGATGATGCCATAATTTTTTCCAGCGCTTGAACTCCGTTTCGTGCTTCATCGACCTCATATCCTTCTTTTCGGAGAATGAATGTCAGCGAGTCGCGGATTATTTCTTCGTCGTCAACGATTAAGATTTTTTCAGACATTGATAGTTCCTTTCAATGGCAAGATAACGGTAAAGATACTCCCTTTTCCTTCTTTGCTCTCAACGCGGATGTCGCCGCCGAAATTTTTCACGATTCCATAGCTGACCCATAACCCGAGCCCAGTCCCTTTGCCCACTTCTTTGGTCGTGTAAAACGGGTCGAAAATTTTTATGAAATCAATCTCGGGTATTCCTTTGCCGGTATCCTCGATGATGACTTCAATGTTCTCCGGACCTACCCGGCTTGTAATCCTGATCGTCCCCGGCTTCCCTTCGCACGCATCAACGGCATTCATCGCAATGTTGAGAAATACCTGTACAAGCTGGTCGTGAACGACGGAGACATGCGGCAAGTTCTCGTCGAGCTCGATCACAAACGTAATGTCGTGGACTTTTTTCCCGTACTGGACGATGTTGATGGCGTCGCGGATAATCGTGTTGACGTCTGCCAGTTTCACCTCGTACGCCGACGGCCGGGAGAAATCGACAAGCTCCCGGATAATTTTTGCGATGCGGTTCACCTGGTTTTTCACCAGTTCGAGCTTCTCCTGCGCGAAGCGATCTTTCGTTGTCCGTTGAATAACTTGAACGATGGATGAAATCGACGTCAACGGATTCCCCACTTCGTGCGCGATTCCTGCTGCAAGTGTGCCGAAGGTCTCCATCTTTTGCGAACGGACAAGCTGCTGTTCCAATAATTTTTGTTCAGTAATATCTCTATGCGATCCCAAGAACCCGACCACAATTCCCGACGGGTTGATGATCGGCGAGATCACAAGCTCCGTGTGGAACAATTCGCCGTTCTTTCTCCGGTTCTGAATTTGACCGACCCATTCTTTTCCCTTGAGGATATTGCTCCACACTTCTCTCCAGTATTTCTCATCCTGTTTGCGGCTGTTGAGAATGTTTGGGTTCTTTCCTAACAACTCTTCTTTCGTGTAGCCGCTGACTCTTTCGAAGGCAGGATTAACAAAAACTATTTTTCCCTGCGGGTCGGTGATCTGAATCGGGCTCATCGTGTGCTGCATGACCTCTGAGAACCTCAGAAGGTCAAGTTCCATTTTCTCCTGTTCGGTAATGTCATTGGCAAGGAGCACGAGGACTTCCGGCGAGCTTGAATCGAACTTTTTCAGAGTCAATTCGACATCCATAATGCGAATGTCGGAATAATGAAATTGAGAACGGAAATGCACATCCGTGTCGACGGTGTGAAGGACGGACGAAAACTTTTCCTTGTGTCCCCCCCTCAATAAATCGAATATGGAATGGAGCGATTGTTCTTTATTTCCCTCCAACAAATGCCTGGACACACTTGCATTGTAGTCAAGTATTGTCCCTTTCTTGTCGAGGACAAAAATAAGTTCCGGAAGAAGATCAAACACACGGCTATATTTTGAATGCAACGCGCCCATTAATCACTGTTAGTGCTGATTTGATCCTACAATTCTGCCTACAATATACTCCGTATTCCGACGGCTGGATTCAGAATTCCTGCTTCCATAGTAACACTTTTTCGGACAAGAAAAAAACAAATTTCCAACTTTTCGGAAAAATGTTGAGAAGTGGAATAATCGCCTGAAAAGAGCCAAAATCAGCAACCGAGGAAGGTCAAATGAGGAATTTTAGAATGAAACAACGATTGATTGAACGCCACTGATCGTTGTTTTTCAGCTCATGACGCAGGCGATTTGCTGAAAAATTCAACATCCGTTGCATCCGGGCTTTTGACCCGCAGAATTTCTGTGTCGAGAATTTCATGCTTTTTGATTTCAAACCGAGCGCCTCGTTCTTCAAACTTCTGCGCAATAGTATTTACAGCTTGTTGATCGGGGAGAGAAATTCCAAAACTCAACAACCCGGCGGCATCGGAAGGAGGAGGAGGTACACCCCGTCCCGCCCAGGTATTCACGCCGATATGATGATGATAACCGCCCGCGGATAAAAAAAGCGCGCCGGGGTATGACCGCTGTGTTATATCAAAGCCGAGAAGTAAGTGATAAAATTCGCCGGCGGCATGTAAATCTGAAACATTCAGATGCACATGCCCGATATCGGTGTTCGAATCGATAGCGTCCGTCTCGGAATCGTCCTCGCGTAACTCACTCAGGAGATTGTCGACGTCCAGCGGAAGAGTCGCCATCTGAATCTGGTTTTCCTGCATCACCCATTCCTTGCGCGGCCGGTCCACGTATAATTCAATGCCGTTCCCGTCCGGGTCGGCAAGATATATCGCTTCACTGACCAGGTGGTCGGCAAATCCATGAAACGCGGCATTGTGTGCATAAAGCCGACGGAAGGCTTTCGCGAGCTCACGCCGGTTTGGAAACCGGATCGCGACGTGATACAAACCGGACGACCTCTCAGGTTTCGGACGAGCGCCGGGGTGCTCCGTTAAGAGTACAAGGTACGGACTTTTTCCGGAAGCAGAGAGAACCATTGTGCCTTCAAGATCAATCGCTCGTTTCAGTCCCAAAAGAGTCTCGTAAAAACGAAGAGAGCGGTTGAGGTCCGATACCTTCAGGTGGACGTACCCGATATGAGTCTTGCCGGGAAGACGAAAGTCGTTCATTGGATCACTTCCAACATGTTTTTGAAAAGTATTCTGAGCCGCCATTTTTCTTTTCCATCATGTATGACATCTGAACGAGACCAAAAGTTCCGTGACCTTCAGAGCTGTATCGTTAGTGCTCACGTTACGCGTTTGTTAACATCCACTAAGAACACAAAGCAGCGCGATGGTTTAGATTCGTTTTATAAGAGTTCATCCGTTTTCTTTGTGCACTTCGTGCTCTTAGTGGATGAATCAATCTTTTCCGCAACAGCAACTAGAAGCTATCTCAAAAACTCCAATAAATGTCATTCTG
>CAZXQG010000024.1:0-45599 GCA_964642725.1 uncultured Chitinophagaceae bacterium
CCGGAAGCTGAATAAGTTCATCCATTGACGACGGAACTTCACCGCCATGTTTTTCAAGGAGGGTTTTGCAACAGCTGATGATATTCTTTGCCTTGTTGCGGTAGAAGCCTGTCGAATGAATGGCGTGTTCAAGCTCGGAACGGTCGGCATGAGCGAACTCTTCCACTGTCGCATATTTCGCGAACAAGGATGGAGTTACCATGTTCACGCGAATATCGGTACATTGGGCGGAAAGGATGACGGAGATCAAAAGCTGGAGCGGATTCCTGTAGTGGAGTGCTGTCGAAGCGGAAGGATATTCTTTGTGAAGCAATCTTTCTATTTGATGTGCGCGCCTCTTCTTTCTTTCGTTTGACTCACCTCTCTCCCTCTTTTTTTGCATACCTATGAAATAATCTCCTTCATAATAAGCGATGCGTCTCCAGTCAGGGCTTTCTTGAGAGGTTCATTTTCAATCAACGTCAACCACTTTACAATTTCAAAAAGCAGCTTTTGATCCGGTATCATCCGGACGCGGACCGTAAAATTATTGTCTCCGCGGAACGGAAACTTGTTTTGCCACAACGATAATTGGTGGAGGTTAAATTCTTTGGATAATCGGTCGAATAGTATTTCCAACTCTGCGATAAACTCCGTGCTTTTCATTCCTGTTGTTTGCGGATAGAGCGATGCTTCCCATTGGTTCGCTGTCTGCACTTCTGTGCCGACAGTTGATAATACGTTGTAGATTCCGGTCCAGGTATTTTCGGCATATTGCCAGATGTCTCCCACCGCCATGCTTTTTCGGAGTATGAATTCCAGCACGTCAAGGTTAATTCCCGTTTCCAAAAGATACACCGTCTCGAAAGTCGTCGAGGGAGTTTTTCCCCGAGTAAAGCCCAAGTGTTTTAATCTCCGTTTCCCCGCTGTGAGCATTCTTCGCACAAGGACGGACAACTTTGTTTGGGTCGTAACAATTTTTGCGTCGGGGAGAATGCGGGATACCCACGCAGCTTCAATTCCTATCTTGGAGGTCGGAAGCGATTGGTCGGAATATTTTTCGATGGCTTCCTTGATAATTCGCTGAACGTCGGCATTATCGGACTTGATAGGAGTCGATAGATATTGATTGAGACTTCCCTGTGCAACTTGGGCAGCTTTGCTCCGAGCGTCAAGGAGAGATGATTGAAACGCATCGCGGATTGCGGCGGCTTCAGTAAGAGTATTCTGAAGTGAAGTTTTCAATTCTTCATAATACTTCACTTTCCCTAAAGATTCAGTGAGGCCTTTTTGAGAATCGGCTATGTCTGCTGCAGCGCTCGTTTGGTGCACGACACAGTATGAAATGGTTCTCGCTGGAATACCAAGATCGTTGAAGATACTCATTGTTGTTGTCCCGTTTATACTTGGTCAAAATGAAAATAGCAGCGTCCTCTGATTTGAATGGGTGCCGGCAGGCCGGTTTCCACCCGCCCGCCTACCATACCTTTACATCGCCAAAAACCTGGTTTGATACGATACGAAGTTTCTTGGATGCGGCGGAATAGTTGGCAGATGAATAAGAAATTTCCTGGCCGAATCCGCTCTTCATGTTGCCAAGGACTCTGACGTCTCCAAAGACAGAATGGGTCGTTACATAAATTTCGATGTCCTTGGGGACCAACACATGGAGGTCTCCGAAGACTCCGTCCAATTTAAGCAGTTGCTCCCCTTCTGCCAAACCGATTTCGGAAAGGTCAATATTCATATCCCCGAACGTATTTGAGATCGAACCTCCGCGGAATTCCTTCGAATTGATCTTGATGTCGACGTCGCCGAAGACATTTGAATTGTTGATTGCCGAGGCACTCGATTCTTGTGTGGCACCGGAATGCATTGAGACGGTTGGCGAGGACGGAGCCGAGGTTCGGCCATACCGAAAGAAGATCCGGATTCCGATAAGGATGAGAATAACAGGCCAGTAGGTGGAGATGATGGTGCCGAAATCCGCAACGCCGAGATTGTCAAGCAGAAAGAGTATTCCGAGAGTGATAAGAATTATTGCGCCAAGATACGACCGTCGATGCGCGCTCATGTGTTTCTCCTTTACAGATTACCGTTTGAAAGATACAAAATATTTTTGGACTTGGTGCAAGCCCATCGTGTTGAGGACGTCATTTTTCTCCAGCCATCCTTTTCGCGCAATGCCGACGCCGTACCGCACGTCGCGTAATCCGTCGACAACATGTGCGTCGGGGTTGATTGATATCTTGACGCCCTTTTCCTTCGCATACTTGCACATCCGCCAGTCGAGGTCCAATCGGGAAGGGTGCGCGTTAATTTCGATGCACTTGCCATACTCGGCGGCGGCATCGATAATTGCCGTCTGATTGAGAGGATACGCATCGCGCTGCAGGAGCAGCCGCCCCGTCAGGTGTCCCAGGACTGTCACATATTTGTTCTTTATTGCCTTCAAAATCCTTTTCGTCATCTCGGCTTCCGTCATTTTAAAACTGCTGTGCACGGAAGCGACAACATAGTCGAAAGTCGAAAGAATTTTGTCGCTGAAGTCGAGTTCACCTGTCGGCAGAATATCGACTTCCGTTCCACTAAAGATACGGAAGTTCGGCCATTTTTGATTCAAAGTATTAATTTCTTTCTGCTGCTTTTTTACGCGTTCTTCGGTCAAACCGTTGGCATAGACGGCAATTTTGCTGTGGTCTGCGATGCCGAGGTATTCCCATCCTAGTTTCTGGGCGGCTTCTCCCATTTCCAAAAGCGTGTTTATCCCATCGCTGTAATTTGTGTGGCAATGGAACGTTCCACGTATATCCTTTTCCGAAACCAGATGAGGGAGCTTATTCTTTTCGGCGGCCTCAATTTCCCCGAAATCTTCGCGCAGTTCCGGCGGTGTATATTCAAGGCCGAGTGCCCGATAGATGTCTTCCTCGTTTTTGCACGGTACAGTTTTCTTTGCCTTTCCCCTTTTTCCCTCCGACCCGAGCTTCGAGAAACCATATTCGTTCAAGCTAAGGTCGAATTTCTTTGCGATTGTCCGCAGGCGAACATTGTGGTCTTTACTTCCCGTAAAATAATTAAGGGCGAAGGGATATTCAGAATCGTTAACCACACGCAGGTCACAGTTGATCCCGGAAGCAAGGACGACGCTCGATTTTGTTTCTCCTTCGCCGGTGATGCGTTCCACGTCGGAATGAGAAGTAAATGCCTTCATGATACCGGGAACCGCCGGCGTTTTGGCGCTGGCAACGATGTCGATGTCGCCAATGATTTCTTTCTTCCGGCGGAGGCTGCCGGCAACTTCTGCGCGAATAATTCCTTTTTGCTTCACGACGACAGCATACATGCTTTGTGCGGCTTTTTCCGCGACGGAATAAAGGAATTTAGAGCTGTGTTTCCGCAGCGCGGCAATTCCTATCAAAATATTTTCTTCAGTTTTTTTTCCGAAGCCCTCAACCTTCTCGAGTTTGCCGGCTTTGCATGCTGCTTCAAGCTCTTCGACGGATTTGATTTTCAGTTTTTCGTATAGGAGTTTAACTTTTTTGGGACCGACTCCTGAAATGCCTAACATGGCCATCAAGCCTTCCGGCAGGGACGCCTTCAATTCATCATAATATGCCGACTTCCCGGTCGTGACGAGCTCTGTGACTTTTTCGGCAATGGCTTCGCCGATCCCTTTTATGCTTCTGATTTCTCCTGAACGAACAAGCGTCTCAAGATCGGCTGTGGCTCCTTCAATTGCCCGTGCTGCATTGTGGTATGCGCGGCATTTGAACGGGTTCTCTCCTCTTAATTCGAGCAGAGTTCCAATTTGGTCGAGTATGTCGGATACCTTTGCCTTTTCCATCTCCGCCTCTAAAAGTTTGGTGCGTGTCCCGTTCCTTTGTAAAAATCAGCCACGATTTGCGCAGAAACTTTGGGGTCATCTGTTATCGAAAATAGATCCAAGTCTTCTTTGGAAATGTTTCCTTCAGCAAGCATCGTTGTCTTTACCCAATCAAACAATCCACCCCAGTATTCTTTCCCCATAAGAATGATTGGAAACTTGCTGACTTTTCTGGTTTGAACCAGCGTGATAGACTCGAACATTTCATCGAGTGTCCCGAATCCGCCCGGCATTACGATAAACGCCTGCGCGTATTTTACAAACATCACTTTGCGGATGTAGAAGTGCCGAAACGTTGTTAGTTTATCTTTGTCAATGTAAGGATTGGCACTCTGCTCAAACGGTAAATCGATATTAATTCCGACTGATACTCCTCCCGCTTCTTTTGCTCCTTTGTTCGCAGCTTCCATAAGACCCGGGCCGCCGCCCGAAATGACGCCGTACCCGATCCGGACAAATTCCTTCGCCACTTCCGTCGTCATTTCATAATACCGGGTACCGGGTTTTTTGCGGGCTGACCCAAAAATAGTAACACATGGACCGATACGCGAGAAAGTTTGGAAACCTTCGACAAATTCTGCCATGATACGGAAGACACGCCAAACGTCCTCCTGAGTTCTTAGAAGTTGATCGAGTTGTTTATCCTGGGCGATGTCATGTTCAGTCCTGATTGATGCCATAGTGATATTCCTTTTGATGTCTTAATTGAGTTAATACCGACGTTTCACAAAGTTCTCTAAAATGATTTTTCCATACTGTGTCGCGATGGATTCAGGATGAAACTGCACTCCGAAGGTCGGGAAATTGTTGTGTTTCACGCCCATGATGATATTATCGTCGGTCCATGCGGTAATTGCTAATTCTCCGGGGACGCTTTCTTTTTTAATGATCAAAGAATGATAACGTGCAGCGGAAAATTTGTCCGGAACCCGTAGAAAGATCCCTTTCCCCGTATGGTTGATCGTCGATACTTTTCCGTGGACAACCGCAGGCGCTTTGACGATTTCCCCTCCGAACGCCTGTCCGATTGCCTGATGACCAAGGCAGACGCCGAGGATTGGAATGGTCGTATGAAATTTCTTGACGAGCTCGACCGAGATGCCGGCTTCGTTCGGTGTGCATGGTCCGGGAGAAATGACAATTCCGTCCGGGGCCATTGTCTCAATATCCGAAATAGTGAGCGCGTCGTTTCGGGCAACATGGATTTCAACGCCGAGCTCTCCAAGATACTGAACAAGGTTGAAGGTGAACGAATCGTAATTGTCTATTATTAAGATCATATGGTACTATTTTGCTTTCCGTAGTTTCTGCACGGCACTCACCGTTGCGGCAACCTTATCAAGCGATTCTTGGAATTCTTTTTCTGGAACTGAATCATGCACAATTCCTCCTCCGGCCTGGAAGTACGCGACTCCGTCATTCACCACAATCGTTCGTATAGCGATGCATGAATCGAGATTGCCGGAAAAATCCAGATAACCTATCGCACCGCCATAGACGCCCCGCTTATTCTGCTCCAATTCTGCGATGATTTCCATCGCGCGAATTTTCGGAGCGCCGCTGAGCGTTCCCGCGGGAAAACAGGAATAGAGCGCATCGACCGCGGACATGCCTTTGCGCAGCTTCCCTTTGACATTCGAGACTATGTGCATGACGTGCGAATATTTTTCGATCGCCATGAACTGGGTGACTTCGACGCTCCCGTATTCGCTGATGCGGCCGATATCATTTCGGCCGAGGTCGACGAGCATGAGATGTTCCGCACGTTCTTTCTCGTCGGCGAGCAGTTCTTTTTCCAGCCGCGCATCTTCCGCCGGCGTTGCGCCGCGCCGGCGCGTTCCTGCGATCGGACGTGTTTCGACAATGCCGTTGTCAAGGCGGACCAAGAGTTCGGGTGAAGATCCGATAATATACATGCCGTTCATTCTAAGAAAATAGAGGTACGGCGAAGGGTTTACAATCCGCAGCGTGCGGTACACGTCGAACGGCTCGCCCGCGTATTCCATTTTCATTTGTTGAGAAAGAACGACCTGGAAGATATCCCCGTCAACAATATATTTCTTGGCTTTGTCGACATTTAGAAAGAAATCGTCCCTGCTCATCAAGTACTGTAATGTGCCGATTGACGGGGAAGGGGTCACTGCGTACGGAACAGTCTTCTGCAGGATAGCCTTTAACTTTTCAATTTCTATGACAGCTTTATCGTATTCTTCCAGTAATTGAGTTTCGCTCGCTCCGGCAGGAATGTACGCATTCGCAATGGCAGAGACATTCCTCTTTACGGCATCGAAGACGAGCAGCGTATCAAAAAACATCAAGGTGGCGTCATTCAAACCAAGACTGTCTATTTTCGCTGAAGGAATGTTTTCCAGAAGTTGAATCGTGTCATAGCCGAAATATCCCACGGCGCCGCCGGTAAAACGGGGCAATCCTTCGAGCGGAACCGTTTTGCAATGGGCAAATATCTTCTTGAGGGCGTCGAGAGGGGCCATAGAGGCATCCACAAGCGTCGGAAGCACTTGTACATCGGGGTGGCGCGGTTTAATTGTGAACGACGTGCCCCGGATCTCGAACACCATAAACGGATTGTAGCCGAGAAACGTGTAGCGTCCGACCTTTTCTCCTCCTTCAACGCTTTCGAGCAAAAACGAGTACGGGCTTTCGTCTTTAATTTTAAGGTAAACCGAAACTGGCGTCTCTGTATCGGCCATCAACTCCTCATAAATCGGAATGATGTTTCCGCCGCGTGAAAGCTTTTTGAACTCTTCAAAAGTCGTCATATCCTGTCAAACAATTATTGCCGGCCACTGAATTCTGCAGTTTTCACCCTCAAGTCGTTGCACAAGTTTCCGAAATTCATTGGGAACGGGCATGGGAGTATTTGTCTTAGGATTGAGCCAAACATGGACGGCGACATTTTCGGCAATGATTTCTCCGCTTGAGCTCCGCTCCAACAATCCTTCAAAAATAAAACTTGTATTCTTAATGGCGGATATTCTCGAATGAACATTGATCGTATCTCCGTATCGTGCCGGAGTGCGGTAATCGACCTCGTTTCGTGCAAGAACTACTTTCGACTCGCTGTTGATCGTGTTGACGTCCACTTTTGCACCGATTGCAATTAAGTATTCAATTCTCCCTATTTCGAAATAATGAAGGTAGACGGCATTATGTACAACCCCCTGCCAATCGATCTCATAGTTGCGAACGCTGACCTGGGTATGGTGATGAAATAGTTTCTTATCCATCTCTATTTCAGCGTACTCGTTATGGTATCAACAGCTTGCCGTACCTGTTCCATCGATACATCGAGATGCGTGACGGCACGGATGCTGTTGTATGATCCGAGCGTCACAAGAACTCCCTTCGATTTCAGAAGAGCGATGATCTCATCAGGTTGTCTTCCGGTTTTCTCGGTATTGATAATGATGATGTTTGTTTGGACAGCCTCCATGTCGATAGAAAGTTTTGTCAGCGTGGAAATCTTTTCGGCGAAATATTTTGCTTTTTCGTGGTCTTCTTTCAGCCGTTCAACGTTATGGTCGAGTGCGTATAAAGCTCCGGCAGCAATGATTCCTGCCTGCCGCATGCCGCCGCCGAACACCTTGCGCCATTTATGCACACGCTCGATCATTGCAGCCGACCCGGCAACCGCCGAGCCGACGGGTGCACCGAGGCCTTTTGAGAAGCAGACGGAGACGGAATCGAAGTATTTTGCATACTCTTTGGGATGGATTCCTGTCGCGACCCATGCGTTCCATAACCGGGCGCCGTCGAGATGCATCAGCATCTCATGAGACCGGGCGAAAGAGAAAATTTTTTCAATTTCATCGAGAGGATAGATAGTTCCGCCGGACCGGTTATGCGTGTTTTCCAGGCAAATCATTCTGGAACGCGGCATGTAGTAAACTTTTGGCCTTATCGCTGCGGTCAGCTGTTCTGCATGAATGGCGCCTCTCACTCCCGGAATAGTCTTCACCTGAACCGATGATATCAGTGACGGAGCGGCCGTTTCGTAATTGAAGATATGAGCGTCTTGCTCACAAATGATTTCATCGCCGGGCTCGGTTTGCGCTTTGATTGAGAGCTGGTTGCCCATCACGCCGCTCGGTACATACAGTGCCTTTTCTTTTCCAAGAAGTGCCGCAACTTTCTCTTGAAGCGCAGCTACGGTTGGGTCTTCCCCGAACACGTCATCTCCCACCTCGGCGCTTGCCATCGCCTGTCGCATCGCGGCGGACGGTTTTGTTACCGTATCACTTCGTAGGTCAATGTATTTCATTGTGTTGTATCTTCCGTTTCAAGGTTGATCGCACAAAAATGAATTGAAGAAGGCTTCCTGCCATTAGAAATCCGGTTATAGTTCCGGCGATCCGGGGAAGCCAGTCGCCGTGTTTTGTATAAAACGTTTGTTCGGTTCTCGGTTCAATGGACCTCGCGATTGACGCTTCTGTATACATTTGCGTCTTATCGTATATCCTCCCCAACGGATCAACGAAACACGAAATACCGCCGTTGGCGCAACGGACCACCCATCTCCTGTTTTCGACGGCACGCATTACGGCAAATTGACAATGCTGCCGCGCACCCGATGTATTACCCCACCAGCTGTCGTTGGTAATGAAGACCAAGAACTCTGCTCCGCGCTTGACAAACGAGCTGACGAATTCCGGAAAAATAGATTCATAACAAACCATCGCCAGGAATTTCGTGTGATGAATCGAATCCTCAAACACCGTACTGTCTTTTCCGATTCCCCAATTGCTGATGCCGACACCCCATCGAAGCGGCTCGATCAGAAACGGAATTGACTCGGCGTACGGAATACGCTCCGCAAAAGGGACGAGCCGCATTTTTGCGTACGATTGAACATGCCTATTTCGCGGCTCAAGATACAAAATAGAATTATAAGAGTCATAGCGGATACTCGTGCCCTGAACAACGCTGCTTGCAACGGGCGCCGTTCGGGCATCGTAATATTTATAGTCAATATACCCGCTCGTGAGCGACAGGTCGAGCGAATCGAGCGTCTTCGCCACTTTTTCGTATTCCTCGCGCATCATGGGGAGGTTGAACAAAATTGCAGTTTCGGGCCACACGCTCATTTCCACGCCCTCTTTCTTTTGTCCTCGTGCCGTTTCCAGGAATTTTTCGACTTGTTTTTCCCTTCCTGCAAGCGTTTTTGATCCTTCCCATTTCTCCCACGGGTCGATATTGGGCTGCACAATTCCAACTTTTATTGAAGGAACATCGGACGATATTAATCTCTTTTCGTCGAGGGTCATGCTGTAAAAGCTCGGCAATAAATAAATGATGACTATGGCCGCGGTAATGGAAAGATTTTGTTTCAATAATTTTTTTCCATCGCCCCGCAGCAGGTTCATCAAAAGGAAGAAAAATAATGAGTTGATCACTACGAGCCAGAACGAAATCCCGTATACTCCCGTAAATTCGGCAAACTGAATTTTTCCGAGCTGGTATGTTTGCGTATTTCCAAGAGTCAGCCAGGGAAAGGCAAATTCGCCGAGCGCATACAGCCACTCGAATGTCACCCAGATGAACGGAAGCGCGGCGAGGCCTATGCCCAGACCGAAATTTTTCCTTACAGCAAGATATGAAAGAACAATCACGCTAAAAAAAAACGGTTCCCACACCAGCACCAATCCGCCCGCCATCATCAGGAATGGGTCCTTCGCATGAGTAAATCCGCCTACCCAGTAGAGTGCAATACATGATGCGATAAAAAATGAAAAATATGAGTAGAGGAATTGACTACGAAGTGAGCGAAGCCGCTCGATTAAAAGGAGCAGCGGCACCAGCGCGATGCACGCCAGCGAACCGAGGGGAATTGGTGGGAACGAACAACCGAACAAAATGCCCGTCGAAACGGCAAGAATAACTTTCGTGCGTATTGCTTGTTTCGTTTCAATGAAATTATCCACTAAGAAATTGAATCGGATTGTTACTGAATAAATGTAGAAAGAAGAATCGAATTTTGCAAATTGATTTTATGGGCGCGGCTGAACGTCTTTACGAACAAGCTTTCCCTCGATAAATTCCCATGCCGCAATCAGAGAATACGAGCATGCCCATCCGATTGCCGCACCGCCGACTATATCTGACGGGTAGTGAACGCCAATATATGGCCGTGAAAGTGCGATAAGCGATGCCAGCAAAAACCATCCCCATGCATATTTGCGGTAGTAATGCGAAAGAATCGTCGCTCCTGCAAAATTATTCACCGCATGAGAGGATGGAAACGAGTAACCGCTGCCGCAATCGACCAGCAGGCGGACACCCTGCAACACGTGACATGGCCGCAGCCTGCAAAAGAGATTTTTTAGAACGGAGCTGCTGAATTGGTCGCTCACAATGATGGAAATGACTAGAAGAACGCCTGCGGTTCTCCCCGTTTTCCCCCCTCGGATCATCAGCCACAGCCAGAGAACGATAACAATCCCTACGGCAAGCTTCTGCTTGTTAAGGTCCGTGAGAAACGGCATCAGCCAATCCAACACAGGATTTGTGATGGTATGATTGATGAAAAAAAATACGGCAGTGTCTATAGAGTAGAAAAATTCAAGCATTTGCTTTGCCGTGGAGGTAGAGCCGATGAAATCCCCAGACCGCGGGCGCGGTAATGATGATGCCGGTGATTATCCGACTATAGGTTGACAAATACAAGGCGATCGCGAAAAGACAACAGTACATTAAGGCAGGGCTGAGTGTTGCGAGCGTGCGGACGAGTGATTTCAAGGGGGAAGTGTCTATTGTTTTGAATTAATCAAGGCAACCGCGTACGCAACGGCTCCATCCCCTGCGCCGATAAAGCCTAAACCTTCGTTGGTAGTTGCCTTCACGGATATCTTGGCAACATCGAGCTGCAGAGCATGAGCGATGTTGTTTCTCATTTGCTCGACGTACGGAGCAATTTTCGGTTTCTGGAGGACAACCGTCGAATCGACGTTAACAATTCCGAAATGATTTTCAGCAATGAGTTTGGCAACGTGTTCCAATAAAGTGATGCTCGAAATGTTCTTGAATTGTGGATCGGTATCAGGGAAATGCTTGCCGATATCTCCTAATGCCGCTGCGCCAAGAATTGCATCGGCAATTGCGTGGAGCAAGACATCGGCGTCGGAATGTCCCAATAATCCTTTGTCAAAAGGAATGTCTTCGCCGCCAAGGACGAGTTTTCTTCCGGCAACCAGCTTATGGACGTCAAATCCGAAACCAATTCTATTCATTGTCAATGTTGCGTTGCTAATTGATAACTTTCGACATTTGAAAAATTGCCTCTCGCCAAGCGGCAAAGACGCGAAGGTTCACTTTTTACAATCAGTTTATGTCTTTGCGTCTGGCGAAGCGATCCCCTGGGATTTGCGCGAACCCCTCTTTTTTGGGTTTTTTAGAAGTCTTAAGTTGATGGGCACCTCGATCGTCGCCTTCATTTGATTAAGAATCCGAGGAATAGTCTTTTTGGTTCACTCCATTCGACATGAACAGTTTTCACATGAGCTGACCGGGGACCGATTTTCAAATGACTGATAAGTTCTTCGACGAGGGAACGATCCCCTTCTACCTCAACATATACAGTATCATCATAATTGTTTCTCACGAATCCCTTCAAACCAAGTTCGACGGAATGCCTGTTAACAAACCAGCGGTATCCGACGCCTTGCACAAGCCCCTGCACGGTAATAGTCGCGTGAACATCCATAGTCAAACGTAGCGCTCAACGAAAACCGGCTTCACTCTTCTTCCGCCAACGGCAAATTCCAGTGAAACTTTTTGATAAACTTATCCGATAATTCCGAAATCAAAATTCCGACGACAATGAGGACGGCACCGAACACTCCCAACATACCCAAAATTTCACCCAAAACAAAATACGCCAACAGCGCCGAAATAACAGGCTCCAGAGTGAAAAGAATCCCGGCTCGTGTCGGAGTAGTATCTTTTTGAAAACGCGTTTGCGTATACGTTGTGACGACGGTTGCAAGAAACGCAGTATAGAAAAAGAGGCGCAGAAGATTCCACGAGAAGTGGATTTGCGGAGTTTCAAAGGGAACAAGAATCCAACCGAGAACTGCCGTGACCGCGATTTGAAGGAATGCAAGAGGAAAAAGTTCTTCTTCCTTTGAATAGATGTCAAGGTATACGATGTAAAAGCCGAAGAGGAATGCGCCGATGAGGGTTAATGCGTCGCCAAGATTAAATCCCGATCCGTTTGGCGATGTAAGAAAAAACAAACCGGCGGTCACAACAAGCACACCGAGGAGATTTCCCGGTTTTGGAATACGGCGGCCGACGAACATTTGCGCTACCGGAGTAAAGACGACCATCATACCGGTGATGAATGCCGATTTCGAGGCGGTCGTTATTTGAAGGCCGTACGTTTGGAGAATGAGACCGGCGCCGAGCAACACCCCGAGAATGGCACCCTTGCGGATTGTGGTGCGCCGAATGGAGCGAAGTCGCGAAAAAAAAATCGAACCGAAGATGATTGTACCAAGCGTGAAGCGAATAGCCACGAATAGAAAAGGCGAGATATCCGCAAAACCTAATTTCATTACGACGAACGTCCCGCCCCAAATGGCCGTCGTCGCAAGCAGGACAAGTTCCGCTTTTTTTCGAGGGGTCAACTTATGTGTCATCCCTCCCGTATTCGTCGAAAAACCGTGCCCATTTGGATTCGGTGCGAACTTTCCGCATCATGCGCTTCCCTTTTATTGGCCACCAGAGATAATCGTGATACAAGTACGATCCAAAAACAAAACCATACACCAGCGGCGTATGGAAAAAGAACTTTTGAATCGATTTCAACGGGCCGAACCAGAAGAAGTCGCCGGCCAGGCTTGCCATATTGTCCCCGACGGTGAACCCGAAATTTACATTAGTTATATCTTCACCGACAATCTCAATATCTCGCGGGTCTGCGCAGCCGAGCTTGTCTTCATGAGCCAGACGAAGATACTTGATGCTGAGCGGGTCGAACCCCATCATTTTTGCGGCCACGGCATCGATGGCCACCTGGTCTGCGCTGGCAATGATATAGTCCTTTTCAACCGGCACCATTGTTCGCGGTCCCGGCCCGTTGCCGCACAATGTTCCATCCATCACGGCAAATATTCCGGTATGAATTTCTTTCTGGATGGCAAGGAGGTCGACCAGTGTCTCGTGGATCCACGAATGAGTATAATGACGGCGCGTGTTAAGCAGGCCGCCAAAGGCATTCTTCATCGCGCCCGTTGTCGTCGTGTAAATGTGTGTCTTCACCGTCGGAAGATGAACGATATTTTTCCCGAAAAAATAATCGGGGAGATGAATCCCATTGGGATACACTTTGTTCAGCGCGTGCATCCGCGCTTTCGGCTCATAACGAACCCACTTGATTTCATCGGCATTGAAATTAAATCGCTCTTCTATCCCGTATTTTTTATAGATCGGACTGAGCTTGTTTAATTTTTCGCCGCGGTACGGATCGGTGACAACGGTGTTGTTATGGACGGAAACCAAATCCGAAAAGCCGCTGTTCCGCAATGCTTTCACTGTTCCTTCCAACTGCCATGGAGTTGTGTTCGCACTGAGGTAGGGAAAGTGCCAACTGATGTTGTCTTTCAGAATGGTGGAAGATGACTTCGAGAGGGCCTGTTCGACTCCGGCGAGTTTTAAAAGCTCTTCGTAATCCGAAAGAATTGTTGTCGGATGAGTCTTGATAACTGCGACACGAGGGTGAACCATTGTTTTGTCCTTGACCTTGTTTGCAAATCTATAGGATAAATATAAAGAATTTTTAGGAAAGCACCAATAGCTTTGAGGATGGCGTGCGAGCGAGATCCACGTTTCCCAACAAACCTTGGGAAGGTCTTCGCCCCCAACTATCCGAGGATGGTTGAATCGAGCGGAATTACGCTGTTACCTGCTTTTCAGCCGGCCGGTTGGTGCCGACAGCATTAGAGCGGTATTTCCAGATAAATCGGAATAACAACAGAACTGCAACAATCGCCGCATAGGTAATCTGTCGGTATGTCACGACCTTCACCAACCATATATAATGAATGACTGCTCCGACAGCTGTACAATAAATTAAGCGATGAAGGATATCCCACTTCTTCCCTCCCAGACGGCGAATCATTTTTTGCGTTGATGTTACGGCCAAAGGAACCATTAGTATAAAACTTGCAAACCCGATTGCGATAAATGGCCGTTTGGGAATATCGGTCACGATTGATTGCCAATCGAAGAATTGATCCAACCATAGATATGTGGTGAAATGAAGCGTCCCATAAAAGAAAGCGAACAACCCGATCATCCGCCTGAATTTGATTAGCCAGTGCCAGCCCGTAATTTTTCTAACAGGAGTGATCAGAAGAGTCAGGACAATAAATCTCAACGTCCAAACACCTGTTTCGTTCGTGATATCAGAGATGGGGTTGGCGCTGAGGCTGCCATTCAGTCCGTTCCATGCGAGAATGACAACCGGCAGGAGACACGCCGCAAAAAAGATTGGTTTGGCGAAGGATACTAAATTTCTTTTCTTCATTGCCGCTAATTGCCGTAGTCACAATATGATAACTTCACTCAATCAACTCTAAAAATACTTACGAAGGTCCATTCCAGAATAGATGCCGCCGACTTGGTCTGCATAACCGTTGAACATCAGCGTTTTTCGTTTGAAGAATTCTCCGATACGCCTTTCGTGCGACTGGCTCCAGCGAGGATGGTCGACATCGGGATTTACATTCGAATAAAAGCCGTATTCATTCGATGCGGCACGGTTCCACGAAGTCGGCGGTTGATCTTCAACGAAGCTGATCTTTACGATTGACTTAATGCTCTTGAATCCGTATTTCCATGGCACGACCAGCCGGATTGGCGCCCCGTCTTGATTCGGGAGCGGCTTTCCATATAAGCCGACGGCAAGAAGCGTCAATGGATGCATCGCCTCGTCCATTCGAAGTCCTTCCACATAAGGCCATTGTAGCACGCCGGATCGCTCACCGGGCATTTCGTCCGGCGCAAGCTTGGTTTCAAACGCAACATATTTCGCTTTTGATGTAGGCTCGAGTCGTTTGATGAAATTTGCCAGGGGAAAACCAAGCCAGGGAATAACCATTGACCAGCCTTCAACACAGCGATGCCTATAAATTCGATCTTCCTTTGTCTCTCCTTTCAAAACATCCTCGAGATGGTAAACAGCCGCCTTCTTTACATATCCTTCAACACTGATAGTCCACGGCTCAGTTTTTAACGATCCGGCATAACGGGCCGGGTCATCTTTGTCAACTCCAAATTCATAAAAATTATTGTATGAAGTGATATCCTTGAAGGGCGTGAGCTCTTCTGTCGTGTCGAATTTGCCGGGATTTGATGGCTTCCACGTCTTGGCATCTTGAGCAAAAGCTGAGGAGACGGTCTTCGGAAAAACCGAAGACACGGCAGCGCCTGCGATCACGAGTCCAGCATTCCGCATAAATTCTCTTCGGCGACGGTAGAGGGATTCAGAGGTTATTTGAGACTCCAAACTATCGGATCTTTTCTTGACAAGCATTCATGCCTCCTTTTGAGTTACAAGTAGTTGCATGCTAGAACTCAAAAATGGATGGATTTGTTCCCAACGAATTGCCGTGGGAGCACGGAAGAAATAGGAGGAATAGTTCAATGGTAAATAATTAAGATGCAGGAGAGAAACCATAAGCACAGATTTATAAACATGGGCCTGTCCCTAAAAATGATGGCGACTGAGTTTTCACCCATGTTCTTTTTCATCACGAGAAAGAGGTAACGAAAAATTCCGAAGAGGACAAATATGGTCGTAAAAATGAGATAATCTGTTCCAAAAGCATTTACGGTGCGGTCGGCAACTGTATACAAGGCATACGATATTGCCATTCCAGAGGAAGTAATAACCATCGTATTGTCGAGAAAATTAATATCGTATTGTTCCAGAACTTTGCGTTCTGCTATTCTGTCAACATGTTGGAACAGTACGATTTCTCCCCGGCGTTTTGCAAGAGCTAAAAAGAGAGACAGGAACATTGTGCAGAGAATAATCCAATGCGAAATCATTACATCTATGACCTCCGCGCCGCCAAGAACGCGGAGCATAAAGCCGGAAGCGATGATAAATACGTCGAGAATGACAATTCTTTTCAAGGCTATCGAGTAGAGGAACTGAATTACAAAGTATGAAAGAAGAAGAAACTGAAATCCAGGAGGAAGAGAAATACAAACGAGAACGGCGATACAAATGAGAACCGCAGCCAGAAAGCAAGCCGATGGAATCGAAACCGCCCCCGAGGCAATCGGCCTCTTCCGTTTCAACGGGTGGGCAGTATCGGCCTCCTTATCAAAAATGTCGTTAATGATGTATATAGCACTAGATACGATACAGAATGAAATAAATCCTTTGAGTGCGGCAATGAATATTGGGGGATCAAATAGATGCTTGGAGAAGACCAAAGGAGCAAACACGAAGGCATTTTTGATCCACTGAGATGGCCGAAGCAGTCGAAAGTATGGGCTCATTTTTTTTTGCAGGAAGTATTTTCAGTTTATCCGTCGTACCAAAAATTCCGTTAGAAGACGGCCGGTTCTACGTATATCCCAAAGTTCTCGGCCAATGCGTTGCACATTTCACCCAAGGTTACATATGCCCGCGTGGCGTCGAGCAAAAGCGGCATGAGGTTGGACCCGTCGGATGCGCCTTTTTGCAAGTTAGAAATCGCATGTTCAACCTTTTCTGGGTTTCTTTCGTGCCGCAATTCCGCGAGGCGTTTTCGCTGCTTCACTTCAACTTCAGGGGTAATCGTGAGAATAGGAATTTCGATTTGCTCCCCCTCCTCAACATATTCATTGACACCCACTATTATTTTTTCCTTCTTATCAATCTCACTCTGATAACGATATGCAGCTTCGGCAATTTCGCGCTGGAAGAATCCTTCTTCAATTGCAGGAATTACTCCCCCAAGCGTGTCGATTTTTTCGAAATACTGCTCGGCCTCTTCTTCCATCTTATCCGTCAATGCTTCAACGAAGTAGCTTCCTGCCAGCGGGTCGATCGTGTTGGTCACTCCGATCTCGTGAGCAATGATCTGCTGCGTACGCAGGGCTATCTTAGCAGCCTTATCAGATGGAAGCGCCAGCGTTTCGTCCATAGAATTTGTATGTAACGATTGGGTTCCGCCTAAAACACCCGCCAAGGCCTCCAAAGCAGTTCTTACGATATTATTTTCGGGCTGTTGCGCAGTAAGTGAGCATCCGGCAGTTTGTGTATGAAACCGGAGCATCCAGGATTTCGGATTTTTTGCCCCATATTTATATCTCAACCTCTTAGCCCATATGCGCCGGGCGGCGCGGAATTTTGCAACCTCTTCAAAGAAGTCAAGATGGGAGTTGAAGAAGAATGAGAGCCGCGGTGCAAACTCATCGATGTCCATTCCGGCCTCAATTCCGGCTTCAACGTACGCGAAACCGTCTGCCAGCGTGAAAGCTAATTCTTGAACTGCGGTTGAACCCGCCTCTCGTATGTGATAGCCGCTTATTGAAATAGGATTAAACTGCGGAAGTTCATTCTTGCAATAGATAAACATATCGGTAATAATTCTCATGGACGGAGTCGGAGGATAGATCCATTCCTTCTGCGCAATGTACTCCTTGAGAATATCCGCTTGGATTGTTCCCCGCAGGGAGCTGTGTGCGACGCCTTCTTTTTCCGCGACGGCGATATAAAATGCTAACATCATTGCGGCTGGGGCATTTATCGTCATTGAGGTGGAAGCTTTGTCCAATGGAATTCCCTTGAAGAGTATTTCCATGTCAGCAAGTGAACTTACCGACACGCCGCAAATCCCCACTTCACCTTCAGAGATCGGGTCATCAGCGTCCCGCCCCATAAGAGTCGGAAGGTCGAAGGCTGTGGAAAGTCCGGTTTGTCCATGCTCTAAGAGATATTTGAACCTTTCGTTCGTGTCCTCGGGAGTTCCAAAACCTGCAAATTGCCGCATGGTCCATAATCTTCCCCGATACATGTTTCGATGGACTCCACGGGTGTAAGGAAATTCCCCGGGGAAACCAATATCAGAAAGGTAATTGATGTTTTGGATGTCGTCGGGCGTATAAAGAGTCTCAATCGGTTCGCCGCTAACAGTCGTGAATTTAACATTTTGCCTTTTCCCCGCTTTTCCGGCATGATGGGTCCATTCCTCTTTTGCCCGTCTGATTGAATCGAAGGCATCTCCACTCGCCATGCGCCCTTCCCTTTCATTATTTGCCATTGAATTCTCTTTTTAATTTATCATCTAATTACTTTTTAACAAAGCCTTTAACGGCTTTATTGAAATTGTTTTCAAGAAGTGCGCATGAATCTTCTGTCCAACTCTCCTATTGAGATTTTGACAATAACAGGCCGGCCGTGCGGACAAACGTACGGCATCTCTGTACCGAAAAGTTGGTCGATCAAAACCCTCATTTCTGTTTCCGAGAGTTTATCGCCGGCTTTGATGGCGGCTTTACATGAGAAAGACTTTGCCACATTATCCCGCGCATCAAGCTTTACTCTGTGCTGATTGTTTTTGAATTCATCCAGAATATCCTGGAGAATGCTCCCTTCCGTCCCAGCTTTAACCTCGGTAGGGACACCCTCAAGCACAATTGTATTCTTTCCGAAAAGCTTCAACTCAAAGCCGATCGCCTGCAAATGAGGAATGAGCTCCTTTGCAAGGGCGAAATCGCCCGCAGATAGTTGAGCAGTGTGCGGAAAAAGCAGCTGTTGAGAGACCGGAACAGCGTTCTTGAAGCTTGCAAGCGCTTTTTCGTACAAAACTCTCTCATGAGCAACGTGCTGGTCGACAATCATCAGGCCCGTCCTGATTTGGGAGAGTATGTACTTGTTATGGAGCTGCCAAATTGCCTTCCCTTCTTGAGCTTCGTTATCCCGTGTGCCGTGAGCAAATTGCTGCGGCTGGGCAGATTCGGGCAATTGAATGGTAGGGATATCTGAAAACAACTTATCGAGAGTGAACGCCGCGTTCTGTCCGGTCTCTTGAGGGTTATGAGACGATGGAGATGGAAAAAAATTCTTTTCACGATTGCCGGGATCGCCGGAAAAATGGTGCGGAAGCGCGGCATGTCGCAGTGAAGCAAATGACTGGTCGAAATTCTTCGTGGCGTTTACTTCCAGCGAAGGAACAAGGTCGTTGGTTCCGAGCGCTTTTCGGACGACAGAAATGACGAAACGGTAAATGCTTTGCTCGTCGGAAAATTTCACTTCCATTTTAGAGGGATGGACGTTGACGTCGACTTTTTGCGGATCGAGCTCGAGGAAAACAAGATAAAAGGGAAAATTCCCTTTTTCCATTAAGTGTTCATAACCGGAGAAGATCGCATGGTTGATCGACCGATTGACGATAGGGCGCTTATTCAAAAATAAATACTGGTCGACTCGCGACTTTCGGGCGAAATCCGGCTTACCGATAAACCCTGACACTGATAGCAATTCGGTTTCTTCATGCAACGGAATAAGCGTTTCGAAATGGCGTTCTCCGTAAAGGTTTTTCAACCGTTCCTCGATTGAGCCTTGCTTCAAATCCAGCAGGTTTTCACCGTCACTTATAAACTGAATTGCAATATCGGGGTGCGACAATGCAACACGCTGGACGACGTCATAAATATGTTTGAACTCGGTGTTGTTCGATTTGAGAAAATGCCGCCGGGCTGGGGTGTTATAAAAGAGGTTGCGGACTAGAATTGTTGTCCCTGGCTGGACGCTTGTTTTCGATTGTTCTTTGAGTTCTCCGCCTTCTATTCGCACGAGTGTCCCGACATCATCCATCGAGCGCCTCGTTCTTAATTCCACATGTGCGACTGCCGCAATCGAAGCCAATGCTTCTCCCCGAAAGCCGAGGGTTCTGATATTTTCGAGGTCTTCGTACGATTGTATCTTGCTCGTGGCGTGCCGGCCGAAGGCGATGGCAGCATCTTCGTCGTTCATCCCCGAGCCATTATCGGAGATTTGAATGAAGCTCTTCCCCCCTTCTTTTATCGCTATCGAAATAGAGGTAGAGCCGGCGTCAATCGAATTCTCGACAAGTTCTTTTACAACAGAATCCGGGCGTTGAACCACTTCACCCGCCGCGATTTTATTCGCCAGGTGTTCCGGAAGTATGTTGATTGTAGCTGCCAAAAAACTCCTACGTTGAATTGAGGGCTGCGATGATCGACTTCCTAAATGAAAAAAAATTACGCAGCTTCTTTTTCAAAAAGGGCTTCTATGAATGCGCGAGAATCAAAGGGCTGCAAATCATTGATCTGTTCGCCGACGCCGATAAAGCGGACCGGAATCTTGAGCGCCCGGGTGATGGCGATTATAATTCCGCCCTTTGCCGTTCCGTCCAACTTTGTCACTACCAATCCTGTAAGTCCGATTGCGTCATCAAATTGTTTCGCCTGCTGTATCGCGTTTTGGCCGGTTGAAGCATCAAGCACCAGCAAGACCTCATGCGGAGCATCCCCGGCGCATTTCTTTATCACCCGCTTGATTTTTTTTAGTTCCTCCATCAAATTGACTTTCGTATGCAGCCGGCCGGCGGTATCAATAATAACAACGTCCGCATTGCGGGCTTGTGCGGCTTTCACAGTGTCGAAAGCGACGGCCGCGGGATCCGAGCCTTGCACCTGCTGGATGATTGTAACACCGGCGCGTTGAGCCCAAATTTCCAATTGCTCGTTCGCCGCAGCGCGGAATGTATCCGCCGCGCCAATAAGGACATGCTTACCGGCTGACTTGTAATTGAAAGCAAGTTTGCCGATCGTCGTCGTCTTTCCAACCCCATTCACGCCGACAACCATGATTACGTATGGCTTCGATGCGGAAAGAGTCTCAAATGGATTATCGTTCTTTATCGTTGCACCGTTAGCAAAGACGCCGGCGATAGCTGAGCGGATTAAAGAATTAAGCTCATCGGGATTTTCATAACGCTGTTCTTTCGCCTGTTGTTTCACCGTGGCAAGAATAAGATTCGTCGTTTCCACACCGACGTCCGCGCCGATGAGAATTTCTTCAAGTTGATGGAGGAACTCACCGTCAACGTTTCCTTTTGCAAATACCAGCCGCCCGATCTTTGTAACGAAGGCATCGCGGGTTTTTGCAAGACTGTTTTTTAACCGGGACAGCTTAATCGAATCGAAGAAGCTCATGATTGAGGCTCGTTCTTCTCAGTTGAAAGGACAACCGCAAATCGCTTTACGTATACGAAGAACGAAAGAATGAGCAAGAAAGTGCTCGTGTACAAAGAGATCACCTGGAAAAGGGAAAAGATATGATAATGAACCATGGAGAGAACCAGCGTTAGAGCGACAAAGGAAACCGCAAATTTTCCGGGCATGTTTGAGGGAAGGATAATTCCCACTTGTTTCCTGATGTACAATCCGCCTAAAAAGATCAATACATCTCTGCACAGAACGAGAAGAGCATACCACAACGGAATATCGCCAAAAATCAGCAGTAAAACAACAACAATGCCAACGCCTATTTTGTCGGCGAGAGGGTCTATGACTTTGCCCAATTCCGACTCCTGGTGCAAGAGACGAGCAAAATATCCGTCAAGGGCGTCGGTGGTGACAGCGAGAAGTGTGAACAAGACGGCATACTCCCTATTGTGCTCGATCGGCGCGAGGAAAAAATAAACAACAGGCGCCATCAGCACAATGCGGCTGGCACTAAGCACATTAGAGACCGTCCAGGGATTTTCTCTCATCGTTTAGCGGATGATGGCAAATTTTCCGAGTTTCGTTCGCAGTTCATTGCTGTTTGCATCTAATTGAGTTGCCAAAAATATATATATGCCCGAGCCGACAGACCGTCCATGTTGGTCGTTCAAATTCCAAGCAAGCCCGGCAGCGCGGGTATCTCCTTCAACGGTTGCGACTTTTACTCCATTTGGTTCAAAGATATCAATCCGGCAATATTCGGGCAAGTTTGCAAACGTTAGATGGTTCCGGCTGGCGTCAGCGCTTGAATATCGTAATGGATTGGGAAAAACCACAATGTTGTCGAGATTGCTGACGTCAACAACAAGAGAAACCGATTGTCCTTTTCCGTCATTGAGAGTTTGTCCCCCCAAGTTCTGAATTTTTTCGCTCGCCGTCAATTCCATTTTTAAGCCAATAGGCGTAAGATGTTCGTTGTCTTGAAGAGATAGAAAAACTTTAGACATCGAGACGGTGTCGAGCTTTACGTCTTTGAGTGAAAAGGTCCTGATAGCATTCGAAAAGTGATAGTTTGCAACATTAAGAGCCGATGCCGAAAGGGTATCATTGAATTCGATGAGCAAGAGCGATTGAGTGATAAACGAAGCCTTTTCAAGATAAAACGTGTGCAACGGTTGGAGCGGGGTGAAGAAACTAGTCTGTTGAACGGTATCGGCATCCATGCCGTAGATATCGATCAAATTTTTAACATGAACATAGTGCGAGTCTCTTGCGAAAGGCCGGACAAATGTCAACAGAAGTTCAGAAGGAGAATGAATCGCGATCGACGTTGGTTTCAGAGTATCATCGACAGAAATTTGCGCGACTGCCAATCTGCTTTGGTCGACAGGAACCGACAGCCATAAAGAAATTTGATTTAACGTCTGCTGAGCAACTGAGTCGACGCGCGCCGGATTATGAGGAACGGTCGACACGGAAACCGAGTGATCGCTTTCAGTCGGATGAAGCAGCGTCACAGCGTACCAATATGTTTTGCCGGCCGTCACTGTTGTATCTGCGTAACTTGTGCCGGTCACAGATGCCAGGACAATTTGAGGCCGAGGAATCGTGTCCCGGTACACTCGATGAATTGAGGAAGGAGCCGTAGAGTTCCACTGGACTTCGATCGCTCGTGCTGAAAGCGGCGTCGCAGAAATTCCCCAGGGGGCCTGCGGCTTTGACGCAGTTGATGTCCGTTCGAAGAATCTCGTTCTTCCGTCCGCATTGAAGCTGAATTCAGGAATGCCATTGCCGTTGAAATCGGAAACGAGGACAGCATTTGATGCAGAAGAATGAACCCAGACCGGCGCGAAGTTCTGCATCACGGAGTCAAAATTAATAATGTAGAGATACGGATTCAGACTGAGAAATAGTTGATCGTTTGAAGATGCGAAAATTTTGCCCGACGATATTCCATTATCGTACGAAGTTCCTGACTTCACTCCATAAACCGTCTGCTCCCATATCTTGGAGAAAGCATTCAAAGCATCAGTCGGCCTGTGCGTGAAAATTCGCACCGTCCACATTGGCGGGTCATATTCTCGTTCCGCATTTAGATCAAGATTAGAATGTCCTGCGACCGCGAAGTCGAGCTGTCCGTCTCCGTTAAAGTCTCCGGCAGCAAGATAATCGCTCGTTTCAAGTAAATCGGTGGTGTCGGTCCACACAAGCTGAAATTGAAACGGAGCGGTTTGACGATACATCACCATATCTCCGTCATAATCCGCGAAAATGATTTCTGTACCCCCTGTCCCCAAAAAATCGCCAACCAGAGTGCGAGGCGGGCCGAATTGGTTGGTTGCGTCCCCGGGCAGAGGTTGCGTAGGATCACCGAGTTGAGCCATCAATGAAAAATTATTCTCCCCCATGTTTTTGAATATTAGATATTGCGAGCTGTTGCGCGCTATGATGTCCAGCTTACCGTCGCCGTCAAAATCGTACAACTGACTCCCCCACATATCGGACGAATCGACGAAGGTTTTGTTTGCAAAGAAAGAGGTCCCTCCTTCATTTGACGTAAAAAGCTCCGTGACACCCAGGTCTTGAACCAATGTAGAAAGCCTTCCATCGTTAAACACGTCTTTCAAATCTCGCGGAACCCATTGCCGTTGCGTGGAATCAACCGGCGTAAAAGCACCATTGGCGTATTGAAACGCCAATAGTTTGCCAAAACTGCCGGACGCATCGTACTGGTTCAGAATCACGGTCGGCTTTCCCGTAACCGTCCCGGTTTTGTTCAGAATAAATCCGGATGGCAGGGCGAGAGGCAATTCTGTAAATCCTGTAGTTGGGATACTTTGGTTCGGAAAAACGAATACAGAATCGCCGACTGCCGGATACCGCGCAGTTCTCCCAGCTTGATCGGTTGCTTCAACGTAATAACTATATGATGCTCCCGGGGTAAAGTCTTTCGGGGTCAAGAGAAATGAATGATCTCGTTCAAGCCCGGAAGAAACCATTTCTTTATACGATCCCTGGGCGGAACCTGAGCGATACCACAGCCCCGCTGTACACGGTTTGTCAACTTTGAAAGAGATCAGCGCCCCCCCCTGGTCATGAATGATGAGCGAATTTTGGAACGTAAATCCTTGGACTACCGGAGATGAACGTGTAACAAGAACTCTCATTCTGCTTTCAACATCTCCGGTTTGAATATTTTTCACTTGCAAGCAAAGCGTATAAATTCCTTCTGACAAAGCAGAAACATTCCATAGTGCAAGTGTATCATTGATAAAATTGCGCTGGCCGTAGCGAGCGATTTCATTCCACAAAGAGGGAGAGTCTCCTATTCCAAAAAGAACATAGACCGAATCCAATTGATCTGTTGTCGCGGACCCAATGATTGGAACGATAGGATTGCTCATCTGAGCGTCAACTGTCGGAGCGACGATTTGAACGACATTCCTTTGGGGCAATGAAAGCAAGACCCTTGCATTGATCATTCCTGCTCCGTAATAATTGTCCCATCCCTTGTCTCCCAAATCTATGCATGCCGCTAACAAGTTTGCCCGAACTTCTTCGTTTGTCAACGGAATAGCATTGGAACCATTCCCTGACTTCAGTTGGGCGAGGCTTATTAAGAGGGACGCTATGGCCGACACGTGCGGTGCAGCAGCCGATGTGCCGGAAAATGATGATTGGTATCCGCCGCCCAAGGCTAACGTTGGGATAGCTTCTCCGGGAGCCATCAAAGCCAGCGATGGACCGTATGAGGAAAAGAACGAACGAACATCGTTTTGCGAAATAGATCCGACTGAAATGACATCACTAAAGTCCGAAGGATAATGGGGATAACTCGTTCCGTCATTGCCGCTTGACGCAACTAACACAACGTTTTTCTCGTGGGCATAGTGGATTACATCTTTCAGCAATGGGGATGTAACTACGTCACCGAAGCTCATGTTCAGAACCTGTATTCCATTGTCGGCGGCATACATTACTGCTGCCGCTATGTCAGCATCCGTCCCTTCCCCGTTTGCGTTAAACGCCCTCAAAGGAACAATTTGAGATATCGGCGAAATGCCTGCAATTCCAATCGAGTTATTTGCTTGTGCTCCGATAATTCCGGCCACGGCCGTACCATGTCCGTTTTCATCCATCGGATCGTTGTCCCGGGTAGACCAGTCGCCAATGTCGGGAATCTGCTGGTCGACAAAATCGTATCCGTGCCAGTCGTCGATGTATCCATTGCCGTCGTCGTCAATGCCATTCGTTCGTTTGTCGCGTCCGAATTCGTCAAGCCCGTTTTCTCCCGGATTAATATAAATGCTGGAATCAATGTCAGGATGGTGATAATCAACGCCGGTGTCAAGAACTCCGACAATCACCTTAGGCAGGCGTTGGTCAAAAAAGCCGCTTGACCAGAGTTCAAAAATTCCAATCTGATCAAGATTCCATTGGCTTGAGGCGGCGGAGTCATTCGGCTGCTTGTCAATTTTATAAATATAGTTCCGCTGGGCGTATTCGACAAAAGGGCTCAGTTGCAATTCTGTTAAGGCTCTGTCGGAGGACGGGCGGTCCTCAAACATCACTCGCGCAATATGTGCTTCGGAAAGAGTGGCAGACGTCGGGGATTTCGTGCCGGCGCTGTACGGTACGCTCTTCCTTGCTGCAGCAATTGTGGATATTTTTCTTACTGATTGAGTGTAGGTTTGCGAGGCAACTGCGGAAAAGTCTTTTTTAAGGAATACCTGGTTAAGAACCGAATCAGGGGCATTATCTCGGAATTTTACAATAAGTTCGTTGGGGACAAAATTTTGTGATTGAAGGAATGAGATAAAAAAAAGCAGGATGAAAGCGATGGCAAGAAAACAGCGAACGCCTTTCAACAAAAAATCTTCCATACCTATGATTCAAGGCCGTTTTTATCGGTTGTCAGTTCAACGCCAGTCGGAAACTTCCCGCCAAAGCAGGCGGTGCAATAGTTCTTTTCTCCGGTATGGGGAACAACATCGAGCATTTTTTCCAGTGAAAGGTAATGTAGGCTGTCAACATCCAACTCACGGCGAATGGTCTCGACATCCCCATTACATCGGACGGCAATCAATTCCTCTTTCCGCGGAAAGTCCATTCCCCAATGACAAGGGCTGATGATCGGCGGCGATGTAATCCTGAAATGAATTTCTTTAGGTCCTGCTTCTTTTAACAACTTAACGAGCTGCTTTGAAGTTGTTCCTCGCACGATTGAATCATCAACAAGAACGACTTTCTTTCCTTTCAGCACGCCTTTTACTGTATTATATTTCGTTCTGACCTTCATCTCCCGTTCGCCTTGCTCGGGTTGAATAAAAGTCCTTCCGACGTAATGATTTCGAATGAGCCCGATTTCCAGCTTTGTCGGTATGCCTTGCTTGTTGCTTTCAGAGACGAAGCCGAGAGTAGCCGTATTGCTCGAGTCAGGAACGCTGATGACGATTGTTTTCATCTCATCGCTGTCCGGAGCGATTGGAGCTTCCTGTGCCAATGCCTTTCCCAGTTTGCGGCGGACTTTGTCCACGCTTTCGCCGAAGATCTGGCTGTCGGGGCGTGAGAAGTAGATAAACTCAAAAATGCAATGATGAGGCTTTGCATTCTTTTTGGGGAGCCAGCGCGAGTGGAGTTTTTTTGCCTTCGTTCCATTATCGTCAATGATTAAAATTTCCCCCGGGGCAATATCCCTGACGTACGTAGCGTCTATCAGGTCAAAGGCGCACGATTCGGAAGCGACGACAAAACGGTCATCTTTCATTCCCAGCGCGAGCGGACGGAAGCCATAAATATCCCTGGTAACAATAAGAGACGTATCGGTGAGTATCAGAAGAGAAAATGCTCCGTCAATTTTTTCCAATGCCTCTTGTATCTGGTCGATTTGTTGTTTTTGCTTGCTCCGTGCTATAAGATGGAGAACGATCTCGCTGTCCGACGTCGTTTGAAAGATTGTCCCCTCTTCCTGCAGTTCTTGGCGTAGAGTCCGAAAATTTGTCAAATTACCGTTGTGTGCGAGCGCCAGATTTCCATTCCGGTAATTGACGGTAAAAGGTTGGATGTTCGAACGATTGTTTGCCGACCCTGCGGTTGAGTAGCGGTTGTGTCCAATGGCTGACATCCCTTTGAGCTGGTCCTGCACAATCCTATAATCCTTGAAGACGTCGGTGACAAGTCCCATTCCTTTTACGATGTTAAAGTGATGCTTTTGTTTCCTGGCATCGTAGTCACTTGTCACGATACCGCTTGCTTCCTGGCCCCGGTGCTGAAGAGCATGAAGTCCATAATACGTTAGCAAAGAAGCCTGGGAATGTCCGTAAATTCCGAATATCCCGCAGGCGCAGCGCGGTTTGTCGTTATCGAGCCGTGTTTTTTTCATTTACAATATCCGATGTAATGACAGTGTCGATGAGCCAATGCTCATCGTCGAGTTTCGGGTAATCCGTTGTGAAATGCAAGCCCCGGCTTTCATGCCGCATGATCGCCGAGCGTATAATAATGTCGGCAACACACGCCAAATTTCTCAGTTCAATAAGTCCTTCGGTGACTTTTGTGCGTTTGTAGAAGTCGCTCACTTCCTTGAGGATCAATTGAATGCGGCGATGGGCACGCTCCAGCCGGGCTGTGGAGCGGACAATGCCGACATAATCCCACATGACCTGCTGAATTTCACGCCGGTCGTGCGAAATAATGACCCATTCTTCGCTGTTGATTGTCCCCGAATCGTCCCAAGCGGGAATAGCAGGAATGGCTTCCTTTGCTGACCGACGCTCTCGAACATCCTCCGCCGCACGGTGAGAATAGACAATTGCCTCCAACAATGAATTGCTTGCAAGGCGATTGGCGCCGTGAACCCCCGTCATGCTTACCTCCCCGCAGGCATAGAGCCCTGAAATTGAAGTGCGGCCGTAGAGGTCAGTCACGACTCCTCCACAAACGTAATGAGCCGCGGGGACGACGGGAATTAATTCCTTGGTGATGTCCAGTTTAAATTCAAGGCATCGATTGTAAATATTCGGGAAATGATTTTTTACAGCTTCTCCGTCCAAATGAGTCACGTCAAGATACACATGCTCCGCGCCGCTCTTCTTGAGTTCGGAATCAATTGCACGGGCAACAATATCTCTTGTCGCCAGCGAGCCCCGTTTATCATATTTCGGCATGAAATCTTCACCCGACGTCGTCCTGAGGATTCCGCCGAACCCGCGGACCGCTTCAGAGATCATAAATACCGGTGAACCGGAATTATAGAGTGCCGTTGGATGGAATTGTATAAACTCCATATTTGCTATCGGTGTTCCCGCACGAAAAGCCATTGCAATTCCATCTCCGGTCGCGATCCTAGGATTCGTCGTATGGAGATAGACGTGGCCTGCACCACCGGTTGACAGCATTGTCACCGGTGCCAAAAATGTTTTCACAACATTGTTATCAACGTCGAGAACGTATGCGCCCCAGCAATGGATATTGGAATGCTGCTTCTTTGCGTGTTCGAAGAGATGATGTTCGGTAATGAGGTCAATAGAGATGTGATTTTCATAGATCGTGATATTCGGATGTTCGGCTACTTTTGCAAGCAGCGCCCTTTCAACTTCCTTTCCGGTTAAATCCGCAGCATGGGCGATGCGATGCTGTGAATGCCCGCCTTCTTTTCCAAGGTCGAGCTGATTTCCCTGCCGGGTGAATTCTACGCCGATGCTAACCAATTCCTTCACGCGTTCGGGTCCCTCCTTGACCAGCACTTCGACCGCATCGCGATGACACAATTGTGCCCCGGCATTCATCGTATCGGCGATGTGAGACTCGAACGAATCTGTAGATGATAAGACTGACGCGATTCCCCCCTGGGCATAATTCGTGTTCGATTCGGCCTTTTGTTTCTTCGTTACAATCGCCACCGACCCAAGCTCAGCAACTTTCAGCGCATAAAACAAGCCGGCAATGCCGCTGCCGAGAACAAGAAAGTCCGTCTTTATTTCCATATAGCTATAAGATACGAATAAAAGTTAAAATAAAAAAGGCGTCCCGCAAATACTGCGGGGCGCCTTCTCACGGATTGTTCAAAAATCAAAAATAAATGTGCAGGGTTGCACCAGCAGCACCAAACCCTAAAATGTTCGTTGTGCCTCCGACCTTATATGTAGCAGAAGTGCCACCGGCAGTCACTACATTATCCGCCGGCGCATTGATGTTAACAATGTTGAGTTGATATTCGGCTGAAACGCTCAACTCCGGATAGATGAAAAATTCTGCTCCCAAAAATCCGGCTAGTTGGAATGTAACCCCGGTTGGACCGGAGGCAGGATTGTTCTTATTCTCGTCCTGCGAACCACCGCCATTAACTGGCTGTTTATAATCGTTTGAGTTCATAAGGAACTGAACGCCGCCGCCCCAATACGGACGAACACGGCCTGCATTCATATACATCAAATAGTCTGCGCCGATCCCTAATCCAAAAGAGGAATTGGTTCCGTCCGTTCCGGACTGCCCGGCGGGCGGATTAGCTGCAAGGGTCCTGCTTGTCGATTGCACTTGAAGTCCAAGACGAAGAGCTGCATCACTGTTCAAGAAGTATGATACACCAATTCCACCGTTGGGGCCTGTTGCGAAAAGACCAAATGCGCCCAAGCCGCCAAACGTAAAGTTTAATGATTTTGAGCCAGCCTTTACTCCTGGCACTACATCCTGAGCCGAAGCAAAGCTAACAACCATGACAACTGCCAACGCTAGAATTAGAACCTTCTTCATAAATTACCTCCGATTAGGTTTGTGAAAATGTAATTTATTTTTTGTGGGTTCCCCCACCGGTGGAGCTTTACAAACTGTGCAAATATAGGATTGAGGTTTTGAATAAGCAAGCGATTATTTAATAATTATTTAACAATTAATTAATACTTAAATGTTTCTTAGGTTCAGAGAATCACGATCGCTGGAAAGCGTATACTGCATAGACGACGGCTGATGCTTTTGTTTCAAACGGGAAGAATGATTAGTCTATCAAATAAAAAAGGCCTTCCGTGTAACGGAAAGGCCTTTTCAAAAAAATTATTGTTATTCGATTAGTTCAATGCCCAGGTCACGCCTGCTTTAATTTGGAAATTGTCCAAGTCGCTCGCGATGACGTATCTCGGTTCTAGCAACAGCGTCATCTTATCGTTCAGCTTATAGTTCGCTCCAACAAGCAGATTGATACCTAGACGCGTAGCTGATCCTGTTGCGCTGTACGTTACAGTATAAATTTGTCCGGTCACCGGATTATAAGCCGGTCCACTAGCTGAGGCTGTAGTGCTAAAGAAATTCAACCCTAGCCCAGCTCCAGCGTATGGCTTAATCATTCCTTCCATCTCAAAATTGTAATGAACATTTGCATTTATGGCGAAGTCGCCCACCTTCCATGTGCCGCCGTTAACAGTCGTTGATGTCGAGAAGTATTCAACATCAGGAACCAATGTGAGGTCCTTTGCAAGTTCACCCAAATTTGCATGCGCAGCGATCAGGAATCCTCCGATAGATTGGGATGAAGAGCCTCCGTTGGTGAATGAAACAGAAACGTACCCTACTCCGCCGCCAACCTCATGCAATGCAAGCTGCGCAAGACTCAAAGAAGTGACCAATACTGTGGCTGCGGCTAGCGCAAAAATTTTCTTCATAGCTGACCTCTAAAAATTAGTGATTGGTTAATGGATCTGGGCTGTTTATTGTTGTGCAAATATATGGTGGAGTCCACGAAATGTCAAGAAATTAATTAATGAAAACTTAGCCTTTGCGAATTAGTCAAGCGCCTTTCAGATTTGACGAGAGAACCTCGCCAAATACACGGACTAAAGCATCAATTTCTTTCTTTTCAGCGATGAGTGGGGGCAGAATTCTTACAACAGTTTTTGCCGTCGAGTTCACAAGCACTCCCCGGGCAAGCATCTCTTCAACAATCGGAGCGCTGTCGGTTGAGAGATCGACACCGATCATAAATCCTGAACCCCGAATTTCCGTGATGATTGCAAACTGTTCTTTAAGAGTAGTGAGTTGTGAATACAAATACGCCGCCATCTCTTTTAATTGATTCTTCATCGATTCAGCGGTTAGCGTTTCTATCACTACCTTCCCCGCGGCGCACGCAACCGGGTTTCCTCCGAATGTCGTTCCGTGTACTCCATACGACCACACACAGGCAACAGCGTCGTTCCCGAGAATCGCTCCGAGCGGAAGACCTCCTCCGATCGGTTTTGCGATGGTGACGATGTCCGGGTGAAAATCGAAATGTTCATACGCAAAAAATTTTCCAGTTCGCATAATGCCTGATTGTATTTCGTCGGCGACGACGAGGAATCCAAACCGACTGCGGAGGGAATCAAGCGCATTGACGAATTCTTTGGAAACAGGAATGACCCCTCCCTCCCCTTGAATAAACTCGAGGAAGACGGCTGCGGTTGAGTCATCAATCTTTGTTCGCAAATCTTCAACATCGTTGAAAATGATATGGCCGCAGTTCTCCAGGAATGGTCCGTATCCGTCCCGGTATTTGTCCTTGTCCATGATCGATAGAGAACCCATCGATCTGCCGCTAAAGCCGTTCGTCATGCCGAAGATTTTCGTTTTCTTGTTGGTTTTCCCCCATTTTCGCACGAGCTTCATCGCCCCTTCGGTGGCCTCTGTACCTGAATTGGTAAAGAAAATCTTCTGAAATTTCGAGTGCCGAAGAAGGCATTCGGCGAGTTCAACTTGCGGCTCCTGAACAAAAAAATTCGAGAGATGGATATACTTCTTCGCTTGTTGTTCGATAGCAGCGATAACCTTGGGATGATTATATCCTAATGCATTCACTGCCAGCCCCGAGAACATGTCTAGATATCTATCGCCATCCTTGGTAAAGAGATAGCACCCTTCTCCTCTTTCGATGAGAAGCGGGAGCCGTTTGTATGTCTTAAAGAACAGTTTTGCTTCGTTGTCCAGGATGTCCATAGTGTTACTTCGTTCGGGGTTTTAGTGTCAGGAATATTGAATGGAAAAAGATTACTTTTTTATACAACTGGTCGACGGTGTCATTGTTCTCGATCACAAAATCCGACGCTTCGATTGCTTCTTCAACGGAGAACTGATTTTCCATTCGCAATCGAATTTGTTCTTCGGTAAGATTGGACCGCTTCCGGGTGCGGTCTATTCGGAGCGCCTCGTCGGCTGCGACAGTGAGCACATAGTCTAAGGTCTTATTCAGACCGGATTCAAACATCAGAGCGGCTTCAACAGCAATATATCCCGTTTCCCGCTTTTTCGCAATGACTTGAATTTCCGCTTCGACCGCTTTCAATACGACTGGATGGACGATTGAATTGAGAGCCAAAAGAATCTCTCTTTTTCCAAATGCAACGGAAGCGATGTACTCACGATTTAGTAATCCGGAAGCCGGATTGTACGCTTCACGCCCGAAGCGGGAGAGAATCTTTTCTCTGATTCCTGGGTCTGAATCGGTGAGCCGGCGGGCAATGAGGTCTGCGGATAAAACAGGAACCTGAAAGGTTGAAATTTTCTTGCAGACTTCCGATTTGCCGCTTCCTATTCCCCCCGTAACACCTATTCGTGTCAGCATGAGACAGAAAACCTGCCGCTATTTTGCGAATGCGATTGACCGGACTTCACGAATGACGATGACTTTAATCTGTCCCGGGTATTCCATTTCTTGCTGGATTTTTTGCGCGATGTCATGAGCCAGTTGATCGGCCATTGCATCGTCCACCTTGTCATGCTCGACAATAACCCTGATTTCACGGCCGGCTTGAATAGCATATGTCTTAGCGACTCCCTGGAAAGACTGGGCCATTGATTCCAGTTTTTCGAGACGCTTTACATACCCTTCAACAGATTCCCTTCGTGCTCCCGGACGAGCTCCGCTGATAGCATCGGCGGCCTGGACGATAGCCGCAATCGGATGTTCCATAGGGATATCTTCATGGTGAGATCCGATGGCGTTGACGACGATCGGGTGTTCATTATATTTTTTGGCCAATTCATAACCGAGTAACGCGTGTGGGCCTTCAACACTTCTGTCGACAGTCTTTCCTATATCGTGCATCAGCCCCGATCTCTTGGCAAGGATTGGATCGATTCCAAGCTCCGACGCCATGATTCCACAGAGATAAGCAACTTCAATACTATGCTGTAAAAGATTTTGCCCGTAGCTCGAACGATATTTCATTCGACCAATGTGTTTAACAATTTCCTGGTGTGCACCGGGCAGACCAACCTCGAGCAATGCATTCTCGCCTGCTCGAATTATCTCTTCCTCTAGTTCCCCTTTTACTTTTCCGACAACTTCTTCGATCCTTGCAGGATGAATCCTCCCGTCGGCGATGAGTCGCTCTAATGATATTCGAGCAACTTCTCGCCTGAAGGCATCAAATCCCGATAAAATAACAGCTTCCGGCGTATCATCTACGATAACATCTACGCCTGTAGCAGCTTCAAACGCGCGGATATTTCTCCCCTCTCTGCCAATGATTCTCCCTTTCATTTCGTCGCTTTGAATGTTCAAGACACTCACAGTAGTTTCAACCGCGTGGTCGGCGGCTGAACGTTGAATGGCTTGAACGATGATTTTCTGCGCATCCTGCTTTGCAGTTTCACGTACTTTATCACGAAGGTCCTTTAACGTTTGAGCGGACTCGGTTTTTGCTGCGTTTGTCATAGTTTCGATCAATAACTTCTTTGCTTCTTCCCTTGATAGACCGGAGGCACGCTCAAGTCTTACAATTTCCTCCGCAATGATTTTCTCAAGTTCTGTCTGCCGCGATTCCAGCAGCTTTGCCTTTTCTTCGCTTTCACGCTGAATTTGATGGAGTTCTCTTTCCTTTTTGTTCAACAGCTCTACTTTCCTGTCGATGTTCTCTTCCCGCGACGTTAATTGCTTCTCATATGCCTGCAGTTTTCCACGTTTCTGGTTAGCTTCATTGTCGTAATCCTGTTTTTTCTTGTACCATTCATCTTTCACTTCAAGAAGCTTCTCGCGCATTACAGAGTTAGCTTCCCTCTCGGAATCCGCGATGATCTTCTTTGCTCGTTCTTCGGCGCTCATGATCCTGTTTTGGCCCGAACGGGTGTTCAGGTACCATCCAGCATACGCCGCCAGGCTGCACAGAACAACTACCATGGGGATGATAATGACTATTTGCATATCCCGCTCTCAAAATTAAGTTTACGTTAATGCTGCGGAGAAAAAAAAATCCGCACGGCTACCCTAGGCAAGTGTGTTTAAAGAACCTCGTTCTTTTAAACGGTGGGTGTTTGCCTAACCGTTTCTTACTTCCACTGTCTGCTATCCTGCTAAGGCAGGAAGCCCGAAGGCGTTTCGCAAATCCAGACCGCTTTCGGCGGCCTGGCTGAGGCCTGTAATATGACGATTATGAGTCAAACTCCCTGTTGGTACAATTGTCAGGTTCTTTAATGTAGTTGACTACGGCTGACGGTGCGGATTAAGTTTGTCCCAATAGAAGTCGAAATTCCTCCTCACACAAGTGGCACAGAGAATTATCCATTGCTTTGGAGACTCGTATCCAGGTAATTCGAAATCTTAATGATCTCGTTTTCGAAATTACTTATCATCTCCTGATTTTTGTCCTTCTCCTTCAACAAGTCTTCAGTGATGTTGAGTGCGGCTAAGACAGAAATTGTAAGCGGTGGCTGTTCAGGAATTTTGTCGTGAATGGAATTAATCATCGAGTCTACGTACCCGGCGACTTTTTTTGTGAACTCTTCACTCTCTCCTCGTAGCGGATACTCAGACCCGAATATCTTAACTCGCACGCTTTTCCTGTCCATTGTTAATTCCAAGTGCTATCTAATTGTAAGTTGGGAGAATTTAGCAAACGTCAGCGATAAAGCTACCTCGTATAGGTTATAGATGAGAATTAATTTTATCCAACATTGCCTTCACTTTTTCCTGCAACACTGCCCTCTCTTCTTTAACAATCTTTCCGTTGGAAGCAGACGATTGCAGAATCGTTTCGATCTCTTTGCGAAGCGTGTCAATTTCACTATCCCTTGCAGACAGGTCTGACTGCATTTGCAGAATTCTCGATTCCAATTCATTTGCCTTTAATTGGATTGCGTGCTTTTCCTCACGCAGAGAACTGATAATCGTTGAAGCTGCATACGCTCTTTCCCAGAGTTGCTTAAGTGCAGTTTCAAGAGAGTTTTCTACGCTTGCTACTTCTTGCTCAATCTGTTCTTGCACATCGGGCCTATTGCATTATATCAACGAATCGTCAACTTCGAAGTTCTGCGCCAAATTTGGTGCAGACGTCTGACACAATTTTCTTTATTGCTCTATCTGCCTCTTCTTCCGTCAGAGTTTTCTCCACAGAATTCAACTCCAACGCAAACGCCAGACTTTTTTTCCCGGCTTTGAGGGGCTCGCCTTCAAAAAGATCAAACAGCGTTGCTTTTTTCAGCAGCGGCGCTCCACTTGACTGTATCAATTCACTTACATCTTCCGCTAAAATATTCTTTTCAACGATGAAAGCTAAATCCCGGGTAATCAGAGGAAACTTTGACGATGGAATGTAGCTTCTAAAGTCTCTTCCCTCCAAGTTCAATTCTTCAATGTTTAGCTCTGCAATATAAACGTCACTTTCAAGTGAGAATTTCTTGAGCAACTCCACTTTCACTTTGCCCAGAAAGCCGACGTAAGTGCCATTTGTTTCAATGGCTATAGTCTCTTCAGTTAAAGGACTACGGCTATCATAGTAAATAAAATGAAATTTGTCAAGTAGAATTTTGTTCAGCAGCCCCTCTACAACTCCTTTAATGTCATAAATATCGACCAATCGGTCGTCGGAATACCATCCGAGTCCGCTTTTTCTGCCCGTCAAACAAAGCGAAAGCACCTTTTTCTCCAGAAATCCCGGAATGACGGTTTTCAGGTTGTTCTTGTCGACTCTCTCATAGGTTCTTCCTATTTCGAAAACTCTAATATCTTTTGTTCCATAATTAGAGTTGTAAAAGACGGTCTGAAGCATGCTGCATACCGTGCTTGGCCGCAACGCTGAAAGATCTTTACTGATCGGGTTCTTGATTTGGACTATTGATCCGGAAAACAACTTTGCAATGCTGTCTTCAATGAGGCTATTCGTGACGACTTCATTGAAACCGAGGCCTTCAAGTGTGCGGCGGATTTCATCGACCGTATCGCGGCCTGATATCCGATGCGAAAAATCAACAGCCGTAACCATCGTGTCTGGAATATTTGTATAGCCGTAGAGCCTCGCTATTTCTTCAATGATATCGATTTCTAGTTCAATATCCGGACGAAAAGTCGGCACCGTGCAGATCAGGTTTTCTTTTGAACTCAGCCGAACGTCGATGCCTATGGGGACCAGCATTTTTTGAACACGAGCAGCCTGAATATTTGTTCCTAATACTTTGTTCACGCGGGAAATACGGAGGCGGATTTTTCGTTCTTTTATTTTCCTCGGATAGACATCGACAACTCCCTTTTGTATCCTTCCTCCGGCAATTTCTGCCATCAGCATTGTCGCACGGTCTGCCGCGAACACCGTCCCGTTTGGGTCTGTCCCCCTTTCGAATCTGTATGAAGCATCGGAGGAAATTCCGAGTTGCTTTGCAGTTTTTCGAATTCCCGAATGTTCAAAGCAGGCGCTTTCAATAAGTACCGAAGTGGTGGAATCCGAAATTTCTGAATTCTGACCGCCCATCACACCTGCAACCGCAACCGGCCTTTCGTTATCACAAATCATTAATGTCGAGGAAGAAAGTGTGCGCTCCATCCCATCGAGCGTCGTAAATTTCTCTCCCTCCAATGCGTTCTTTACGATGATTTTTTTGCCGCGAATATTATCATAGTCGAACGCATGGAGAGGCTGGCCCGATTCGTACATAACGAAATTCGAAATATCAACGATATTATTAATCGGCCTAATATTGCATGCCTTAAGAAGCGATTGAAGCCATTGAGGAGAAGCTGCGACCTTGATATTAGTGATCAAGCGGGCGGAGTAGCGGAGACATGCTTTTGTGTCGCGTATCTCAATCGAGATACTTTTCTTAATGTCGCTCCCCTTTTCTTCTTGAACTTTTATCTTAGGAGAAATGAGTTTCTTTCCAACGAGAGGTGCCGCTTCCCTAGCGATGCCAATATGGCTCAAACAATCCGGGCGGTTCGGAGTGACACCAATTTCAAAGACAGTGTCATTCAACCCCAGGTGTTTTGCCAGCGGCGTTCCAGTTTCTGCAGAATTATCAAGCACAAGGATGCCGCTTGCATCTTTGCCGAGGCCCAACTCATACTCCGAACAAATCATTCCGTTCGACTCTACTCCGCGCACTTTGACTTTAGAGAGCGTAAAGGGTTTCCCTTCGGGATCGTGTTGATTCCTGGGAACAATCGCATCTATTAAGCCTACGGCGACTTTTTGTCCTGCGAGGACGTTGGGAGCACCGCACACTATCTGGAGCGACGACGGCTCGGATTTTCCCGGCTCGTCGATTTTCACGTCGCATACAGACAACCTGTCTGCGTTAGGGTGTTTTTGAACCGAAAGAACCTCGCCTACTACAAACCTGTTCAGCGCGATCCCGAGCTGTTCAATGCTCTCCACTTCTAAGCCGGCCGAGGTAAGTTTGTGAGCCAGCTCTTCATGGCTAATTTTAAATTGAATGTAACGTTGTAACCAATTGAGAGATATACGCATAAGGCCAAAGACTAAAACTGCTTTAGAAATCTAATATCGTTTTCAAACAAAAGACGAATGTCCGAAATATTATGTCTCAATAATGTCGTCCGTTCGACGCCGATTCCAAATGCGAAGCCTGTAAACTCCTCAGGATCGTATCCTACGTTTTGCAGAACATTAGGATGTACCATGCCTGCGCCAAGAACTTCCAGCCAACCCGAGTGCTTGCACACTCTGCATCCCTTTCCGGAGCACAAGAAGCATGTGATGTCCATTTCAAGACTGGGCTCGGTAAAAGGGAAAAAACTCGGCCGGAATTTGTATTTTAGATTATTTCCATAGAATTCACGGGCGAAAGCGACAAGGGTTCCTTTCAGTTCGGCGAAACTTACGTTCCTATCCACATACAACCCCTCTACCTGATGAAAAAGGCAATAGCTTCGTGCGCTGATCGCTTCGTTCCGATAGACACGTCCCGGCATAATTACTCTTACAGGCGGCCGGCGTTCTTTCATCACGCGGATTTGGACGGGCGAAGTATGGGTGCGGAGTAAAATGTCGTCTTCAATAAAAAACGTGTCCTGCATGTCCCGCGCCGGATGGTTGGGAGGAAAATTCAATGCCTCAAAATTATGATAATCATCCTCAATCTCAGGACCGTCAACCGTTCCGAAACCCATAGCAGTGAAAATTGCCGTGATGTCCTCGAGTGTTTGAGTAATCGGATGGCGCGTCCCCATTGCAGGAACTCTTCCCGGGAGCGTCAGATCAATAAACTTCTTTTCACCGGATGCCGCCGACTCGATTTTTTCTTTCGCCGATTGATGCAGTGAATCGACGAAAGCGCGAAGTTCGTTAAGCTGCTTGCCGTAATTTGGCTTCAACTCCGGTGGGACTGATTTCAGTTCCTCGAAGAGTTGCCCAACGCTCCCCTTGCGGGCGAGAAATTCTATCCGATACTTCTCCAAATCATCCACTGAGGCGATGCTTCCAGCGGAGGCTTCGGCTTTATCACGAAGAGACTTGATCGATTGTTCCAAATTAAGAGACGAATCGGGCATTTTTAGGTTCTGCTTTTCGAATATAAAACAAAACTTCCCGTCGACACCGATGACATGGTACAGCGGGAAGCGTTTTCTTAAGCTTTAATAAATTTTACGATCTCTGCAAAGGCTTCAGGGTTTCCTGCCGCAAGTTCGGCGAGGATCTTTCGATTGATATCGACTTGCTTTTTGTGCAGTCCATCGATAAGCTTTGAATAGGTCAGTCCGTGCAATCGCGCCGCCGCATTAATGCGTGCGATCCACAGTTGTCGGAACGTCCTCTTTTTTGCTTTTCTGTCCCGGTATGCATATTGGTAGCCTTTGTCGACGCTGTGTTTGGCTACCGTCAGGACTTTGCTTCTCGCGCCCCAGTAGCCTTTCGCTTCCTTGAGAATCCTTTTGCGACGGCGATGGGAGGCAACTTTATTTTGCGATCGTGGCATAGTTGCTCTTGTCTCCTTTGACGATTATGGAATAGATGTGAATTAAAAAAAATTACATAACCAACAAACGTTTGATATTGCGTGTCTCGACCGCCGATACCAACCCTGAACGGCGAAGGTGGCGTTTACGTTTTGTTGATTTGCTTGTAAGAATATGTCTCCGGTTCATTTTGTGACGCTTGATCTTCCCGGTGCCGGTGAGCCTGAACGTCTTACGGGCACTCCGGTGCGATTTCATCTTTGGCATACAGTCCCTTTATATTATGCTGGTTTGTTATCTGTAGTTAATTTCTCCGGTTTGACCTTTGCAGATTTATCCGGTGCATAGAAAATAATCATATTGCGTCCCTCCATATGCAGAGGCTGGTCAATTTTTGCGACATCGACAAGGCGCTCAGTGAGCCGGTTCAAAAGACTCTCGCCGTGATCTTTGTAGGTAATTTCCCGTCCCTTGAAAATGACGGTCGCCTTTACTTTATGCCCGTCGGCAATAAACTGCAATGCATGCTTCGCTTTAAATTCAAAATCATGGACGTCGGTATTGGGATGAAACCGAAGTTCCTTGACAAGACTTATGTGCTGATGTTTCTTTTGAATCTTTTCTTTCTTTTGAAGTTCGTACTTGTACTTTCCGAAGTCCATAATTTTGCAGACGGGCGGCACGGCATTCGGAACAACTTCAATAAGATCTTTCCCTTTTTGCTGCGAAATTGTGAGCGCGTCCCTCGGCGTCATCACTCCAAGTTGCTGGCCGTTATCGTCAATGACGCGAATCTGGACTGCGCGAATTTCATCGTTAATGCGGGGACCTTTACTTTTGATGCTGGTATCTCCTATGCGGTGATTGATTTCTGTTTGACTTCGTTTTGGATCTGCTCAATAAGTTTTCCGAGCGTAAGGCTTCCTACATCTCCCTTTTTGTGCTGGCGAACTGATACCGTTCCGGCCGCTTTTTCTTTGTCTCCCACGACAAGCATGTACGGTACTTTTTTCAATTCCCAATCACGAATCTTATAGCCGACCTTTTCGTTTCGGTCGTCAAAATCAACTCTGATACCGGCATTCTTTAACTCGGCGAGTATTGATTTGCCGTACTCCGATTGTGCATCGGTAATGGGAATGACGACAGCCTGCACGGGAGTCAGCCAAAGCGGAAAATCTCCTGCAAAATGTTCGATGAGAATGCCAATAAATCGTTCGAACGATCCGAACGGTGCCCGGTGAATGATAACGGGCCGGTGTTTTTGCCCGTCGCTGCCGGTGTACTCGAGCTGAAAGCGCTCCGGCATCACATAATCAACCTGGACGGTGCCGAGCTGCCAGGTTCTTCCGATGGCATCTTTAACCATGAAATCGATTTTCGGTCCGTAAAAAGACGCCTCGCCAATCCCGATGAAATACGTGAGCTTCATCTCGTCCGCGACTTCTTTGATTTCACGCTGGGCTTGTTCCCAAAATGCCGCCTCGCCGCCGAACTTATCAACATTCTTGTCGTCGCGGAAGGAGAGCCGCGTACTGACTTCCATACCGAACGTACGGAAGACAAATTGCGTCAGCTCTACCGTCCGTGCAATCTCTTCTTTGAGCTGGTCGTGCGAACAATAAATGTGGGCATCGTCTTGAGTAAAACCGCGCACGCGCGTCAGACCGCTCATTTCGCCTGACTGTTCATAGCGGTAAACTGTGCCGAATTCCGACAGGCGGATCGGCAGGTCTCGATAGGATCTCGGTTTTGCAGAATAAATCTGATGATGATGAGGACAGTTCATTGGTTTCAACAGAAACTGCTCGCCGTCCTCCATTGTAATCGGAGCGAATTGTGAATCTTTGTAATACGGGTAATGCCCCGACGTTTTATACAATTCCAGGTTAGCGATGTGGGGTGTTACGACGGGCAAGTATCCGCGCTTCTGTTGTTCTTCGCGCAAAAATTTTTCCAACGCTTCGCGGACTATTGTTCCTTTGGGCAGCCACAGCGGCAGGCCGCTCCCTACTTTTGGAGTTAAAAGAAACAATTCCATTTCGGCGCCGATCTTTCGATGATCGCGGCGCTTCGCCTCTTCAATCCTGAAAAGGTATTCGTCAAGTTCCTGCTTCGTCGGAAACGTTATGCCGTAAATCCGTTGAAGCATCTTATTTTTCTCGTTGCCCCTCCAGTACGCGCCGGCAACGCTCATCAATTTTACGAATTTGATTTTTCCCGTCGACGGGATATGAGGTCCGTAGCAGAGATCAGTAAAATGTCCCTGATGGTACATACTGATCGTTTGCCCTTTGAACTCATCTAACAATTCAAGTTTGTACTGGTCCCCTTTTTTCTTGAAATACTCTACCGCTTTTTCCCACGGCACTTCTTCCCGCTGATACGGAACATCGCGGCCGGCGAACTCCTTCATTTTTGATTCAATCGCCGCGAGGTCTTCATTCGTCAGCGAATGATCTCCCATGTCGATATCGTAGTAGAAACCGTTCTCAATCGATGGGCCAATCCCAAACCGTGTTCCAGGGAACAATGTCTCCACCGCCTCCGCCATCAGGTGAGCAGAACTGTGCCAGTATGTCGACTTGCCTTCGGGTGCTTCCCACGTGTTGATCTTTATCGCGGCGTCGTTGGTTATCGGCCGGCTAAGATCCCACACCTCTTCGTTTACAGACACAGACAAGGCATTTTTCGCCAAGCCATGGCTGATGCCTTCAGCGATCTTTCCGCCGGTAATTCCGCTGTCAAATTCTTTCTTGCTGCCGTCCGGAAAAGTAATATTGACCTTGTTCATCACATCATAATCCAAAAAATAAAAAATCGGAGCGAGCAATCTCCGATGCACAAAATAACCTTCTCATTGAATTCCGTAATGAGTCACTGCCAGTAGATGCTCCTTTATTTAGTGATAAAATAGCAAAAAGAGAGCAGAAATGCAACAAGCAATCGCATCGGGTTGCCGGCTTTTTATGCGCAAAGCCCGAGTTTTGCTATGACATTTCGCGATAGTTCTTTACCCCAAAACGGTAAAAATCTTGGCAACAAATCAATATGTATGCCGCCCGTATTTCCAATTTGGTTCCTACAAATTGGCCAGGATGAAATTTGTCATGAGCGTATAGAGATTAAATCGTGTCACTCCGCCATAAATGCTGTGGTTCTTGTCCGGATAGAACATGACGGAAAATTGTTTATTAGCCTTTTCAAGAGCCGAAACAAAATTCGCCGTGTTTTGGAAATGAACATTGTCGTCACTTGTTCCATGAATCAGCAGGAACTTTCCTTTCAGTTTTGAGGCATGCGTGATGGGAGAACTCTCAACGTATCCGGCTGGGTTGCTTTGTGGAGTGCCCATATACCGTTCGGTGTAAATATTATCGTAATATCTCCAGCTTGTGACAGGCGAGACTGCAATCGCGGTTTTAAAATAGTCCCCTCCGTTGAGAATAACCATACTGGAGACGTAGCCGCCATAACTCCATCCCCAGATACCAATTCTGTTCTTGTCAACGTAATTCAACGATGAAAGATATTTTGCGGCTTCAACATGGTCGTTTACTTCCCACTTGCCCAAGTTTCTATAACCGATGGTTCTAAAATCCTTACCGCGTGCACCGGTTCCGCGGTTGTCGACCATAAAGATCAAATACCCGTGTTGAGCGAGGAACGAGTACCATAACTCGTCCGACCTTCCCCACATATTGCGGACTACCTGGGAGCCCGGCCCTCCATAGGTGTACATAAGAACAGGGTATTTTTTTGTTGAGTCGAAATCCGCGGGTTTTACAACTGAGGCGTTAAGTTGAACCCCATCCGGCGTAGTGAAAGAAAAGAATGTTGTAGTCGCCAACTGGGCATCATGCAGCGCGGGTATATTGTTTGCTTCAATGATTGAGAGAGTGCTCCCTGCATTGTTCGCAAGCATGATCTGTGGAGGAGTCAGCACATTTGAATATGTATCGAGAAAATATTCGTACGACGGCGAAAAGTTTGCAGAGTGAGTTCCTGACTTTGTCGTCAACTGAGATTCTTTCTTTCCGTCGAGTTGAATGCTGCAAATATGGCGCTCGAGAGGCGACACCTCCGTCGAAGAATAATAGAGCACGGCCGCTTTCTCATCGACACCGTAATATGAATCTACTTCCCAACGGCCCTTTGTAATTTGATTGATGAGCGTTCCATCATTCCTGTAGAGATAGAAATGGCGGTACCCATCCCGTTCGGACGTCCATATGAACTCCCCGCTCTTCAAAAATGTAAGGTCGTTCGTTACATCTACCCATTTATTATCCGTTTCCCTGAGAACGGCACGCGTCGCACCTGTGGAAATGTCGGCGTAGAGAAGTTCGAGAACATTCTGTCCCCTGTTCATCCGTTGTATTGATAAAGTGTTTGAGTCGAGCGTCCATTGAATTCTCGGGATATAAATGTCATCGTTAGACCCGATATCCATCCATCGGGTCAAAGACGATTGAATGTCGACGACGCCAATTTTTACTATCGAATTGGCCTCCCCTGCTTTTGGATAGCGCATTGGAATCAATTGCAGGTGAAGAGAATCCCATTCGGTTAGCGTATACTCGGGAACCCGATTTTCGTCTAACTGCCAGAATGCGATATGCTTGCTGTCGGGAGACCATTGCCATCCATCCGAGATTTCGAACTCTTCCTCATAGACCCAATCGAACTTGCCGTTGATAATATGTTCGGCTCCGTCGTTTGTCAAGCGCCGTTCGACCCCCGATTGTACGTCGATGACGTAGATATTATTGTTCCGCACAAATCCGAGATACTTGCCGTCGGGCGAAAATTTTACGTTGTATTGGGGCTCGGTCACGTTGGTGAGCCTGCGAAACGATTTGGAATGCACGTCATACAAAAAGATATTACCGGCCGGCGTGAGGCGGGATAAGTATTCCCTTTCCGGCGGAGCGGAAATAAAAAGGATCTGCTTTTCATCCGGCGACCATTGGTACGCGGTAAAACGAAACGGCGGATCGTTCGCGTCTATTTTTAGCGAAGCGGTGGTCAAGAGCAGAGTGCGTGATTTTTCGTTTGCTCTGTATACATAGATATTCGTCGCTTTTGCGGCTGTATCTCTTTCATAAAATGAAAACCGAAGTCCATCGTTGAGCCAGTGAATTCCAGTCACCGTTTTCCCGATGAACTTGCTTGAATTGAAAATATCATCAAGCGTTAAATCATTTTTGCTTTTTTGTGCGAAAACCAAAAGATTGGCGACACACAGCACTAAAGCAATTTTGGTTGTATAAAGTAACCTATGCATAGAGTTTCTCTTATGGTAACTCTTCATTAAAGAATTGATTTGTTTTAGGCAAGAGGTAATGCCAATGATTGTAGAAAGCGGGTGACGTATTTCAACCGGGCGAGGATGTATGCCGGGTTATTGAAGAACAGCATTGACCGCATTGAATCACCGTGATCAATGTTTTGCGTGCGGCGGAGCGATATGAATTTCGTCTAATTTCCGTGTAACCATTGTCGAGAGATTTCTCATGGAGCTTACGCCTGATGAAACCACGTCCAGCCCTTGTTTCAATTCGGTGAAGATCTCCCTGCATTGAGCTTCTTTTCCTTCTTTGACGTTGATCAACAACTCACTTTCACGCCGACCTAAACTTGATGAAAGGTCGGCAAGGCTTTTTTCAACCAATTGTCCCACCGAATTCACGGTATCGTGGAAGGTGTGCAATGAATCAAGTTCGTCCTGCTTTTCCTGCAGCAGGCGTTCCTTCGCTTTGTTCTCGATGATTTGCTTTCTGTAGAGATATCGTTCATACACACTCTTGACGGCAAGCGCAAGCCGCTCGATGTCGAGATGGTCCTTTCGGATATAATCGTATACGCCAAGCTGCATGGCTTCCACAGCAGTTGATTCGGAGCTGGCTGCGGTTACAAGAATGACAGGCGTCGTAATTTTTTGGGAATGCATCCACTCCAGGACGTCCATTCCCGACATTTCTCCCATCCTGTTGTCGAGCAGAATAACATCAAAGGTTTCTTTCTTCAGTAACTCCACCGCTTCTTCGCCGGAGCCGCATGACTCAACGGCGAAAGGACTCGTCATCTTGAGTCCCATCTCTATACTCAACCGGAATGAGTCCTCGTCATCCACAAGGAGGATATGGAGCGCTTGAGGTTCTGTCATGTGATATTTTTCCTGCCGTTAGCACACATACATTACTTTGTCAATGGGTTTGAACTGCAAAATAGGTCAAAATATTTGAAAACTCAAACGCGGCTGGCATTGACGGCTACACTTTGTTTTGGGGAAAATATTCGGGGAAATTATACGATTCGTGGGCCCTAAAGGATTCGAACCTTTGACCTCTACCGTGTCAAGGTAGCGCTCTA
>CAZXQG010000025.1:0-42156 GCA_964642725.1 uncultured Chitinophagaceae bacterium
CCGTTCAATTCATTCCTAAACATGGTCCAATCGATCTGCGGCATGGAAGAATTCCAATTATCATTCAGAAAAGGGGAAACCTGGTCCCATTCTGAATACTCCTTTCCCCACGCATGCCGTAATGACGACAAGGTCTTGTACTTAACTTGCAGCCATTTTCGGAATCGTTCGATAACGTGGCCTGCGGTGGAATTGTAGTGAGGCTCGTTCCATATATTATAGAAACTTAATGCCGGGCTTTTACCGTATCTCTCGACAATTGCCTGAAAGTACTCTTCCACGAGGGGATACACTCGCGGGTCTGCGAAGTCAACGTTCTCCCGGTTGTTTTTATTTCCGTTGTTAAGGTTATATTCTTCCCACAAACCGGGGATCTCCTTGAATTTCCATATCGGAAAATAGTGACTGCATTGCTCCTCTTTCAGCATCAGGGGAACGAACTTCATCTGTGCGTCTTCGATCTTTTTCACCAGGTAGTCAGTCCGTGTCCACAAAAGCTGTTTCGTGTCGGCGTCCCACTGGCTCATTGGAAAAATCATCACATGCGTAATGTTGGATTCTTTCATTAAGCCGATATCTCGATCCACCTGTTTGAAGAACTCTTCGTCTGTAATAAATTCTTCGTGAAATATATTGTAGACCGTCCCTGCGAAAATGGCGGTAGGCATCTGGGCGGAGGAGATCGTCGCTGCTGAAAGGTAGGCTGCACTGCTTGTCGCCAAGTTCATTTCGCTTCACTTCCTTCGTTTCATTGATCTTCACATCTCATTGTCGATCGCACAACTTACAATAGCTCTAGTTCTTTCTTCAGTTTGATATCTCTCGACGACGATCCGATATGAATGACAAATGCGCCTTTCTCAGCGTACCAGCCTTTTGTTTCCGGATTCCAAAAAGAAAAATCTTGTTTGGTCAAAAGGAGTACGACTGTTGCGCTTTCCCCGGGTTCCATCTCTACTTTCTTAAATCCTTTTAACTCCTTTACCGGACGGGGAACGGAGGACTGTACGTCCTGAACATACAGTTGGGCAATCTCCGCCCCTTTCATATTCCCGATATTCTTGACACTGAACATGATCGTGATGGTATCGTTTTCGCTGAACCTGTCCTTCGAGACCGTAAGGTTGCTGTATTCAAACGAAGTGTATGACAGGCCGTGCCCGAACGGATAAAGAGGCTCGATCTTTTTCTCTTCATACCATCGATAACCGATGAAGATCCCTTCTTTATAGTTTACATCGAATACCGGGTGTTCTTTTTCTTTCTTATCGCCCCAACCGCTGTACAGAGATTCGCCTGCCGGGATGTATCCGTATCCCGGTGAATCCTTAAAATCTTTTTCGATAGTGATCGGAAGTTTGCCTGACGGGTTTGTTTTTCCAGCGATGATTTCCGCCAGGGCTTTGTTTCCGATTTGTCCGCCGTACCAGGCATAAAGGATCGCCCGTGCTTGGTTGTTCCAATCGGTCATTTTGATTCCGCTTCCGGATGTTACGATCACGATTGTGTTAGGGTTGTTTTCAACACATTGCCGTACTCTTGCTTCTTGCCCTTCCGGCAACGGGAAAGGCCTGTCCCAGCCTTCGCTGTCTTCTGTCCCAACATTGCACAAAACGACATCCGCGGATTTGATTTGCGCGGGATTTGGATCTCTGATGTAAGTTAACCTGTCACCGAATTCTTTCTTGAGTTCATCGATCATTAACCTGTTGTTATATCCCTTGACTTGAGCGGAGCCGCCCCCGACGGCCAATTTGTCGACGTAATCACCGGTGAGCAAAATGGTTTTGCTTTTCTCCGTAATAGGAAGAATGTTCCCATCGTTTTTCAAGAGGACGATCCCTTCTCGCGCCGTTTGTAGTGCAGTACGTTCGTGATCCTCGAAATTCCCGTAATAAGATGTATCCCGTTTCATTTCATCGAACTTCATTGAAAAGTATGTTCGTAGTATGCTCTTCGCCATTCTGTTGATGTCAGAGACCTCGACTTTACCATCTTGGATAAGCGAGTCTGCATGCTTGAGAGCGACGGCAAGAGGCATTTCCAGATCCTGGCCGGATTTTGCTAGCTTTTCCCCGTCGTACACCGACCACCAATCGGTCATCACCAACCATCGGAAGCCTAGCTGCTTCCTCAAAATATCGTTGATAACTGTTTCGCTTTGACCGCACCATTCGCCGTTCAACAGATTGTACGACGTCATCACGGCTTTGGCACCGGCGTCAATGCCCGCTTTAAAAGCGGGGAGATAAATTTCGTGGAGTGCCCGCTCGTCGACAACCGAATTGCTCCTTCTTCTGTAATAATCCGTATTGTTGGCGACAAAGTGTTTCAGCGTTGCGACGGTTCCAGTGCTCTGTACTCCTTTGACATATTCTTTTATCATTTGCGCGCGGAGAAAAGGGTCTTCTCCAAAGTATTCGAAATTCCGGCCGCATTGCGATTGCCGGTACGCGTTCGTGCCAGGTCCAAGCAAAATGCCGATTCCGCCTGCCCGGCACTCTTCGCCGACGGCTTCGGCGTATTGGTAAGAAAGTTCAGGATTCCAGGTTGCAGCCAGCGAAATAGGGGCTGGAAAGGATGTTGATTTTTCCAGCTGATATTTTGAGAGATCGATATCCCTAAATTTTTCTCTGATATGGACGCCCTGTGTTGCATCGGACATGTATACTTCTTGAAGATTCAATCGGGGGAGAGGTCTGATAAAAAAAGATCGATCGCCGCCCACCAGAGAGATCTTCTCATCTGTCGTCATCAGTGTTAACACTGAATCGGCTTTTTTGTCCGCCTGGTCAAAAGTCAGCGGTTGAAACTGCTCGCGGTGAAGCTTCGCCGGCTGGCCATTAACCCGATTATACGACATTAAGAAAACAATACAAGACGTTAACAAATAGACTATTTCTTTATGCATTATTGCTCCGAAGGAATTGATTGCATTGGACTAGTGCCGTTTCCAGAAATAAATAATTCATTTTGAAGTTCACCGTTATTCTTCTCCCGAAGGGATGGCTTCGCTCAGGATGAACCTGTTTGTCCAAACTCTAGATCGTGTCTTAGCGGTGGCATTAAATTCTCTACGGAGATACAATCTGAGATCAAACCTTCACCCATACGCCGTTTTTGGAGCTTTCTATAATCATATCAATCACCTTCATGTTGGCCATTCCATCCTCGATTGGCGCTGGTACCGAAGTTTCATTGATGATAGCTTCGGAAAATACATCTCCCTGTAAAGTATATTGGTTGCACGCTTCAAACACAAATTCTTGACTATTCGGTTCAAGGTGTAGAACGATTTTAGATGGGCGGTCGGGAAAAGGCGTAAATGGCCTTTCAATATCGATTCTTCCGTGAGTGCCGAAAATTTTAGCGTACTGATAGTCGGTAAGCTGCGTTGAACAAGTGAACTCCGCGGTCCCTTCCTCGAATTCGAGAATTGCTGATGCCAGACGGTCAACTTTTAATATGGGGTCGAATTCCATGGCACCGCACACCCGCTTCGGCTCGCCATCGAAGAAAAACCGTGAAAGAGAAATGCAGTAGCATCCGACATCCAGAAGTCCGCCTCCGCCGATTTCCGGATTGTTGCGAATGTCTTTCGGATTATCGTTGTAGTACGAAAACATGGTATGAATATTTTTCAACGCGCCGATTGTTCCGCTTTTGATAATATCCTTCGCTTTCGCCATTTGCGGATGATGCCGATACATAAAAGCTTCCATGATCTTTAACTGCGGAAATTGTTTCGCTTGCATCTGCAAATATTCTGCCTCCTTGAAATTCATTGCGATCGGCTTTTCGCAGAGGACATGTTTTCCGGCCTGCAACGACTTGAGAGCCCATTCGACATGAAGATGATTGGGGAGGGGAATATACACAGCCTGAATAGAATCATCTGCCAGTAAATCCTCGTACGAGCCGTACGCTTTTGGAATTCCTAACCTCGAGGCGGCGCGTTGGGCTGAAGCAAGGTTTCGCGATGCAATCGCTTCGACCTTCGAGTATGTTCCTTTTTGCATCCCTGGAATGACTTTTCCAAGGCCGATTTCGGCTGTGCTTAAAACTCCCCAGGAGACTTTCGGCATTTTTATATTTCCCTTCGTAATAGTATTGTTCCAATTAATTCAGACCGACATAGCACGAAGAACTCCATGAGTATTTATGTCCCTTAAACGCATAACGTATTGGCGTGCTTGGCGCGTTGTGCCAAAGGCATCACTGTATGAGTCGCGACATAGAATATTGTTTTGGGAATGGCACCAGAAGGCATCTCATGAAAGATCTGTAATACCGCCTTGATCACTGCCGGGTCGAGTACCAGGACAACATCAGCTTGGATTTCCGGGGTCGCTTCTTTCCAACATCAACAACCTACGGTGCTTGTACAATCGCAATTTCAAAAGGTTGAAGAGTGAGCGCGACGCTGCTGACAACAGGGCCTTCGAAACGAACAAACGATGTATCCTCGCTTATCGTGAGCTGCTTGCCATGGACCAGTTCATTCCAACCGGAATAAGGAATTTTGTTTTCGAACTTAAGCGAGAGGGGAGCCGTTTGATCGCTCATATTGTAGAGCACGTACTGTTTCGACCCGAACATGTACATGGCGACGCCGCCGGGTCCGTCCAATTGAGCCTGTAGATTTTTGTTGAATGGACGGCGAATAGCGTTAAGGGCCTGGACCGGGAGCCGCAGCAGATCGTAACTGTTCTCGGGCATATTGAGAACGTATATTGTTCCCTTGAGATATTGCGCACTCAGCAAAACTCCGTAGTCGTAATCGTCCTGTTCCACTGCAACATCACGTACATACGGCCATGTTGTCGTTTCGATCCGCGGAAATGCGAACGGCTTGTCCGCTTTGATAAGCTGCTGGTCCCAACCGAGCCGCACACGAAATTCAGAAGACAAAACAGACCCTCCGGCATCCACAAGGCTTAACGTATTTTTGAATTCGGTATTTTGGAGTTTGAGCCAGAGGCCCCATGTCATGAAAACGTCGCGACCGTTGCGCAGCCGTCCCAGCATTTCTTCCGCAAGTTTCGAATCTTGCAGCGAATGAAGTGTGAAAATTGCATTTTGGCTTTCAGTCGGAAATTGAGCGACCGGGGCCAGCGGAATTCCCGCCATGCCGAGATAGCCGAAAATATTATATTCACCCGTCGAACCGTACGGAAGATAGATTGGAACTCCGCGTGAAGGGCCGTTCAGAAGCCCGGCGACTTTGTCGAACTCCGGCAGCATCTCGCAGAAATGAGGATAGACGTCGCTAGATGGAACGTCCGGATAAAGTTGACCTGCGCACCAGAGGATGACTTCCGGCGTCTCTGCAAGCACGGCCTGCCATACCTGCGCAACATAATCGTTGTCGTCTCCCTTCATATCGTAATTGTCCAGCCACGCTCCGACCCACTTCTTCGGGTCGACACTCGCAAACCATTTTTGGAAAATGTATCCGCTGTAGATCGGGATGTGCTGGTCATGCGTCATTCGATTGCGCGTTTCAATGCCGACGGCCATGTTGTCGAACTGCATGGTCTCGAGATACACGTCATACCCATTCTCACGATGCCCCTCGTACCAGTTCGGATATTTGATGATGACTTTAGCGTTAGGATTGACTTCCTTCGCTGCATCGATGATATGTTTTTTTGACTGCTCCAGAATGAGCCTGGTGCGGTAATCCGCCCAGCTCTGATTGCCCCGTTCCTTGACACTCTTTTCGTCCGTCGCTGTCGTAAAAAGCCAATCATCCAGAATGATGTTGTCAAACACTCTCGCGAGCGCCCTCATCCTTCTCTCAAGGGTGGCCATGTCGTCCTCGTTATTGTATACCGATGGGCCGCGGCGGCCGACGGCAACCATCGAACCCGATACTTTGACTCCCATGGAACGAAACCGGTCTGCAACTTTTTTCATGAGTGCAATATCGACTTCCTTTTCGCTGCTTCCTTCGAGATAAACTTTGTACGGTCTTACGGGGGCAAAGTAATCGACTGTTTTGATAAACTGCAAGGAGTCGATAAGAAGATGTTCAATGTCCGAGTACGTGAAGTAGACTGCATACTTCACGTGCGGCCATCCGTTGTTCGCGCTCGCGTTTTGTCCGTAGATCTGGCTGGAAGGGATCCCAGCGCTCAGGACTGCGATGAACATGAGACATCTGAGGCCGAAGGATAAATATCTATGGATGACACTCTTCATTGGACGCTCCTTTTTGGTATAAGTTCAGGAAGCACAACAACCTTCCGTTTTCCATAATGACTGCAATTTGTAAAGATCCTGAAGGCCTCTGATGTACGAGAAATCCCTCATGCTTTGTCAAAATAACACAGAAAGAAGGTGCAAAAAATTAACAATAATCTCAATCTTTTTCCTCAAAAGAGAGACATTTCACTTCGATAGAATGCGGGCAGCGTAATTTTGGAGTAAAGGAGTAGTGGCAGGCGGGTTTTATGTCTCGTCTTGCGGCCTCCCGAAAAGGTCTACACCGATTCAATAGAGATGCCGGCTGAGCGTAATTGTGCAGCTATTGTGTTAAGACCGCGAACGCGAGAATTGATCATCCATTTTTTTAAACGTCGCCGAAATAGTCGGTCGTATACGGAAAAGGAACAAATACCGTGGGCCGGCTTCTTGCTGCCAAGGCACCTCATCATGGTTCGAAGGCATAACGGCGACACCAGGATGCTCCTCGTACCATTCCGCAAAAGATGCCATACGCCGCACACTTCCCGTGATTCCTGCTTAGGCGGCATCTTGACCTCCAGGTTTTGATGACGCTGTATCAGCACGAAAACCTTTCAACATGCCTCCGAATAGCAGCAACGCAATTGCAAGAACCGGGTACTATTTAAGCAGCAACAGTTTTCTGGTGTACGAATTCGTCCCGACCGAAAGCCGGTAGAAATAAATACCGCTTGGAAACTTCGAAGCGTCCCATAGTATTTTGTTCTGACCGGCTGCAATATATCCTTCCTCGAGAGTTGTCATCTTCTGGCCAAGGACATTATAAATTTCGAGAGAAACATGGGTAGTTACAGGGAGATTGAACTCTATTGTTGTGGAAGGATTAAAGGGGTTAGGAAAATTTTGAGACAATGAATATTCCGAGAATGGAACGCCCGATACTGAAACAACATAGTTCGTAGAGCCCCATTGATTTTGAAGCCGAAGCGAAAATTCGGTAGGCCCGTTAACCTTAACTTTTTTCGATCCGCCGGGATCCACCTGCCCAAACCCAGGACCAAGCCATGCCACCTCTGCGTCATCTGATTTCCAAGAGAGCGATACCTCGCCGCCATTGGGAGGGAGTGTATCCGGGCTGACAGTGAACGTTCCCGATGGCGGTATCCGGTTCATATCCGGGGGTTGATAAACGACGGAGGTGGGCGAAGTTTGTGCTGCAAACCCCACTGTTCCAAAAGACATAAACAGATTAGAGGGCCCGTCTATCGACGCAAAGCCCTCAATGGGATAGAATGTTGGAAGATCAAAATCGATATCGCTCCATGTCGCTCCCTTGTTTGTCGTATATGACAACTGATCGAGAGGATATGTGGCGTACTGATTACCATAAATGAAGACGACTGCTGAATTCTTTTTCTCGGAGGGGATCGAAATAAGCGATGGCGTCTTAGTTTCACTGACAAAAGTTAAGTGCCAGCTTTTTCCTCCATCGGTTGTTCTGTAGAATGCTTTGTCGGTCAAAGCCAAGCCATCGAGGCAATTGAACATAGAAATTTTTGTAACATGTCCCGCCACCGACGTCAAGACCTCCCACGATTGGCCGGCATTGGATGATGCACAAATGAATCCTGAATAATACGTGGTATCTCCAATCTTGTAACCGCCAGCCAACATGTACTGAGGGCCGGGGAGTGCAACTGCGGTGATTGCCATTCCCTGCAAGGATGCGACGGTTTTCCAACTATCTCCGCCATCGCTTGTGTAAATAATCGAACCAAGAGTGCTGCCGTTATCAGTAACGGCATCGGGTCGTGTGAAGGTCTGACGCCCTGAAACGGTTTTCGTGAAGTTACTCGCGTGTGCAGCCTTTTCTTTGGTCGAGGGTTCACCGACCGCATCAGTTTTCATGATTGAGTTGCTGTAGTAGGAATTAGATGCCAAGACAGCGCAGCGCAAAGAATCATACATGCTGATTTGATTGATAATGTTTCCCGAAGCAATCGGACTATCCCATGGAGTCTGAACACGTCGCCACGTATTCCCGAAATCGCTTGACAACGCGAGCGTTTGGCCGTTGCCCCCCGCCCAGACAAAATTATCCTTTGCCTCTACGCACAAAAGATAATAGGGAAAGCCGAAGTTGATTTCGCTTTTTGTCCAACTGCTCCCGCGGTCGGTGGAACGAAGGAATGTTCCCCAATCACCGACCGCATAACCAAACGATGTATTGATCGATTTTTCGTATGTAAAAGTTATATCGTGCAAGGTTTTTGGAAAGTCTGCAAGTGGCGCCCATGTCTGACCCAGATCGGTGGATTTGTAGATGACACCGTACCACCCGGCAGCGAGAAGAATTTTCTGAGACGGTATCCAGACTCCAGTCCGCGGTGCAGGGAAGGGATATTGAGGCTGGTACACCGTTCTCCATGAAATGCCGCCGTCAGTACTCCTAGAAATTACGGTCTGGTATGCGGTTCCATAGTGTCCCCACCAATCGTTGCCAATCAGGATCCACAAGCTGTCGCTGATGCTGATGATTGTGTTAAATTCGGCGGATGCTCCTTCTTCTAACCATGTATTGCCAAAATCGGTCGTCCGAAGGATCATACTTGCGGCGTTTCCATTCACATTTGAGTAAGCATACCCTGCTGCGATGCCGACGCCGGATGGATTCATATGGATTGCATCCAGGCTATATGTCGTGTCGGAGTTTGACTGAAATCCGGTATTTTGGAAAATCCACGAAGCCCCGCCGTCCGATGTATACTTTATTCTTCCACCAGTGCCAAAATCTGCTGCGGATGAGTTCCAAACATGACATGAATCCGTTGACGTAAAACCGCAAAAATATCCCTGGCCGGAAGGAGTTGCACTTAATTGATCCCATGTTGTTCCGCCGTCCGTTGTCCGAAATAGTCCGTCCGTTGTAAATCCGTATCGCGCGCTTGAGAAATAAATGGAACCCGGATTCCATAGATTTTGATGCGCTGACGCCCAGCTTTCTCCTCCATCACTTGTGCCATAGAGGAGCCCTTGATCTGGGCTGCAAATGAACCCATGAAGCGAGTCCGTAAAACATAATCTGTTGCTTACAATGTCTGCGATGAAAACGCCTTCCCGGGGATGACAATATGGAGGATAAACCGTCCATGAGTTACCGCCGTCTGAAGTTGAAAATACAGTGGAGGACTCTCCCATGAAATACGCCTTGTTTCCTACGACAACGCTGGAGATAATTGTGTTTCCCTGAGGTTGCGGTTCAACCCATTTCCATTGCGCGTTAACCACGACTGATGGAACCAGACTCATACCAAGGATGATAAGCGGGACAAATCGAGTTTTCATATCGCCAATCTCATTTCCCCGTTTCCATGCTCTGCATGGAAACAAATTTTGTTGATCGTGTGCCGAAAGCCTTCCGAAGAGAAGCAGCTCCAAATGATTTTGTTTTAGCAATCGGGCGTCAACCTATATGTTGACGCCAATATTAATGAGAAAAACATCGTTCCAGTACTTGCCGGACCCTGAATAGAAGGGGGAGAAATCTCCACAATATTTAACTTCAAAAAATATTGGCGCATGAATGATTTCATCGAAAGCAGCGCCAAGTCCTATGTTATAGCCAAAGGTAACGCTTTTCACATCTTCTTGCGCGAGAAAATTATCTACTGAAAGCAAATAGTTTATAGAAGGACCGACGCTAACGAAAGTAATCATTTTTCCCAACTGAATTTTTGGCTGAACATTAACGCCGAATTGGAGATAGTTCAGGTCTATCGTGCTTGTCATGGTTTCCGTCTTTCCATTGCCGTCGGGATTGTCGGGCGTTGTTACAGCATACTGAAGAACCTTGCTAGCGCCTTTTTGAAGGTATGAAATTTCTGTTTCTACATTGAAGCTCTCCGTCAAGCGGCTTCGCGCAAAAATTCCAATCGACGGATGGAATGAAGCTCCTTCTATGTAATCAATATTTTCAACCCTGTCCGTAATGCTAAAACGACTGCTAACGAGAGAAGCCTTTAGCCCATAGCTATCGATTATTTGTCCCTCAAGAGGTGCCCATGGGAGAACAATGAGCGCAGTCAGAGCTGTGAATAGGAATTTCATGATACCTCCATTGTGGCTGCCGAACGAATTGGATCTCGGGCGGCTGCGGTGAATCGTGTACTCTTGATGATGTATTCTGAGTGCGGTCGTGCTTTTGTTCATCGATATTTCTTCCTTTGCGGCGAAATCAGCGGCAGCGTGAACCCAAACGATTATTCATCCCTATGAACTGTAATGGGGGAGAACGCAGGGAGGCAAATAGCGATGTACTCGGCTCCTCCTTCGTACGGCGAACTGTAGCGTACCCATTCGCCAGGTTGTGCGACAATCGCCTGACCGGCCTTCACTTCGATCATTCCGCCTTTGTGCTCGGCTCTCAAACACCCCCGCAGCACAAGTGTAATTTCCTGAAATTCGGGCGTCTGGCCGGGCTCAACCCACCCTGCCGGCGAAACCATTCTTGCGACACTTACTTCTGTATTCCCGGAATTTACGCGGCCTGCATATTCTTCAATACGCTTCGGCATATTACCGGCTGCGGTAATGATCGTAGGTTGTGCAATGAGAGTCGGCATAGATTGTTCTCCAGATTAGAAGAGCGGCGGTAACCCGCATATTAATTGTAGTTCACTGCGGACGTTCATGATCAATTTCTTACGTTTGCAGATCCACGATTGCGAGTCGGCGCCGGTGATCCGTCTATGAAGATTATCGCGTCATGTAACCCGTTTGAAGGGCGATTGCCCATTCGGGGCGATTATTCCTGCGCGCTTGTTCCGCCGCTCTTTGAAAATCGTATGTGACTGTTACTAATTCCACACTCCACGTGTTTTCATGGTGCAGGAGTGCATACCGCGCATGAGGCGAACCGGATTCTATAACGTGCGGTTCGGGTGAATCATCTTCGTACGCCGGCAAGCCTACGCTCCCCGGATTTACGATGATGGTGTTGTCCCCATTTTCGACAATTCTTTGAACGTGGGTATGACCGCATAGCATCACGGGAGATTTCGTATTGCCAAGTCTTTGTCTAACCTCGCTTTGCGATGCGAGCTGAGCTCGGCCATGACCGATCGTTTCCAAAAGATATTCTGAGTCACTTGCAGGCGTGCCGTGGAAGAGAAGTATGTCTTCATTGATCCGGGCAGTTGCCGGCAGCGCGCCCAGCCACTTCTTTTCCAAATCGTCGAGGACTTTGAAAGCATATCCGTCCGACAAGCCATGAGTTAGAGGGTCTTGGTGAATGAGCTGTCTGTCATGGTTTCCTGAAATCTGAATCCACTCCTGGCGCATGAGAAACTGAATTGTCTCTTTCGGCCAAAGAGGGCCTGAAAGGTGATCGCCGAGATTAACAACAGTATCGACGCCCCTTTTTTTTATATCGGCAGCTACTTCTTCGAGCGCAAGAATGTTTCCGTGAATGTCTGAGATAGCTGCTATCGTTTTCATTTCTCGTTGTATCGATGAAGTTCGCAGGCCGGTGACATGTTTAAGTGATTCAATAACTCATCTTGCACATTTGTTATCCACTAAGGATACGAAAGAACACGAAGTTTTATATCGATCTATCAGACACAGTATTTCTTTAAATCTGTTGCAATAGGCGCTCTTCGTGAACTTAGCGGAAAATTCAATTTGTTAAACAATATCACTGAATAAGTTACATCCGTCTATCCTATTTCAATATCATATTTATCCAAAAGTCCGACAATTCCCATGGTCGAAAATTTTGCCTTCTTAATTCGATTTTTTTCAGGGTCGATAGAATAATTATACGACGTCCGGAAATCCGCCTTTTGTAACGTTGTATTTACAAATTTTGCCATCGTCAAGTCGCAGTTGTCAAAAACCGAATTGCCTAAATCGCACTCGGCAAAATCCACCTCTCTAAGGCTACAATTTGTAAATCTTGTTTTCCTCAAACCCAGTTTGTAAAAGGAGGAGAGGTTGAGGATGCAATTTTCAAATTCAGCGGAAAAGAGGAGTTTATTACAATGTTCAAAGTGTAATCCCAATAGTTTGGATTCTTTGAAGATGACGTCGCGAAGACTCATGCTTGTTATTATGGCCATGCTGAGGTCACAGCCGTTAAATGTGCATCCCGAAAACCTAATATTGGACATGTCGGCATGTGAAAACACACAATGAGTGAAAGAGCAATTTTCATAATCGTCTTTGGTCAGGCCGTTTTTTGAGAAATCAATTTCTCTAAAAGTCTTTTCTTCAACAATGGAATTGCTCATTTTATTGTCGTTGCTATATGGAAAGCCGGTTGCCGGACGATTCGCTAAGCGCCGGACGGAAGAACTTTATCAAATACATCTTGAGTTTTTTTTGATATATAACCAAGCTTTTTATAGAATGAATGTGCCTCAGCTCGTACGATATTGGTCCGAACGCGAATCCGGTTGCACTCTTTTGTGCCTGCCCAATGTTCCGCTTTTGCGACAAGTTTTGCGCCGATTCCAGAGCCGCGTTGAGCTTCAGTGACAATCAGGCCCCGTATTTCCGCAAACGATTCAGTCTCCAATGTTTCTACCAGGGAAACGTGAATCCAACCCAGCAGAGTACCGCACTCTGCCACGAAAATCTCATGATGCCCGTTGTTGCGTAGAAGTTCCAATCGCCGTTTCATCTCGGCCGTTGTCGCCGGGTATCCAAGTTCTCCGGCAAGCGTTGCCAGCGTTGCCGCATCGGACAGCTCAGCAGTCCGAATAGTCACAATTGTTTTCTTTACCATACGTGGTCTCTTTTTGCAGAAGGGGTTGGAGCTCAACCATCTGCAGAGTTTAGCGGGGCTTAGCCCATGCGAACGCGAATATGCTGCTGTGTGCTGATGTGGCGGCTCAGAATACAAATGCCGATTCCGCCAAGGTCAAACGAGATGCGTGTCCGTTCGTCCGATATGATGTACCGCCATGCTTGTTTCATTCCCCGCGACCAGGAGATATCGTCCAAGACGAAGATGGCTGTTTCCGCCGCCGCTCCGGCGATTTGTTCAAAGTACTCCTGTGTGGCCGCGCCGTCGTGGTGGCCGTCAATGAACGCGTAGTCAATCGGGGCATGTTGGCGGAGTACCTGGCTCAGTGTGTCCTGAAATCTTCCAGGGACGACCAGAGTGTTGTTGAGCTTCAAGAATTGAAACCCTGCTTCTGCGATAGCGGCGAACGGGGCTGCACCTTCAAGCGTGACGAGCGTGCCGACACAGTTTAGTTTCAGGGATGCCGCTTGATACGAGCCGGAGATACCGAGTGCCGTGCCGAGCTCGAGGCAAGTGCGCGGTTTCAACTCCCTGATCAGTCGAAACAGAACGAATGACCAAAACGGAGATTTACTTAATTGGCGGGAAACGCTGCCGATAGTTTTGCGGACCAGCGTGCCGCGATACATTTCTTCCGCACTGAGGCGAACGTACCGCTTCACGGCACCGTAGTCTGTGACCGTCACTTCTTCTTTTGAGCTATTTAAGCCGATGCGACGGGCTTCGATACGGTTGATCCACGCTTGTTCTTCGGCAGTCCGGACCCCGTTGAGAGTGCCGAGGAGTGCAGCCTTGATGGCCGTGCACTCTGCGGAACTTGGCTCGAGTTGGGCGAGTTTGCGGCGTGCCGGAACGCGAAGGATCGCTTCGTACCACCGCTCGGTGATGGCGATCGTCTGGTCAATTATGCTCATGTAAAAATTTCAATCCATTTTCTCCGGACATTGAATAGTTGTTGCCTTCAAGTTACGATTTCTTGTCCAATAATTCATCAAGATACAAAATACGGTAGTCGCTCATTTTCAATGTCCCATTAACGATTATTAGAAGCCATCTCAAAAATATGTCAACTCATCCTTCGATGCGCTCTCCCGCTCTTCGAGCGGGATCGCTTACTCAGGATGAACGGGTCATTTGTTCACGCTGTCCCAAAGGGATCCCTTCGGGAAGCAAGTCCCCCATAAGGGGACGCGTCGAAGTGTCAGCGTACATTCATTTTTGAGATAGCTTCTAGTTGATACCGCTGTGTCAGTGCTGCGGTCTAGCAAGCGACCAATGGGCATTTCTCAATTTCCAGCCCGATGGAGTATATTCCGCCACGCCGGTGAAATAGCCGGCCGGAGTTTGCTCGCTTCCATCGGCACTTAATTGAACTTCACGGAATGAAGCCGCTAATACCGCCAGATACGGAGCGAGGGAGTCTACGCGAATGTCGCTCCATGTCAAATCTATCCGCCGCATCTTTTTTGCATACTCGGAGACAAAGGCGGCAGCAGAGTCATTGTTGGGAAAGACAAGCGATCCGTCAGAAGCCATGAAGAATTGCGGCGAATGCGAAAAGTACTTGAGCCATGCAATCGGACCGTCGCTGTGCAGATCGCGGACGATATCCTCCGCCATGTGGTGCACTCCTTCCTGGACGCCAACTGTTTCTTTTTGGCTCATGCTCTTGTTGGAAAAGAAAATCATCAAAAGCCAAATACCAATGAAGAGCAAGACAATATGTTTACTCATGCATTTTCCCTGTATGTATGCCGATCGGTTCTTGTTTGGAGGATTCGCGATTTCTGCAAAGGATCTGTCAGTTAAGGAGTTGTTTTTTCTTTGGGACTCGATTCTTTTAACGGAAGTACGCCTGCAAGATCCCCAATCACGTTAATCAACTCTGTGTTTCCCGATATGACGACTTTTGAATTATTCTCCAGTGAGCTCTGAACGGTATCCAGCCTTTTGAGCAGTTGGGCGTTTCCGATAAAATATTTGTTTGCCGCGTCGTTGACGAGATGTATGGCTTCGGCGTCACCTTCTGCCTCGAGAATTTTGGCCTGCCGGATTCCTTCAGCTTTCTTTATTGATGCGCGCTTCTCACCGTCTGCTGTAGTCTCGGCCGCGGTCGCAAAGTCAATCGCAGCGATTTTTTCGTTTTCTGCCTTTACAATCTTGTTCATCGTATCTTGCACGTCTTTCGGCGGGTCAATTTCCTTCAGTTCTGCGCGGACGATGTCGATTCCCCACGATGAAGTTTCTTGAATGAGGATTCGGTGCAGCTCATCATTGATTTTCCCTCTCTCGCTGTTCGCTGATTTAAGAGTCAAAGTCCCGATGATATTCCTTAACGTAGTTCGGGCGAGGTTGACGATCTGGCTGTTGACGTTGTTCACGTTATATTGCGAACTCTTGACGCTTTCTTCATCAGGCTTCACTCTATAGTATATCTGGGCGTCTACCATTGCATTGAGATTGTCGTTGGTGATAATCTCTTGAGGCTCTGCATCGATCATTTGCTCTGTCGTGTTGATCTGGTACATGTGGTCAATAACCGGGATCATCCAGTGAAAACCCGGACCGGCGAATTTCTTGTATTTGCCGAGCCGTTCCACAAGGCCTCTGTGTGTCGGACGAATGATGCGAATGCCAAGAACGAAGATTACGACCAAGGCTAATCCGATAATGACTGATGTTCCGAGAGTATGTGCATCTTCCATGGTTGTGCCTTTTGATTATGATGTATGGTGATTTCAGTTGGCGTGACTGCCTAACGGGCGGCAGCATATAAGTAGGCAGCAAATCATTTATTATTTCTAGCGGCAGTTGTTGTTTTCTTGACCCAGGACGTAAACTTCTTATGGATCATCGCAAAGGGAAAAATAATCAAAATAAAAATGATGATACTATACGTTCGAATTCTGCGAAGGTCGCCGGAACCCGTTTTGAAGATTATTCCGTATGTCAAAAACATGAGGGAAAGAAACAATATCCGAACGGCGAGTTGTGCCAAAACAATCTTGAGATATTGTACTTGTGCTTCTTGTTTTGTTATAAGGACACCGGTAAAAGCGATATCCAGCACCTTCCCGGAAAAGTATTCACAGATTGAAATAGTCGCAAGAAGGATGACGAGGATGAAAAATATCATTTCCATAAGTATTTATGGATTCATTGGAATTACAGAAAACCGTTCATAGATGTCGGCGCCAACTCGCATTGGCCTGCGTGTGCGCAAGTCAATCGGGCACCACAGCGAGCGTGCCCGCGCGAGGACCTTCAGATCTGGAAGGCGGAGCATTTCGGTATGCCGCTCGAAAATGTTTTTATTCGCGCTGCCCACCCACGTGCGGGCAATGATCTCATCACCCAAACGTGCGGAACGCATGTAGTCGATTTCATGGCGAACAACGACCCATCCAACCGCCTCTTTTTGAGCGTTCGTTGCCGCCGCATTCCAATGTGCTGTTGAAATCTCCTGGACCCAACGCACATAGACAACGTTATTGACGTGGTCGAACTGATCAATGTCCTGAGGCAGAACTGCGATTGTTTGTTGGAATCGTTCAGTTGAGGGATCAACTGTCATAAGCCAAATCTTTCTATTGTTTCTAAAAATCAGCGTGCGCGCAATGGTCCGGGTTAAGTTCTCTAGCGAGACATCCTGTCAACCTTGATCCTAAAGAGTTCAAAAGGTGAATTCCGTAGAGTGCCGAGCGGTATTTACGAGCGGTTCTTGGACGATTCGTAGTATTGTCTCGGACAATCCGCGGCGTCCGTTTTTGCCTTTGGAGCTCTAGTCGATTCGCTTAAAGACTTGCTCTAAGAGGACCTCGTTGATTTTTTTGCCTCCTTCATAGTGTGAATAGTGGCCGGAGGTATACCAAAGATCGCCTTCGAGTTTGAATTTGAATTCAAGCGATCTGCCGATGTATTGTGGAGCGTAAAAGAATTCAGTCGTTTCGGTGTATGTGTCTCCGACGACTTTGTATGTTCCGGCTCCGAATGTGTCTTGATACGCTGAGATAGAATCGCGCTGCGTTCCTTTTGCCAAAAGTTCTTCAAGCAGTTTCTTGTCCTGCCGGACCCAGGCATAGTGTGTACCGGTTAAGAGTTTTATTTGTCTCCCCAGGATAGGATGGTCCTTCCCGTCTTCCTTTTGAGAAACCAGTTCCCATGCGCCCTGTAACTTGACCGCCTGCTGCGCATGGGTCAACGAAGGCGTAAGGAAAAGTAGAATGACGGTGATGATCCGCTGTGTGTGTTTCACGAGAGCCTCGTCGGGAAAATGTTTGTCGACTGTGATGCCGGAACAAAACGCTTCAAGGAACGGAGATTAGCTGCCGGTTCTTATATCTGCGATAATTCTTCGCTACGCTGTGCCTTCGATGAGTTCAAAAATAATGTCAGCTCGTTCATGAGGACGAAAGCGCAAATGGTATTCAACAAGTTCATCCTCAAAACGGTCCGGCTTGGTCGGGAGGGTGTCGTCATCCGACCGTATTAGTTTGTCTAGTTTGAATCCGTTTGACCAGATTCCGTGCCGGTTCACTTCTTTCACGTAGATAAAAAAATCCGCTCTGGATCCTGTTCGCGCAAGGACATCCTGGACCATAATTCCGTCGACAATGATAGAAGAGCCTTGTCTCAACTTCGCGACCGTCGCAGCGAAATTCTCGAATTTAAATAATTCCAGAGATTTTCCATCTTTCGCAAAATAGTCATCGACGTAGACCACCGGGAGGGCGAAAGCCTGGGCAAGATACGCGCTGACCATGCTTTTGCCTGTTCCAAAAAATCCATCGATAGAAATGAGCTTCTTCACGGAGTTCAAGTTGAGCTTGGCCAGCAGGTTCTGCAGTTTTTCGAGTTCGTGAACAACTATCATAAGAAATAGGCACTGACTTAGGAGAACGGATCGCTACTTTCTGACAGCATGGAACATCCCTTGATTTGCTATTCCATCGTAGCTTATCCAGGTCCACTGGCCATCTATTCGACTTTGTGCAGATGTTCCGTTCAGTTGAAGGTTGTTGTTCCTTACTCCGGAATTCAGCTCAATCCAGACCTTTTCACCATTCATGCCGCCGACAAGTTTTCCATCTCCTGTTTGCGGGCCAATTTTTTGCGGACTGCCGATAGGGGCGAAATGCCATTCACCGGAGACGGTTGTGGAGTCTGAAACGATCATTGTGAACCATCCGCTCACTAGTGCTACACCGCTCGAGTCATAGCTCGTGTAAGCGTATGCACCTTGGGGAATAGATTCAGATGGGTGTTTGCACCCGGACCATAATGATAAGGTCAACACTAAAACGAAAGCGGATGCATATCTCAAAACTATTGCTCCATGGCGGAGAGAACACGCCTTCTATTGGACGAACACTACGCTGCCTCCGCTCCTTCGTATCCTGGGCGTACATCTGGTTAGGCATCGTTTTGGTATTTCTAAAACTTAACAGCGACATCTTGCTTGTCGGCTTCAGCAACTTTGAAAAATTCTCTTGGCGTATAACTCAAAAATTTTGCGATAAATATATCGGGAAGCTGCTCGATGCGCGTGTTAAAAGTGTAAACAGAATCGTTATAGAATTCCCGCCTGTCTGCAATTTCGCTCTCAATCTGAGTGATGCGATTTTGAAATTGGGCAAACATTTCGCTCGCTTTCAGTTGAGGATAATTTTCAGCAACTGCAAACAAAGACTTTAGAGTCGAGGTCATCATGTTGTCTGCCTCCGCTTTTTCAGGAATAGTTTTTGCGTTGGCGTATGCAGACCGGGCTTCGGTGACCTTGATAAAAACTTCTTTTTCAAAGTCCATATATCCTTTGACAGAGTCCAGCAGTTTCGACAGTTCGTCATGCCGTTGCTTTAGGAGCACATCGATATTGCTCCACGCCTTCGTAATACTATTCTTTAAAGAGACAAGGTTATTATAGAGAGAAACAGAGTATCCGATGACAATAATGATCAGTAATAAAACGACAGCAGTGAGAACGAAAAACATGACGAATCCTCCTATAGTAAATCAGACAATTGAAGTATCTTAATAAGCCCGACGATGAACAGGGAACAGCCATACGTAAGACCGGCTAGCATTTGCCATTTCAGGGCATCGTCTAACTCTCTTTTGCTGCTGTCCGAAATGATGAATGTGGAATTATTGTTCCCTTTTTGAATCACTTTGTGGATGGATGTGTCTTTACGAATTGCAACTGTGCCCAACACACAGACGTTTTCACTAGGCGACAGGAAATATTCGTCATACCGCTTATCGCCTACATTGGTAGAAAATGATTGATTGTCATTTTCTTCGCCGTCTTTTCCTAAAAAACCGGACTGCATTTGAGGGATTTCAAATTCCGCGCCGGTTGGGTCTATGAGAATCTGCCCGGTTTCGTCTTTGGCCCAAAAAGGCAATCTGTGCGAATCAGTTGAAATAGTGTCCCACCGGTATTCCGATCCGGAACTGGAGGTGTAATGCATCCGGTATTCCTGCAATACACTGCGATAATATACGCATTCCGATTTTGAATACGGTGTTGTTAACACCTGTCCCGGAACCACCGTGCCTTGAATTTCTACGAGTCCGATTGCAGCGGACCGAATTTTGGATCGGGGGACATTCCGAGCCAGCAGATATTCCGACATACGAAGGAAGCCGTACTGAAAAAGGATTGCGCCTGCAAAGACAAATGCAAATGAGAAAAATGCCAGCTCAATATTTTGGTGGTCCCCTAAGTAACTCGACCGATGCCGACCGCTGACAAGAAGCCCGATCAAAGTTCCGAGAAAATTGTCGCTGCTGTTCAAAACACCGACAAGTATGATAAGCAGAACAACAGAATACAGTACAAAACTGGAAAGGGATTTCATATGGTCGGATACTTGATCTTCCCATCCGCTATCCCTGAAAAAATACTTAAATGTCGCCCATGAAAGAACTAACGTGAGAAGCAAGCAGAGGAAATATGCGACTGAGATATCCATATGAAGACCTGTTGTTATGGTTCTGTCATGTCGGGTGTACTCTTAAAAACGCTGCCTGAATGTTAGTTTGTCGAGCGTTTCTTTCGGGACTTGCCGTTTGTTGGAGGGAGGGCCGGTTAGTTTTTTCCCGGGTTGAGTTCTTCTTCAAGCTGCATACAAACTTCTTCGATGCAAGGAAGACAGATGTCTCGGAATACACCGGCGTCTAAAGCTCTCTTCCGGCCCTCTGCCGTGCTTATATCAATGCCAATAATGTCAATGCATTGCGACGATTTGAATTTTTTTTCAAACCCGGTGATAAGTTGACGAACACGCTCCAATGCCAAATCTTTGCGGACAACATCGGCGCCTTTCTCATTCCCTGTCTGCGTCGACAATACTATTGCGCCTGCGTTCAACGCACCGCAAATATATTGTTTCCGCCCGACGCCAGACCCCAAGCCGGCCCCCATTTTGTGAGCGATTGGCTCTGGAATTCCCAGTGTCGGAAGATAAGTGGATAACACTGATTGAGCACAGTTTGATCCTGATTTGAATTTCAGGAGGGTTTCATCGATTCGTATCCTATTCATAGACATCCTTTCTCGAAGAAAACTATCGAACCGCATAAGCCGCTTTTCCGGCGTGAGCGACTGGTCCGGCGGCAAGATTCGTTAGTTGATCCGCACAACGTTTCGAACGAAGAATTTTGTTTTTTTTGATTTTGTTTGTCGACATAGCTCCCGACTACGATTGCCCGGTAAGCCCCGTATGAGATGATACTATTTTCTTGCAGAGATTGCAATAAAAAAAATCCTGCTGTTTATTGCTTCTTAAAGCGGAACTCCAAGAACTCCAGGCTGACAACATTACCGGAATCGTCGGCTTCAAAGTGAAACATTGGATGTTTCCCCGGATCGACGGCAAAACAAAATTGGTGCAAACCTACAAGTTGGATAGGAACATTAAATTGAGGTTTTTCGAGCAAAGAGAAATACAGCGTATCGTTTTTGACATGTAAATCCGCATGAGCATACCCGCCGGGGACTGTATATCGTCCGGAATACTTTTGAAGATCCACATTGCGGGAATCAAACGCCGCTTCAGCATTCTTCTTTTCCAAGAGAGGGACAAACTTATCAATGATGATCCTTGTTAAATCCTTTTCCGGACCGATATTTCCTTGAGGGTAATTGCAGTTTGTCATTATAACAACGCCGAGTTTCAAATCGCGCAACACTTCCGCCTTTGCGGAAAAACCCCAATGGCCGCCGGCATGCGCAATTATTGGATGGCCTTCATATTCATACATTGCCCAGCCTATGCCATACATATCGCCGGATTGAGGGCTGCGCAATGTTTGCGGTGTACGCATAAGTCTCAGCCCATCGCCGCTCAGGATTTTGGGGTCACCGTTTACTCCATCCCTGAACTGAAAAGAAATAAAACGGGCTATATCTTCCGGTGTCGAGTAGAGACCGCCTGAATATTTAAGAATTGATAGATCCCAGTCGGGAGCAACATATCGTTGAAAATCCGGCTCCAGATAGGTATAGCCTACCGCCAACCGAGCTTGTTGTTCATCATTGAGGCTGAAGTCTGAATTCTTCATATCGAGGGGATCGAGAATGTTGGCTTTGATATATTTCTCAAAAGGCTCATGCGCTGCATTTTCCAGAGCAATGCCGAGAAGTTGATAACCGAAATTCGAATAGTGGGGATACACATTGGGTGTGTATTCTATTTCGACCTTTTCCAATGTTGAGAGCAAATCGTCTTTTGTAACTCCCCATACGATCTTTTCCTGACCTCTCGAGACGACCCACTGGAAATTTGAAAAGTAATGCCAAAAACCCTGCGCGGCATCTACATGCAGCCCCGCCGTATGTGTTGCGAGTTGACGCAAGGTTGTCGGACCGGTGTTTGGCAAGTACTTCGGTTTGTATGCTGGAATGTACTTGATGAGAGGATCGTTTAAATCTACTTTTCCTCGTTCAGCCAGTTGCATCAGCATCGTTGCAGAAAAGAGCTTCGTCATCGAGGCGACCCGATAGATAGTCCTTGTCGTTGCGCGTATGTTCTTGTCTATGTCGGCATAACCGAATGCCTGGGAAAAGACAATTTTTTGATCGATCACAACGGCTATGGAGAGACTAGGCCATCCACGCTGTTGCATTAATGTCGTGCAGGTTTCCGGTAATGTTTGCAGCAAGGAATCGAGCGAGCTTTGAGCAAAGATTGGAGTGCTTATTGAAATGAAAAGAACAATTGCCAGGAGTAGAGATCTTTTTCTGTAGGTTTCCATGGATGTTTTAACGATAATTGTGGGAGACATGTTGCACGCCTCATACCGGAAGTGCCGTCAAGCCGCGTATTGGTTGTAACAAGTTATGCGGACAATCGAAAGGGAGTTGGATGTTTTTTCCCGAGCCCCGCTGTTTCTTGACAGCAAACGCTGATGAGTGGGAAAAATCAATTGCCTACTTTTATTCCCACCAGCGTGATAATGTTTTTGATATCTGACTGTTTCTTGACCTCAATTCGCAGTCCTCTTCCTTCGGCATATCGTTTTGCATTCTTCAATTCTTGGATCATCCCAGGAGGTAAATCGCTGCCTTCAGCCGCTTTCACAGCTTTATCTCCAAAAACGAACGCTATTCTAAAATATTTCTTACACGGAGCGAAAAAGAAGAGATTCCTTTTTTTCAACAGCAACTTGAGCGTCCACCCTGAACTTGAGCCGTAGTATTTCCATTCCTCGGTCAGCTCACCATATTGGATTCCAAGTGTCTGTTTTATTGATTCCCAGTGTTTATACGATCGGCCGAGCGCTTCTGATAACATCGTGTTGCTCGGCGTAACGGATTTGTCGATAAAAATACTAGGCAAATGTTGTTCTCCAGTGGACTTGTTTTGCTCTTAACGGACCCGAGCTGCCTGTTTACAGTTCCGGTGAGTCTTCGACCTCTATGTTCTCATGAAAATAAAATCATGCAGCCTTTCTTATTTTTCCGCTACACAAAAACTACAATCAATGCCTTCTGGCATATAAATAACCAAATTGAGATTGTCCATCCCAATCTGCATTGCATGAAAATCCATGGTCTTCCAGCAACTTCTTGATCTCGTCATGATTGAGAGGGGAGAGATTGTCGTGAAATTCCATTGCGATTTTATTTATTCTTCCTAAACAGCTTCTGGAATCAGATTTCAAGATGTGTCCCTCAGATCCTTCGCAATCCGGCTTTAAGAAATCGATTTTGTCTATTGAGTATTCTCTTAATATTTCGTCCAAAGTTTTTGTTCGTAGCTGACTATGATCCCTAAGTTTGCCGCTAATATTATGATCAAACATTAAATGTCCCCCGCCTATCTCGCTGAGATATGACTTCCCGATGGCGCTTTGATCCGACACAGCAACACAATCCGTGATGATGTTGCGACAGCCGTTGGTATGAATGTTTTTCAGTAAGAATTCATAATTCTCAGGCGATGGCTCGAACGAATTGATTGTATTTCGTGTTTTGCGGGCTGCAAAGAGCGTAAAAAAATATTGGCACCGATATCCATTACGACATCGTTGTCAGCTATCATTTGATCAGGGGGAGTATAGACGTTCGTCATGAACATCTCAGTACTCATTTCAAAGAGAGTATTATTCGGCGGAGCTTCGGTCACAATGCAATTTCTCAGTTTAATTTTCGCTGGTTTCTTGTCTTCCGTTCCTAAGAAAACCAACTCGGTCAATTTCTAAAAAAGCGTATAAAAAACGCCAATTTCCCAATCATCCGCAGGTATTTATAATCTAAAATTCCTTTCCACCGCTTAAGGTAACGGGGCTGTTATAGCTCAGGGGAAAACGGTATTGCATATATGAATTATCGTATCAATAATATCGCAAAAAGAACAAACGCCAGAAGAAATAGAGAAGAACTGGGCCGTGCAAAATTTAGAGTCCAACCCAACGATTCTATTCTCTTCGGAACAAACATTCTTGAGTCGTTCGGATTAAAATAAAATATTCCCCATTTCCAAAAGTTTGATGTTTCTCCGATACTATTTTTCAGCTTCTTGACTAAAACTTTATGCCTAAGCTCAATCATCATACATAAAAATAAGAGGAAGGCAAGGCTTATAAGAATAAAGTTTTTGATTTCCATTTATAGCTCCTCATGCTTTGCTTTCCGGGTTGAATTACGATGTTCATAATCTCGGTCCGATAGCCTGCATTGCTTCAGCAGATGTGCGAATTGGAATAATTTCAAATCCTACAAGGTCTTTCCAGTGATCTGTCCATTGGTAAAAGAGTCTTTCGTTCTCGGTTTTCATTATTTGGAAACATTTCGTGAAGTCAAGGTCGACCCAACTCGAAACATATTCTAAACCATCCGGGAGCATCCTGCCTTGAGCCTTCGATCGGCGATAGATCTCAACCGCCCCTGGAGTTTTGAATCGTTCGAGAACCATATAGAGCATAGCTGTCCTTTCTATCCTTGTGATAGTATGTTCTTGCTGCCAAACAAACCCGATCTTTCGCCGCAGAGTTGCGGGGCCGATACGCCTTCTTCTATTGCTTTTTTGCCGGGACGTTCAACAGCGGTATCAATTTCTGGTCAAACGGTAAAATAATTGTCGAGTTATTCGGACTATTCACTACATCTTTGAGCTGGGTGATGTAATACCACTGCAGATAATTTTGCGTCAATCCATTGCCAATTATTTTTTGGGCGTTCGAAATGCCCTGAGCCTCGATTGCTTTTCGTTGCGCTTCTTTCTGAGCATACTGTATGGTATACTCCATTTGCTGCGCTTCCTGAGAGGCCTTAAGTTTTGCCGCAATGGCATCGCTGACAGTGGTCGGCGGCTCTACATTCCGAATAAGAACGTTATCCAAAATTACGCCCTTACCGTTCAGTTCCTGCAGCAATAATTCAGTAACCGTCTTCGTATAGGCATCTCTTTGGAGAGACATAACATCGCTGGCGTCAAACTTGGTGGCAGCATTTACCAGGGCGGTTCTAATGGCCGGCCTCACAATCACTTCTTCATAGTTGAGGCCAATATTACTATAAACATTATTCGCTTGCGACGGGTCCAAATGATACCAAACGCTGACATCGAATTTTAGAATAAGTTGATCGCGGGATAGAGTGGCAACAGCATCATCACCGATTTTATTTCCTTCGTTATGGACTGAAGACATAGTGTAGTCTTTTGTCTGAATAGACATTTTATAAACATCTGTCAGAAAAAAGATCGGATGGATTCCAGCTGGGAGAGATTGTGAGCCAACATTGCCGAACAAAACAGGAACTCCCACATATCCCGGTTCGATAATCGTAAACGATGCAGATATCAAGGAAAATGCCGCCAATGCGATGCTTGCATATCCCAATCTCTTAAATCTAATGGGAGAAGAGACATCCCTGGGTTTAAGAGTCAGCAGAGCAATTCCTATAGCCAGAAACAAGAGAATAAAGAATGAAGTAGTCATGATGTTCTCCTTTGTTTTTTGTTCTTTTTGTTACTTGTCCGTATCACAATTTACAAATTTCTAGAGCACTTCGCATTAAATAGTTTCCTCCGCGCGAATTGTTAGCGTTGTTGCGAGGCCCGCCGATTATTGACGGGAGCGGCTGGTTAGGCTGCTCACAGGTTACGTTGTCATATCTGTCTTTCGTCCAAAGGGTTTGACTGCAATCTCCGGAAAGCAGTCGGCAAATCCGCATTTGAGATTTTTGGACGATGTTCATTTGACAGCTCAGATAATCATAAGCGGTGCTTCATGCAGTGGTAACGGTTGCTAACACGTTTGCGCTGCCGACCCGTCTATGACTCGTACCGTCGTTCCAAAGGGATCCCTTCTGGACTTGTCGAGCGTTTCTTGCCAGACCCCGGGCATTCCAGCGGGGGCGACTGGTTAGGTTCAAGCGCTTTACCGCAGCAAAATAAGTTTTTTAGTTATTGAAACCGAGCCTGTTTGCAAACGATAAAAATAGATTCCGCTCGAGAAGTTTGAAGCATTCCAATGCCGCGCGTACGTTCCCGCCGGCATCTCTTCGGAAACAACGGTTGCTACTTCTCTTCCCATCACATCGAAGATTTTCAATGTTACCCGAGCCTTTAACGGCACCGCAAATGCGATGGTTGTACTTGGATTGAAAGGATTTGGATAATTTTGCTCCAGAACAAATTGAGATGGGATCTGTTCTGTTTGATTTCCAACATCGCTGATTACTTCTGCAAGCGGCCGCCGCCAGAGGCCGGAGGTGTCGGTTCCCGCGTAAAGAGTCGATCCGCAAATAGCGAGCGACAATACAGTTGTTCCGGGCAATCCTGTATTTATTTCATTCCAACTCACTCCCATGTCTGTCGAAAGCAAAACTCCGGCGTTATAGGTTCCAGCAAAAAGGGTGGAGCCATAGACAATCAGGGAAGTCATTTCATAAGGTTCCATAGTCTGCAACGTAGTCCAGGTATTGCCGCTATCGGGGGAGCTATAAAAAAATCCGAACCGTCCTGCTACAAAAAGGGAGGGAGTTTGCATTCCATTTGTCATGACGGCGAGAGCTTTGACGTTCGGCTCCATATGAATGTTATGGGTATTGAGCCAACTGGTCCCGTTATCGGTGGTAAGAAAAAGCCCGTCGCCGTCCGTCCCTACAATTAGTTGAGACCCCAGAACAGCCATGGAGGTAACATCCTCATACATTGAATCATCTCTGATGCTTTTCCAGGTTACTCCATTGTCCGCTGAAAGATAAAGTCCTCCAAACGCCGTTCCTGCAATGAGAGCTGAATCGATGAAGGCAAAAGAAGACGCCTCAACGGCTCTATTTATGGAAGTCCATTTCGAGCCGTTATTCGTCGACCGAAAAATTCCTGCTTCGCTTCCAGCGAAGATATATGTGTCGTTGAAAGCAAATGTGTAAACACTTGCAAAGAATCCGAGTTGATTTGTCAATCCTGAATCTGCTTTCAGCCAGTTTGCACCACTGTCGGTGGAGCGAAACACGTCAGTGCCCGCCGCAAAGATACTTGAGCCCCTCACAACTATTGAAGGAACGTTTTCATGATTGAGGCCATTAGTTTGGACCCATTGGGCATTCAAAACGCATCGCTGCAATAGAGCAACCGCGAGCATTGGCAAAATAAATTTCTTATCCAATTTCTAAGTCTCTTCCTGGTATGGTGAAATCTATACGGGCAATTGAGCCTCACGGACCGCAGCTGGACTAACTACGCCGACTGGCTAGCGGGCACCGGACAGAGTTGGGACACAATAGGCGGTTTGGTTGATTATTAGTCCGTCGCGGTATGCAATGAACGAAGCAATGCGATACCGAAACAATGTGCCGATTTTGAAAGCGCCGACACTTGCGCCGGCAGTCCCGCGCCATTCCAATTCCATAGCAACCCGGTTTTCCTTGGGAACAAGATTGTGGATCGTCATCTGGCGATCTGGAAACAATGAAAGAAGTCTTGCGGCAGTATTCCGCAGGAATGTACGGTCTCCATGGCGACTGGAAGAGCTAGCCGGCAGCGGTAATTCCAACCACTCAAGATTCTCAGCGTAGCAACCGTCAACCCACTCAAGGGATTTCTTGTTAAAGAGCTTGATGCATCTGCGTGCCAAGGACTCAACATTTTCAGAACTTGACATAGGTTTCTACTCGTTTCTGCCGGCCAACGGATTTTAGATTATACGCGCGGCAGGTATCGCCGATTCTTGCCGTGTGCGACTGAAGAGGCGGCACAAAGTGTTAGACCAATTCATCGCCAACGTTTGCTTTTGAGCGATTATTCCTTTGGAGTGGAGGCATACAATTTTGAAAGTGTCGACAAATATTTTGCTTCTTTCATGAAAGAATAGTTCCTCAATACCCTGTTACCTCGTACGTTTGCGCCATCGTTTTTGACAATCGTTGATATGCAATCGATCAAGACGCGCTTTGTGCTCCAGGTGACTAATTCCTGGCTGATACACGTGAGGCCGTTTTCTTCGGCATAGTGCTGCATTTTTCCAGCACTCATGCTCTGCGCTCGCCACTGGACTCTGATATTATCGAGAATCCCCATCATGCTTAATAGGCTCGGAAGCTTCGGAACCTTTTGCAATTGGGAGTACACTCTATTATAGTGTGAATATTCACCCAGATTTGAGTGGTGAATGAAGGCGACTCCGTTTTGCTTCAACTTCTTTGACAATTGTGAAATATACGACGAAATCACCACGTCTTCTGCATGGACGAGCGAGTCGAAACTGAAGGCGAGGTCTATCGATTCGTCGACAACCACATCGAGCGATTTTCCATCGTTCACATGGTATGTGAGATGTGAATCACCGGCAAAACGTTTTCGGCATGCATTGATGCTTCTTTCCGAAAGATCCACTAAGATCAAATTTGCGCACATGCCCTTTAGAAATTGAGTCCACCTCCCGAAACCGGGAGCGATTTCCAGAATAGTGTTCGCGGGAAAGTGCATATGCAAACGGGGCAGTATTGTTCCGTACCATTGCATCGACGAGCCACCCCAGGCGGTGGACCATTTTTCACCCGCTTCGGCCCAATCGTACCTGCCGTCCCATGATAATTTGTTTTGTTCAATTGTGGGCATACGTCATCATCCTGTGGGTTTGTTTTGGAACAAATATGTTCTTAAGCGACGCTTGTCGAAGCAAATCCAAATGCACGTTAACGGCCGTTATTTTTGTATTGCTCACAAAGCGGTCGAACGAACCTTCAGCTGATCTGCTTGCCAAAATCAAAAGCTCCATCCTGCCGAGAAATTGAAATCTGTCGGCAGCTGGTATACTACGTTTCCGGTCACATTGTTGATGTAGAAAACATTCTTCTTGCCGAGCACATTAATCACCGTACCCTGTATATCGCATTGCGTCCAGCTAAGAGTCAAATCATACGATGCACTGAGGTCCAAACTTTGATACCCGGGGAGGCGCGAGGAGTTCACTTTGCCGAACAGCGCTTGAGTGTTCAACGCCTGATTTGTATACGCCGGCAGGTTGGAAGGATCGAACTGGATTACACCAAAGTACCCGGCAATGGGAGTGTAGGGCAAACCGCTTGTCAGTTTCAATCGCGCTCGCACCCAGAGGTTTTGTATCAGCTGTAAACCGGCAGAAGTGTTCAATTGACTCCGGACGTCATACCTCGGATAATATGTTATGCCATTGAACGTTCTAGTCGTTCTGCTGAAGGAATATCCTGTCTCTGCGTAGAAGTTTTCTCCCGCATCATATTTGAAACTGAAATCCGCTCCGTAGGCTTCTCCTGTCCCGAAAATAAAATCGCTTTCCCACTCATAGACTTTTTCCAGATTCACCCCTGCAAGATTATTGAGGCTTTTATAGTAAACCTCCACTTTAGCCGACGTTAAGATATTCGGCTCCACTTTGCATCCTAAAACATACTGGTGTGATTTCTCATCTCCATTGCTTTCTGGAATTGGCGCAATAACATCAAAAGGAGTGAAAACCAGATTCTCATCGTTCAAATCCATAACGTTTTGATGATAGATCCCATAGTTTGCATAGAGGGAAATCTGGTCTGCGGGTTTGTAGGAAAAAGTAAGTCTCGGCTCAGGGGGGTAGCCGCCGGGAGCGCCCGAAAGCGATTGAAAAGTTCTCTGCAGATCGGCACGCACACCAACTTCGAAAGAAAATCTTCCGTGAGGATTGAATGTGTATTTTGTCCAAACCTCCGGCTCTATACTTGATAGGGTTTCCTGAATTGTGCTGCCATACTTGTTTGTAAAGGTGTTGTTGTAGTCGGGAAAGGTAAAAAGAAAACCGATGTCGAACTGATCGCCCGATGAAGTGTACGAGATCACGTCGCTGTACATCGAGGGAGTAGATATCTCGTCGCGTTGGTAGCCCAGATATTGCGATTGTTTAGGGAGCTGCTCTGCGCGATATGTTGAATACGAAATTGAGAATCTAAGGTCAAATTGATCTCCCACAATGAGGCCCCCGGAAACCGAGCCTGAGTTATTGCTCCATGTGAAATCCGGTTCGGAAATGCTCTGCTGACGGATATGGTCCGCACTCGTTAAGAATTCGGCGCTGATATACCCCTGGCCCGAATAATCGATTGTCGCCTTGGCAAAACCGTCATCATAATCGAAGGGTAATCCGAGGGAATAGAATTTCTGCAGCGCATTTTGAAAGAGCGGGCGGCGGTAGAAGGCGACGAAGCTGCTGTTTCCGTCCCCAAAAAGCGGCCCGGTGACTAATGCATCGGTCGAAATCAAATCCAGAGTCCCCTTCGCCTTAAATTCATTTTTATCTCCGTCAATCGTTCGGATATCAAAGACGGACGAGAGCCGGCCGCCGTATTCGGCCTGGAAGCCTCCAACGCTAAAATCGGCAACTTTCACGATCATCGGGTCAACAAAACTCAACAGTCCAAACGCATGGGACAAATTATAGATCTGCATTCCATCCACTAATACAAGATTCTCATCCGGCCCGCCCCCCCTTACATAATATTGACTCGAGATGCCGCTGACCGTGACAACCCCGGGGAGCTGGGTCACATATTGCACAACGTCATTCTTAAAGATCCCTACATTATTCTGAAGTTGAACCGGAGTTATCACTGTGCTGCCAGCAGCCTCCGAAATGTTTTTTCCGACAACCTCGACCGTTGCCATGACCATCGGAGATTCTGGGATTTTCAGGTTCATGATGATTGGCTGTTCGCTGTTGACCTCCACTTCAAATTCTTTTCCCTGGTAGCCGAGAGCATACGCGCGCACCTTCGCATGATGAGACACGACATTGCGCAGTATGAAATAGCCGTTCACATCGGCGACTGTGCCGGTGGATGTACCGACCACAGTTACCGTTGCGTACGGAATTCGCGCGCCGCTTGCGCTGTCGACAACCGAACCCGTAATAGTGATAGTCTTCTCTTGTGCGAAAAGGAATGGAGCGAGCAGCAGCATGCCTACGAAACAGAGTGTTTTCAAAACAAAAAAATCCTTGTCGTGTCGATGGAAGCGCCCGCGACGATGCCCGTGCCTGCATTGTTGAAAATATTACTGAAGATAATTTTGTCTGTTCTCATGAGAAGGGGATTGGCCGTGTTGTTGGAAGTAATGAAAAACCTGTATAAGTTATTGTCGACCTGTGTAACGATGACGTCGGCATAGAGATGTGAACGCCTCAGACTGCCTGCGTATTGACGCGCAAGACCGAATGCGTTTTGGTATAGTGTTGTATCAACTCTCAAAGGAAATGACGTTGATCCCAGCTCAATGAACGGGTTCAACGAATCTACGGGAAGGACGTTAAAATTCTGCACAGCAAAGTTGCCGGAACTGTCCAGCCCCCGGCATTCAACGGACATTCGAACGAAGCCTGCGCTTGCTATCCCTGAAACCTGCACTGTCAATTGTAGATCCGTTTTGATATTTATCGGTTTTTGAAGAATAGCATAAATACTCCGATCGGGTATTGTGGCATATCCTGAAGGAATTTGCACGCTGGCGACAGCAGGGGGGTAACCATTGCGCGTGACAGTAACCAAATACGATCCCTGTGGAATAATATGAGCGGGCGCATAGTAGAACGAAACTGCAGCACCGTCAACGAGTGCGGTGGTATCGGTCAATGTAACGGTCTCGACTGTTGAATCGATCGGGCCGGTCCCTGTCAATGTGACCGAGACGCCATGCAACGCCTGTTCCATGCCGGAGGGGGACTCGGCGACCGATGTTACCCTGACATACACACCGTGGGCATTGCTAAACAATACCGAGTACACATTCAGTTCCGGCCTGTACGCCACCTCTGGCTGAAAAGGTTCGTTGCAGCTCAGAGAAATGAGAGAAATCAGAAACAGAAGAGTCGGCGGAAATAGATTTTGCATAATAAATTTCGGATTCAGGTGAAAATATTTTGAAATCGAGCCAGATGGAGAACACCTTCTTAACGTTATTCTGAAGATCCAGAGGCGCATTGAGGGAAAACAGGAAAGAATCTAATGATTAGAACGAATAGATGCCTTTCCGAAGGAACCCCTTGGGTCGGCATTCTCCCGACTTCGTCGGATCAGAATAACATTCGAACGCCAATTGTTCATGGATTTGAAATTATTTGATAAGGATCATTTTTTTTGTTGCCACATTGCGTCCAGCAACGAGTCTATAGAGGTACACGCCGCTTGAGAGGCCGCTCGCCTTGAATGTCGCTGAGTGAGTGCCCGCAGTCTGACGTTCTTCGAGTAACGTTTCTACCAATCTGCCCAGCACATCATACACTTTCAATGTTACAAAAGTGTTCGCCGGTAGTTGATAGTTGATAACTGTCGCTGGGTTAAAGGGGTTTGGAAAATTTTGGGACAAGGAAAACGAAGAAGGAAACCTGCTCTTTTCGTCGACATGGGATGTGATGCCGTTGCTTCTGAACAATCCCTTGTTTGTTCCAGCATACACGAGCCCTCGCTGATCAACGTTGATAGACATGATCCCGGATTCCATCAGGCCGTTATTTGCAGGGTGCCAGCTCCACCCACAATCTGTCGAAATAAAAGCCCCGCTATCCGAAGTCCCAGCGTAGTACAGTGCAGGGTTATTGACAAGAAAACAGGTGACGCTTTTTCCGCTGATGGATGGAATACTATTCCAATTGTCGCCAAGATCGTTCGAGGAGTAAGCACCCGACGTATCGGTCCCGGCAAATATTCCCTCCTGATTGTCTATTCCCATCGCTTTCACCGAATAAAAGATGAGGGGAGAAGAGACGCCGGTTTGCGTCCAGAATGAACCGCCATCCATGCTTATGAAAGCGCCATTGGATGATGTTCCGGCAAGTAGATCTCTTGAAGAGTCCAGGGCGATGCAATAGATGTTTGTATATGGGATGCCGACCGTCTGCATGATGTTCCAGATATCTTTTCCACCGGCGTCTCTGAAGATTCCCACGTTTGTACCCGCATAGTGATTGCCGTCGGGAGACTCTACAAAATCATACGTTTTTTGTTTAATAAGTGGGGTCCAATAATTTTGGCCTGCCGGTAAAAAGAAAAGGCCGTCCGCAGTTGAGGCATAGAGCCTCTTGCTCGATGCCGAAAAATCAAGCTGATAGACAGTCGAGCGAGTTAACCCGTCACTGACTCTCAACCAAGCGCCATCCCCGGGTCTCAGCTCAAAAATTCCTGACGCTGTGCCGGCGAATAGACTATTCGAGCTGTCGAATTCGATTGACGTAACGGAGGCGGGGTCAATCCCGCATTGAATCCATGCCGATGAAGATACTCCCCAAAAAAATACGCCATCCGACGCCGTTCCCGCATAACTTGGTCCATTTGGGTTATAAAAGGCTGATGTGATTGATGCTAGGGATACAGCAGGCATAATACTTTTCCAGGTGGCGACAAAGTCACGATAGATATAGATGCCCATGTCTGTAACGGCAACCGCTTCACCCAGGTTGTCCGATTGTAGAGCCTGAATGCTTTTGACCCAATATGGAATTCCTGCAACATCTTCTGCCCATGCGCTGCTCTTTGCGGCGGCGGACCAGATGGTACCGGGTTGGTCGACATTCGCGGGAGGCTCTAAAATATAGACCTTGCCATCTTCGTTTACAGCTATTGATGAGATTGAGGTTAGCGACATTCCATAAGATCCCCATGTTTTGCCGCTGTCGGAAGAGACATAAATTCCTCCGCCGTACGCCGGGGCTCCATGCGGTTGAACAGCTTGCAGCCCGGCATAAATGTTTCCTGAATGATCTTCGGCAACCGACGACACCCCCACATGATCGGTCGTTAACTGCGACACAGACCAGGATTTTCCGCCGTCACTGGAAATCGAAACTGTCTGGAGTCCGCCGACACAGATTCTATTCCCCGAAAGAACTGCCGCAGAGTAGACACCGCCAGTCAGGTTCGCCTTTGTCCATGATGAACCTTCGTCGGTGGATTCATACAGTCCCTGTGTGTTGCTGCCGGTATAAACATGATTAGCCGAATCTGCAACAAGAAACGATGCGCCGTACTCAAGGCCTAATCCAAGCGGCTGCCAGGTTCCGCCCGAATCTGTTGATCGGTACATCACGCCGGATGTCCAGGCAAAAACGATTCCCGATGGATCGACCGTAAGAAGTTGTATCGAACCGGAATAGGGTCCTGCGATCTTCGACCATGAAATCGTCTGTGCACGCAGCTGAACCCAGCAAATTCCGATGACAAGAATAATTATCCTTCTGAATAAGCGTGTAGTTCTCAATGTCGTTGTCTGTTATCCATTCTTCTTGTAGTCCTTGTTTGCAACTGTCCAACCATATTCAATATTGTGAAACCCGTAAAAACGTGCAAGAAGTTTCAATGGACAAGTTACCTGTGTGCGATGTGCGCGGCCAAATCGCCGACGGTTGGTTCCCTTAACGTGAGCGACTGAGTAAGGAGGGCGCAGAGGAATGTCCTATTTGACTTTTTCCGAATTGTGAGGGGGATTAATTCTTTGATGCGCTATGTTACCGATAAGCGCCCCACCAACACCTGCAACTGAACCGATCAGGCTAAACACCAATGCGAAAAGAATAATGGTAGCGATACTTGTTGTGTCGGTCTTGCCTCCATATCCTATTAGTATGTATACGAGAAATAAGAAGTAGCCGAAGATTGCGCCGTTAACTACTGTATTACGACGTCCATTACTGGTATAGCCAACACATAAAGTAACAATTGCCCAAGGGATTATGTTGATCCAACCGTTTAAAAAATAGTGTGAGAGAAAACTCACTACAATGGATGCAAGGAATATTACTATTCTTCTTGCGTGCTTAGTCATGGCTGCAGTTGTCCTGTCGTTAAGATGTAAGAGTCGTTCGTGGTCTCCGCTTGTTTCTGTTTCCGGAGCGCGCCCACCGCCGAATGCGCGTGCGTGCCCACAGATAATGAGCTGCCGTACTTGCACGTAAGTAATCGCTCAACGTCCACGATGGGCCCGTCCAGGCAAAACGTCTTAATGTCACCAGATCAGAGTCCGGAAGAACCTCGATAAGTTCGACGACGCGTTCGTGGTAAACTTGGTAGTCGTGCAATACAGCCTGCAGCGAGCGTTGATGATGTTTACGGTAGATCATTTTATTCAGGCGAGGCAGATCTCGCAGAGTGAATCCCGGAGCAGGGATTGCCGGCTTCTCTCCGCGCAACCCGGCGGCATACCAATTCAGGTTCATTTGCTGCCACTCGACCAGATGTGCGAGGATATCCTTAACGGACCAGCCGCTGCGAGTAACGCCTGCTTTAGTCATATTACGGACTGAAATTAGCGAGAGAGTATCGTCCAGCGCACTTCGTTCACGTCGGATTTCGATCAGTAGTTCTTTTTTGCGGAGCCGCTTTCCTATGAGTTACCTCTTTCTCTTTGGGACCTGTTGAGCGTTTTGGTTAGATCCTCCGTTTCTTGGCGGGGCCGACGGCTGATAGAGTTGGGCCAGAATGCGGCTGCAAGAAGCGACAATGCCGCAATCCAGGCTATTATTGTTGCAACAACAAATGGAATAGCGCCGAAGTATCGAGTCCCCATGAGTATTAAGAGTACGATAGGCAATACCGCTACGGTTATCGCAGATACTCGTGTGACGACCAATGCCCAGCTCTCTCCATCCACGGCTGAAGTCGCTGCATAAAACGTTAAAATCCCTAAAGGGAGTAGAAGGATTCCCACAATGATATGATTAAGAAGCATGGGGGGAGTGAGCCAGGCGGCGACGGCTTCGGTAACATTTTCCGAGATCAGGCGGGCAATGAACGGCGTTACTGCCAAATGCAATATGCCAAGGATTATGAGCATAACACCGCCAAATTTCAAAATAGATTTTTTCAATTCGGCAGACATTTTTAAATCCTGAAGGTGCTTGTTAACATTTTTTCCACCGCCTAATTGTATGCGTCCAGGCTGCGGACGAATTGAGTCGGCTCGGCATCCAAACCGTACATGGTAAATTGCGTGCAATAGAGAAAGTTACTTTCGCGCGTGTTAAATCATCGATCTCGCGTTGCCGGCATTTCTTTCACAGCCCGAAAGTTCAAATAACCAGTTCTTGAATTCTTAGATCGCGGCCAAACACCTCCATTGTAAACAATGATGTATGCGTCTTTCTGATTCACTTCACTTGAAGTCCACCAATAAATCGTCTTTAAATGGATGTTCCAGAGAGGGGACTCTTTGTCCGGTTTAAGCTTGTACATTGCTTCCCTTGAATTGCTGTCCCAGATGCCGCCGGCATTGCTGCCGTGGTAGACCATTGAGCGAACAGCCTCATCAACCGTAGGCAGACGCCAAATATTTAGTTCATCATTTTGTAACAAAATGCCGTCGCTATTCAGATGTGCGCAGATTCTCTTCGCGTCGTTCCATGAGGTGCCGCCGTCTGGCCAGCCAGGACCTTGAGGTGCCCATGTCAATGTAATACCATTGCCATGTATCTGCCTAACAGAAAAATTATTATCGTTGTACCTGTTGGCAATACGGATGCCATGAAATGTTCCAATGCCGACTAGCTGGAAGAGAGGTACGCCGATGACAAGAAAGTACGCGAGCCTTCGCCGTTCCAGATTTGCGAACCAATAGAGAATTGACAGACCGGACAGAGGAATAGCCACCAGAAAGAATCCGGCGAACATTTTGCCAAAGAAGAAATAGCTCCCGATTGCCAGAACAATATGTAACAACGAACCGACTTTGTTCCATCTAATTGACACCACGGCCAGGAGCATAAAGGCTATCGCCGGCAGCAAATACTGACCGAACATCATAAACACATTGTCCCAAAAACTCACGAAATACCAACCTTCGTGGAAGTTTTCATTAATTCCCCAATACGACCAAAAGTTTGCAAAAATCGCCGAAATGCTGACCGCAATCCACGTTATGAGTGCCTGGCGCTTTAGTTTTTCCATGGATCGAATTCGTGAAAGAATGAAATTTGCCGCGCGTAACCGACCGGAGCTCCCGCTAAAAAGCAACAGGACAGGTTAGGTTACGTCTTGTCAATAACATCTCCTCATTAGTGTTCACTAGCAAATAATCCGCAGCGGATATTTGGAAGCAGTCTCAAATATGTTCGATCCTCGCCGCTCCCTGCCCAGGGCGGCATTATTCAGGCTTTTTAGACTACTTCTAAATAACATGAGAGTCGTTGTATTTGACTCTATGTGCCGTTTGAACGACCGTGATCTTAGTTAACCTTTATCACCTCAATCATATCTACCAACATAGAGCCGGCAACAATACCTCCACTGTCAAGCTCTAAAGATAAGCTGTCATCGCTTGCGCAAAAGAGAGAATCAGCAGATTCATAGTAAGTCCAAACAGAATCAGTGATCTGGCAATAAACTGATTTCAGAGGATGGTGCATAATAGTTAATGAGACATTGCCGCCTCCTGTGAGACGTTTGCCCCAACAATGGAGTTTCACATATGAAGACGGTACCCTGTTTTGAAAACATATATAAGCATGCGGAATTAGACAGCCTCCGGAAACATAGAGAGATTGTTTCCCCCCTCCTCTGGGAGCTTCAGCATAGAATGTATGTGTACCAAACCCCTGCCATCCGACTGTATCGGCAGATGATTCAAAGGAGTTAAAATATAATGGAGTAGATTGAGCCGCTTCAGGTGCAGTAGTACTTTCTTTTTTACAACTGCATACAAGGAATGTCACGAGTAACAAAAAATGTGCGGATTGCCGTATTTGAATGAGCATAACGATTACCCTCCTTCAAAAGCATTCATTATTGCAATTATCTGATCAAAACAAGTTTCTTAGTGTCAATAAATGATCCTGTCTGCAATCGATAAAAGTATACGCCGCTTGCTAAACTCGATGCATCGAGGATTACTAGATGCTCGCCCGGAGTAGCTACCCCTGCAGCCAACGTCGCCACGCTTCTGCCGAGCAGGTCATACACTCGAAGAATGATATGTTGTGCGGTTGGCACGGAGAAACGGATCGTTGTCGTGGGGTTGAATGGGTTCGGGTAATTCTGTCGGAGAATCCATCCCGACGGAACCGAAGGACGATCCGTGAAAACTCCGTTGAGAACATGAGTGAGCGCTTTGTAGCAATTGATCCGGCCGTATCCATAATAGACGTCGTACCCCACAGAATCTTCGGACGGTAATCCCACAGTGTCATCGGCCGTCGCCCTTATAATTTCCCTGAGTGTGGCCGGACTTCTCGATGTGTCTTGAGCAAGCAAGAGTGAAGCGAGGCCGACAACCATCGGGGTTGCCTGTGATGTCCCTCCCCAGTACCACCCGTAATCGGTATTGCTCATGTTGTTCAGGCCGTAAATAATGCTGCCGGGCGCAACAACGTCGATCCACGAACCATAATTGCTTCCTCCTCCCCAGAAGAAAGGATTACATCTTTTATCGTAGGAGTCCGTCGCACCAACAGCAACGACGTGATCGTGGTACGCTGCCGGATAGTATCGTGTGTTGTCATTGGTATTCATCATCGCTGCGGCGATGAAGCAGCCATGCGCGTAAGCATAATCAATCGCCGTTTCCAAAGTCTGCGAGTTACCTGTTCCACCCTCGCTCATGTTTATCAGGCGCGCCCCGTTGTTAGCTGCATAGTATAGAGCAGATGCCCACCAGGAATATAAGCCGGAATCCGTTGAATCAAGCTCCTTCAACGGCATTATCTTGCAGGCCCAGTCAAGGCCGGCATAGCCAAGCCCATTATTTGATTTTGCGGCAATGATAGACGCAGTATTTGTTCCGTGCCCGTAATCATCTCTTACATTGTTGTTGCCGTAAGCGAAATTCCAGCCATGGATATCGTCAACATAGCCATTGCTGTCATCATCGATTCCATTCCCGGCGGTCTCTTTCTTATTTACCCAAACACGATCAGCGATATCCGGATGATCCCACTTGAGGCCGGAGTCAAGGTCGGCCACAATGATATTTGAGTCGCCTGTGCAGATGGACCACGCCGTTACTGCTTTTATATCCGCTCCAACCTTTCCCGAATTGGCCGAAAGATTCGATCCGGTGTTTCTGAACGCCCATTGCCTGTTAAAGTATGCATCATTGGGCACAAGTGAATCTATCCGTGCGACACCCGCTCCATGTCCGACAAAGTCAGGTTCCGCATATTCAACCTCCTGAAGCGTGGAAAGGTCCGAAACGATTGAGTCCACATTAGCCGCAGCGCTGAAGTGCAATATATAGACTCGATCCATTCCGAGAGTTGAGCGTAAATTCTGAGCAGAATTCAACGGATCAAAAAGAGGCTTCGATTCAAATACGCCGAAACGCTGGAGTACAATATCAAGACCAGACAGTCCAGTCGATAAAACACCGATTGCATTCTTTGAAAATTGCCGATTGCTTTTAAGTTTTAGTATGACTTCTCCTGGTGCGTATGCACTTTCCTTTTGAGACGATGCGACGGAAGGCAATAGAACCAACAAGCCCAGCGAAATCAATATCGTTGAGATCCTAGTCAAGGAAACCTCCTTCTACCGACAAGTGTACAGTGACCTCTTATCATCATGTTGAAGATGGTTCGTATGTTCCAACCGACCGGGCCTCCCGCTAAGAAGCTGCGGGACTGGTAAGCTGTTTGCAAATCATGATTCGTAAAATCGTTGATACACTTGTTAAGCGGCAGCGTCCAACGTCATCGAGGTAAACATTCCGCGCGTGGGATGTCCAGTGGTCGGGTGGCGCTCCGTGTGAAATAAGGTAACTCTTATGTCACATAAATCTCTAAGGGACTCTTTACATTTAAGTTTGATTCCATTACATGAGTGTAAATCATTGTAGTTTCCGGAGTGCTGTGTCCCATGAGCTCTTGTATTATACGCAAATTGGCTCCGGCCTCCAGCAAATGTGTCGCGAAAGTATGGCGGAGTGTATGTGGAGTTACTCTTTTCAAGATTTTCGACTTCAATGCGGCTCCTCTCACTATTCTTGATAATGTCGAAGAATCAATGTGCCATCTTCCTTTGTTTCCGGTAACAGGGTCTTTAAATAGTTTTGTTGATGGGAATACAAACTGCCAAATTATTTCTTTTCCCATGTTCTTATATTTTCTCCCTAATCTGTTAGGTAAATAAGCCTCGCCATGACCTTGCTTTAGATCTTCAGAATGCAATTCAGTTACTTTTAGAATATGGCTGTTAAGTTTCGGAATTATCGGCTCTGGCAACAGCGTGATTCGATCCTTGTCGCCCTTTCCACCAACGACATTGATTCTTTTCAGATTAAAATCAATGTCTTTAATCCGAAGATTAATAAATTCATTCACTCGTAATCCCGTGCCGTATAACATTTCGATGATGAGTCTTTTTGTTCCTTCCTCCGCTTTGATCAGTCTATTAATCTCCATTTTGCTTAAAACAACTGGCAATCGTTTTGATCTGAAAGCTCTAATTGCGGTGATATTGCCGTTAAGTTTAATCTCTAAAACTTCTTTGTATAGAAAGAGAATCGCATTCATCGCAAGATTCTGCGTCGATGCGGCTACTCTTTGATTGACGGCAAGATATGTTAGATATTTTTCTACGTCTTTTTCATTCAGTGTTGAAGGATGCTGCATCTTATGAAACTTGACATACTTCACTATCCAGCTGACGTAAAGTTCTTCAGTCTTTAAAGAATATCGTTTTAGTTTAAGCCTATTTCGAACCTTTTCAAGAAGTTTAGGTGAAGTTTGCATAATCTATTAAGAAATAAAATGGAAATTAAATATATCAAATCTCTAACCATGCAGCAAGACAAGTTGTCTTGAAAAGGCCGGTGTGAAACAAGAAAAAGAATGCGTTATTCCGGACGAAACAGTGCCGGCCAATTGACTGCGGTAAGATTTTCATAACCTAAACATCACGATTAACATTGGCTGGTGAAAAAGCGGGCAAACATATTGCAATATAATCTGCTCCTCCTTCATAAGGAGAACTATGGCGGACCCATTCTCCCGGAAATTCAATTACCGCTTGACCAGCTCCGACCTCTATAACACCGCTTGCATGTTCTACCCTTAAACAGCCATGCAATACAACAGAAATTTCTTGGAAGCCTGGACGTTGACCGGGTTCCAGCCAACCGGGAGGTGATATGATTCTTGCAACGCTTACATGCTCGGCTGCAGTACTTACTCGTCCTACATACTCATCGATTCGTTCGGGAATGGTTCCTGCAGCTTCGATGATCTTGGGCGCGTGTATTAATACGGGCATTGTATTTATTCCTTGAGTGAATAGCCGCCGCCAGCGGGTTGCGGAAGTCAATCCGTGCGTAGTAGCTACGTCCGACTGCAGCTGTTTGTGTTGCGCGTCAAAATCGCTGACGGCTTATTCCATCAAATTGTTGGGCGATTGTTTTTTTACGGATCAAAATGATAACTAACTTCTGTCGCTGAATAATGCTCCCTAAGAAGTATCCGATAGAGGGGAGCGATAGCAATAGAGAAGCATACTGTATGAACAGGTTATCAATGAACTGTGCCCGGACCATCAAGAAAAGAAACGTAAATGTAAGAACACCATGCCAAGCAATATTCTTCCGAGCACGTTCTACGCCATTTTGAATCGTACTTCTCTGCGCCCACTTTTCTGTCCCCTTTTTTGTGACCCAATGTCGGATCGCTCTGATATTTAATTTCTGCCAACACTTCAGTTCCGTTTTCGTAGGGGGTAAGTACATTAATGGAAAGGACACGAATGCCAATATCATGGAAATAAGCGATGGCATTATGAGCAGAGAGTGCATTTTCAGTTATACATAGGGATGATGCTTTTCATACCGTCCCATGGACTGAAGCTAATAGATGAATGAGGCTGATGATCTGTTTACTAATCTTAGATCACCGTGATGATTAACCCGCGTTATCAGGATAATTGTGAAACTTGCAACAAGAACAAATAGAGATGGAAGAATATGTAAAAGAGCAAGCCAAAAGTTATTGGCAGTAGCAACTGTTACCGATGATGGAATTTTTAATATCAATAATCAACAGAGTTAATGCTATTGCGAAGACTCCATCGCAAAAAGCTTCTAATCGTCAGTCGGGGTTTGTTTCTATATATTTTTATTAGAAGCCATCTCAATAATGGCTTGCGTTAGCCCTTCGACGCTCCCGTTCCGCTTCAGCGGAACGGGATTGCTCAGGGTGAACAAATGGGCCGTTCATCCTGAGTAAGCGAACGGAGT
>CAZXQG010000026.1:0-42136 GCA_964642725.1 uncultured Chitinophagaceae bacterium
GGGGTTAGGGAAAGCAATCGCAGAATCATTGTCGGAAGAGGGGGCGACAGTTGTTGTTTGCGCGCGCGATAAAAAAATACTCGCGGCAGCGGCAAAAGAGATATCAGCGAAAACGAAGAAGGAAGTTTTTCCCATACCTACCGACGTAAGCAATGCGAAAGAAGTCGATAGATTGGTGCGAACTGTCATCAAGAAATTCGGCACGATCCACATTCTTGTGAACAATGCCGGGGGACCGCCCGTTGAAACATTCGACCGCTTGTCCGACGGCCAGTGGGAAAAGGGCGTGCAGCTGACGATGATGAGTGCGATTCGTTTAACGAGAGCCGTGATCCCGTTCATGCAGAGGCAGCATTGGGGAAGAATTATCACGGTCAACTCGATTGCCGGTAAACAGCCGATACAGGAATTAGTAATATCATCAACCCTTCGTCCCGGACTTATCGGTTTGCATAAAGTCCTCGCCGGGCAATACGCAAAGGACGGCATTCTCATCAACACCGTTTGTCCAGGGTTTGTGATGACGAAGAGGCAGGAAGAAATTTCTCGGGTTCGTTCAGCGAAAGCGAATATCACGGTCGAGGAATATATGAATCTTCAAGCAAAAGAAATTCCGCTCGGCCGCTACGGCACACCGCAGGAGATTGCCGACGTGGTTGCGTTTCTTGCATCATCGCGGGCAAGCTTTATTACCGGGGCGACAATAAGTGTCGATGGGGGAATGACAAAGGGCTTGTTGTGAGGAGACGCCGCAGCGGTTATTGAAAGAAGCGTTGAGCCTTTCCTACAACTGGTGTCCGAATGAAAAGTATGCGATGACCGGCCCGAGGCTGAGCGGTTGCGTCAACAAATCTCTCCGAACAAAAAAACTCCTTCCGACAGAGAAGCTTGCCTTTCCGGCCGGTGTGTCTACGGCAATTCCTGCACCGATGCCATGATGAAGTTCGCGAAGGCTTATGTTTTCCTGCTCTGGCCAAATCGAACCAAAGTCGTACCGAATCTTAACGTAGGTATCCCAGAACAGCTTCACCGGGAGCAGTGCACGGTATTCCATGTTAATGACGAAAATTTGCCTCCCCCGTGAATCGTCTTCATTGAGTCCGTAGAAAGAATCCTCTCCTCCGAGCGAAAACTGCTGTGAGAGCGGCAGCGTTTTATCCGCAAAACCGAACACAATCTTCGGATGTAGCGTTTGACCCTCGAAATACGTCGAGAACCATTCGTACGAAAGAAAAAGTTTCGAATAGCCGATGTCCCCTGCGCCGACTGAGGATGCTGTCTCCCAACTCATGTTCATCAAAGAACCGTAATGAGCAAATGGAAACTGATCTTGTGTATCGATTGTGGATGAAAGCTTGAGCGTTTGAAGCGCGAAGTTATCGGTTAAAAATCCTCTTCCCGATAAAAACTTTATTTCGTTCAGTCCGAAGCGATATTCAGCCGTAACGGTTCCGAGACGTTCAACTTGCCTTCCGAGTGAAAACGACCAGCCGTGTTCTAACTGGCGATATTCGCCCACCCGCATTCTGCTGAACACAGTGGGTGATTGAACGGAGGGATCGTTCTCGTACGTATAGATATCCTTCAAATTATAGAAGGAATTGAGATCGAAAGTGTAGTACGTGTTAAAGATACGGTTGGCTTTAAACTCAAACAGGTACTTTCGATTTCGCAAACCGCCGCCAAAGTACGCACCGAACTCGGTAGCCGTACCGAGAAAATTCTCGTCGCGGAGTTCAAGAGACGGCTGCACGTTGCGCTCATTGTCGATTCGCAGCCCTACCCCCGCCAATTCGGATTTCTTTTCAGTTGCCTTGATCACAATTTCCGACTTATCCCCGATGTACCGGATGTCGATCAATACTTGGTCGAACAAATTCGTCGCCATAATGTTGGCGATCGCGTGTTGAGCGCCCGATACCGTGAAAATATCTCCCACAGTGAAGGGAAGTTCTCTCCATATCACCCAATCGCGTGACTTCGTCGTCCCTTCGACCGCCATGTGATAAATTACTCCTTCATCGATGGCAATTCGCAGAACTCCTTTCGTGGAATCAAATTGAACCGATTGAATACGCGCGAGAGAATACCCCCTGTCTCGATACAAAGCGAGAATGCCGTTTAATGCGGTTTGTGTGCTGTCGGAATTTTCCGCTTTGTTTTTCAACTGGTCGATAAGAGGAAGGATTTCATCTTTCGTGATCACCGAATCGCCGGCGACCTCGATAGAACGGACTTCTATGTTTGCAATATCCACGAATTTCACGGAAGCGGTTGAATCATGAAGTTCAATTTCGGCATACGAATCTTTGTAGTTGCCGAGGGAATATAGTGAAAAGACTTTCCCTTCTATAAATCCAACGGTAACTCTGTCGCGCGCCGTCAGGGCAGCCAGGTCGGCTTTTATGTTTTGAGGAATCTCGGCACCTTGAAAGCTGATTGAGGAAACTTTGAATGAAAGTTGGTCGACATCAGGCCTGGAAAGATAATCAGCTGATTGTTTTTTTTGAATGCTGTCTCTTAACGCCGGCATCTCAGCGGCGGCGGCCTCTTCCCCTTGTGCAATGAGTGAATCGAGCCTTGAAAAGTCCGCCGCAAGGTGTCCTCCCAAATCAGGTTTGATCACAATAGTCGCTTTTTCGAGGGATTGTTTGTTCGGCAGTTGGGCCATAATATTGATAATCTGGTCGGCAATTTCCCACGGCGCATTCAATTGGCCGGCTGTTCGAAGCGGACTGGAAACATCGACGGCAATAATAATGTCCATATTCATTTCGCGGGCGACTTCAACAGGAATGTTCGAGATAAGACCGCCGTCCGTTAACTCCATCGAATCCCGTTTCACGGAGCTGTACAACAGGGGAACGGAGATGCTGGCGCGAAGCGCTTCCGCCAGATTTCCCGATGCAAGAGTAGTTCTTCGGCCGGAGATTATATCGGTTGTCACTGCGCGGAATGGAATTTTTAAATCATCGAATGAATGATTCGAATGATAAATGCCTTGAAGAGTTAACTGGTTGATAAATGTTGTGAGACGCTGCCCGTTGGAAAGGGAAGATGGAATAATAGGAGTAAACCCGTCAAAGCGAAGTGTAAGTAAATTTCGTTCTGCCGCCTGTTTTTGACCGACGAACAGATCTGTTCGGTCTGCTTCGTCCCCAAAAGAAAGAACTTCCGCCCAATTGGTCGTATCAACGAGAGTTTGCAATTGTTCGGTCGAATATCCCGATGCATACAGCCCGCCCACAAGACTTCCAATGCTTGTCCCGACAATCAGGTCAATCGGGATACGGTTTTTTTCCAATTCTTTAAGGACGCCGATTTGCGTTGCGCCCCTTGCACCGCCGCCGCTTAACACCAGAGCAATCTTTGGCCGTTTAATTTTTTTCAGCGGGACGATGTCGCGTCGGTTGCCGGTGTATTCGACAAATCGCGGGTGAACGGTTATGATGCTTTGGGCATGTATTTCCGAAGCATCAAGGAGAAGAAGATAAATACAAAACCTGAAGATTATACGGAGACCCGGCAGGATAGACCTGTTTGTGAGGCGCGATATTTTACTCATGTAGAAAATTAAGGAAATTGCGCCCTAAAGGCAATGCGGGCTTGAACCGCCGTATTGATATGCGTTCTCAATGGGCCAAATCTTTGCAATTATGGGCGTTTGTGAATACACCGGTTGTATTTTTATTTGATGGAAGATAGTCGCAAAAATTCACGGTCTTTAGAGGACGGGTATCACACTGAAGCGCGGCGAATGACTGAAATCACAACACAACGAGCGCATAGTTTCTATATATATACAGATTGATTTCAAAACATATCACAAAAGTAGAAAGGAACAGAGATGAGTTGTCCAAAGTGCGGAACCTTGGTTTATCGCAAAAGCTTGATGTCGTTATTTGCATTGACGTCGCTGGCCATTGTCTCTTTTGGTGTTTCCCTTCTTCTATTACCGTTCGAACTTTTTTTCGTGATCTCTTGCATCCTGCTTTTTGGCCTGCGCTATATCGAGAAACAATTTCACAACATCGCTAAGAAAGAAGTCCGATGCACAATGTGCGGCCACATTGTTACTATGGCCCATAGTCATTAAATTGGCTCCAAATGCAAACCGCGGAAAAAGCCAGAGTTGATCTGGCTTTTTGCATTTTTGACGCCATAGCACTGGTATCGCAGGAGGCGGACCAGTTCGGCGTTCGTGCGCCAACCTAGTCAATGTTCCTTGACAAGCGAGCGAATGTGTAGACATTTAATGAATCAGAAAATGAACCTTTGGAAGGTTTCTCAAATCGACCCGCTTCCGTGTTTCAAGTCTCCTTGCAATTCCAGAGCGATTTTTCTATCTTAGCTCAGTATGAGAGAAACTTCCCCAGAAACGTATTCCATCCTCGTTATAGACGATGAAGTATCAAGCGTCAACGCAGTTGCGAGCGTGCTTGAGTACAAGGATTACAAGGTGTTCCGGGCGACGACTGGCGAGGAAGGGCTCCGCATACTGGATAATGAAAAAGTTGACCTGGTGCTTCTCGATATTTTGATGCCGGGTTTGGACGGGTTTGAAACGCTCTCTCGCATCCGGGTTCATAAAAAAACCAAAGACCTCCCTGTTATTTTCCTCACCGGCTTCATGCGCGACTCTCGCTCTATGGAACGCGGGTTCAACCTCGGAGTGAACGAGTATCTTTTGAAGCCGATCGACAACAACGAGCTTATCGTTCGCGTCAAATCTATTTTGAGGATGACGGTCGCCGAAAAAAAAGTGATGAGACTGCAATCGGATTTTTTTTCGATGTTAGTTCATGACCTTCGCGGTCCGCTCACTGCAGTTCGAGCTTTTACGCAATTCCTGAAGGAAGAAAAGAATCTCAGCGAGCAAGACAAGGATGAAATGCTGCGAACGATCGAAAATGCCAGCGAACAAATGCTCAATCTTATCAACAATATTCTCGACCTTTCCAAGCTTGAGTCGGAGTACGTAGCACTCAATAGGAATCCGATAGATTTAGATGCGCTGATTGACCATGTTCTCATGCAGATGAAACCTCTTGCGATGAAAAAATCTATTACTTTTAAAAAAGAATACCTGCCGGATGGAGTTTCCGTTGTGGCCGACGAGGCAAAGATTGAACAGGTTTTGGACAACCTCATGATGAACGGTATCAAGTTTACCCGCGAGCACGGAGAGATTGCCGTCACAGTGCGGAGCGATGAAGAGGCCGAGACAATGCTAAAGAACGTTGGAGTGGAAAAGCCTTCCGTCGTTGTCTGCGTGAAAGATAACGGCATCGGCATTCCGGCGAAAGAAATACCTTTCATCTTTGATAAATACCGGCAGATCGTAACGTCGGCGATTGCCTCGGGAGAAGGGACCGGCCTAGGATTGGCTATCTGTAAGAATATAGTTGAAGCGCATGGGGGAAAAATTTGGGTCGAAAGCCAGGAGTGCATCGGCAGCTCCTTCTATTTCAGTTTACCGTTGGAATGATTGTATGGTGTCGTTCATCGTGCATGGCGGTGCTTGGGATATTCCCGACGATTTAGTCGAAGCACATCGCAACGGCGTGCGGCAAGCGCTTGCTATCGGCTGGAACATTCTTGTGAATGGCGGGAGTGCGGCGGAAGCCGTCGAAAAATCGGTCAATTTCATGGAAGACGACCCGACATTCGATGCCGGTCGCGGCTCGTTCGTGAATGCCGTCGGTGAAATCGAGCTCGACGCGAGCATCATGGACGGTACAACGTTTCGGGCAGGAGCTATTGCAGCAGTACAAAATATCCGCAATCCGATTTCTCTGGCGCGTCTCATCATGGATAGGAGCGAGCACATCCTGCTTGCCGGAGCCGGAGCCGTAAGGTTCGCGCAAGAACACGGAATCACGCAATGCAGGAAAGAAGATCTCCTCGTTGGCAGGGAATTGGACCGTTGGAAACAGATTCAGAGCGGCAAAAAAAATGTATCGACAAAAGATGCTTTTCGGAAAAAGGGTCCGCACGACACCGTCGGTGCTGTTGCGCTCGATCGCACCGGCGTGATTGCCTCCGGGACTTCTACCGGCGGTACGCCGAACAAGTATCCGGGCAGAGTGGGTGATTCACCTCTCATCGGCTGCGGAACGTACGCGGACAGTTTGGTTGGAGGTGCATCGTGCACGGGCTGGGGAGAAGCGATCATCAAAGTGGTACTGGCAAAAACGGTAATAGATTTAATGGAATACAACGGCGGCGACCCAGCGGATGCGTCGAAGCAAGCGATCCTGCAGTTGGAAAAGAAAGCCGATGGTTTTGGCGGCGTGATTGTTTTAAACAACAACGGCGTTCCCGCTGTGGCGTTCAACACACCGCGTATGGCGCGGGCCTATCGGACATCTGAAATGAATTCTGACGTCGTTGAAGTGTAATCCTTGAAAAAATCTTCTCTTATCGGTCATACCGTCGAAGTGTATGACCTCATCAATCGAAGCGATCATCCGGCCGACAGTACTATCGACACATTCTTTCGTTCGCACAAATATCTCGGCTCGCACGACCGCCGTTTTGTCGCCGAGACAACGTACGGAATGCTTCGGCACAAGAAACGGATGGAATGGCTTTGCGAAGCATCGGGGAAAAAATTGATCCAATTGTCGGACGACAGTCCGGCGGCGTTTTTATTGTGTCTTGTGTACAGGGCAGCGGTTGCAAACGACGGGATCGAAGTGTTGGTCGATGAACTAGAGGCTGACCCAGTCGAGAAGCATTCATTGTCGCTTTTCCTCAATCAAGCGAAAGATCGAAACGACAGATTTGAAAAAGAAACTCCGTCCCATTCCGGCGGCCCCGCGGCTATTGCTCTCCGGTACTCATTTCCGGAATGGATGATTGGGGAATGGCGTGGACAGTTCGGAGATGACGAGACTGTCCGCCTTTGCGAGGCACTGAATGCCCCTGCCCCGCTGACCCTCCGCGTGAATACATTGAAGGCGAGCGTTGAGGAGTGTCAGGATGCGTTGGCGAAAGAAAACATCGAGACCGAACGAACAAAATTTTCCCAGTTTGGTTTGACCGTTCGGAAGAGGATGAATGTTTTTCAGCTTGAGGTGTTTCGAAAGGGATTTTTTGAAGTTCAGGATGAAGGGAGCCAGATCCTTTCGATGCTCGTTGACCCGAAGCCGACGTCAAAGGTGGTGGATGCGTGTGCGGGAGGCGGCGGGAAATCCCTTGCCCTCGCGGCGTTAATGAAAAACCGCGGCGTTATTTTTGCCCTCGACACGAACTCCTATCGCTTGGAAGGATTGCGTAAACGCATCCGTCGGAGCGGTGTCGATACCATTCGCGTGTGCACTGTCGAGGAAGGTCAGCTTCCGCCGGGTCTTAGCGATGCGGCTGATAACGTTCTCGTTGACGCTCCATGCAGCGGCTTGGGCACGATTCGCCGCAACCCCGGCATGAAATGGACAGTCACTCCCCAGTCGGTTGAGGAGTTGAATGTCAAACAATCGGAAATTCTTAACCACTATGCACGTAGCGTGAAAGTGAAGGGGAGGCTTATTTATTCAACATGCACTATTATGAAGTCGGAGAACGAGGACGTCGTTGAGAAATTTTTGAGCGGCCATCCTCAATTCGAAATCATGGAGCCGTCGGTCATTCTTCGCCGTTACCAGCTTGAGTCGTTATCGCATGAGCAGTACTTCCGGCTGAAGCCGCACGTCCACGGCACGGACGGCTTCTTCGCTGCTGTGATGGAAAGAAAACAATAACAGAATATCTTCACAATTTTGAATAAGGAGCGGTCATGAGAATAACGGTATACGCTATTGCCGGTGTTGTTCTTTTCCTCGCCGGATGTGCGAAAATGACGGAAGATGAAATGTGGCAAAAGGCGGAGCAATCGCGAGCCAGCGGCAATGTCGATTCGACCATCCAGATGTGCCAGGCTATTCTCAGAGAATATCCGGATGGGAAGAACGCATCGGCGGCGCTGTTCATGCTCGGCGAAACATATAATGGAAAGAATGATTTTCGCGCCGCGGTGAATTATTACGGCGCCTTCGTAAAGAAATACCCGGATTCGAGTTCAACTCCGCTGGCAATGTTTTTCATCGGCTTCATTTACAACAATAATCTCCAGATTGCCGATAGCGCACGAGTTGCGTATCAGAACTTCATCACAAGATTCCCGGCCCATGAACTTGCGGCATCGGCGAAATTTGAGCTTGACAATCTCGGCAAGACCCCGGACGAAATCATCGGCATGAAGAAAGAAATTACGGCCAAGACAAAAAAAACGTCGAATAAAAAATAAGCAACCGGAGGATGGAACAGGCGCTCAAATATCTCCAACCCAATGTCGTTTCGAAACTGGCGAATATGGAACTTCGCGCCCGCATGGTGGTGGAAGGATTCATTACCGGGTTGCACAAAAGTCCGTACCACGGCTTCAGCGTTGAATTCGCCGAACACCGGCAATACATGCCCGGCGACGAAATTCGCAGCATCGACTGGAAGGTCTATGGCAAAACAGACCGCTATTACATCAAACAGTACGAAGAGGAAACAAACCTTAAATCGTACATCATCCTCGATGCCAGTGCGTCCATGTCATTCGCTTCCGGGAATTCGAAGAAAGGGGGCGGACGAAGAATTTCGAAATTGGAATACGCGTCGTACGTCGTTGCAGCCCTTTCCTATCTTATGGTGCAGCAGCGGGACGCCGTTGGTTTGACGGTGTACGACGAGAGCATCCGGCTGACCTTGCCCCCCCACGCGACGAAAGCGTATCTCCGGAGAATCCTTGTCGAGCTTCAGAACCTCTCAGCGGGAAACACGACGGGCACTTCGCAATCGCTTCATCGAATGGCAGAACGAATTACACGCCGCGGATTAATTATCATTGTCAGCGATCTGTTGGACGACCCGGGCAGAGTAATGGCGGCGTTGAAACATTTCCGGTATAACCATCACGATGTTCTTGTCATGCAAGTGCTCGACCCGTTTGAACGTTCGTTCGCCTTTGGAGGCGACGCTGTGTTTAAAGACCTTGAAACTGCGGAAGAATTGACAACACAGCCCTATCATATTCAACGGGCGTATCAGCAGGAAATGCTGTCATTTCTTGAACAGTATAAAAGGGAATGCCGAGAAAATAGCATCGACTACGTTCTGCTGGACACGGAGACCCCGTTTGATACGGCGCTGTTTCAGTACTTGAATAAACGGAAAAAGATTGGATGAACTCTAAATTAAGCATTTTGAATTAAGAATTAAGAATGAAGAATATAGAAAAAGAGCGCAAAGCCAAAAGGCTAAAGGCGGCCAGCAAAAAGCCAACGGCCCAAAACAAAAAGCCAGCGCCGTCATCCATTCCAGCGTTCACCATTCTCGACCTTGGTTGCGGCCTTCGCAAGCGGCCGGGCGCAATCGGCATCGATGTTAATCCGCGTTCTCATGCCGACATCATTCATGACCTCAACAGCTTTCCGTATCCATTTCCCGATAATAATTTCGATGAGATTATTTGCGACAACACTCTCGAACATCTCGACGACCTCCTGAAGGTGATGGAAGAACTTCATCGCATCGCAAAGCCATCGGCTCTCGTGACGATTGTTGTTCCATTCTTTTCGCACCAGCAGGCTCACACCGACCCGACGCACCGGCATTTCTTCGGCGTCCATTCGTTTGATTATTTTATTGAAGGAACGGCGAACGCCGGTTTTCAATACTCCAAGGCGAAATATACGTTGTTGTCGGTTGAGTTTGAAAAGGGAGTGCCTCAGCGCCATTGGTTTGACCGGATTATCGTCGCATTTGCGAACGCTCGCAAGGATATGTACGAGAATCGGCTGGCGAATCTATTTCCGGTACGGAACCTTACGATCGAGTTACGCGTCGCCAAATGATTTGTCTAATTACTCTGATTGGACGTTGATTGTCAGGTTCCGAAGGGATGGCTTTGCCGATGCGACTTCTTCGGAACAGATTTCGCTGATGTGCACAAATTTCAGTGTGATCCGGTTCTACAGTATTCGGCTATATGTTGGTTGAGAATTGCTTTGCATTTCCCGCCCCCAATGAATATCTTTTACATCTAAACCTAAAACTCTCAAAAATGTAGGACGAACAGAGCTCTTTTTCCCTATGCCGGCTGAATAGGAGCGCCTGCCTTTACTTCCAATCCAAGATGCAAGACCAGAATTTTCTTATAGTAAAAGGGGCGCGGGAACATAACCTCAAGAACATTGATGTTGAAATTCCGCGTGATAAACTCGTTGTCATCACAGGGCTCTCCGGTTCCGGCAAGTCAAGCCTTGCATTTGATACGATCTATGCCGAAGGACAGCGACGGTATGTCGAAAGCCTTTCTGCCTACGCCAGGCAGTTCTTAGGCCTGATGGAGAGGCCCGACGTCGATTACATCGAGGGATTGAGTCCCGCAATCTCTATTGAACAGAAGACCGTAAGCCATAATCCCCGTTCGACGGTCGGAACCGTAACGGAAATTTATGATTTTCTTCGATTACTGTTCGCCCGGGTTGGCGTGCAGTTTTGCGTTAACTGCGGAACGAAAGTGCAAAAGCAAAGCGTCGACCAGATCATCGACGCAATTCTGAGGATGCCAGGGGGAACAAAGATCCAAATTCTTGCCCCGGTGGTGAAGGGACGGAAGGGACATTACCGCGAGCTGTTCGAACAAATTGTCAAGGACGGGTTTCTTCGTGTCCGGGTTGACGGCCTTGTGAAGGAAATTTCCAAAGGAATGAAAGCCGATCGCTATAAGGTGCATGATATTGAGATTGTTGTCGACCGCATTGCAGTGAAAAAAGAGAGCCGCAGTCGCATTGCAGACTCGGTTGAGGTTGCCTTAAATTTTGGCTCGGGTGTCCTTATCGTGAACGACGGGACGTCCGACCATCTTTTCAGCAAACAGTACTCCTGTCCGAACTGCGGGACAAGCTACGAAGAACCGGCGCCGAATTCATTTTCGTTCAACACGCCGTACGGCTCATGTCCATCGTGTGATGGATTGGGAGAGAAAAAAGAGTTTGATCTTTCGCTCATTCTTCCCGATGAAAAACTTTCCGTCAACCAGGAAGGGATTGCGGCCCTCGGCAAGCCGCGGCAGACATGGTTTTATAGCCAGGTGCGGGCGGTTCTGAAGCGGCATGGATTCGATTTTAACGCGCCGTTGAACTCCCTTTCTAAGGTTGCAAGGCAGGAATTATTATACGGCACCGGAAAAGAAAAAATTGAAATCGAGTATTCACATGGCGGCGGAAAGCCGGTGATCTACAAGCATCGTTTCAGCGGAGTGGTCGGGATGATGCAGAATTATTACGCGGAAACAGCGTCCCCTAAAATCCGGGAATGGGTGGAAGGGTTCATGAGCACGACACGCTGTGCCGTGTGCAACGGAGGACGGCTGCGGAAAGAAAGTCTGGCGATAAAGCTTGAAGACGCAATCTCGGGAAAACAAGTGAACATTGCAGCCGTGGTTGCATTGTCGCTGACGGATGCGCGCGCATTCTTCAGTACGCTCACCCTGAATCCACGGCAAATGGAGATAGCGAAGCAAATCCTTAAAGAAATCGGCCAGCGGATTGAGTTCATGGTGAATGTTGGCCTCGGGTATCTCACGCTCGACAGGGCTGCGCGAACCCTTTCCGGCGGGGAGGCACAGCGCATCCGGCTTGCGACCCAAATCGGGTCGCAGCTCGTCGGGGTGTTGTATATTTTGGATGAGCCGAGCATCGGGCTTCATCAACGAGACAATGTGAAACTCATTGACTCGTTAAAACACTTGCGCGATCTGGGCAACACGGTCATTGTCGTTGAACACGATAAAGAAATGATTGAGCAGTCCGACTTCCTTGTCGACCTTGGCCCTGGGGCGGGTGAACACGGGGGAAGAGTTGTTGCGGCAGGGGAACCGGGGAAGTTAAAAGTGAAAAGTGAAAAGTCAAAAATGAATAGCGGAGAGAACGGTGTTTCGTCGACCATTGAATATCTTCAGGGCAAAAAGAAAATCGACGTCCCATTGACAAGGCGTGAAGGAAACGGAAAATTTTTAGCGCTGAAAGGCGCCGCAGGAAATAATCTCAAGAATGTAACGGTAAAAATTCCGCTCGGTGTTTTCGTTTGTGTGACTGGAGTAAGCGGCTCCGGCAAGTCGTCGCTCATCAACGAGACCCTTTTTCCGATTCTCTCAAAAAAATTCTATAAGACAAAGATCAGCACGCTGCCGTACGCATCGCTCCATGGTATCGGTGACATAGACAAAATTATCGATATCGACCAGTCGCCAATCGGAAGAACGCCGCGTTCAAATCCTGCGACGTATACCGGAATGTTTACGATGATTCGAGACCTCTTCACGCAGCTTCCCGAGGCGAAAATTAGGGGATACAAGGCAGGACGGTTCAGCTTTAACGTTAAAGGAGGGCGATGCGAGAGTTGCGAGGGGGACGGCGTGCGAAAGATTGAAATGAATTTTTTGCCCGATGTCTACGTAGTCTGCGATGTATGCAAAGGAAAGCGTTACAACCGGGAAACTCTTGAGGTGCACTTCAAAGGAAAATCAATTGCCGATGTTCTGGAGATGACGGTGGAAGAGGCGCTCGGATTTTTTAGCGAGATGTCCCGTATTCAGCGGAAATTACAAACGTTGTTTGATGTTGGCATGGGCTACATTCGGTTGGGTCAGCAAGCGACTACGCTCTCCGGAGGGGAAGCGCAGCGGGTGAAATTATCCACCGAGCTTTCCAAAGTCGGCACGGGGAACACGCTGTACATTCTCGACGAACCGACGACCGGTCTTCATTTCGAAGACGTCAAAATGCTCCTTTCCGTTTTAAATAAGCTTGTCGACAAGGGCAATACTGTCATCATTATCGAACACAATCTCGACGTTATCAAAACAGCGGATTGGATTATCGACCTTGGCCCTGAGGGAGGCGACGATGGAGGTTATGTTGTGGGAGAGGGAACGCCGGAAGAGATGAGCAGAAATCCGAAGTCGTTTACGGGAGAGTTTCTTGTGAAGGAACTCGCACGGTAATGTGGAAAAGTCAAAAGTGAAAAGTGAAGAATTGAAGGAATGCTACGATTTGAAATTTTCCCTTTTGAAATGCAGCTTTTCCTTTTTAACGTTACACTTTGAATTTATCTTCCAACAATGGATCGCTTAGTTCTGACACTGGCAGTGTTAACCATAACCGGCTCGGTTCAAGCGTTTGGGCAGGACTCTGCGGCAACGGAGTTTCAAGGCACCAAAACAACGACCTATGAAGATGTAATGGAAATCGTATCCACAGTCGTTCTGGTCCCCTTGGCGATAGGTTCGACTGTTGTCAGCGTTGTTCCGCCGAGCGGCGGCGTCGTTGTGCGCGACGGTAAAGTCAACGGAACACTTTCATTCGAAACGGGAGTTGGCTTTGGCGAGAAAGTCGCCCTGAAGCGGTTTTCCGATGCTCGGTTTACCCTCGGATATACACATGTTTTTTCCGAGGATCAAAAAGATTTTTTTCGTTTTGAAGTGAAAAAGGATTTCCACGTAGCCTTCGTTGATCGAAGGGAAATCTTTTTGTTCGGTATCAGTCCATCAGCGGGAATTTTCACCGATTTGCCTTCGACAGGGTATTCACTTGGTGTCTCATCATGGCTGATGACTCCATGGCTTTCGTATTTCGGGTTCATCCCGCAACATACTTTTGGAATCACTTATCGCTACAATAAATTGTTCGGGGGAAAAGATTTTGGCGAAATCTCAGCGGGAATGTCCGCGGCATTTACATGGGGGTGGTAAATCCGGATTCATGCGGGCTGTAGCGTAAGAGGGGCGATTTTTATCCCGACACCCATTTATTCCCCTTCACAAAGAACCTCCACTTCTTTTCCTTTCCACGCGTAATCCCGATTCGAATTGAGGTTCCGATAATCGATTTTGCAATTGATTCTCCTTCAACTAAGAAAATCTTATTTCCAAGCAAATCGGTTCCATTCTCTTTTCTTTCGATGCCAAACGCCTGGCATAACTTTGCCGGCCCGTTAGTGAGATTGACGTCCTTCATCCTGCCCGCCGCGAATCGCCTCTTTCTCCTCATTGCCTCGACGCCATTAATAGGTTCAACGGCTCGTAGAAGAACAGCTTCGCCGACTTCTTTCTTTCCCGTGACCACGTTTGCGCAGAAGTGCATTCCGTATGTGAAATAGACGTACAAATATCCGCCTTCACCGAACATTACTTCATTCCGCTTTGTCTTGCCGCGGAAGGCATGGCTCGCTGGATCCTTTGCACCGCGATAGGCTTCGACCTCGACAATTGTTCCTGTGAGGATAATGTTTCCGGTTTTTCGAACAAGGATTTTTCCCAGAAGATCTTTTGCGACGAGAAGGGCAGGGCGGGTATAAAATGAGCGGGGGAGCTTTTTCAAAGGAGTTAACAGCGAAAAGTTAGGGACGAAGAATTAAAAGCGAAATGTTAGGAGTGAAGAGTTAAAAGCGATAAGTTGCATGCGGTGTGCAAGTCGTTTTTAATTCTTCACTTTTCACTATTAACTTCTTACTACTTCTGAAATTTCTTCATCACTCGTTCTACCTCGTCACGTGTCATTCCGGTTCCGTACTTTGCTTCTTTGTTTTCCTCGTTATGAGCTTTTTCTTCAACGCGAGGCTTGGCGTGAACCGGTTGATTTCCGGCCTTTAATCGAATCCGTTCCTCGATCTCCTCCATCCAGTTATGAGTCGGTTTCGGCGATGATAATTCTGTGTTTTGAATTCTGTGTTCCGAATTCTGAATTCTGAATTCTGTATTCTGTATTCTATTTTCAATCTTCGCGGATCCGCCTTCATCCTTGTTGATCGGCCTCGTTTCAAATGCAAGCCGCTTAATATTAATAAGATGCTTTGCGGAAACGTTATCGGAAATAATCGATTTTCCAAATGTCCCAGGGCCCAGCGTCATCGACGGGAGAAGTTCGTTCGTATATCCAACCGCGCCGAGCGCGGCTTGTGTGTTGACCAGAATCCGGCATGCCGGTTTTTCCAGCGCGAATTTCATAATGATGTCCCGGTCAGCCGAATGAATCACCATCGTGTGTCCCAATCCTCCGAACTCAAGCATTTCGATGCACCGCTCGCAGCCTTCGCGCCAGCCGTCTACGGTGAACATCGAAAGCACTGGCGACAGCTTTTCGCGCGAAAGGGGATATTCTTTTCCCACCGCAGGCAACTCGGCGATCAAACACGAAGTATCTGCGGGGACGTTAAAGCCGGCTTTCTGTGCGATGAAAGCGGGCGACTTGCCGACCATATCCGGGTTGATCGCCCCATTGGTGTCGAACATTGTGCGGCTGAGTTTCTCTTTTTCGTCGGATGTGACGAAATAGGCTTTCATTCTCTTGAATTCTTCAATCGCTTGCGGCTTGACCGGCGAATCAATAATGACTCCCGATTCCGTTGAACAGAGAACTCCCCAATCGAACATCTTTCCCGAGACAATATCGGCGACGGCTTTTTTTATGTTCGCAGTGCGTTCGATGAATGCTGGAACATTTCCCGAGCCGACGCCGAGCGCCGGTTTGCCCGAGCTGTACGCCGCGCGCACCATCGGATTGCTGCCGGTGGCGAGGATGATTGCCGTAAGTTTATGTTTCATTAATTCGTTGGTCCCTTCGATTGAAGGAATCGACATGCAGGCGATTAATCCATGCGGTGCCCCTGCCCGTTCTGCCGCTTCCGCGACGATCCGTGCGGCTTCAAGCGTGGATTTCGCGGCGCGGGGGTGCGGGCTTGCAACAAACCCATTGCGTCCCTTCACCGAAATAATCGCATTGAACATCACGGTCGACGTCGGATTAGTGGAGGGGATCAGCGCCGCCACAACCCCCATTGGTTCGCCGATTTCGATGATGCTTTTTTCTTTGTCTTCGTGAATAACACCCACCGTTTTCAAATTCCTGATCGACTCACACACCCGTTTCGTTGCAAACTCATTCTTCTTTCTCTTATCCTCAGGTTTGCCGAAGCCCGTCTCTTCGAACGCCATCTGTCCAAGCCGTTCTGCATCCGCAAATCCAGCATCGGCCATCGATCGGACAATTCTGTCTACTTGCTCCTGAGTGTACGCCCGAAACGCAAGCTGCGCTTCCTTCGCTTTGGTCAGAAGTTCCCGAACTTCCTGAACGGAGTGTAGATCTTTATCAAGAGGCATAACTCCACCTTTTTCGAAATGACACTAAGAACACGCCCGAAAAGTTACTCGATACTTTTTCTTTGTGAACCTCTGCGATTACTCCGTTTCTCACTGTAAAAAAGGTTCTTTACACAGAGTGTCACCGAGGCTCACGAAGTTCAACAGAGGAAGAAGGTTTTGTAATGTGTCATTAGAACAGATTTTCCTGGCTGACAGTTTTCTTCATTATGCCAAAATGTTTATAGGCTATTGCCGTGGCTTCTCTCCCGCGCGGTGTCCGTTTGATGAAACCTTCCTGAATCAAGAACGGTTCGTACACTTCTTCGATTGTTCCCGGCTCTTCGCCGACGGCCACTGCAAGAGAGCCGACTCCCACCGGACCACCGTCGTACTTCTCAATAATCGTCCGCAGAATACGCTTATCCATCTCGTCGAGGCCAAGGTCGTCGACTTCAAGGGCGCGGAGTGAGTGTTCGGAAACTTCCCTCGTGACGACGTTGTGATATTGAGCGAGTTTTTTATCGGCCACTGCAAAGTCGCGGCAGCGCTTCAGCAGACGGTTTGCGATGCGGGGCGTTCCGCGCGAGCGCTTGGCAATTTCCGCAATGCCCCCGGCATCGGTTTCAATCTTGAGGATGTCGGCAGAGCGCTTGATGATTGTGGCAAGCTGGTCGGGCAAATAATAATCGAGCCTGTTCGTCACACCGAACCGTGCCCGAAGCGGCGCCGTTAAGAGGCCCGCTCGTGTCGTTGCACCGACGAGTGTAAATTTCGGAAGAGAGAGTTGGATGCTCCGGGCGCTTGGTCCTGAATCAATAATGATGTCCAGCCGGAATTCCTCCATCGCCGAGTACAGGTATTCTTCCACCACAGCATTGAGCCGGTGGATTTCGTCGATGAAGAGCACATCGCCTTCCTGGAGATTCGTCAACACGCCGGCCAGGTCGGCGGGTTTATTGAGAACCGGTCCGGACGTTATCTTAATATCCGCAGCCATCTCATTGGCGATGATGTACGCAAGCGTTGTCTTGCCCAGCCCCGGCGGGCCGGTGAGCAATACATGGTCGAGCGATTCGCTCCGCTGCTTTGCAGCAGCGATGAAAATTTTCAGGTTGTCGACAATGTTTTTCTGTCCGACAAATTCGTCGAAGGCCGAAGGGCGCAGCGCTTGGTCGAACTCTGTTTCATTTTCGAGTCGTTCCGGCGTGGTAAAGTCCGAGTCGCGTTTGGATGGTTTCATTAAGGACGAATCTACTAAGAAACGGAGTGAATTTCAATGTGATGATTCTTAATCCTAGTTCGCAAGATGTCCGGCACTTCCAGACAATTACTTCTTTTTCTCCAGCACTTTCCACATCGCCGCGACCAATCCGTCGAGCCCTTCGCCAGTCACCGCAGAAATATAGTGGACCGAAATTCCTTTGCGGAATTTTATTTTTTTGAGAGCTTTTCGGAGTGCGGGGTCGGCAATGTCCAGCTTCGTTATGGCCACAAGCGTAGGTTTTTTCGGTAAGTCTTCATTGAACGATTTCAGTTCGCCGGCCAGTGTCGCAAAATCCTTCTTCGGGTCAGGGCTTATACATTCGACCAGATACACGAGCACTTTTGTTCGCTCGATATGCCGGAGGAATTGAACACCAAGGCCTCTGCCTTCGTGAGCGCCTTTGATGAGGCCGGGAATATCTGCGACGACGAAGCTCTTTCCCTCTTGAAAATAAACCATCCCCAGATTTGGCACAAGCGTGGTAAAAGGGTAATCGGCGATCTTGGGTTTCGCCGCGGATATTTTGGAGATCAGTGTCGACTTTCCGGCGTTTGGAAATCCTACCAGTCCGACGTCTGCAAGAAGTTTCAGTTCCAAGTCAAGGTTGAGTTCTTTTCCCTCTTCACCCGGCGTGCAGATGCGCGGCGCCTGGTTGGTGGATGTTGCAAATTCCGAATTTCCTTTTCCGCCGCGTCCGCCCCTGGCGATGATAATTTCAGAGCCGTGACCGACCAGGTCGCCGATGATTTCACCGCTCAGCGCATTTTTGACAATCGTCCCGCACGGGACTTTTATCAAAACATTTTGGGCCGACCGCCCCTCCATGTTTGAGCCTTCTCCGGCATTTCCATTTTGCGCAATGTACCTCCGCTTGTAGCGAAAATCGAGCAGCGTTGTCAACTGCTTTTCTGCGCGGATAATCACATCGCCCCCTTTGCCGCCGTTTCCCCCATCGGGTCCGCCTTTCGGAACGTACTTCTCGCGCCGCCAATGAATAATGCCGTTGCCGCCGCTGCCGGACCTCACAAAAATTTTAGCCGAATCAATAAACATAAATGTTTAAATCCTAAATTCTAATATCTAAATCCTAAAATAACAAAGACAGATTACTTATTTGGTTGCTGTCTTTGTTTTACTTTTTCCAAAATCGCTCCGAAGATTTTCATTAGTTCGATGGATTCTTAAATACGATGACCTCGGAGAGCGTTGAGATCGTCAGTACAATCGAGAAGTTGCAGCCAATATCGGCATTCCTTTGCTTCTTTTTTACAGATCTTAATTCTCATTGCAAAATCTTTCTCTCCCAGAGATTCATTTGCTTCTATGTAATTGGCGCCTATGGACCCCGATGAGCGAACAAGCTTTTTTGCGATTTCAATGTTCGGCAGAGTTTTTGAGATCTTATTGACCAAACGTATAACTTCTTTCGCAAATGCTAAAGTGCGATCTTCCAAATCATATTTTTTCATCCCCCGATTACCTCAAAGAATTAGGATTTAGAGATTAGAGTTTAGGAATTGTTTTATTTGTTCTTTACTCCTTCACTAAACCTGCTCTGTACTCTATTAGTAAAAAGAATCGCTTCTTTGGAGAACGCTTCTGCGTCGTTCATCAGGAAAAAATGGTCGATCGTAAGTGCCGCCTCGTCCCATGTCGCAGCGGCAAGCACTTCTTTTACTGCCGACTGGAATTGCTCTTCATTTTGGTGGAATACATGTTTGACGATTGCCCGCTCCTCTTCAAGCGAAAAAAGCGGCGGGACCGGCCTCGGCGGCTCTGATGGCTTTTGGAGCATAACTTCTGTTTCCCGCGATGCAGGCGGCAACGAAGGGAGTTCTAAAGAAACATCGTCAGGCGCAGTCAAGGCCTCCGCATTTTCGTCGAAGATGTGCGCATGCTCGTTTCCAGTCTGAATTTTTTCGAGGAGGTTGACAAGCTCGCCATAACTCATTTCTTTGATATTATTGACCTCTCTCTCGCGCGATAACCGCTCGCGCAGTGCTCCCATTCTTTTGTCTTCGAAAAAATACATCAATGCCCGTGTTGGAACTGTTTTGGCAGTAGCGCTCATTGTGTGTGATCGCGCATACGCTACAAAGTCATACAACGGCTGCGTCATTTTCGCTAACTCCAGGCTTGAATGATTTGCCACAACTTCGCTGTCGATTCTTGCTATGAGGTTTCTTCCTTCTTCGAGCGTCATTTCTTCTACGCCGCGCTGCTGAATATAACGGCGGAGGATGTCCGGAAAGTAAGCATAGTCTCTGCAGTAACGGAGTTTCAGAAGGATCTGCCTCGTTGAAGCCCGTGCAGATTCTTCAAAAAGAAAACTGTTCAATGTCCATTGGGGCCGGCAAAGATAGTTCAACATGAAGTGGACGCATTTATCGAGCGTTGCTTCGAAATCAGTTTTTGAGAATACAAAGTTGTGGATAAGCAGCGCATTGGTTTGTTCCTGCAGCATCGCAATCTCGGGGAGATTGAAGTTGAACTTTGATAACCGCGGCTCCGGTTTTCGTTCCGCATCGAGCATCCATTCAACGTCAGCGCGGAAAAACACCTTCACGTTCGGCGGGATATTCGATTCGAAAATCTCTCTTAAGCCGATAGCCTTGGCTTCGCCAAGTGTTGTCTGGCGGACTGTTGCGATAAGTTGTTCAGTTTCTTTCTCGAACATAGTTGTTTCCGTTTTCGTTGGTCATTCATGCTTATAGAGTGTCCACGGAGAGCACGAAAAGACATGAAGGCTTAAGTCCGCTTCATAGGTGCCAATACATCCTTACATAGAAAATTTGTTATGGAACAATTTCCAGAAGTAAGTTTTTCTTCGTGAACGTAGCAGGCACTTCTGTCGCATGCGTAGAATCTGTTAATTAGTCTCCTTCTTCAATGCACTTTTCACCCGATTGATTTCTTTTTGAGCGGCTGTCTTAAACGCCGGGTCGATTCCCGGTTTATCAATAATCTGCTGGTACATGTTCAACGCCTGATCGAATTTGCCCATCTTCTCGTACGACTGCGCCGACATATAATACGAATTCGGAGTCCAGTCAATTTTCGTCTTCTTTGTGATAAGATACGGAACTTTTAAAAATTCAAGAATGGCTTGTTGGTATTCGCCCTTGTCATAGTACGATTCGCCAAGATAGTAACGGATTTCAGATTCAAAATCCTTGTTCGTCGTTTCAAGCAACGCCTGCAGCTGCACGATCGCCTGGTCGTAATAGCCCAGTTTTTGATACAGCACACCGAGATCGACTTTCTTGTCCAGGATTGATTCGTCATTCGGATATTTTTCTATGAAATTCCGCGTCAACTCGAGAGCGCCATCATACAACGCGAGTTCTTTGTATGCCTCGATGAGATTGCTCATTGCAAAAGGAAGAGTTTCTGGTGATAGATCCGGTTTGTCGACAACAAGCCGGTAATACTTCACAGCTTCATCGTAATTTTCTTTAAAGAAGTAGATATTGCCGAGCGCCAGGTATACCTTCGGGAGGATGGCGGAGCGCGGGAAGGTCCGCATGACGGCATCGTACTGTTTCAACGCACTGTCCGGCAATTCTTTTGTTTCGAGGATTTTTCCAATCCAAAAACATGCTTGCGGCAGTATTTCGGTGGAATCATATTTCGACGGGAATGTCTCTAACAGCGCGAGTGCCCGGTCGGGTTCATCTTTACGGTAGAGCGCCATCGCCTTTTCAAAATCAAAATCTGCAACGGCGTTTTTATCGGAGCCGTAGAATTTCAAATATTCCGCGGCTTTGTGTTCAACCTCTTTGTCTTTATCCGAACGGTAAAGGGAAATAATAGCGTTGATCCTCCCCGACCTGAGCATCGAAGAATCCGCATCACTCAGGCCGTCGAGAGACTCGTATTCAGAAACCGCCTTTTGATAATCGTTATTGACAAAATAAAGCATGGCAAGTTGTGCGGTATTCGCCGCCGTGCGTTTAGCTGCGATAGATTTTTCGAAGAATCGAATTGAAGCATCGTTTCTGCCGGCTTGTTTTTCAAATACGGCCAGCCGTGCAAATGCTTCCGATGCGTCGGAAGAACGGGCATCTTCGCTTACAAGTTCGAGGTACTCTTTTCGAGCGTCTGCTGTGTCGCCAGCGGCATCATAGCTTTTTCCAAGCTGGAAGACGATCTGCGGCTTGCCGTTGGAGTTTATTTGTAACGGTGAAGATAACCGTTCAAGCTTCTGACGGTACAATGCAATCGCCTTGTCGAACTGCTTCGTTTTCTGATAATTTTCTGCAAGCGTTTCGATGCAATCGAGCGCGCGCGTCGAGTAAAAATATCTTGTCCGAAGCTGTTCAAACGATGTTGCGGCAATCAACGGTTTGTCTTCGCGAGCCGAAAGCATGCCGTTTTCATAGAGCACTTCTGCGCTGAAAAACCCTTTTGGATATGCCCGGAGATAATAACTGAGCACGACAAATGCCGTGTCGCTCTTGCCTAAGTGGGCGAGTTGAATACCGAGTTGTGCCGTCGCTTCGTCGGATTCCAACTGGGCCGGAAAGCCGTTGACAATCCGCCTGTACGTTTCTACCGATTCATTCAAAAGCCCCTTTTCTTTTTGTGCATTGCCTAAGGCCAGCAAAACCTTTGGAATGAAGCGTGACGCGGATCGTTCCTTCAAAAATTGTTCCGCCAGCGCGATCTTCGTTTCGGCGTTTCGGTTGGTTGTCTGAAGAAGGAAACGATCGAACGCCGCCTCGTCGCTGAACTTTCCGGTTGGATATTTTTTCAGGAATATCGAAAGCGCATTGACAGACGGCTGCGCGGCGGAGGAATCGACTTCGCTTTGCCGGTACAGCGCGAGAGTGTGTTTATACGCAGCTTCCTCGCGCACGAGCGAATCCTTGCCGACCGATTCCGCTTTCTCGTATTGCAGAGCCGCCTGCGGAAAATCCTGGAGGATGTTGAGATAAATATCGCCGAGCCTCATCGCGAGATCCGATTTTTCCTTCTCTAAAATCAGATCGCCGATAAGGAGTGCCAACTGCTTTACCGTTTGCTCTTTGTCGGGGGATTTATAATTCTGAAGGAAATTTTTTCTCTCCATTGCCTTTGCAGCGAACGAGCTCGCCGGGTACATATTCATCAACATCGTGTACGCTTTGACTGCCTCACCGGTTTCCTGCAGGGATTCGTACGAGACTCCCAGCGCGAAGGCTGCATCATCGCATTTCTCATGCTGCGGGTACCGAGCAAGGAATGACATATAGAGGTCGATTGCTTTTTGCTGCTCGTTGAGTCTGATGCGATACAATTCAGCGATTTGAAAAAGAATGTCGGGCGCTTCTTCGTCGTTCGGGAAACGGTCGATGCATTCCTTGTAATACTGAACAGCCGTGTCGAAGTTGTTTAACGAGCATGCCAGCGTCGCTGCACGGAGAAGTGCATAACGCTTTTCGGGTGCTGCAATAGGCTTATCCGCCGCGGCAGAAAATGCCGAGAACGACTTGCGGTATTCTTTCATCGCATCGTAAGATTGGCCCGCGCCAAACAACGCAGTTACGATAAGAGACGAATCTGCGGGATGAGAGAGCGATCGTTCGTAAGCGTCTGCAGCCTTCTTGAAATCCCTGCTTGAAGAATAGCTATTCCCGAGCGACAGGAGCGATTGCTGGAGTATCTCTGGAGGGAGTTTGAGCGAGTCGGCGCTGAGTTTCTGAAAATATTCGACGGCTTGTGCCTGTTTCCCGGAGGAAAAATACAATCGTCCGAGCTGTAATCTTGCCTGTGCGAGCGTCTTCGTCGAAACCTCGGGTTTCTTTTCATCGATAATGGAATGATATAGCTGTTCCGCTTCTTCCGGTTTGCCCGACGCTTCGGCTACCGATGCAAGTTGTAGAGAAGCTTCGGCAGTCAATTCTTTGTCGGCGCCGCCTTCGGTTACCAAAAGCAACTCATTTCTCGCTGCAATAAGATTATTTTCCTTGACGAATAACGTTCCCAAATGGGCATGGGCGACTGTGACAAGTTCGTCGGCAGGATAATCGCTCACGAGCGACCGCAGGCATCTTTTTGCGTTCTCGGTATCACCGGCACGCTCGAAATACGTACTTGCGGTCAGTAATGCCTTGGAAGCCAATTTGCTCTTTGGCTGGAACACTTTAATCCGCTCGAATGCCGACGCTGCATCGCTGAATTTCTTTTCTTCGCTGTACATTTCACCGACATTCCACCACGCATCCGGTGCTTTTGGATGGTCGGGATAGGTCAATGCAAAGTTCTGAAATGCCGCGCGCGCCTCTTCGTTCTTTTTCAACGCACGATCCGCAAGCGCGATGTAGAATTTTGATTCGATGCTTTGGGGACTGGATGGGTAGGTCGAAATAAACTGTTTGAATTGTTCGAGCGAAAGGTCGTACAGTTTATCGTTAAATAAGTTTAGGGCGAGCTTAAAATCCGCGTTTTCCTTCGTGTTTTGCGCCGCACAATATGTGACTGCAAAAAAGAGCAGAATTATGCGCAAACGTCCTGAAAGCATCGGTATTTAACTGTCTATGGAAGAAAAGCTATAATTACCAGAACAAGATAACGCTAATTTCGGTTGCAATCAATTTGAAATAGGCCGGCAGAATTGAAAGGGAAAGAGTTGGAAAAAACAGTTAAAGGTGTTACATTTCTCCATAGTTTTTCATCCATACTCACAAAGTGCAGGGAATCCAATGGTTCATGACGGTTTGCTCTATTTTCATATTTTCGGAATGATTCTGTTGGTTGGGAGCGGATTATTCTTGCTTCTCGCAAACCCCGGAGAGTCCGTTCGGAACAAGACTGCGGTGTATTTAGTCAGTGCGGCTCATACACAGTTCCTGACGGGACTCATACTGTTTTTGCTGGATATTTCAGAAATCAACCCGGCGAAGTACGGTGTGAAGATCCTCTTGGTAATTGCTTTGATAATAATTGCGACAATCTATCGAAAGAGACTCAAAGCAGGGATCGCGCCTTTGACATTCCTTCTTCCTGCGATTGTAATACTTTCCTTTATTATTACAGGGATTGCCTTTTTTTGGAAATGAAAAGCCGTCGTTAAATTAAAAAGCCTCCTTGTCGCTTAGACAAAGAGGCTTTGTTATTAAGAGAATTTCTAAAAGAGGATTTAGCCCTTTTTAGTACTGTCCATCTTCATCTCGTCCTGTTTGGGTTGCATTTTTTTCATTTCCTTCTTGGACCCTTCCGGCTTTGCTTCTTTTATGGACACTACTTTAAAAATATCTCCATCGTGCGTTCCTGTTACAGATACCATGATTTCGTTTTTCTTGTCGGTTTTTTTTAAGAGGGCAAGGGCCTGCTTGTCTCCCTTATCGTCAAATTTATACCAAATTCCAGCTGACATTAAACCATATCCGCTTTCTTGACAGCTTTCTTCGAGGGCACAATCCTTTGTGTGTTTTGCGGCCTTTGCCATCGCTTCGTCCGGCGCTTTCTTCGCCATTCCGATCGCACACATTTTGTCGACAAGATAGCCTTTCATTGTGTGAGAAGTCGATTGATCCATTTTTTCCTGAGCAAAAACGGCTATGCTGGTCAAGAAGAAAAGTGAGACGAAAAGGCGAATTGGAAGTTTTCTCATGGAGATCATCCCTTTTTATTTATGATTTTGTGAATGAATTAGCGAGTTTTCTTTAGTCAACTGCAGGAATAACATACCAGATAGATTCAAAAGTTCCCCATTTTTGCATAATTTGGGGATTATGGGCCTGCTATTGAGGAATCGCAGAAAAGCCTTGAAAAATGACCTTTACAGGTTGGCTCAAAAAAACATTCATTTTTCCTAAATAATACTTGGTTTTTAATTTTCTAATTTCCTATATTTCAGCCAAGTTTTTGCAGTATGAGTCTTATACTCTTAGCGGTTCCATTTACTATTTCACATAATCAATTATTAATTAACTAATTTAAGGAGCGCCCAATGGCAAAGGCCATGACAAAATCCCAGATTGCTGACCATTTTGCAAAGAAGTTTGGTCTGAAGAAAAAACAGGCTACTGCTTTCTTTGAAGAATTGGCCACCCTTGCATACGCCGAAGCCAAGAATCAGTTTACAATTCCCGGCATCGGTAAGCTCGTTCTGGTTGACCGTAAAGCGCGACAAGGACGAAACCCTGCGACCGGTGAAATCATTCAGATTCCGGCGAAAAAAGTTGTAAAGTTCCGCGTCGCAAAGGCTGCAAAAGACGCGATCCTTACCCAGAATTAATCGGGCTTTTTCTTTGTTCTAATCCATGCGACCCCGCCGGCTCTCCTTTTCGTCGCAGTGAGCGGGGCGCGTGGATTTTTTTTATCCCTCCCATCCTAACGTGCCACACAATAGAGGTCTCTCATGATGAATTCTTCAAGTTCTGAAGAAAAAGATAAAAAGTTTTTGCTCTCCTCCAAATTTGAGGTCCTCTCTGATATGGAAGGCATTGTTGCAGACCTCACACAAAAACATGAAGAAAAGAGGGAATTATGGTTTCCTTCGGATTTTTTGCCGGCAGATGAAACAACAAACGAAGACTTGCATCTTAAACAAATACGCGAGCGGGCGAAAGGAATTCCATTGAGCGGACGTGTTGCCCTTGCTTTAAATCTGATTACCGAAGAAGGGCTTCCTCATTTTCATCGTTTGATTGCCGTGCATCTTGGGAACGATTCGTTTTGGAAGAACTGGAATTTTTTGTGGACAGCAGAAGAGGATCGCCACGGAAATGTAATTAGAGATTACTGCCGTGATTCGCGCATCATGAATTTTACGGCAGTAGAAAAAGCGCAATTCCAGTATGTTCGTTCAGGATTCGAACCGGATTGGGACAAGGATCCTTACAGAGTTTTTGTCTATACGTCGGCACAGGAGCGGGCAACGCAGATTTCTCACGACGGCACGGGGAGGGTGTGCGGTGCCTACGAGCCGACTCTCCAAAAAATTCTTCATAGCATTGCGATGGATGAGGCCCGCCACTATACATTTTATCGGACTGTTTTCAGCGAAGTGCTGAAACGCGATCCGGATGAAGCTCTTGCATCGGCGGCAACTATTCTTCCGAGCATCGATATGCCGGGGCATTCGCTGCGCAATTTTAACGAGTATGCAGATGTCGTGCGCCGTTCCGGCATCTATGGCCCCCGGGACTACATTTCTGTTGTCGAAGGGTTGATCAAAGCATGGGGATTGGATGCGCTTTGCAATCTGAAAGAAAAAGGGAAGAAAGCGCAGGAAAAAATTCTTGCGATCCCCGAACGCTTGAAAAAAGTCGCGGAGTATATCGAAAGTCGAAACAAATCGAAAACGTTCCAGCTCGAATTTGTTTTTAATAAAGTATTTCAAATGGGGTAGATATTCCGCCTGACTATGGTCTTCGAGGAATGAGGAAGTGAAGTAATGTCTCTATGCACTTTTTAAGATTATCGCATCATTGCCAGTTGAAGGTGAGATATCTTTTCTCTATTTTTGATAGGAGTCATCACCTTTAGAGAAATCCATGAAATGCATGATATTTTTTTTGGCAGCATCTTTGGTTGCGGCAGGTTGTGCAAAGAAGAATATAGGAGTGACAAAAACAGGTATGAAATATGAGGTGATAAAAGAGGGAACCGGCCCATTTCCCAAACGGGGAGACTCTGTTACGGTTCATTATTCAGGATGGTTGGAAGACGGCACAAAGTTCGATAGTTCGGTGGATCGAAAGCAGCCATTTACTTTCAAGCTCGGTGTAGGGCAGGTGATTCAAGGTTGGGACGATGGAGTTGCAACAATGAGGGTTGGCGGTAAAACGAAATTTTTTATTCCCCCGGAACTTGGGTACGGTACCCGGGGGGCGGGCGGAGTAATTCCCCCTAATGCGAATCTCATTTTTGAGGTCGAGCTTCTGTCTATTAAGTGATGTGTTTCTTTCCGAAGAATATTTTCCATGGCTAAACCGTTTTTAATGATCTACATTCGTCCGGGCAAGTGCGACTATTGCGGCTGCTGTGTCGGAGTTTGTCCCGAGGACGCGATCGAGCTTCAGGAATCGAAGATTGCCGTCATTGAAGAACGATGCACAAACTGCCGCAAGTGTGTGTGGGCCTGCCCATGGGAAGTAATTGAATTCCATCGCGAAGGAATCCAGAACCTCCCTAAGGAAATTTCTGCGTTGGATAATTTTCAATTTGCGCACTCGCTGAAATGAAACAGGATTATGATGTTATCGTTGTCGGCGCCGGACCCGCCGGATCGACTGCTGCACGGTATGCTGCTGCCGGCGGAGCATCGGTCTTGATGCTCGAGAAGGACCGCGACGTCGGGTATCCGGTACGGTGCGGAGAAGCGGTGAGCCACGAGGGCGTGATTCAGTTTATCGAGCCCGACCCGAAATGGATTGCGTCAACAGTGACCAAATTTCGTTTGGTTGCGCCGAATGGTAAAAGTGTGGTGCCGCGTCTCGACGGAACAGGTTATGTGCTCGAGCGCCGCATTTTCGATTACGAGTTGGCAAAGCTCGCCGCGAAAGAAGGCGCCGAAGTTGTGACAAAAGCGTATGTCTATGATCTTTTAAAGGACGACAACGGAGCCGCCGTCGGCGTACGCGCATTGATCAAAGATGTGAAAGTTGATATTCGATGCAGAATTGTAGTCGCTGCCGACGGTGTTGAATCGCGGGTGGGAAAGTGGGCGGGGATCGATACGACATGTCACATCCGGGACATGGAGAGCTGCGCCCAAATGACAATCTCCGGCATCGACGTCGAACCCGACGTTCTCGATTTTTACTTCGGCGATGACGTGTCGCCGGGAGGATATTTGTGGGTGTTCCCCAAAGGAAGAAACACGGCAAACGTCGGCCTTGGATTGAGCGTAGAGGAAGCGAAGAAAAAGCCTGCGATAAAATTCTTGCACGAGTTCATGGAAAAAAAATTTCCCCGCGCGGCAGTCCTTACACATATTGCCGGCGGCGTGCCGTGTGCAAAAACATGCAGCCGGATTGTTGCCAATAATGTGATTCTTGTCGGCGATGCGGCCCATCAAGTAAATCCGGTCTCGGGCGGCGGTATCGTCAGCGGGATGATTGGCGGGATGATCGGCGGACAGGTTGCCGCGGAAGCAGTTGCAAAAAATGATTTGTCTCATCTTACCGAATATGAAAAACGGTGGCACAAGCGCCTGGGATGGCGGCATGAGGTATTCTATAATATTAAAGAGGCGATTGCCGGTTTCTCCGACGACACTCTCAACAACATTTGCGACAGTGCGTTGCAGCTTCCCGAGGGCAAACGAACGCTTGGCGGCATTTTCCGCACCGCATTGTGGAATAAGCCTTCGATGATGCTCGAAGTTGCAAAGGTCTTTGTCTCGTGATTACGCGGATGGCGCAGATTTAGCTCAGATTGCAGATGGAATCAGATGGAGTGAAAAAAGTAGCGATTGATCAGATATCAAAAATTTGTAATCGGATATCAAGGATCTTCTGTTTAATTACTGTTTACTGTTTACTGCCAACTTTTCAAAGTCCCGCCCAACAGAAATCCACGCAGGAACTTGTCGACATCCTTTCTGTCAACCCAACTATTGCCCTCGATTTACGGTATGCCACTGAGAATAATTTTACTCATCACAAGCTCTATCCCGTTGTAAAATGTATGCTGCGGCGCGAACCGGCTGAAAGCTTGAGCGCCGTGCAGAAGGAATTAAAAGCTTGTGGACTTGGCCTAAAAATATTTGACGGATACCGTCCGCTCTCCATCCAAAAAAAGTTATGGGATGCCGTGCCCGATGAGCGGTATGTTGCCAATCCTGCCAGGGGTTCCCGTCACAACCGCGGCGCTGCTGTCGACCTGACGATCATTGATTCTCTCGGCCGCGAACTTGATATGCCGACGCCATTCGATAATTTTACGGCCAAAGCTCATTGCGATTACATGAAGCTGCCGAAGAACGTGTTGAAAAACCGCGCATTGCTGGAACATGTGATGGAGCGGCATGGCTTCATGAGGATGACGACGGAATGGTGGCATTTCGATTTCAACGGCTGGGGAAAGTTTAAGATCTTGGACCTACCACTCGAATAATTCTTCAAGTTTTGAACGCCGGCAGGTCATCTTGCGCCTTACTCGTGTTTGCCGTATATTAAATTTGAAAATATTTGCGGGAGGGGTCCTCAGGTTTTCATCGGCGGCATTGTTTTGAACGACGACGTTAAAAATATCCTCCTTGTCCGCATTGATAGAATCGGAGACGTCTTACTCTCTTTGCCGATGCTGCCGCTTCTCAGGCGCTCTTATCCCAACGCTAGGATCTCCGTTTTAACACGTCGCTATACGCGGGAACTCGTCGACCATCACTCGTGTGTTGACGAAGTTCTGATTTACGAGCACGAAGACAATATTCGATCTCTATGGACGATTCTCAAAGAGCTTCGCAAGCGGTGCTTTGATATTGCCGTCATTCCGTATCCGCGTTTCCGCCCAACGCTGTTGTTGTTTTTTTCCGGGATTCGAATCCGGGTTGGATCGGGATACCGGTGGTATTCGTTCCTCTTCAACCGGAGAGTGTTCGAACATCGGAAGGATGGAAAAAAGCACGAGGTGGAATATAATCTCAACCTGCTCCGGCCTCTGGGAATTGAAGCGCAGGGACATCCGGAATTTGAATTTTCGATTTCTTCTTCTGCGCGTAATGCTGTTGACTCGATGCTCGCACATCAATCGGTTTCTCCGCAAGAGAAATTCGTCGTTTTTCATCCGGGAAGCGGCGGTTCCGCACGCGATTGGAGCGGGGAGAATTTCTCCAAGCTTGGGAACGAAGTGCATCGCCGGCTGGGAGTGAAAGTAATCGTGACCGGCGGGAAGGGGGAAGAAGCATTAGTGCGACGAATTATCGACGGCATGACTGGATCGCCCCTTTCCGTTGTGGGAAAGCTCTCGCTCATGGAGCTCGGTGAGTTGATCCGCCGGGCAAAGGTTTTTGTCTCAAATTCAACTGGCCCGATGCATATTGCTGCAATTGTCGGGACTCCGGTCGTCGCATTTTTTCCGCCGATTGTGCAGTGTAGCCCCGTTCGGTGGGGTCCATACACGGAGAAGAAAAGGATCTTTCTTGCTGAAAATAAGAACTGCGAGTTATGCAAGGGATCGCCATGCCGCTCGAATGTCTGCATGGATCAAATCACCGTTGAAGAAGTCTTTTTCGCAATAGAAAAATTCCTGTATGATAAACAATAACTCGGTTAATTCGGCATTTGGCTGTTTCACAAGACTGACAATTTTTCTTGCATTGGGGTTTGGTACGGCACCAGCGTTCCAAACTGAAGAGGTGCAGCAGACAGTTTCGCAACATGCATTTACTGTCGGCGAACGGTTGGTGTTCGATGTCGGGTATGGTTTTATTACTGCCGGGGAAGCGATTATTTCCGTCCCCGAATATGACACCATCGCCGCTCATCAATGTTTCAAGGTGATGTTCGAAGTGAATTCGAGCCGGACGTTCTCCTGGTTTTTCGAAGTGCGCGACCGTTATGAAACGTATCTCGACGTTGATGGAATCTTTCCGTGGAGATTTGAACAGCACGTCAAAGAGGGACATTACCGCAGAGATTTTACCGCGGATTTTGACCAGACGAACCATATTGCGAAAACATCGGAAAAACAATATCCCATTCCGCCGAAAGTTCAGGATATTATGTCGGCGTTCTTTTTTGTGCGGACGCTTGATTTTTCACACAGCAAGGTCGGTGAAAAAATTCACCTTCAGAATTTCTACAAAGACTCAACCTACGATCTCGACGTAAAGTTCATCGGGAGAGAAACAATAAAAGTGGAAGCCGGAACCTTTAAATGCATCATCGTCGAGCCGTTAGCAAAAGAGGGAGGCTTATTCAAGAGCGAGGGGAAAGTGCTTCTTTGGCTTTCCGACGACGAGAGGAAAATACCGGTGAAGATCAGCACGAAAGTGCTCATCGGTTCGATCGAATCCGAGTTGCGCGAGTTCTCCGGCATCAACGGCGAATTGAAAGCGAGGATAAAATAAATGTCAAAATACATCCAAGCAGACCTCTCGAAAATCAAGACGATTTCGATTATGTCGCGTAAAAGCAAAGTGACGCCGAAAGATTTTGCCGCGCCGTTCGACCCTGCACGGCAATCGTTCGCTCAATTTGCGCGTTCCTTGCCGAATATTTTGGCGGCAGCGCAGCTCAACAACGTGGTTGCGGATATTGTCCGCGCTCGAAGGCAGAATAAGCCCGTCATTCTGATGATGGGAGCGCACGTTGTCAAGGTTGGCTTGTCCCCGATCATCGTCGATTTGGTGCGGCGGAAAATCATTACTGCGGTTGCCATGAACAGCGCCGCCTCGATTCACGATGTTGAAACAGCATTGTGGGGGCAGACGTCGGAAGATGTTGCCGTAAACATCCTCGACGGCAAATTCGGCATGTCGAAAGAAACGGGCGAGTTTATCAACAATTCGCTCTCCATCGGCTATTACATGACCACGATGGGCTACGGCGAAACGCTCGCCAGTGCGCTGGTCAAAGCGCGGGCGAAGAACAAGCGGTTGAGTATTCTTGCGACATGCTATGAACTCGATGTCCCCGTTACCGTGCACGCGGCAATCGGAACGGACATTGTCCACCAGCAGCCGACCATGGACGGAGCTGCAACCGGCGAGCTGAGTTTTCGCGATTTCAAAATTTTCTCCAACGTCGTGAAATATCTGGTCAACGGCGGTGTTGTGCTGAATGTCGGCTCCGCGGTCATCATGCCCGAAATCTTTTTGAAGGCACTCACTGTCGCAAGAAACCTCGGCGCCAAAGCGCAGGGATTTACAACGGCGAATTTTGACATGTTGCGGCATTACCGTCCGACGATGAATGTTGTCCTCCGTCCAACGCAAAAAACCGGCAAGGGGTACGATTTTTCCGGCCATCACGAGATCATGATCCCCCTGCTCGCTGCCCTCGTAAAACAACATTTCAGGACCGATGGACGAACACGGCGAACATAACGCGGATTTTCACTCCGTAGAAAAACCGACGGTCGCTTCAATCGTGACCTCCAAAGTTATGAGGATGAATCCTTTGGGTTTCGTCGTCTTTGCTTTGGCGGGAGTTTTCTTTCTCTACCAGGTTGTCGGTGGCGGGTTGACGCTGTTGCTTTTCGGTCAGTCTATAACGAATGATAACGTACAGTGGATGCGGGCCGGAACTATGCTCGCGCAACTTATATTTCTGTTGATCCCTACCGTTGTGCTGATGAGAATCCGGCACGGCTTGATACGTTTTTCACTTCCGTGGCGAGTTCCGAAATCGACGGAGTTTGTGCTGGCGGTGGTCGGAGTGTTTTCGCTGCAGCAAGTGATGGAGGGATATCTTTTCTTTCAAGACAAAATTCCGCTTCCCGAGTCTCTTCGCCCCTTCATAGAAATGGTGCGTAAACTGATCGAAGAGACATATACCATGCTGGTTCAAGCGCATTCGCCGTTGGAGCTGCTTTTTGTTATCGTCGTTGTCGCTGTAACGCCGGCGATCTGCGAAGAATTGCTCTTCCGGGGATTAATCCAGAAGAATATGACGCTTGCGACAAACAAAAAGGCGGGATTTATATTTACGGGAATTATTTTTGGCCTTTACCACATGAACCCTTTTCTTGTCGTTCCTCTGGTCGGACTTGGCATCTTATTCGGGTTGTTCATGTACCGGTCAGAAACAATTTTGATTTCCATGGTTGCGCATTTTGTCAACAACCTTGTTTCCGTCCTCGGAGTGTACTATGAATCTGATATGAAGAATTCTACGGCCCTGTCAATGTTCAATTCGTTGTCCGATTTTTCATCGACCTTCGTGCTTTCTTCGACTCTCGGTTTCGGGATCATTTTTCTTGTTACTATGTATTTCTATTGGCAGGTGACTTCCGAGCTGCAAGTTCCGATCCACGGGGAGCCTTCAGTATGACATGTCCCCACTGCAATGCCGCTAATACAAAAGTGGCTCTGTTTTGCCTCGGGTGCGGATCTGCTCTTCGCGCGCATGGCGAGGTCGCGTGTGAAAACCATTCCGGAACGCCTGCGACCGGCGTGTGCATCATCTGCGGCAAGCCGGTATGCGGCGATTGTTCGATTGCCGTAAGAGACAAGATGTACTGCGACGATTTCGCCCATTCACAATTGATAACGCAGTACACGAAGCTTGCGGCTGCTGCCACCGAATTTGACGCAGAAGTGGTTGTAAAAAATCTTTCGGCGAACGGAGTCCCTGCGCGTCAATACTCCGCGAAAAAGTTCTCCCAGTTCGGTTGTCTGACGGACAATTGTTCTGTCTCCATCTTTGTGAAGACTGAAATGATCGATGAAGCACGGCGCCTTGTCGAAGAAATGGACCTCGAGGATTTTCTGATTCACGAAACCGTTCAATCATGACTGCGAGAAATTCAAACCTCGTATCCCGCGTGCTCGTAGCGATCGTCGCTATTCCGGCAGTGTTGTTTGTTTCTTACAGCGGCGGAATTTTATTCTTCCTTTTTGTCAGCGCAGTTTCCTGCCTTGCGCTGAATGAATTGTATGCACTGGCAGTTGTGAAAGGGGCTTCCCCGCAGCGAAGCGTAGGAATTGCCACCGCGGTTCTTCTTAACTGCGCGTTTTTTCATGAACGGATTGGATCGTTCATCGTGCCGTTGTTGATCGATAAAGGAATTACGGCGTCTCTTTTTACCAACGAGCAGTTATTCTTGATAGTCCTTCTGCTTTTCTTTATCCTGGTGTTGACGGTTGAACTTTTTCGAGGGAAGGGTTCGGCATTTGTTAATGCCGGATATACTATTCTCGGAGTTGCGTACATCGGCGTTTTTCTCGGTACTTTTATCGGCATACGCGAATTATTCGGGAACGAATTTCCCTACCGGCTGGCACAGAATTGTGTTATCGGAGGGGAAGGAGTTTCGGATGCCTCTGTTCATGCAGTGACGTACATGTGGGGAGGGCTGACGATTATTTCTATCTTTGTGTCAATCTGGATGTGCGACACGGCTGCGTATTTTGGAGGCTTGGCGACGGGGAAACACAAACTTTTTCCGCGTGTCAGTCCCAACAAAACATGGGAAGGAGCCGTGTGGGGATTCTTTGGCGCTGTGGGAACGATGATCGCGGCGCAAAGGTTCATGCTCCCGTATTTAAAATTCCATCAGGCATTGACGATTGGAGTCATCATTGGCGTATGCGGGCAAATCGGCGATTTGGTGGAGTCGTTGTTCAAACGCGATGCCGGTGTGAAAGATTCTTCAAATCTGATTCCCGGCCATGGCGGCGTGCTTGACAGGTTCGATAGTTTGATATTTGTTTCACCGATTTTGTATCTTTATATAGATTTTGTCGTGTTGTCATGTAGGATCTGAGAAGAGGACGTGGAGTGGACAAGCCATCGAAGAAGGTCACTATTATCACACTGGGCTGTGCAAAGAATCAAGTTGATTCGGAGGCACTCTGGAGCCAATTGCAAGGGAATGACTTTGAAGTGACATCCGAAATCTCGGAAGCATCAATCGCAGTCATCAATACATGCGGGTTTATTGACGAAGCAAAAAAACAGTCGGTCGATACAATTCTCGAAACCGTTAAGCTGAAGAATGAGGGGAAGCTCGAGAAAGTTATTGTCATGGGATGCCTCTCGGAGCGTTACCATAACGATCTCGCTAAAGAAATTCCCGAAGTCGATCGTTTTTTTGGGTCGAACGAGATGCCGATGATCGTCAGCGAACTCGGCGGCAACTATAAATACGAATTACTCGGCGAGCGTCAGCTTTCCACGCCTCACTACTCTGCGTACTTGAAAATTTCTGAGGGCTGCGATAATCCTTGTTCGTTCTGCGCTATTCCGCTCATGCGCGGCATTCATCGCTCAAAACCCGCCGGTCAGATCATGGACGAAGTGATGAAACTGGTAGCCAAAGGAGTCAAAGAACTTATTGTCATTGGGCAAGATACGACGTACTATGGACTGGACCTTTACGGTACGAGGGAATTGGGTTCATTGCTCACTTCTCTTGCCGGCGTGAAAGAGCTGGAGTGGATCCGGCTGATGTATGCGTATCCGGCAAAGTTTCCTGTAGACATCCTGCGGGTTTTTCAGGAAAACCCGAAAATTTGCCGGTATCTTGACATGCCGATCCAACATGCCTCGGATAACGTCCTCAAATCCATGAGGCGCGGAATAACGCGGCGTGCAACTGAATCGCTTATCGGAACAATACGAAATGCAATTCCCGGCATCGCTTTGCGAACTACGCTCATCACGGGGTATCCCAACGAAACCGAGCGCGACGTAGATGAGATGGTCGAATTTATTAAGGCCGTGCGCTTTGACAGGCTCGGTGTTTTTACATACTCGCAAGAGGATGGAACAGGGGCGTATGGTCTCGGCGACCCGATATCACACGACGAGAAAGAAGCCCGGCGCGCAAAAATCATGGATGTCCAAAAGGAGATTTCACGCGAACGAAACGAAGAACGCATCGGGAAAACGACCCGTGCCGTTGTGGAGCGATGTGAAGATGGAGTGCATATCGGTCGAACGATGTGGGATGCTCCGGAAATAGATAATGAAATTTTTATCACACCGGCGGACGATCGTCACCTTTCCGTCGGCGAATTTGTTGATGTAATGGTAACCGACGCCGCAGAGTATGACCTGTACGGCGACGCAGTGTAAACGCAACGTACCACCGACGTAAGAATTTCATCACCAGCATGCCGCCTGTATGCGAACACTCATTCTCGGTTCTTTTTTCTTCCTTGCCCAGTTCGGCTCTCTTCGAGCTCAGGTCGAAAATCGTCCGGAACACGTCATCACCGGCATGCCGGAGTTCTATCTCGACGCATTGAGCTTTCAATCGAACGATTCGTCCGCAGCGCGCATTGACCTGTATACTCAAGTTCCGTTCCAAGGGCTGCGATTCGTTGCCGGCGATTCCGGGTTCATTGCTCGGTATGAAATTACCATTGACATCCTGAACGGCGATGGCAATGCGATCTTGGAGAAAACGTGGAACGAAGAAGTCCACGTACGTAATTTCGACGAGACACAATCGAGAAGAGAGTACAGCCCGGCGACGGGTTCGTTTACACTGCCCCCCGGCAGTTACGAGATGCGCATCGAATTGCGCGAGGTGGAATCGGGAAAAACCATCACGCAGCTCAGGAAAGTGGACATCGAAAACTATGCGCAGGCGCCGTTTTCAGTGAGCGATATTATGCTGGTGAACCACGTCACGAACGAAGGAGGACAATCGACGATCATGCCGAATGTATCTGGAAATCTCTACGACACTCCTCGCGGCTTTTCCCTTTTCTTTGAACTCTACAACAAGACCGGAGCGGATTCTGCGGCGTTTACGTATCGAGTGTTTGACAAGAAGGAAAAGCTGATGTACACGCAGAGTGAGCGCCGCCGCCTCGACGGGAAGAAGTCAGAAATAGTAGCGGAAATAGACAGCACACGGTTTCCAGCAGGCTCTTATCATTTGGAAGTCGAAGCACAGACCATCCAAAAATCCGACACGATTGTATCATACAAGGTTGAGAAAAGGCGCAACTTTACAATGCGATGGGGAAGCATGCCCCTGACGGTCGAAGACCTTGATCTTGCGATCAAACAAACCAAGTATATTGCCAACACCAAAGAATTTGATGCCATGATGGAGGCATCGACTCTCGACCAAAAGCAAAAGCTGTTCGAGGAATTTTGGCGAAAGCGAGACCCAAGCCCGGATACGCAGCGCAACGAGAATATGGAAGAATACTACAGCCGCGTTCAGTATTCCAACGAGCATTTTTCTCATTTCGTTGATGGTTGGCGCACCGACATGGGTATGGTATTCATTTTGTTCGGATCGCCAAGCAGCGTTGACCGCCATCCGTTCGACATTGATTCTAAACCGTACGAAGTGTGGTCGTACTACGAATTCAACAGGCAAATTGTTTTTGTCGATGAAACTGGTTTCGGTGATTTCAGGCTTGTTACGCCGATTTGGGATTTGGTGCATCGCCTCAAATAGCATTGCGTTTGCCTCTATGCATAGCACTGTTTCGCCAATCGTGCGGCACCGACACCACCTCCGCTTATGCCTCCTGATGGTGTGCCTTCCTTCCGTTCTCGTTTCTCAGACAAAAATCATTTCGATCGGATTTTATGGAAATCACTATTTCTCTCAACGAGAGTTGCTTCAGTTTCTTCCCTTTTCCCGCGGATCTGAATTTCACCGCGAGCGGCTGCACACATCGCTTCAAGCGGTGATGGACCATTATCGCGGTGAAGGATTCTATTTTGCACGGTTTGATTCTGTGCACTGCGTTTTTTCTGCGGACAGCACAACCGTAGGGCTGGATTTATTCTTGGATGAAGGGAAACAGACCCTCATCGAGCGTATTGGAATTTCCGGGGCTGCGCTTTTTCCGCCCGATGATATAAGAAAGCAATTTGAAACAGCCCCGGGGATACTTCTACGCCAAACAACGCTGGAGAAAGACATCGATGATGTGCTTACGCGGTATGAAAACCGGGGTTATCCGCTGGCGAAAGTGCACGTGGATTCTCTTGCCGTAGACTCTCTCGATGCATCAAAACTATCCTTCGTGCTTGCAGTCACGGAAGGGCCGCGGGTGTATCTTACTGAAATCAAAGTCGAGGGGAATACCCAGACTCGAAGCAATGTCATTGCGCGCGAAGCCTATTTTCAACCGGCTGAAATCTATAACCAGGAAAAAGTGAATCGCATCCGGCGAAGGCTCGAGCGGCTCGGAATTTTTTCATCGGTGGGAGAACCGCAGCTGTATCTTTTGAATGACCCCGGGTCTGCAGACAGCGTTGCGGCAGGAATTTCTATTGGCGTGCAGGATGGGAACACGAATAATTTTGACGGTATTGTCGGCTACGTTCCCCCGGTGGCCGGAGGGGGCAGCGGGTATTTCACCGGCAATGTGTTTGTGTCGATGAGGAACTTATTCGGGACGGGGCGGAAAGCGGTTGTTCGTTGGCAGAGGGAGACTCAGCTTACTCAGGAACTTGAAGCAAGCTACAACGAACCGTGGGTTGCCGGTTATCCGGTGAACGCAGGGCTTGGCATTTTTCAGCGCAAACAAGATTCCACATACATTAAGACCAGATTCGATGTTCGGGCCGATGTCAATGTCACGACGGAATTATCACTCGCTGCTACCCTTGGTCAAGAATCGGTTGTTCCCTCGGCAAATTTGACGTATTTTAGCGTGTTCGAAAGCAGTCTTCTCTCGTTGGGGGGTGAAATCCACTACGACACACGTGACGACCCCCGCAATCCGACATCGGGAATCAGTTACGCAACGGCATACAGCCGTGGCACAAAAAAAATTACGGGACCTCAGCAATATCTCTCGCTTGCACCGGATCGAAATTTTCTTGTCGAACAGCTTTCGATGGACATGGAATCCTATCTCCCGCTTTTCACGAGACAAGTATTGCTGGTCGGAATTCATGGAAAGAAGATTACCTCCAGTCAGCTGGAACAGAGCGATTTATTCCAGATCGGAGGGACGAATACAGTACGCGGTTACCGCGAGAATCAGTTTTACGGCTCCCAAGTACTTTGGTCGAATTTTGAATATCGCTTTTTGACTGGACGGCTTTCCAGCGTCTTTGGTTTCCTGGATGCCGGGTATTTCTCGAAACCTCCCGATTTCCTTCACTCTTTTCCTTCCCAGGAAAAATTTTTGTACGGGTATGGAGTCGGGACGCGTCTCGATACGTCGCTGGGTATTTTACAGGTCAGCTTTGCGCTGGGAGAGGGGGACACGTTTAGTACCGCCAAAATCCATTTCGGGATAGCCAATGATTTTTAATTGGAGCATTGCAGTCCGCTCGAAGCGATAAATGAGCGGGGTTTCAACATCCGCATTCAGTCTATTAATAATGAACCTATTGCATATCAATCGTTACATTCTTCTGCTCCGTCCGTCGAATTTTGTCATTGCCGTTGCATCGGTGTTTGTCTCGTGCCTGCTCGCTGGCGGAAAAGCCGAGGTCCTTCCGGCAATGATTATTGCTTCGCTTGCTGCCGGATGTATCGGCGGAGGCGGCATGGTAGTCAACGACATTTTTGATGCTGAGATCGACCGCATCAATAAACCTGCGCGGCCTGTAGCGAGCGGCGCCGTTTCTCCCCGGTCAGCTGCATTCTTTTATGCTCTCGTAACCGCTGTTGGTTTGTTGTTGAATCTTTTTTTAAATTCGAATGCACAAGCGATTGCCGGATGTGCCGCCGTTCTCATCTTCTTATACAGTTACAAATTAAAGAGCACGCCTCTTTTTGGAAATGTGACGGTTGGTCTTCTCACGGGCCTGGCATTTATCTATGGCGGTGCCGCCGTCGGAAATATTGAACGGGCAATCATTCCTGCACTCTTTGCATTCCTTATTAATGTCGGCCGCGAACTTATAAAAGATATGGAGGATGTTCAGGGCGACGCGCTCCATCATGCAGAAACTTTTCCGGTCAAATACGGTATGAAATCTGCATCAATTGTCGCAACAGGGTTTCTTCTCGCTGTTGTCGGTTCTACGGTGATTCCGTTTGTCAACCGTCAATACGGCATCGTGTATTTTATTATTGTCATGACCGGCGTCAATTGTGTTATCGCGTTTGTCCTTTTCTCAATGTGGAAAGACACGTCTCCGAAAAATCTGAACCGACTGAGCACTATCCTGAAGTATGACATGCTTATCGGCTTGATTGCGATATATGCGGGTTAAGGCTAAGCCTACGGTTAAGAATATGGGAAAAGATGCGATGGCAAAAGAAGAACAACTTCTTCGGAAAAATGTAAGAGAAATAAAAGACCTGCTTTGTTTCGAGCGTAAGTACTGGCGGCGGAATATCTTTTGCGTTGCCGGAGTTGATGAAGCCGGAAGGGGTCCGCTCGCAGGGCCGGTCGTTGCGGCGGCCGTTATTTTTAAGCCGGAAGTGTCCCTTCCTTTCGTCAACGATTCGAAAAAGCTCTCGGAAAACAGAAGAAGGGAGCTGTACCATAACGTCTACCGGCATGCGATTGCCGTAGGCGTGGGGACGGTCAGCCATGAGGTGATCGACAGAATTAATATTTTGCAGGCGTCGATGCTCGCAATGCACAAGGCCATCGAGCAGCTGAATGTTCAGCCGGAACAGCTTCTTGTGGATGGAAATTTCTTTCGCCATGAGAATATTCCGGTAGAGAATATCGTGAAAGGCGACGCTTTGTCTCACTCTATTGCAGCGGCTTCGATTATTGCGAAAGTAACGCGCGATGCACTCATGACAGAATACGACCGCGTATTTCCCCAATACGGGTTTGCAAAACACAAGGGTTACGGAACACGGGAACATGTTGCAGCGATTCACCGGTACGGTTTTTCCGAAATTCATCGCAAAACGTTTCATGTCCCCAATTTGGATTCCGTAAACGCCATGGTGACGCCTTGAACATTCCAGTCACGGTATCTCCCAATCCAGAGCGGCGCTTATCCGTGCTGTTCGGCTCTCGGCTCGAGCCCTCGGAATCATATTCTTCAGCGCCGGGCGATCATTACGCCGATGTTCTTGCGAGCCGCATTTCCGTGCACCGGGGCATCATCATTCACGTTGCAGGCAGCCTCGTGCTTGCAGAGTTTGAAGATGCTGCCGAGGCGGTCAATTGCGCTATCGATATCCAGGACCGGATTGCGCAGTTCAGCAAGATCCATCCCGACGAATGGTCCTTCGGCGTGAACATTGGAATTCACTACGGTGAGTTGTATCTTTCGGACGGAGCGTGTAAAGGAACCGGTGTTGATGCTGTGATGGAGATGCTTTCGTTTGTTCCCCCCGCTGCGGTTTACATTACCCAGGACGTTTTTGTACGAGTGCGGCTCTTGCTGCCGTTGAAGTTTGATAACATCGCTAAAAAAGTTTTTTCCTCCGGAGCCGGTGAAAAGGATATTTTTTCCGTTGCATGGAAGTCCGTTACCGAGAACCTTGAAGCGTCGTTAAAACGTTTGGGCGAAGATGATCTTCAGCGCGCCACCACGCTTTCTTCAAAACTTGGGTTCGATGCATCCAAAAAGGCAACTTCACTTGTTTTGATTTTCTTTATGGTATTTCTTTTTGTATTGCTCAAAGCCTTGAAACTGTTTTGAGGAACGGGGGGATGAAGTCCACAAGGGCGATCGGGAATAGCGGTGAACGCAGCGCCGTGTCATTCTTACAGCGGCAGGGACTTGCCATCCTTGACCGGAACTACACCTTTAATCATGGCGAAGTTGATATCGTCGCTAAAGACGGAGACGCTCTCGTATTCGTTGAAGTGAAGCTGCGCCGCAACGCCCGCTTCGGTTCGCCGCAGGAAGCGGTCACGCCTGCGAAGCAGGAACTGATCCGACGGACTGCTGAGGGCTACGTTCTCGAAAAAAAGTTGAACAATATCTCCTGCCGTTTCGATGTTGTTGCAATTGTCGATGAGGATGGACTGAAGAGGTTTGTTCACTATAAGAATGCTTTTTGACGTTTACAATTTTCGATTTGCAATTTTCAATTGCTAGTGAGTTCAAGCCAGTTTCTTAAAATTGAAAATTGCAAATTGTAAATCGAAAATGACGTGATACTATACATCCAACAAACGGTGTTGATTCCATGAACGCTTTTCCATTTTTGCTCGGTGCCATGTGCGTCATGGCGATCATGTACCG
>CAZXQG010000027.1:0-41512 GCA_964642725.1 uncultured Chitinophagaceae bacterium
TTGTACACGATTTACGGATTCCATTTCAGAAAAATATCCACTAGTGTTTAAAAGCGCGAACACTGCTACCGGGTAGTGCTGTTTCTCAAAACAAATATTGTATTTTCCAATCACTCATTCACCGCTAAGGACGCAAGGATTTCTTAGTATTTTTGACAAAAACTTCTTTGCGATCTTAGCGTCCCTTGCGGTTTCAATACAAGATGTAATATTGGAAACAGCACCAGATTGACTTATACTTTTACCGCATCAACGCTGGAGGTGTCGGCGATCCCAACCATCGTTTTCTTGAGGTGAAGAAAATGCTTCTGTTGAAATTTCTCCGCAAAATGTACACCTTCGGGTAGCCGCTCAAATCGTATCCTGAACGGCGTTCCCAGCACAGTTTCTCTATCTTTAGACCTCACGTTGGAACCCACGCTACGAAAAAGGAATCCCCGGCCATTCGGCGGGGCTTATTGTTCTTGACTCTGCCAGCCATTACCGCTAAATTCGTCTAGAATTTGTGAGTGAGTTCGGAAGAACGACGGTTTGAATCTCCAGATTCGATCTTGGCAATGGCGGGGTTTGTAGTTTATGGAACGTATGCCAATATCGAGGACAGAGCTGATGGAAGACTGCCTATTCATCAGAACGAACGGATAGCGAACGCTTCTCATTTCTTTTCACCAAGCGAAGGGAGGACGTTTCATATGAAATCAGTGTATTGCTCGCTTACATCTTTGCTGTTCAGTTCATTACTCTTCGCTCAGCCGAGCACGATCGTGCTCGACTCAATGCCGAGCACGATTCTTGGAACGGAAAAATTCTTCTACGTCCTTCTCCCCGAGAACTACGGCCACGAAACAGACTACTATCCGGTCGTCTACCTCTTTCGAGGTGCCGAAAGTGAATGGGTGAATCCCACACAGGATGGATCGCGCGAAGGAAATATTAAGACCGTTTCAGATTCCCTCTACCTCTCGGGGAAAATAGGGAAGATGATCCTTGTGATGCCCGGCCTTTCGGCTCCGGCAACCGACCCGGAATTCGAGTATGTGATTGACGAACTCGTACCGTTCATCGATAACCATTTCCGGACCGTACCGACGAGGTGGAAACGCGGGATGGACGGATTTTCTTATGGAGGCCTTTCGGTGATGCAGCTTTTGTGGCTGAAGCCGGAATTGTTTTCGACAGCCGGCGCCTACGATGGATCGTTCTGGGCGTTTGACATGACGATGTTCACGAATGCACCCGATTCTTACTGGCTGAAGCTCCTGCCCATGGCATTTCTTATGCATGCTTCTTATCCATCCAGTGAGAGCAATTATCAATATGTTCAAGAATTCGTTGACATCCTCGGGTCCCATGGAATTCAAAATTCCTTTCAGCCGCTCGTTCTTGACCCGAGTGCGATCCACGACTGGTATTTTGCCGACCTCCATATGGCGTATGCACTCCCTCTTCACTGGCAAAAGTTCCAGGCGGTGCAATCGCAAGATCAGGTTCAACTTCAAAATAATCCCTTCACGCAAAAAATCTTCGGTACTGTCTTCTTGCAATGGAGCTTTAACCCTGTGGAATCTCTTAGGACCACGGTGCAGTACAGCCGGGACGATGGACAATCGTGGAATACTCTTGACACACTCGCGAACGGGACTCAGCAATATTCTTGGAATACCACCTTGCTTCCCGACGGCACACGGTACCGATTCCGTTTATGGGCGGCAAATGATTCACTGTTTTATCTTTGGCAAACTCCGAACTCTTTTACAATCGACAACCCCGGCAACGGTCTACCGGATGTTGTGGTTCTTTCTCCCTCAAGAAACCAGTTGGTATCGGGAACATTTCCAATCACTTGGAAAGCCGCCGACCCGGAGGGCGATTCGCTGGCCATAAACATCTTTGTCAGCGAAACCAATGGGGTTCAATGGGAGCAGATTGCAGCGGGACTTGCTAACAGCGGTACATATCAGTGGAACACACAGTCTGCAGCAAATTCGCCCGTGACTAGAATTAAGATCCGATGCAGCGACGCAACCGGCTTCACGGACGACAGTACGCAGCTCTTTCAAGTCCTAAATCAACGGACGGCAGCGCAGAGTTGGACATTTACTCATGTTGCCGGCAAGGGGACGCCGGGGCTGATTGCGGATATCGTCGCACCAAATTCACTCACGGGACATAAATACCGGATGACTGTCAATGACACATCCAGCTCGTTTAAAACATACTCAGTGCGTGACCTCAATGTGTCCGCATTTGTAGTTCAAAATGCACCAGAAATGGATGGCGCAACAGAGGGACCTTTGTTCGATGGTATTCGGCTTGTCGTCAAAGATTATCAAACGGTAAGTGTAAACATCGACTCTACCCGCTGGACGCGCGGCTCGAGCAACCTTAAAGCCTCTGTTTCAATCCCTCAATTCACGTTCAATGGAAACCTGATAACCGGCACTCCGTTTCCGGCCGACTACCGCATCACAATTTCCGATCATGTGATTGACACCTCGAACACATATTATGATGCGGATGCCGTGCCCGTCTTCTTCTCCGTATGGAATATCACGGACAACCACAAGGCGGATTTTGTCTTTTCTGACGTTGATGGCGACCACAAACTCAGCATGTACGATGACCTCTCTCTATTTGAAAAAGATAAACAAGGGAATCCCGTGGTCACTTGGGATTTGTTCTTTGAAGATATAGGCAAGGCGGTTAATCCTGCCCCGGGGGATGTATTTGAATTAAGGATCAATAAACCGCTCACTAACCAGGATATATTTGAATTCACAGCGGTTGCAACTGGAGTACAGGTGCGTCACATGAACGGGACACCAGAAAAATTTGATCTGTCGCAGAATTATCCCAATCCGTTTAATCCCACAACCACCATCCAATATAACCTCCCGATGACCAGCCGCGTAAATTTGCGCATTTATAACATTCTGGGTCAGGTTGTCGCAGAATTGGTCAATGGTGAGCAAGCCGCCGGTTGGTATTCAGTGCATTGGAACGCGAACGTCTCAACCGGCACTTACTTTTTACGTATTGATGCACTCAGCACAACGGATCATAACAACCGATTCGAGCAGGTAAAGAAAATGATGTTGCTCAAATAGACTCAATCATATTGAACAGCTTTTCTCCTTTTTCATCTTCCTGTAGACCTCGTGTCCTGTCCCCGCTGTTTAAGAGCAATGCCTGACCGAAAGGTTGGGCGCTACTTTTGCTTTTGCATCGGAGAGATTAAATTCATACTTAGGCGCGGCGATGAACCCCGGATTCAAGAATTCACTACAGGAGTTTTTTCTATGATTGTTTTTTCTTTGATTGTATTTTGTATTTGAATAGCAGTATCTTCACTTAGCCCTGCAAGGATCTCAAATTCAAGTTCGACCCATTCGGTGCGGTTACCTGGAATGCGGTTCTCGTTGCGGGATAGCAGGAAACCTTAACTGCTCTAGGAAAGTAATACTATGGATATGGTTTTTCATTGGGTTGTGCAGTATGGCTATGCGGCCTTGTTCGGATCTATGATGTTCGGCATTATTGGCCTGCCCATCCCGGACGAGACGCTGTTGATGTTTGCAGGCTATCTTGTTTCCACGAACTCTCTTCAACTGCAGTACGTGATGCTCTCGGCTTTTTTCGGCAGCGTAGCGGGGATCTCTCTAAGCTATGAAATCGGGCGCCGCTACGGCCAAACGTTCCTTCTAAAATTCAACCTTCCCTTCTTCTCAAAAGAGAAACTCGAAGCGGCCCTGGATTGGTATCGGCGCTTTGGTAAATGGACGCTCATCGTCGGCTATTTCATTCCCGGAATACGTCACCTTACGGCATTAACCGCCGGTGCGTCCGGACTCCGTTACCGAAGTTTTGGGATGCTCGCGTACACCGGCGCTCTCATCTGGTCGGCGACATTTGTTCTACTAGGAAACTTGGTGGGCGGACAATGGAAAGCCGTCAGCGATGAGATCCAACGAAACGTCCTTCTTAGTGCAGGAATTGCCGTTTTTCTCTTAATAGCAGTTGTCGCTTTACGGATAACGTATCGCCAATCGAAGAAATGACAATCGCGATGTTGAATCGAAGTCATAATATCAATCACATACTGCACCTCTGGTAAATGAAAAATCCCTGCTGTTGAGAGACAGGAGGGATTTTGCTTTAAGACTTTATTTAAGCCTACTTGTATTCCGTCCGAATCCGGCGGCCAATAAGACATTTCCTGGCATCAAAGTTCAGCCGCTCGAACTGAACTTGGACTAATGAACGATCAATTCTTTTTTGTAACATCTTCTCCTCTTGTGCTGCCGATGTTCAAAGAATCTCCATTGAGCCTGAATTTTTGAATTCGCCTCCAATTCTCTGTTCGTCTCAACTTTTTTAATCTTGTTCTTTACGAACGCCTTGTTTGATTCGTGCATAAGGATCGCGTTGACGCCCTTGTTTTGCAAATCGGGACGAACCGCAGTCAAATAAAGATCCACCGTCTTGTTATGCTTCAACGCTCTCAATACCTGAATGAATCCAAACGGGAACAGGCTGCCATTGCATTGTTGAAACGCGGCAGACAAGGAAGGCATTGCAATACCGAAAGCAGCAACGTTATTATTCGAATCCAGGACAACGGGCACGTACTCAGGAAGGATATATCCGAAGTATTGCTTTACATACATATCTATCTGCCTGTCCGATAATTCAACAAATCCATAGAGGTCTTTGTAGGCAGCGTTGAGCACTTGGAATATCTCTTTTGCGTACGGAAGCATTTCCTTGGCTTTTTTAACTCTCAGAACATGAAGGTGGTATCTCTCCAACGCAACTTCGGCAATCCTTCGTATGTGATCCACAACTTCTTCGTGCATTGTCACTTCATATTCCACCCAATCGCTGTCCTTTGAATATTCCGCACTTTCAATGTGTGAGGCGTAGTACGGATAATTGTAGATTGCTCCCAATGTACTGACTTCCTCAAAGCCTTCTATGAGAGTTCCTTCGCCGTCCATATCCGTGAATCCCAGAGGGCCGTGAATACTGGTCATGTTCTTCGATTTCCCCCATTGCTCGACAGCATTGAGAAGTGCAGAGGATACTTCTTTATCGTCGATGAAGTCAAACCAGCCAAAACGAACAGCCCTCACACCCCACCGTTCATTATATTTCCTGTTAATGATTCCTGCGATCCGGCCGACGATCTCTCTGTTTTTGATTGCGATCCAATATTTTGTTTCGCAGAAATCAAACGCCGGATTTTTCTCCCTTCTGAGCGAGAGCAGTTCATCGGAACGAAGGGGCGGCACCCAGTATTTGTTTCCTTTGTAGAGAGTGTATTGGAAAGAGACAAATTGTTTCAACTCGTGCAGGGTGTTGACTTCCTTCAATTGTATTTCCATTTTCTCCCTTTCATTTTCGACGGCCGTCAACCATGTAACACTGGAGAACGATTGATATCGCTGCCGTCCAGCTCCTCAGAAAAAAACACTATCCCAGCCTTAGGTTAAAACCTTTCGAATCTTTTTAAGAATAAGAGATGGGGAGCATGGCTTCTGAACAAAGTCTGACGCACCGGCTTCGATAAGATCCCTCTTCAACGCAGAATCAAGGAATCCGCTGGCAAAGATAATCTTGACCTTGGGATTCAATTGCTTGATTTGCCGGCACGTCTCGCGCCCGGAGATCTTCGGAAGTTGCACATCACACAGTACCAGGTCTATTCGGTTTTCATTTTGCCGGCTTATTCTAATTGCTTCTTCGCCGTCTTTGGCTGGAAGAACATGATAACCATTCGTCTCAAGAACATCGGCCAACAGTTCAAGCATGTCTTCTTCATCTTCCACCACTAAAATGGTTTCATTGCCTCCCATGGGTTTTTCATCGACTGACTCGCTGGGTCCTCTTTCTCGTTGTCGCACTTCCTTTGCGGGCAGATAGAGGAAGAATGTTGTTCCCTTCCCGACCTCGCTTTCAACGTCGATGAATCCCTGATGACTGCGGACGATACCATAGACAACGGCAAGTCCCAATCCTGTTCCCTTTTCCCTTTCCTTCGTCGTGAAAAATGGTTCAAAAATATGGCGGCGTACTTCCGCGGAAATTCCTGTCCCGGTGTCTTTCACCGTCACGCAAACGTAAGAATCCTCGGTTGCTTCGGGATAGACATTGCGCAGTGATTTCCCGGTATGAATGTCCGTCGCGATTCTCAACGCTCCGCCTTTTGGCATCGCATCCCTGGCGTTGATGCAGAGGTTCAAAATAGCCTGATGAAACTGATCCCCGTCTAAGATGATTGATGGGATTTCATCTTTCAAATGAAGTGAAAGAATGATGCTCTTCGGGAAAGTTTCCGACATCATCTCGGCAACCTCTTTGACCGACGCATTGATATCGACGACCCCGTATTCGACGTCGGTCTTTCGAGCGAAGGTTAGAATCTGCCTCACGAGTGCAATGCCTCTGTTAATACTTCTGATTATCGTGTCCAGTCCTTTCTTTACTTTTTGCGGTTCCATATCGCTTTGGAGCAAAATGGAAGCGCTGCCGAGCATGATATTCAGAATGTTATTAAAATCATGGGCGATACCTGACGCCAGCTCGCCAATGGACTCTATTCTTTGAGCTTGGTACAAGTCACGTTCAAGCTTTTGTCGCCTTTCTTCTGCCTGGATCCGTTCAGTAATATCGCGGCTGATGCAAAGGATTGCCGGCTGTTCATTGTAACGTATCACCGAAGCATTGACGAGAAGATGAAGGAGAGTTCCATCCTTTCTTGTGTGAGTAGTTTCAAAATCCTTCAATTGCAGCGTCTCTAATGTTTCACGAATGATTGACTCGCCGCGAGAGACGTCTTTTGTGATGCTCTTCAGGCTCATTCCAATAAATTCTTCCTTCCTAAATCCGTACATCTCCCACGATCTGGAGTTGGCCTCAAGTATCTTTCCAGAAAATGGCTCCATTATAAAAATTGCCTCGTTCGCGTTCTCGAAAAGGCTTCGATACTGTGCTTCCGAAGCCTTCAATAATTCCTCGGCGTGGTTGCGTTCGGTAACGTCTTCAATGAGAATGTGCACCATCGTCACCCGATTCTGGTCGTCAGGGATGGGAACAAACCACAACTGCTGATGAATGGCTTTTCCCCATTTGGAAATATACGGAAACTCGCCAAAGCCAGCCCTGCCAGTTTCGACGCAACGCTGGAAGGCATCCGAGATCCGGGACTTGATGAGCAGCGGAAATGTCAAGATGTTTATTTTCTCTGTCTCTTCGGAAGACGGTGATCCTAGAATTTGAAGGGCAGCGGGATTCACCTCAAGGATCTGTCCTGACCGATTCGCCAGCAGTATCCCAATTGGCGCATATTCGTACAGCAGTCTGTAGCGCTCCTCGCTTCGGCTGAGCGCTTCCGCCGCCTGTTTACGTTCGGTGATGTCGCGATCAATGCCAAGCACCATCTCATGCCCCCCGACAGTGACAATTGACGTCGAGACTTCGACGGGAAAGGTATGTCCATCTTTGTGGCGGTGGGAAGTCTCCATATGGACAACGCCTTCCTGCCTAAGATTTTCAAGATAGGCGATGCGCTCATCGGGCGATGCCACTATTGTGTTAAGTATATCAATAGACCGGCCGATCAGCTCTTCACGATTGTAACCGTTCATCTGACAGGCAGCCACATTGCAGTCCAGGATCGGCCATGAGATAGTTGGATGATGAGGATCGATCAACACAATTGCTTCAGGCGAAGCGTTGAACAAACCTCGGAACAACTGCTCCCTTTCACGCAGCGCCTCTTCCGCCCGCCGCTTCTCGGTGATGTCGCGGTCAATGCCTATCGAGTATGACTTTCCCCTCCATGTGATCGGCACACCCACATATTCAACAATATTATCTTTTCCGTCCGGCCGAATCCATGAAAAAGAACCGTGAAAAGCCGTTCCCTTCGCAAGAGATTCCAAACGATTTACATTCGCTCTGTCATCATTGGTTACCCTCAACGCCTGCGTGTTGTCGAGATGAAGCAGTTCCTCACGGCTCCGGCCTGCCATAGCGGCATATCGTTCATTACACTCGATCAGTTTTCTCTTTGTGGGGTCGGGATTTTCATCATAAATACATATGCCGTCAAAGACATTCTCGAACACCATGCGAAATCTCTCTTCGGACTCGCGAATTGCTTCCTCCACACGCTTGCGCTCTGTGATGTCCTCATAGATGCCAAGAATCCCGACTATCTGGTTCTCAATGTTAAGGAGGGGAATCTTACTGGTGCGCAGCCAAATCTGTTTGCCATCGGGCGTAGTCTGCGGTTCCTCATATGCCAGCTTGGCCATCCCTGACCGGATGACCTTCATATCGTCATTCCGATAGGCTTCCGCCTGTTCACGCCATCCCATATTGTAATCGTTATCGCCGATCAGTTCCGCGGGGGATTTTCGTCCGGCATCTTCCGCAAAGAGGCGATTGCTCCCGAGATACACAAGGTCTTTGTCCTTCCAAAAAATGCGGACCGGAATGGTATCCATTACCAGCTGCAGCATTCGATTTACTTCTACCAGCTTCTGTTGGTTGTTTCGAAGCGCCTCCTCCACGTGCTTGCGCCCGGTAACATCACGTATGACCATACTCGAGCGGCCGGCACCTTTTTTGTTTTTAAAGAGCACCGAAGAGACTTCTGCGGAAAATTTTGTGCCGTCTTTGCGCAAGAGGGTGAGTTCACCGCTAAATGTTCCGGTTTTTGAGCGTTCTTCAAAAGCTTTCCTTAGCCGTGAATCGGATTCGTCTACGATACAATTTCGGCCAAGCGAACAGATTTCTTCCTCTGAGCGGTTGAACATTCTGCAGGCGGCAGGATTGGCAGAAAAGATTTCACCGGACGGCGACGTTAGCAGAATCCCATCCATATTGGAATTCAAAAGAAGGCGGTAGCGTTCTTCGCTTTCACGCAGCGTCTCTTCTACTTGCTGCCGTGATTTTTTTCCCCTTGCTTCATCAAGTGCCTGTTGAATAGCCAAAGGAAGTCTTGCTATCCGGTCTTTCAAGATATAATCGGCTGCTCCTTGCTTTATGAGTTTGATCGCAGTTTCTTCACCGATCGACTCTGAGATGCAGATAAAAGGAACATCCGGACAAATTTCGACGGCTGAGTGCAATGCCCCGAAGGCATCGAACCCGGACAATCTAAAATCGCTGAGAATCAGATCGTACGAACTTTCGCGAAGCAACGAAACATAAGCCTTTTCCTTTTCGACACAATCCATGGTGAGATTATACCCTGCATCGATAAGCAACTCGCGTGTGATCTCGGCGTCGTGAGGCGAGTCTCCGAGAAACAAGACTTTCAGCGATATTCTATTAATAGTCGTCTTCTTCATTTGATTATATCCTTTACGTGGGCAGTTCGTTCATAACCACCCAAACCGCGGCAACGTGTTTCACCGCTTGATAGCGTCTTGGAAATCCACCGTCTTTCCAGCACAAGCACCAGCTCATATCCCGTGCGATCTTTTTTAGATCCGGCTCTTCACGAGAAGAGGTGAACTTGACAAATAGAAATTTCTATTCTACTGCACAAGATGGTTTTTCTGCAGCTTGACACAACTCTGTCGGTGCCATCGGATTTTAAATAACAAAGCCTCCACCAGCTCACGCGGGCAGAGGCTTCTAGTTTTTGAATGTACGTCCCCCCATGCTAGGAACCCTTGCTGCGGTCAGCCGGGGTAGACATGTGATGCGAGGAATATGAGAACATTTTGCTTGATAGTCAATTTTGGAATCAGAGTGATATCACGACTTTCACACTAATTTCCGAAACGATTTATGGCGTGTATTATAATAGAGTAAGAATCAAAGCTCCGCTTGCTCAGGATGAGCCGTCGCGGCGGAGTCGAAGGGACCAGTTTAGCATCGCTTGGTCTTCACATTCATTCATAAGACCCCACAACCGTTCTGCATTATTCCTTGACATTTTTCTGCCGATGCTGTATTCTGTATGTTCACTATGTCATAGTTCAGAAAGGCGCGGGCCGTACAACTGCGTCCGGGAGCAACCCGCCAGCGCAAGCGGAGCAGCGAAAAAGACCTCTATTAGAAAAGACGGTTGTATTGTCGGCGGCTCGTTCAAAGGAATTAAGGCAGCCTGGGACATCCAGATTCTGGATTCTCGACGAGTCGCCGGAATAGCGACGCAATCGTCGGGGTATTAAACCCAATAGAGAATAAAATCTTAGAAGACGGTGCAATGAATAAACATTATTATTTGGTCATTGGGCAATTTGCCATGGCAATCAGCATTCTTTTAAATAATTTCATAAAAGGAAGCGATCTCATTTCCTTCATCGTGGGGTTCCTTACCGGTTTATCAATAGTATTCAACATCGCTTTTGCTGTGAGATTAAGAATAGAAAGATCAAGCTAGTGCTGTTTCTAAAAAATAATCTTGTATTTTTGTAAGCGTGTTCATCCTGTCCCGAAGGAATCGCTTTGGGAAGTAAGCGATCCCGCTCGAAGAGCGGGAGAGCGCATCTGGCGAAGCCATCTCCCAAAGGTCGCGGACATAGCCATCATCGATTTTAAGATGTTCAGGATTGTAGGAAATTATTCATATCAAATATTTCACAAATCACCAAGGAGAATCAAATGAAAACATTCTTCACACTCGTTGCCCTGCTTTTCGGGGCATGTATCAGCAGGACGCTGCAGGCGCAAACCTTTACGGTTCAGAAATACAGCATCGGCGGTGAAGGGGGAACGGATTATCTGACCGCAGAACCCGGTACCGGACGGGTCTTTGTCTCTCGCGGTTCGCACGTGATGGTGCTCGATGGAAATAAAGGTACGGTGCTCGGCGATATTCTGGAAACACCGAACACTCACGGAATTGCACTTGTCGCAAAATACAATCACGGGTTCACAACCAACCGCGGCGATTCCACGCTCTCTATGTTCGACCTTGCAACACTCGCCACGATCAAGAAAATCAAGATTCCGGCCGGCGGACAGGACGGAATTATGTATGATGATTTCACCGACCGCATCATTCTGACCAACCACAGTAATCCCGGTACAGCGACTGCGGTCGATCCAAACACGGGAGCTATTACGGGGGAAGCCCAGCTTGAAGACAATTCACCCGAAGGCGCTGCGAGCGACGGGAAAGGGAAACTTTTCGTCAACTTGGAAAGAAAGAACTCTATCCAGACAGTCGACGCAAAAACAATGAAGGCACTCGGCGTGTGGTCTCTGGATTCCTGCGATGGACCGACGGGGATAGCCTATGACCGGACCACCGACAGAATCTTTACCGGTTGCGGCAAAATGTCTGCTGTCGTTAACCCGGCAACCGGTAAGATTGTGGCAACAATACCAAACGGCGAAGGTGTTGACGCACTCGGCTGGGATCCGTCCGAGAAGTTGATATATATTCCGGCGGGACGCGACAGCAGCGTAACCATCGTTCACGAAGATTCGCCCGACCACTACAGCGTCGTTGCTACTGTTACCACGATGACCGGCGCAAAAACGATTTCCGTCGATCCCATAAAGCATGTGGCGTACCTGTTCCAACCGCAATACGGCCCAGCTCCGGCAGATGCACCATTGGATCGAAACGGCCGGCGCCCGCGCGGACCGGTTATAGGCGCATATCTTATTGTCATAAAACATTGATGCCGAACGAAAGCTATGACCGTATCTTCATCACGCAAAGCAGCACTTAATGCCGGGAAAAAAGCCTCGAAAGAAGCGAGCGAGTCAATGTCGGCTAAAGACCGTGGGAATCAGGAGGCTGACGGCGAATCCTCACATGCAAGATAGGGAAATGGATGGAGGCCAGAGGATCTGGCCTCTTCCATTTTAAGAAAAACAACTACGCCGTATAATTTCTCGTACATCAACATCTGCGCCGTCGATGATATTCGAATCATGAAAACAAATTAGTGCCGTTTCTAAAAAGTAACCTTGTGTTATTATAAACGTGTTCATCCTGAGCAAAGCCGCGACGGATGACGATAGATTACAAAATACAAAATTTATTTTGGGAAGCGGCATTAGCCATCGCAGGTTTGCCAACTCCTCCACACATCCGCAGTTCTCTTAAGATTGCACTTCACATTCTGTTCCGATCTGCCTAATGAAGATTGTTTTGTTGAACAGAAAGCGATATTCCAGAGAAGAGATTGTTGCTGATTTCTTGTCCTGCTGCATGTAAACTTATTTCAATGGCAATATTGTGATTCTTGTTTTATGATAGAATTTGAAGTTTATGAATAGTACCTTATTTTCGCTGTTTTTCAAATATTTCACACCGTAAAGAAAGGAGCGCGCGCAAAATGCATAAAAAAATTTTTGCGGTCCCAATGCTTATCTTGATTTTGTCAGGAATGTCAGGCTCCGCCCCCTTCTGTCTGTCTGCACAGACAAACTTGTATGACCGCGCTCAAAACCGGTACGAATTAAACTCCGGTTGGTTGTGCATGAATATCCAAAAAGTAAAATCATCGGGGGAAGAGTTGTCCGCTCCCACGTTTCCGTTATCACGGTGGATCCCCGCAACGGTGCCGGGAACAGTATTGACAACCTTATTGGATAACAAACTCATTCCCGACCCTTTTTATGGAATGAATAATCAGAAAATTCCCGATATCTATGAGACAGGACGGGATTATTACACATTCTGGTTTGTAAAAAATTTTCAGGAAAAGGCTCCGACCGGCAGCGAACAGGTTTGGCTTCGCTTCCGGGGAGTTAATTACGGCTGTGATGTCTATTTCAACGGGCACAAACTGAACAAAGCAACTCATCGCGGAATGTTTTTGCGTCAATCCTATAACATCACTTCCTTCCTTTCGACGGATGGAAAGAACCGGCTCGCCGTGTTGGTCTATCCTCCCGACCCTGTCGGCAATCCCAACGGCGGGCAAGGAGGCGATGGCACGATCGGTCGCAATGTCTCTAACCAGTACGTGGCAGGATGGGATTGGATCCAACCCGTCCGCGACCGGAACACCGGTATATGGGATAAAGTGACAATTGAAAAAACGAATACCGTTTGCATAAACAATCCGTACGTCATGACGTTTGTTCCCGGCAAGAGATTCCCGGGGCAGCCTCAGGCTCCGGCAATCATCAGGGCGAGTGCTGAAATTGAAAATCCGACCGACACACCGGTCCATGGCACTGCGCAATATGTTCTTGAAGGAAATGTAATTGGTAAAGAAGTGGTACTGCAGCCCAACTCTGCGACGGAAATACAATTGCCCGATTACACATTGAGAAATCCGAAATTATGGTGGCCCAACGGATACGGCGAGCAATCATTATATACGTTGAAATTTCAATTCATAAACAGTGATAAGCAATTACTCGATGAACAAGCGGTCACCGCAGGGGTGCGTGAAATTCAAACCCAATGGAATAGCCATACGAACAGCCGCGAGGTGCTGGTGAACGGGCAGAGAGTTTTTATCAAAGGGGGCGACTGGATTATTTCGGACGCTATGCTTCGGTTCTCACGGGAACGGTACGATGCGGAGATACGGTTTCATCGTGACATGAATGTGAACTTGATACGAATATGGGGAGGCGCAATTACCGAAAGGCCGGAATTCTATGACGCATGCGATAAATACGGGATACTTGTCTTCCAGGACTTGTGGATTTCGGGGGATTGCAACGGCAAATGGTTCGATTTGTCAAAAAAGGAAGACCAGTGGACACGGCGCCGGTATCCCGACGACCACAGATTATTCCTCGCGTCTTTTGTTGACCAGGTGAAAATGAATCGCAACCATCCTTCCCTTGCATTCTACTGCGGCGGCAACGAGATACCTCCCCCTGAAGATATTCTGTTTGCCATAAAGGATTCATTGCTCCCGGTGTTAGACAGTTCTCGTTATTTTTTTCAGTATTCGAATGTTGACAGCATGTCCTACAATTCCATCGGCGGAAACGGGGACGGTCCGTATCGCATCGAGCCGGTCAATTTCTTCTGGGAAAATCATTTCTTCCCCTTCAATTCTGAAATCGGATCGGTGGGAATGGGAGACTACGAATCGCTGGAACGTTTTATTCCTCCGGATGACATGGCGCTGCCCGATTTTGCAAACAACAAGATAGATTCCGTGTGGAGATACCATAAATACAGCGGCTACGGAAAATTCATTGATGCATACGGAAAACCTGCTGACGTAAAAGATTTTGCCGAAAAGGCGCAGCTGGTCAATTATGACCAGTACAGGGCGCTTATGGAAGGACACATCGATCACATGTGGGATTGGTATACCGGGGTCATTATCTGGAAGACTCAAAATCCGTGGACGGCATTCCGCGGCCAGATGTACGATTACTACCTCGACCCCAATGCGTGTCTCTACGGCTTGCATCATGCAAACGAGCCGTTGCACCCGATGTATAATCCTGCCGACGGAATGCTTGTGGTGGCGAATCACACGTACTCTCCCTACCACGATCTTTTGCTGCAAGCCAAAGCGTATGATATGGCGGGCAAAGATACTCTCGTCTTCCAATGGTTCATTGAGATAAGTCCTGCGTCAGTGCAGAAAATTAATTCAATAAAAGAAACCGTAGTTAAATTATTTTCTTCTCAGGGAGGCTTTTTGTCCTTACGGCTGATCAACACTTCCCGGACAGTTTTGAGCGAAAACCTTTACTGGCTGCCTGATTCGACCGGCAATTACACCGGATTGCAGCATATAGCAAAAGCTGAAGTAAAAGCGAAAGCCAGGCAGGCAAGCGAGGGAAAAGTCGAGGTCACGATACATAATCCTGCAGGGCGGCCGATTGCGTTTTTTAACCGCATTTCGTTGGTCGATTCCAGGACGAAGAAAAGGATTTTGCCTGTGTTCTACAGCGACAATTATGTTTCGGTATTACCCGGCGAAGAAAAAACAGTCGTCATTGAATATACATCAACCGCGAACACTGCGGATGCCATGGTTTCTATCAACGGCTGGAATATGGATGAACAGTATCTCAATATAAAATAAAATCGCAAGCGAACTGCCTAAAGAACCGTTAAAAAAAATCCCAATCAGTTAAATCCGGTTGGGATTTTTGTTTTTCAATTTGTTGTATGCGAGATACCGTGCCGCCGTCAACTCCCGAACCGAAGACGAACACGCTTCTCACTATTGCATGAGCAGCATTTTGTTTGTCATGACATAGCTTCCCGCCCGCAGCCGGTAAAAGTAGACCCCGCTCGAAAGCCTGTTCCCACTGAAACTAACCGTGTATTTGCCGGCATTTTGACGCGCATTGACCAGAGTAGTAACTTTTCTCCCGAGGACATCATACACCGACAGCGTCACGAGGCTTCCGGCAGGAATTTCATAGCTGATGATGGTCGAAGGATTGAACGGATTCGGGTAATTCTCATAAAGCCAATAACGATTTGGTAGCATGTTGGCAGTGGACCTGACTCCTGTAGGCGTTTTGTACGGCCGGACTACAACTGTGACGTGGGCGCCGTAGCTTCTGGTCTCGGTCTCCGTGGCAGAGGTGACTATTACCGTGTCGTTGTGAGAGTCTCCTGTGAAAAGATAACTGCTGTCGCCCCCGCTGAATGTTGAATTCGTGGTAACTTTGAATATCGGGTATAAATCGACTCCATCCGTCCATGTCCCGCTAGTGTCATTCTCCGTAGTCCCGCTGTTCGATTTCTCATATGTCTTTACAAAAGATGCGCCGTCAGTGTAAACGGCTGAGGTGAAGGTTATTCCTCCGAGTTGGGATGGCAAACCGAAAAGATAAGGTTGTAATGTGAAGTCAGCATCCTTGGAAATCCCGCCATCCGTAATTTGGGTTTGCGTGTAATAGTCTGCCACCTCATCCTGTAATATCTTCTTTGTTTCCGAAATTGTGACATTGCCACCGCCTCCGAGACTTTTATCATTCGTGATTGATGTATCGGTGAATATTCCTGCCATATACACTTTATAGCTGGCATCTGATTGATACCTATCGTCATAAAAATAGTAGTAATTGTTGGCGGGGTCATCGTTTACCTTATGGTCATCGGAAGATAAATGTTCCGTAACATCCAGTTCCCAATCATTCACGAGCGGTTCGCCGATAGCTACAATGGCATTTCCCGACGATCCTCGTGTTTTGTGTGAAGGATTGAAGTACGGATAGTAGACCGCTTTCAGTGTTGCCACGCCGCCAGTACTCCCCGCGGTGAAGTTCGATGTTGCATTTCCGTTCTCGTCGGTCTGCACGTTTATCGGATTAAACGTCCCTTTGGTGGCGGTAAGATTAAGCGTTCTGTTCGCCAGCGGAACGGTGCCGTCCGTCCCGTCGCAATCACTCACCTGGAACATAACCGGAATGGTTTGTCCTCCATTGACGCTCGGCTGTGACGGTGTAACGGTTATCTGCGCGCTGAGAGCAACCGTGTTGTCGTTGTTCCTGAGATTTTTTTGAAACGTGCGGATTTTGTCGAACACCGGTTCTATGCTCGAACAGGCAGTAGCAGCTGCTGCTTCGGCGCCGGCCGCATTCGCAAAATCTGCATTACCCGCAGCTATTTGTGCTCTTGAGTATCCGTCTTCGAGATAAACGTGGAAGTGGTACTGCCCGCCCGAGCTGTCGAGCGCAGCCCAGATCAAATAGTCAACACCAGGAATCGAGCCGTTGGGTGGAATATCTCCGGACCAGTAGTTCTGCAAATGCACACGTACAAGCGTGTCCGCCAAGGTGGAGATTTGCGACGCCAACGAACCGTCAGACCACCTGACACAACCCTTTTCGGGATCATTGTTCTCTATGGCAGCCAGTGAAACGAATACGTCTCCCAAAGAAACCCAATTTAAGAAAGCATTCTCCTCTGCCACAGTTGAATACCGTCCGGTTGAATCTGTCGGTGGCTGGGTGACGTTCATTTGAAGGCCGTAGATCGTAACAAAAGGCGGAGGACAATCGTCGCAGCCGCTCGGCTGTGCCTTCACAATATTGTGACAGAAAAACAGTGCTGCAAAAGCCACAACAATCTTTGCCATCGGTTTCATGCAGATCTCCCTGTGTATGATGAGTGGGTCTCCATTAGATCGTTCGATGCCGATTGCATATTCGGTATTCACGAACATGGCTGAGAAAAGCTAAGGCCGGGTTAGCTACTGTACTGTAAGCGCGTTTGGAATTGTTTGATGGCAAATATCAACCGATGGATTCTCTTCATTTACCATGGCCGATGTATGTCAAAATACACAAATCCTTGTGTTAGTCAAGGAATTTAGCAAGAAAGGGAGGCGGAAATTAGTAGAACCTATCTCAAAAACATGTCACCTTATCCTTCTCCCGAAGGGATGGCTTCGCCAGATGCGCTCTCCCGCTCTTCGAGCGGGATCGCTTACTTCCCGAAGGGATCCCCTCGGGACAGGATGAACGGGCCATTTGTTCACCCTGAGCAATCCCGTTCCGCAGAAGCGGAACGGGAGCGTCGAAGGGCTAACGCAAGCCATTTTTGAGATGGCTTCTATATACTGCATGAAGATGATCTGGCTCACAGCTCTCTGACTTTTCCAGGGTTTTTCCCCTGTTTTTGAATATCGTAACCTTTTCTCTTGACATGCGGTTACTCATGTATTATATTCAACCAAAAGGTTGAATAATGATTCACGCAAGATTAGACCAGACTATGATGGCGCTCGCCGACCCGACCCGGCGGGCGATTCTCAAACACCTTTTGCGGAAAGAAGCGCGAGTGACGGAAATCGCGCGGCCGTTTGACATGTCGCTCAACGCCGTTTCGAAACACATCCTCATTCTCGAACGCGCGAGACTCGTGCACCGGCGACGCCTGGGAAGGGAACATTTTCTCTCTGTGAACCCAGAACCGCTCGACGAAGCCGCCGATTGGATTGATGAGTACCGCCGAACATGGGAGGAACGGCTGGACCGACTCGGAGACTATCTCAAAGAATTGCAGGCAAAAGAGAAAATCGATAAACAGTCAAAGGAGGAAAAAAAAGGCCGCAAGAAACAATAAGACCGGAAACGGCGACAGTTTCGGCGATACGCGGACACTCTTCAGATTCGTATTTTCGACGCGCAGCACGAGCTTGTCTGGCAAGCGTGGACGGACCCCAAACATCTGCTGCGGTGGCGGGGGCAGATCATATTTAAAATTAATTAATAAGAACAAGAGAGGAAAACATTATGAAACCGATTAAAGAAGTAGTGTTTGAAAGAATATATGACGCCTCACCCGAAACGGTCTGGCAAGCTTGGACTGATCCGAAAATGATAAAGCAATGGTGGGGACCAAATAATGTCACAATTCCTGAATGCGAAGTCGACCTAAGGGTGGGCGGCAAAATTTACATTGTTATGGAAGCGGGAGAAGCAATGGGCCCATATAAAGGTACAAAGTGGCCAATGCTGGGAAAATTTACTGCAGTTGAACCAAATTCACAGCTTTCTTATACCGTGCAGGCTTGGACTGAAGGACAAAATGAGGAAACCACAATTGACCAAACAACAGAACTAACACTAACTGAAGAGGACGGCAAAACTAAATTAAAAATCAAAGCAACCATATACAAAACCGGACCTAAGGCTGGAATGGCTGTTCAAGGTATGCAAGCCGGTTTTACTCAGCAATTAGAAAAGTTAAACGATTTCCTATTGCCTAAAAAATAGGTCATTAAAATCTTGCCTGCGTTTCGTCGCATTGAACCTGAATGCCGAGCATAACCCCGGATGCATAAATCGCCTGACGATTTCATAGCAGGGCCGAACGGCGAAATCGACTGGGCAAGGTTGACGAGTAAATTATTGAACATAGCAACAAACTCACGAATGAGTCGGTTGCTGATTGGGATGGCATGGTGAGGTCCGGGATGGAAATGGGCGTCAATGAATCATATGAGTGTCTCGATGAACTTCTTTCCAAAGGACTGTCAGGTTAAGAAATATAACATTACCCATTAACAACGCCGCGCGGTTTTTCAGGTTCACAAGAAATTCGGGTGAAAGGAGACAAAATTGAGAACTCTTTTTTCGTTTCAGATGGTATCGCTCGACGGCTTTTTTGAGGGGTCGAAGCGCGAACTCGATTGGCATAATGTGGACGAAGAGTTTCATGAATTCGCCGACCGCCAGTTACGTGCGGTGGATACTCTGCTCTTTGGGCGAGTTACATACCAGATGATGGCAAGCTTTTGGCCGGCTGCGACGGAGAGCGATCCAATTATTGCGGGCAAAATGAATGCTTTGCCGAAGCTGGTCTGCTCAAGAACGCTTACAACGGTCGAATGGAATAATTCAAAGTTGATAAAAGGGGATCTTGCCGAAGAAGTCTCAAAACTAAAGAAACAACCGGGGAAAGATATTGCACTTTTCGGGAGTGGCGCCGTTCTCTCTAAGCTCATGGAGGCAAATCTGATTGACGAACATCGAATAATGATCGCTCCCGTTCTTTTGGGGGCCGGCAATCCACTTTTCAAAAAGTTGGAACAAAGACAGCGGCTGAAGGTGTTAAGAACTACGGCATTTAAATCGGGAAACGTTTTACTCGTGTATGGGCCGCAAGCAAACTGAAAGGAACAAAGTATGAATTCATCAAAAATTATCGCGCGCTGGGGATCTTTTGCTCCACTCTTTATGAGCGTGCTCCGCATCGTCGCCGCAATCATGTTCATGCTTGCCGGCACGATGAAACTCTTCGCCTTCCCGGTCGGAATTTTTCCAAACGGCCGCACGGTGCAGCTGATGTCCGAGCTGGGGTTGGCCGGTGTGCTTGAGGCATTCGGCGGTGCGCTCTTGCTGCTCGGTTTCTTTGCTCGCCCTGTTGCATTCCTCCTGGCGGGCGAGATGGCTATGGCATATTTTCAAGGCCACTTCCCGAACGGGGCCTGGCCGACCTTGAACGGAGGCCAACCCGCAGTGCTTTATTGTTTCATCTGGCTCTATTTTTCGGCGGCTGGTGCGGGACCATGGAGTCTCGACGCCCTGCGAAGCCAGCAATCAAAATAAATTCTCGAAAGGAATGAACCGCGAAAGACAAGAACGCGCGAGCATGCTCAATTGAGAAATGGTTATTAGGCGCATCTTCGACGCATCGCGCGAAGCCGCAGAATGATATAAAAATATCTTCGCGGCTCGGCGAGATGCTACTCTTTCAATATTTCAATAACCAAACACAAACTATTTAAGAAATAAGATATGAAAAGTGAGCCGATTATTATCGAACGAACCTTCAACACATCTGCCGAAAAAGTATGGAAGGCCATTACCGATAAAAATCAAATGAAGGAATGGTACTTCGATGCGTTAGACGACTTTAAGCCGGAAGTAGGTTTTCAAACTCAATTCAATGTCCGGAACGGCGGCAAAGATTACCTGCACATTTGGAAAGTCACGGAAGTGAAGCCGGGCAAAAGAATCAGCTATGAATGGAGTTTTGGAGGGTTTCCCGGCAATTCATTGGTAACATTTGAGCTGACTGCCGCAGGGGGAAAAACAAAATTGAAACTGACGCACACAGGAATAGAAACATTCCTTCCCTGCCATAATCCCGCACTGGCAAGAGAAAATTTTGTGGAAGGGTGGACATCGTTGATCTGCAGTTCATTAAAGAACTTTGTTGAAAAATGACCGAAGCTGAACAGGAACCGACTTTTGAAAATCGGAGTCATTTCATCCTGAACCCGCCGCTTTTTGGCGGGATCAAGGTGACAAGAAGATGGGATGACATAACGGCGATCTTGTCTGTTTATAGGATCGCTTCTACTTGATCTCTGCCGGTCCGTCCATTTCCAGTTTTACAATCGTATCAACCTTATCCTGTTGATCAACAGGCATCTGTAATACCAGGCCATCTGCATCCTGCGTTATCTTCACCTGCCCCCCCGTCAATGCCGTGCTTGAGACAATCTTCCCTTTGAGTTGCGGGAGCTTCATCCGATCCCCGTTCCATTTCTGAACATGCAGGTAAACGATATTTCCCTTGCGCGTGGAACCGCCCCACACACCGTTCCGGAATGGACCGCCGCGTGTTTCATATATGCTCTCTCCATAGTTGTTCAGCCACGCACCAATTTCTTTCAGCACTTGTACCTGGCGGGGCTCAATCTCGCCGCTGGGCATCGGACCAACATCCAGCAGCAAGTTCCCGTCGCCGGTCACACACTGCACAAGAATCCCGATGCAGTCGGCGGACGACTTGAGCGTGTCGTTTGGTTTCCACGACCACTGTGTGCCGATGGTCATGCATGTTTCCCATGGAATTGACGTGTTAAAAGTACCGACCTTCTGTTCCGGCGTGGCATAATCCGCGTTCGGACTGATCTGCGTCTCCGCATTGTAGTACCCTTGAGTCTCGATATCCAACCGATTGTTAATGATTATCTGGGGTTGTAATGTGCGAACAAGGCGGTAGGTCCGCTCTTGTTCCCAGGGAGACGGACCTCCCTCAGCGTCGAACCATAGAACATCAATCTGTCCATAGTTTCCGAGCAATTCGGAAAGATGAGTTTGCATTCGTTTCACATATTCGGCGTTGCGTTCCGTCCTGCAGTCGGGATCCCGCCAATCCATGGGAGAATAGTACCAGCCGATTTTAACTCCGCCCTCATGCGCGGCGTCGGCAAGTTCCGCGCAGACATCCCGCTTGAAGGGACTGCTGCCGATATTGTAATCGTCAACTTTCGTATGCCAAAGACAGAACCCGTCACAGTGCTTGGCCGTAAGCACCATATATTTCATACCGGCGGAGCGGGCGATGGAAACCCATTGCTTTGCATCGAAGGCGACCGGATTGAATTTTTTATAGAGATTGTCATACACGTCGACGGGTATTTCACCGGTTCCGGTTTTTTCTATACCCCGCCGCAATCCGCCGCGGGACCAGCTAATCTCGGTACCGACAAGGCTAACCGGTCCCCAATGAATAAACATCCCGAACCGCGCTTTGCGCCACCATTCCAGCCGGTGTTCTTTATCCTGGATTGCTTTTTGGAGAACAGAATCAGTTTGTGCGAACAAGCTTGATTGGAGGAATGCAGACAGCAATACAAAAGAAGCTGCCAATACTTTTACCGTCTTTCCAATGGGAATGGATTTCCGCATGATTGGTCTCTCAAATATGTTTTTTGAATTATTCATTATGCCACATGGAGCGATCGGTATTGGCTGTTTTCATGGAGCGGAAAACAATATAAGTAAATTGTGAGAAATATACATTGAGGAGGAGGCAAGCTGTAGTATCTCAGTTTAGACATCCTGCCTTCTTCAGAATGACTGAGGCTGAGCCCTTTCAGATCTTCAGGAACAAACATCAATATGTCACCCTGAGTCCCGCTTTACAGCGGGATAAACTCCGCGAAGGGTCTATGGCACTGAAACTTCGTACATTAACGATGCTGTGTTGTCGTGGATTCTTCGTCTCCGACAATCACGAAATTCGCGAAGCGATCCTTCAAAGGAGTATTGCAAAGCCATCCCGTCGGGACTTCGGATTTTTGGGGGATGCCTTTGGCAAAAGCGGTGCTCGAAGATTCCCTACGGGTCTATAACCTCGCCGAGTCGAGTCGTCTACTGCAGAGTCGTTCTACGAATTTACGATTCGTAGAATCGTAGATAGACGGCTCGGCGAGGATCATGACGACACGACAAAGCATTGCCGATATAATTCTTTCCCGTTTAAAGACACTACCGAAATTTGACATTCATTCCAAAAAGCCTTAGCATACTGCCAATTATTTTAGCTAAATTTAAAATCGTGCCATCGCACGGTTCTTTTGCATAGAGTGCATCTATTTACAGGAGATGAACGATAATGAAATCCCTGATTCCAATACTTTTCACATGCCTGACGGTTCTTTCTCAATCCGCGGCAGCAGACGACTTCCCCACACTGCCGCTTGGAGCCGCCGCTCCTGAATTCAATCTCCCCGGGATTGACGGGCGAAACTGGACGCTTAAGGATTTTGCCGATGCGAAGATCCTCGTCGTAGTTTTTACGTGCAACCATTGCCCTACAGCTCAGTATTATCAAGAACGCATTAAACAGATTGTGACCGACTACAAGGGAAAGGGCGTCGCGCTCGTCGCAATCATGCCCAACGATCCTAAGTCCGTCCGGCTCGACGAGTTGGGTTGGACCGACTTGAGCGATTCTTTTGCCGAGATGAAACTGCGGGCTAAGGAGTGTCAGTTCAACTTTCCATATTTGTATGACGGCGAAACGGAATTAACTTCGCGAACGTACGGGCCGGTAGCCACGCCGCATGTGTTTGTCTTCGATGCCGACCGCAAACTCCGCTACGTTGGTGCCATTGATAATTCGGAGCGCATCCAGCACGTAACAAAAAACTATTTGCGCGACGCACTCGATGCTCTCCTTTCCGGGAAAGAGCCCGCCGTAACTCAAGCAAAGGCTGTCGGCTGTTCCATCAAATGGGCGGGAAAAGCGGAGCTGGTGAAGGCATATCTGGAAAAACTGGACGAGGAACCTGTGTCACTTTCGAAAGCAGACACGGCGGCGTTGCGGGAGTTGAAGAAGAATAAATCTGGAAAATTCCGGCTTATAAATTTTTGGGCAACGTGGTGCGCCCCCTGCGTCGCTGAGTTCGACGAGTTCGTGACCGTGAACCGGATGTACCGTCATCGCGATTTCGAAGTCATAACTGTCTCCGTCAACCAACCGGATGAAGAAAAAGAGGTGCTCCAGTTCCTCAAAAAGGAACATGCCTCAAACCGCAATCTTATTTTTGCATCAGCAGAGAGAGACTCATTGATCAACGCGTTTGACCCCCAATGGCCGGGAGCTGTTCCATATACTGTCCTTCTTGATCCGGATGGAAAGGTTATTTACCACGAGATGGGAAGTGTCGACATCCTCGCCGTGAAGCGCGCGATTCAAAAAGGGATGAATGAGCGCAAACCGTGGTGATGGAATCTGTTATTGTTTGTGCTCTCAAAAACAAGATTGATACACTCATGCCCGGTTAGATGAACCGCTTTAACCTCGGCCACATCTCGCTGAGCGGAGCTTTGGGCTTCTTACACAAATAAATCTCTGCGTCATAGGCATATGGATTTTTGAAGTACGTAACCCGTTCCACGCTGTCAAAAAATTGCCTCAAGAACTGTGCGTCGTATCCTACCGCGAGAACCACATCGCCGGAACAATTGCGCGGCCCCCACATCCAATAGTTATTCCTCGGGCAGATTGCATTCGGCAAACCATGTTCCGGCCCGAAGTGGTCGATCGCGCCTGCTATGCCATACCACGAAGCAAGAATCGCGCATTCTCCCTTTTCATTCGGAGGCAGCGCTTCGTATGCCGCTGCGACCGAATCGACCAATCCTTCCCAGCCCATACGGTAAACAAAATGGATCGGCAATACGTCCCCTTCCCCTTTTTCCATTCTGATCAGATTCCATAGGCCGAGACTCTTCGCGTAGGAAACAAATTGCGGCACCGGCAGTATCGGGATTGCCAGCGGCATGAGTATCGTTCCAGAAATGATCATCGCTGAACCGATGGCCCACTTGGGCCAACTGACCCGATAGTTCTGCGAAAAACGTTCAACGGCAACCGCACCGGAACTGAGTAAAAGAGGAAAAATCGGGAAGACATAGTAGGTCTTGGAGTTCTGAACCAGATAGACCAGGAGAAAGACAACCGCCATCCAGCCGAGGAAACGGCACTCTTTCATTTCCTTCCTGAAAAGCAGGTACAGCAGTCCGGACAACCAGAGCGGGAGTGTAAACGGATTTAAGGCGATGACCAGTTGCGACAAAAACGCAAACGGCGATAAAGAGAGATTCTTGAACTCCGCCGCGTTGTGCATGAATTCAAGCGTTGGCCAGCCGTGATCTATCTGCCATATCACGTGCGGCAGAAACATCACGAAACTTATCACGCCGCCAACATACATCCAAGATGATTTCAGCACGTCCCATCGCTTCGTTATGATCAGAGAAAGCAGCACCGAAAATCCCAGCACGAGAAATGTATATTTGTTCAGCAGCCCTACGCCGAACAGAATACCGATCGTGATCCATTTTTGCGGAGATGGGGTCTTGATTGTTTTTGCAAACAGATACGTGAATAACGTGCAAAGCATGATGTCGACCGGATTCATCGAAAAGAAACTGCTCATGGCAGGAAACGCCGACGCGAAGCATATCGACAATGCCGCGAGTGTCTGCGACAATTTTCCCCCGCCAAGTGTCCTTGCAATTCTTGCCGAGAGTATCACTGTGATCGCTCCGGCAAGTCCGGACAACAATCTGAGGCCGAATATTGTCTCACCGAACAACCGGGTTCCGATTAAAGTCAATAAGGCAACCAACGGAGGGTGGTCCACATACCCGAAATCGAGATGTTTGCTGCAAGCAAAATAGTAGAGCTCATCGCCGTAGAATCCATAGCGGGCTGAAGTAACGAGAGTCACGAGAAGAAAGCAAAACGCTGAAATGTTTGGAATGGTGATTCGTCGGCGGAGGAATTCCTGGACTTTATTGAGATTCATGTTCAGAAGAAATGTCTGTTGGTGCGGATTGCTGCTAAACACCGTTTAGACTTTAATCGCTCTCTCCTTCCAAATCCGGTGGGACGCCGTTTCGGCGTATCGTCTGTACTGTCTGCAGCCCGTAAGCAAAACCCATCTGCGGAAATAGTTTCCCGCCTTTTTACACTCATGCCCGTCCCCGTTCCAGTTCTTTTTCAATTTCTTCTATGCTTGGCAGGCTTGGTTTAAGGTTGTCCGGCAAAGAGTGAGTGAGTTGGTATTCCGAAACACCGATCGGTTTGTGTATATCACTCAAAGCATATTCGGCAACGAGCTTGTCTTTCTTTTTACAGAGCAGAATGCCAATGGTGGGCTGATCGCCTTCTTTTCGCAAGAGCGTATCCACCGCCTTGATATAAAAATTGAGTTTGCCGGCATGTTCGGGTTGAAAATCTCCGGTTTTTAATTCTATCACAACAAAGCAATGCAGTTGTGTGTGATAGAAGAGTAGATCAAGGAAGAATTCTTGCTCTCCCACCTGTATCGGGAGTTGCCTTCCCACGTAAGCAAAACCGGCACCGAGTTCCAGCAGAAAGTGAGTGATGTGTTCTATCAACCCCAATTCCAGATCCCGCTCAATGTACTCTTTGGTCATACTCAAAAAATCAAAAATATACGGATCTTTGATGGTCTGTTTCGCGAGCTCGGATTGCGGCGCAGGAAGTGTAAGTGCGAAATTGTTGACCGAATTCCCTTCTCGTTGAAACAATCCGCTTTCTATCTGATGAACCAGTACACTGCGGCTCCATCCATAAGCGATGGTGTTTTGCACACAGAAAAGGGCTTCATTTATATTTTTGCACCCGGCGATGATCGCAATATTATGACCCCAGGGAATTTGGGTAATTAAGGCAACAGGTTGCTGCCCAATTGCGCCAACAGCTTGTTGGCTTTTTCTCGTGGCGGCAATTGCGAAACAGCTTGTTTCGGTAATTGGGCAACAGCTTGTTGCCCAATTGGAGCGAATAATGAAGAATAAAAGCTATACCACTGCCGAATATATTTCAGATTCCTAAAGGAAAAGCTCTTCATTTCAGGGAATTCTTCGGTCAGAACTTTGCTTAACTGCAAGAGAAACCCATCGCCCCACTTGGTCTCGGCTTGCTTGGAAACGATGTCCGCACCAAGTTCCCTGTAGAAGGTAAGAAGCTCGGTGTTCACCGTTACGGCAACTTTAATCTGAGCATTGCGGACTTTGTTTTTGAGGTCGGCCAGCCATGTTTTATAGTGTCGGTCGGAGGTAATTTCTGAACTCATTGATACTATTTCAAGAACAAAAGTTTTTTCATGCCGGTGTACGTTCCCGCTTGCAACTGGCAGAAATAAACTCCGCTGGCTAACTTGTCCGCGTTGAAAGTGACCGAATGGTATCCGGCGTTTTGGGTTCCATTCATGAGCGTCTCGACTTCTCTTCCGAGAAAATCGTATACCTTCAACGTCACGACCGCTCTTGCCGGCAGTTGATACGATATGACCGTCGACGGGTTGAAAGGATTGGGATAATTTTGAAAAAGTGAAAAACTTGCAGGGGTGATTTCTTTCGCGGTGTTAACGCCGGTCGCCATTTCCGACAAAGCACGTTTCCACAAACCGTCTCCATACGTGCCAGCGAAGAGATTCGTGCCGGAGATAGCCAGAGTATTAACATACAAGTTCGCCAGGCCGGTATTGACTGCAGTCCAGTTTGAACCGTTGTTGGTAGAAAGAAAGACACCGCCCCCAAAAGTTGCGGCAAAAAGATCAAAGAGATTTACGAAGCCTCCGCCGCCGGGTGCGGGAGAGACGGCAAATGCAACAACTACTTTGTTCGTCAGTCCTGTATTGGCAGCTTTCCATGTTGCGCCGTTATCCGTAGTGCGGAACACGCCGGCATTCGTCGCGGAATAAAGCGTAGTATTGATTACTGTAAGTGCATGGATATTAGTATCCGCAAGGCCGTTGTTGACCTGCGACCAATTTCCCCCTTCAATCGGCGCGCGAAAAACGCCTCTGTTGGTTCCGACAAAAACGTAGTTTTGAGTTCTTTCTGCAGTCCGCACAGAAATGCTCGACATGACTGCTGGGACGGATATCCAGTTCACTCCGCCATTCACTGAAAGCTGCATCTTTGCGACATCGATATTGGATAAAATGTCGGAGGTATCCAATCCGGCGGCGTACATGGCGATGCTCGACAAAACCTGAGAAAGCTTGAGCGCCGTGCTTCCGGTGTCGAGCGAAACGTAAATACTGTCAAGAGAAGTTTCGGGATAAAGAATCGACAGGCTTGTTACAAGAACGGCAAGGCTCGAAAGGTCAATCGCGGCTCCGCCGATATTCGAGCTGCCCGGCAAGGGGGGAATTTGGTATGAAATATTGTTCAATAAATAATTAACGCTGTCCGAAGGAAATTCGTAGGCAAGACTGTCGGCAAAACCGGAGTTTCCTTGACTCCAGTGAACGCCGTTATCGGTCGAATAGAAAAAACCGGCATTCGTTTGGGCAAAGATAGCCGATCCGGCGGCTGAAAGGTACATCACATTGTTTGTCAGGCCGTTTACCCGCGACCATTGAGCGAATCCTCTCTGTGCAAACAACAGACACAGAATGCAGCATACCTGAAAGAATCTTCCCGTCTTCATGATGTTTGACTCCTCTATTTTATTCGTGAGATGCAGAAAACAAATGTGTCCCAATTCGAGAATAGCCGTGGCAACGGCCGTCGATTGGGTTTGTAGAAAATTTCATATCGAATACCCGCAATGTACTTCAACGTTCGGAACAAATGGAAGCGTGTTTAACACGGGAATCTTTTTCACATTTCCAACGTCATCGGCTGAAAATGTATAATTGTAGCTCGAGATATTTTTGTTTCCGAGAAGATTAAGCACGCTGCCTACGACCTCAATCCTCCAATTGCCGCCGTGCCAGTTTTTGGCAACGGTAAGATCAAGCCGGTGATACTCGGGAACTCTGCTGGAATTCAGTTTTTGCCAGATCGGGAGATAAACAGTCTCGCCGAAAAGGTTGCCGGCTTTTAAAAAATATTCACCCGTCGTGGGAGCGCCGGTCGAGTACTGGTAGAGCACGCTCGCCGTCCATCCCGGCGGCGAAAACTGCAGGTGCAATTTAGTGACAACGGGCTTGTCGCCGATCGTATTGTACTCCTCTTTGGTACGCGTATCAACAATGAGGCTATGATGGCTGAACAACGAAGCCGTGAGTGAAAGGTTGAGCGGAACGAGGACCACGTTTGAAGTGACGCCCATCCCCCAGCTGATTCCCCGGAATGCCTGCAGAGGCTCAAATGACATTGTGTCGAGCGGCGTGAAAACATCCGGGTATCGCGCCGGCATAATGAGGGATTCTGTTTCCTTGTAGTAGAAACTCGCCGTGCCGTCCACGGTTGTTGACCGGCCTTGAAAAACCGGTGCCGAGGCATCGAGCGCGGCGAGGTTGTGCGTCTCAGGCCGAAGACTGTTCCGGTGTTCACTCATCAGCATCATCAGCGGCGTTTGATCCGGCACTGCAAGAAACATAAGGATGCCGTGAAGTATCTCGAAATCAGAAGGAGACTGGAGATATTGTCCGAGCGAAAGTTTGATGCTCGACCGATCTCCAAGGTCGTATACGAAAGTTCCGCGCGGCTCGAAACCTGCTTGCCGAACGAACCCAAAGTAGGTTTCACGAACGCCTATCGTCGCAGACGCATTTTCCGCTAACAGCCAATGAAATTCGGAAAACACCGAAACATCGGCAAACGCGGATTGCAGCGGCGAGTTGTCATTCAACCATGTACTGAATGTCTGAAATCCGACATCGGAAATGGAATAAAGAATCTCTGTCCCGGCTGTGAGATTCAACGCCGGAAGAATCGGGCATTGCAGCTGGTCCTGCAATCGCAATGTTGAGAATTGGGAAGTGATGCCGAAACGCCCGCTTTCGATGTACGCTATCGGCACCAGAGTCGAGAGCGAAATATTATCGTGCGTCCACGAAAAACGATGTTCAGAGGATATAAGACCTGAAGAAGTCATCAGGGCAGCTCCTGCAAACTCTTTCTGCCATGCATAATCGAATGTTCTGTCAGTGCTCGCTAAGGAACCATGCTCCTGGTTTAGCAGGCATTCTTGAAATGTGTATAGATTCGCGGACGGCATCTCGCTGGTAAAGATTTGAACGTCTTTCAGGTTCGGCACGAAGGCCTGGAGTCGTTCGCGATCGGGGCCTGACAATAAACCTGCGGCCAATCCGATATTCGATGCGCGAGCGGCAATCCTCGCCGACCATCGCAAGCTGTCGGAAATAGGAACCTGTACAAGCGCTGAAGAAACAAACATGCTGGCATCGGCTTCAATGTTCGTGCGGTCGCTGTACTCCGACTTCGAATTCACGCGAATTGCCGTCGGGGCGTAGCCGCCGTACGCGGCGGAGTAGCCTGCGGTCAGAAGCTCGATGCGATCCGTCATCAGCGGATTGAATAAAGAAAAACTTCCCAGCATCCGGTATGGATATGTAATCGGAAATCCATCCATAAGAGTGAGAATACCGTCCGCTTCATCGCCCCCGATAATCGGGACTGCCTGCAAGTCTGAATTCGAAACCACTTCAGCCGACAGATCAAGTGTTCGCATTGGATCCCCAATCGAGCCCGGCGTTGTCCGGATATCCTCCGAAGAAAAAGTTCTGCTCGCCGCTTGTTTGTCCGGCATCTGGCCCGAAACCTCAACGGTGTCGAGTTGCACGCTGACTGTGTCTTTGCCCGTGCTTTGTCCGAGAGCCGCCTTCGTGCATGTCAGCAAGTACATCACCGGCAAAGCGAAGTACACACGGGCAGATCTCTGAACTCTCGCTCGATACATGTCTTAATCAAAAATTCTTTCGCGTAAGGATGAATTTATTGTAGACTGTGCTCGCGCTCAGCGGCGTGTCATCAACATGGAAAAATTGACTATACGATGTCCCCGAAGCGGGCATCAATGCGTACGTCACGCGAGGCGAAATGTAGTATCCATTAAGAACACCGGCTGGATCCTGAGACCCGCCCATCGAAGCGAAGAGGGAACGGGAGTTTCCGTTCACGCTTCCCTTGACAAACCCGATCCCTTTCGCAAGCCATGTATCGACCGTGTAGAATGTCGACAAGCCTGAAAAAAGAACTTTGGTTTGAAGCTTGTCTGCAGTAGTAACCGTTTCGGTAACCGTGACCTTCATTTCAAACCTGTCGCAATGCAGCGACGTCGCAAGAGCGGGAACCGTTTCTTCGCCAACATATCGATTCGTAAGAAGATAATGCAGTTCGTCCCTGCACTCGGTACTATCGCTGATGCACCTGAAAGAGTTGGTTGTATCCAGAGAAAAAACAGTCTTGTCAGTAGTTGAGGTCGTCAATTGCCAGAGAGGTATCCATGACGGAAGCGGCGACGTCACAGACGAGCGAACATTACTGCTTACTCCAATCAGCACGGCCATTGTATCGGCCGACGTGCCGCCGATTTTTTGCAATGTAATTACCGTTTCGCCCGCAGAGATGCCCTTGATCTGCAGCGAGTCTTGCGACGCCACCGCAGCAAGAGCGACGGCAGAATCCGGCGGACGCACTATCGAAAATTTCATTGAACTTCCGGACCGCTCTGTGACGTAATATTTTTGAGTTTGGTTCACTCCTACAACAGCCCCTCCAACTCCTCCTGGGGCCCACACGATATCGCTTTCGTTCACCTCGAACGTGCTGCCGGTTCCGAGATAATGCCACAATGTGTTGCCGTTAATTGTGAATGCGAGATACGACACATTGCCTCGTTCATCATCACTCCGCACAATGAATGCATTCGGCTGGCCGCCGATGAGGACATTCGTCTGAAAAATGGAGAGAACGACCGGAGCGGGAGATGAAGTGTCGCTCGGAATTGCCGCATCGAATGTTGAGGTGGAGTATGTCCACGAGTTTCCCGTCTTCAGCGGAAGATATTCGATGAGAGCAGGGACGCTGCTTCCGGGGCCTGTGGGCGGCTCTTTTGGAGAACACCCGGCCAAAATCAGGAAGATTGTTGTGAAGAGAACGTTGCTTCGTCTCATGTAATTGTGCGGTCCGAACCCCCGGAGGGCAGATTCAAGCATGCTCTCGAAAGATGGGAGCAAGGCTTGCAAAAGAGGAATAAATTAAATGATAATAAACAAATCTTTTTTCGGTGCGAGATCCTTCTTTTCCGTCTACCCACTCATACGTACCGGCTCTCCTAAAAACACTAAAACCTCTTTCATCCCGCAAGGCGGCAATCGAGAGGTTTCGTTTCTGCTCTTACTTTCTTGTTCCCACCAGAATCCCCAAAGCGTTATTAAAGATTTGGTGCCATTACGTATTTATTAAGGTACCGAGTTGTAAAGTAGGAATCAAGGGGGAAAATCAGAATGTTCCGTCCGGAGTCATTCCAAAAAAGTCTCATGTAAATACACTTATTGTACAACGCAAGAATCCAACTACTTTGTAACCAACATTTTCCGCGTTTGATTTACACCGGGTGCTACCAGTCGATAAAAATAAATTCCGCTTGAAAGACGTGAGGCATCAAAGTGTTGCGTATAAGTTCCTAATCCTTGTTCGCCATTCACCAGCACCGCGACTTCTCTGCCCAGAACATCGTAGACTTTCAAACTTACTTTTCCCGCTTCTGTGATACGATATATGATCGATGTTGTGGGATTAAACGGATTTGGAAAATTCTGATTTAACGCATAATCGACTGCTGCGATTGAATCGGTTAAACTACTATTTTGCTCCAGATTAAAGTTAACATTTATTTATGGTTCGTCAACAATGTGGGCAACGTTTTTGATTTCGACTTTAAAACTATCGACTGGTATATGATAGCCATAATAATCTACGACCGAATTACTAATATCATGTTTATGTCCGCCTTTAACCCAATATTCAGGGTTCGCATTCATTGACTTCCTTTTCGAAAAGAAGTCCTTGTAGACTGCCGTTAAAAATGGATCATAGTCGATATCATTCAGATAAAAGACCGATGTATCTCCTATGGTAAAGCGTGCATCGGTAGAGTTATCCAGCACCAAAGTCTTCCCATGATCGATCACTGCGCCCCCCTGCCTTAAGAGTTGCATTGTGTTTCCTTGTTGTTTCGGGCCCTTCAACAGATCGATGATTTGCACATTAACTTTCGAATGAAATGGATCGGAACGTGGACAGAGTGTATCTTCAATATTGAGAACTTTCCCAATGAATACGATAGGCAACATTGCAGCGTCGACTCTCTCATCCGCGTCATAACTGTGCGACAGATGATCTCGAAGATCAATGCCTTGTGCTTTCAGTTTTATAAGCTTGTTTTCCGTGATATTAGCTTGCTTAAAATGTACGTTGATGATTGAGTCTGAAGCTACAGTACGTCCGCCATGGGGCCTGGTATTTTGTGACTCAACCCGTTGAGCCAACGCTATCCCGATCGGGATAACCAAGAGAAATGCAATGATCAATGATCTCATACAGCCTCCTATTGGATTATTTGAAATTGGTCATGCTTAATTGCTTATAATTAACTTCTGCAAAAACATGATATTGGCTTGAGCTGATCTCTGCTGAGACTTTCTCTCTAATCCACATTGACGCCGAATTCGCCATGTGCAATCAGATTTCCGCCGTCATCATAGATCATTGTACCCTTTACATGATTTACACAATTGCTCCGAGGCCGATATTGAGCGAAATTTTCGATCCTGCCTCCCGGGACATCAAGAAGAAGCCCTTTACCCTGACAAAGAACTGTTTTCCAATTGGTTGGGAGCATCTATTCTACATTACTCTATTTCCCGTCTTAAATTATTTATGCCAATTCAAAAAAGGATAAACCCATTTTGCATCTTAAGAATTCAACTTTGGATGTGTTTTCCTGCGAAATGCAGAGAGGATGGAAGTAATTTGCTACCCCGACTGCAATGTCGCCCCGCCTTTCTCGACAATGCATAACAATTGATTACTCGCTGGTACTGTAAGAATTCGCAAAATGAATGTCAAGTTAGATCTTTGCGTCTGACAGATTAAGAACGAGAGTAAGATACATCGCCGCCTTTCATTTTTGCCACCGTCGCTCTTTATTGCTGCAACAATTTGTATTTATAGAATTCACCTTTCGCTTTCATCAATTCGTCGTGGGTTCCCGTTTCCACACATACGCCGTTTTTCATCACCAAAATTTTTCCCGCATTCCGGATCGTTGACAAGCGATGCGCCACAATGAACGTCGTCCGGCCGCTGATCAATCGCTGTATCGCTTCCTGGATCAGAGATTCCGACACGACATCGAGCGACGAAGTAGCTTCATCGAGGACAATGACTTTGGGATTTCTGATCAGCGCCCGTGCAATTGAAATGCGCTGGCGCTGGCCTCCCGAAAGACGCGTTCCTAATTCACCGAGCTTTGTGTCGAGTCCGTGAGGCATTTTCGAAACGAACTCCGCCGCATTGGCCATTTCCAAAATTTCCCAGAGCCGGCGGTCGTTCACCGTATCGATGCCGTATACAATATTTTCGCGGATCGACCCGCTAAAAAGCAGCGTGGTTTGCGGCACCACGGCCAAAAACTTGCGGTATTGGCGCAGGTCGAGATCCCGCATGTCGCTGCCGTCAAGCAGTATCCGTCCCGCCGTCGGCCTTCGAAAGCCGATGATAAGGCTCATCAGCGTCGTTTTTCCCGACCCCGACTCGCCGACAACTGCAACCGACTCCCCGGCCATTATTTCTACATTCATCTTCGCTATCGCCGGCTGCAGGTTTTTATCGTACGTGTAACTGACATTTTCAAAAACAAAATGCCCCGCAACCGACGTCACGGCTCCCTTCCCTGTATTATGCTCTATATTGGGAGATTCGAGGATTTCGCCAATCGACCGGAGCGATTCAAAACCGCGTGCAAGGTCCGGGTATGAATTGAGGATCATATTCACGGCGCCGACGATCATCGCAAAAAAACTCTGGAACAAAACAACGTCGCCGACACTGATCGTCTTTCTGAAAGCCAGAATCGAAGTGAACATCAAACAGACAAGCATGACCGTCTGGAACGATGTCCACGAGCTTGCGCCGAACACCGCCCCGATCATTTCCAACCGGATGCCTTTGCTCTTTACTTTTTCAAGCCGGGAATTCATCTTGGACACTTCGACATCTTCGACGCCGTGCGCCCTGGTGATCGGAATCATTTGAATCATCTCAACCACATTGGCCGAGAGCGATTCTATTTCATTCCGGTATTCCTTGTTCCTCGCCGTCATTTTCTTCGAAAAAACGAAGATGAGACTCGACGATACGGGAACCGAAATGAGATAAAAGACTGCGACGATCGGCTGTTTAAACACCGTGAAGGAAAACGCAAAGAGTATCGTGAGAATCGCCGGCAGCACGGAATTCATGAGATTGCGCGACAGTATCTCGAGAGTTTCGACATCACGAAGCACTTTCGTCTGAAGCTTGCCGGATTGATATTTGTCGTGGAATGAAATGGACAATTCCTGAAGTCGTTTGATAATTGACGACCTCAGGTTCACCTGCATCGTATTCACGGCGCTGCTGAACACTCTCACGTAGAGAGTGTGCATCGGAATGTTCTGGAGGATGATCAGAAAAAAAATTCCGCCGACCACCCATAAATCATGAACGGAATATTTGGCGGTATTGCCGATGATGTTGATTATTCGTGCAATGACAACCGGCAGTATCCAGACGGGAGAATGCTTTATCGCGAAGAGAATTATTGCGACGGTCAGCTTTAGATACTGCCCGTTGTAGATGCGCAAAAAATTAAGAAACGGATGAGTTTGCTTAAACTCTAATTGTGATAAGTCTTTTTCGGGCATTGTGGACTAAAATTTGCTGATCAATCAAAGCGGTTGGGCGGATATGCCGCACAAGGAACACCGGCTGATGCCATTTCTCAAAACAAATATTGTATTTTCCAATGACTCATTCACCGCAAAGGACGCTAAGAACGCGAGGATTTCTTAGAAACTATCCCAAAAACTCCTAAAAATGTCATTCTGCCCCAAAGGTCGCGAAGCGATCCCTTTGGGAAACGGAGCGAAGCGGAGTGAATGCCGAAGGCATCCCTTCGGGAGAATCCATGACAATCATGCATTGTGAATCTACGAGGTTTCAATGTCGTGGATGCTTCGTCCGCCTGCGGCGGACTCAGCATGACATTTACAAATGCATTCTACATCAATCCATTTTTGAGATGTCTTCCAGTGAAAAGCGTTCCTATTTAGGACACTACCAAAGTATCCTGCTTCGACAAGAAAATCAAGTAGAGTTTGGGAAGCGCCGGCGGACGGGGGTGGATTATAAATGTACACTAGAACCTATCTCAAGAACATGTCACTTGATGCTTCTCCCGAAGGTCGCGAAGGGACAGGACGAACGAGCCATTTGTTCACCCTGTCCCAAAGGGATCCCTTCGGGAAGCAATCCCGTTTCGCGAAGCGGAACGGGAGCGTATGGCGAAGCCATGCCTTCGGCAGAAGGGCTAACGCAAGAACATTTTTGAGATGGCTTCTAGGAAAGCGGCTGGCTTACAGATTGGGTTAGAAATTTGTTTGAAAGATTTTGAAGGGCTGTACCGTACGTTTCACTTTTCTCAGGGCTCCGCCCTACTCTCTTTCTCTTCTTCCAGACCGCTGACCGGATCTTTCCCCTCTTGTCCGATCAGAGCGAGATCTTTCTCTTTGCCTTGCTCTCTGCATTGAATGTGCATCGGCTCTTCGTGCATATGGCGACCTGGATCTGTAATTTCTATCAAGGACTGTTCTATGGATGACAGTGGTCCTGGCAATAATTGTCGCATGGCTGTTGTAGGCAACGTAAGGGACCGGGTGATAAGGATGGTAGTAGGATGGATAATATCCATAACGATATGGACTATAATAGAATCGATGCGGGTGCCACAAGTATGCCCAAAGCACAACCTCTGCGGGCACCCAAGCCCCCGTGTAGCATACGCCAGGGCCATAGAAAGCCGGCTCGCCGACGACAATGACATTGGCCGAATCATACCCCCTCTCAATTTCAATTGTGGCTATTTCTTGATCCGTCCCCGTACTATCCATCACCGTCAAAGAAAATCCGCGCATGCTGCCTTTTCCATATTCAGTGACATGGATATAATCAACATTGCCGGTCCCATAGAGGTCAAGATTATTGACCGACCCGGGTGCGTTCAGTTTTTGTTCTATCTCCGCCGCGTTCTTGCTTTGTTTTACGATCTCCGTGACGGCCTGTAAATCGAGTCCAGATGCAGCAGCTGTTGAGCTTGTCGTCACGGTCTGATCCTGTGCCACACTTTGCTGTTGGCCGCACGAAATCATTATCGCTATTACAAGGAATGGAATGCAGCCAAATGATATTCTCTTCATGAAAAACTCCGGAAAAATTAATTGATGGATACTGGTGTTGTCTGTAAAAAATGGTCTTGCATTTGTGCAAACGCGTTCATCCTAAGCAAATCCGAGGGATGATAGTAGATTGCAACATTCAATATTTATTTTGGCAAGCGGCGGCCCATATAGTTAGATTCCTTTCGGAGGAAAAAGTTTCATCAAGGGTAAGGTGGGGTTCGAGCAGAAACAAGGCGTATTCAAATAAAAAGGGCGAGCCCGAATCGAGCTCGCCCTTTTTTTACCAAGCGAGTTCTCCGCTGCCGGACCATCACGTCCTAATCATACCTCATCCTGACGGCAGTGAACGAACCGCTTTAAAACAAAAATAGTTAACCTCATGCCGATCGGACGCCGGGTCACTTGACAACAACCATTCGACGGTCTCCATCACGCATGATAATAAGGTACTTCCTGCTATCCTGGTTGAATTCTACAGTGCTGAATTCCGAAACTGTAACAGAAAGTGCTGACGTCGCATAGATAAGTTCCTGGATCACCGCTGCCGGAATCACAGCTTTCCCGGCATTGTTTGCTAAACGCAGTGTGTATCCCGTGTCAATCCGGACCGGTCTGTCCGGGCCTCCATCATGAATCCCGGGCGGTACACCATCGCTCCTCATTCTCATTCCGGTACCGTATGCAGCAAATCCATCGGGACCGAAATCGATCATCGGTATAACGCGGATGAGAACGCCCGCGACGGGGTTCCCCCCCGACCACGAAAGCGCAAGATCGCTGTCTGCGTTTACCTGCTGACCATTCGATTGACTTGTAATACTGATGAGAGCCGGCGGAGAACTAATAGAGACACTTGCCGCGGAAAACGACGATGATCCGGTCACTTCAAACTGATAACTCGTATTGGCCTCAAAACTCACTCCGGGGTCCGTGTTGCCGAACCAACGGGGGAAGAAAGAATAGAACGTTCCTCCAAAAAAGTTGTGAATTTTCCTGAACTCTTGATGGTTTCCGGAATAATTCAGATAGACCGAGCCAATGTCTTCCGCCGGATGCGATGATCGCGGCCCGGCATTGAGTGCAAGCGTGTCGAAGACGATCACCGATGCATCTCCCAGCCTTTCCGAGTCTTGATCTGCCGGTCCCACAAATGGATTCCACCCGATAGAAAACACCCCGTCACTGCTGTCGACAGGAACGCCTGCAAGGTGCGCAATTGTCAACTCGTCAATGGCTATCGATGTTCCAACCGAACTCTGAATGTCACTGTGCGCGTTAGAATAATCGTACGGATGCGTGGACTGCGAACATCCAGCCAAGTTCATCGCGCTGATCATCCCCGCAATGGACAACATCGCAATCGTCTTCTTCATATCCATGGGCTCTCCCGTTTGTTCGTTTACTTATTTCAGCAACAACAATTTCTTCGTCTCGATGAACGAGCCAGCTTGCAAACGGTAGAAGTAAACGCCGCTCGACATGTTCGCCGCGTTCCATTGTCGATTGTATGTTCCCGCCTGTAATTCTCCGGAAACAATTGTTGATTGTTCTCTTCCCAGTATGTCAAAAACCTTGAGCGATACGAATGACCGGGATGGAAGAGCGAAGGAGATTGTGGTGGCGGGATTAAATGGATTTGGATAGTTCTGTGAAAGCGAAAACGCTGTTGGTTTCTCATTCTTGCTCTCCTTAACGGCCGTGATCATTTCCGACAACGGTCGCCGCCACGTACCGCTGCCATTAGTCCCGGCAAAAAGATCTGTTTCGCTCATGGCAAGTGAACTAATGTTAGTGTTTGTCAAGCCCGTATTGACTGCGGTCCAACTTGTGCCATTGTCGGTAGAGAGGAAAATTCCCCCATTTGATACGCCCGTATAAGTAGTACCTGCGAAGATGTTCGTGCCTCCTGCCCCGTTGGGGGAGACGGCAAGCGCTGAAACATTAGCGCTCGATAAACCGGCAGCAGTCCAGCTTGTGCCGTTATCGGTAGAGAGAAAGACACCCTCTCCGGTTCCAGCAAAAAGATTTGTGCCTTCCACGCCGAGCGCATAGACTATTTCGTTAGACAACCGGGTGCTCGGCAGAATCCAGCTTTTGCCATTGTTCGTTGATACGAACACGCCGCCGTTTTGAGTCCCTGCAAAAATATTTGCTGCCCCAGTGCCGGCAGGGGAAACGGCAAGTGAAAAGACCCAAGTGTTTCCCAAGCCTGAATCGACCGCAGTCCAACTTGTGCCGTTGTTGGTCGAAAGAAAAACACCATTACCACCTTGTCCGTCTCCAGCGAAGAGATTCGTGGAGCTTGCCCCGCCGGAGGCGGGGGATACGGCAAGACAAGTGATGCAAGCATTTGCCAATCCTGAATCCAACAAAACCCAATTCGTTCCGTTGTTCGTTGAACGATAGACGCCGCTTTGAAATCTCGTTCCAGCGAAGAGATTCGTGGAGCTTGCCCCGCCGGACGCGGGGGACATTGCCAGCGCGTCGACATACGTATTCGACGATATTCCTGAATCGGCCGCCAGCCAGCTATTCCCGTTGTTGGTGGAAAGCTGAATGCCGTTATCTCCGGCAAAAAGATTCGAACCGAACACGCCAAGAGCGGAGATGTAAGTACCCGTCACACCAGTGCTGGCCGCAATCCAGCCCGCGCCGTTGTTCGTTGAGAGAAAAATGCCATTGGGGGTTCCAGCAAACAGAGTTGTGCCCTTTACAGCAAGGGCATCAATGCTTGTGTCTGTCAAACCAGTATTCACTTGAGCCCAGGATGTTCCGCTGTTGGTCGAAAGAAAAACGCCCCTGGAAGTCCCTGCAAAGATATTCGTGTCTTTGACCGCAAAAACGCTCACTATTGTACGCCGCAACCCGGAATCTACAGAAGCCCAACTTTCACCATAGTCCGTCGAGAGATAAACGCCGGTGTAGGGCTGCACCGGAATCTGGCCGACCGGAACAGGAACGGGAAGCAGTGTTCCAGCGAAGAGGTTTGTGCCGCCCAACCCGTTGTGGGATACGGCAAGAGCGGTGACAATACTTCGTGTCAATCCTGAATCGCTCGAAGTCCAGGTCGTGCCGTTGTCCGTGGAACGGTAAACGCCGCCATATGCAGCACCCGCAAAAAGATTCGAGCTATCCACAGCAAGAGCGGTAATGTTAGTACTCGGCAGGACCGTGTCCCAACTTGTGCCATTGTTGGTGGAAAGAAAGAGTCCATTCGCGCCTGCAAAGAGATTCTTTCCACTTATGGCAAGGACGTAAACACCCGATGGCGCCAAGCCACTGGCGTTCCAGCTCGCGCCGTTATTCGTCGAAACAAAAAAGCCGCCGCCGTAAGACCCTTCAGTGCCTGCAAAAAGATTCATACCATCCGTAGCCAGAACACGAATATTGGTGTTTACCAATCCGGCCTTCGTCGCAGTCCAACTTTGCCCGTTGTTCGTCGATTGAAAAACGCCGCCGTTATAAGTCCCGGCGAAGATGGTTGTACTATCTACAGCAAAACAAGTAATAGATCCGCCGTAGGGCCCGTTTGTTGGTATCCATTGTGCATGCAATGAATCCATATTCACAGTGATTGATATGCACAAAAACAGTAATCTCAGTATCCGTGTCATTTATTTGCTCCATTCAGAAAATGTCCTATTTGCTGATTTAACTGACAAGTCAAATAATTCTCCTTTCATAAGAGGAGAGTTGTATTTGACGTCTCCTAGAATTTGAAGCTGTCTGACGTTTGCTTATTTTTTCCCGGATGCTCATCGTACTATTTCGACACCACCATCTTCTTCACTGCCTCGAAGGAGCCGCTTTCAATTCGGTAGAAATATACTCCGCTGGAGAGAGCCGAAGCGTTGAATGAAATTTCATATGTTCCCACATTCTGATTTCCGTCAACCAAAGTTCCTACAGCCTGGCCAAGGATATTATAGACATGCACCGCAACCCTGCCGGAAACCGGCAACGTGTAACGAATCGTGGTCGAGGGGTTGAACGGATCCGGATAGTTGTTTTCGAGAACATAGCCCTGCGGCACCGCGGGTTCTTCCCTAACCGCAGTAAGCGTATTTACAGTTACCCATAATGTGTCAGAGAATCCAGTTCCGACTACTCCGACCACCGGATGCCTGCCGACAGCCAAACTATCTTTGGTTACGGTAAAAGGAGGGACATAAGTCCATTCGAGTGAATCGCCGGGGGAAATCACGTTCGGCGCTTGTGTGAGCGGACACGGCCCGTGTCCGAAGTGTCCGAATATATGAAAACTATCAATAGAATATGCCACATCACAATCAGATAACCACAAAGTATCAGGGACTTTCCCGATATTTGTGGCACCGACGGTCACGTGAATACTATCTCCGTAATAATATGTCAGAGTGTTTGTGGAGACAAAGTATTTCATCTGTGCCGTGAGAGGCGACCACGCCAGCGAAATCAGAGTAAATAGAAATATTCGTTTCATTGTTGTTCTTCCTTCCGAGGATTGACTCGCGTGGGAGAGGAATTGCACCAAACGGACCGGGGTTAGGCTGAGCCGACGTGCAGCAAAATCAATCGTAGACCATACGCGCGGCAGACGTCGCTATTTCCTTAAAAAATTTTTC
>CAZXQG010000028.1:0-38211 GCA_964642725.1 uncultured Chitinophagaceae bacterium
ATGCTGTGAAGAAGATGTCGTTGATCAAGTAACTCGGTTATTCGGTTGTCAAAACGATCCCCGGAGCAGATAATGTTTCGGGGATTATTATTAACAAGACACATGTGAATTAGTTATGTTTCAGAAGACACCGCCACTTCGTTTTTCTTTCCCTTGATTCTTTTCCCAACTTTCAGCTAATTACAAGCGTTCTTCATCCATCCCATTAAACGAAAGTGCCGAACAGAGTGGCGACTATTTCACCGGTTAAAAAAATTGACGACGTCGAGGCCGCGAGAGAGTTGACTGCGGCGTATGATTCGATCAAAAAAGAAATTGCGAAAGTCATCATCGGGCAGGATGCCATTGTCGAGCAGCTGATCGTCTCCTTCCTCGCGCGCGGGCATTGTCTGCTGATCGGCGTTCCCGGACTGGCGAAAACGCTCCTCATCAAAACGCTTGCCGACGTCCTCGACCTGAAATTCAGCCGCATCCAATTCACGCCGGACTTGATGCCGAGCGACATCAGCGGCACGGAGATCATCGAAGAAAATGTTTCTACCGGGCAAAAGGCGTTCAAATTTGTCCGGGGCCCGATCTTCGGCAACATCATTCTCGCGGATGAAATCAACCGGACGCCGCCGAAAACGCAGGCGGCGCTGCTGGAAGCGATGCAGGAACACCGTGTGACTGCCGCCGGCCAGACGTACACGCTCGATGAACCCTTCTTCGTCCTGGCAACACAGAACCCGATCGAGCAGGAAGGGACATATCCGCTCCCGGAAGCGCAGCTCGACCGCTTCATGTTCAATCTCTGGCTCGAGTATCCATCCTTCCGGGAAGAAATTGATATTGTCAAATCTACGACAAGCCCCTATGCACCGGAGCTTCGCCGCGTGCTCGGAGCGCAAGAGATTATCAAGTTTCAGGAATTGATACGGCGCGTTCCGGCCGCGGATGCGGTGGTGCAGTACGCCGTAAAGCTCGTTGCGCAAACGCGCCCGAAGGACGAGCACTCGCCGCAATTTATAAAAGATTGGCTCACGTGGGGTGCCGGCCCGAGAGCTTCCCAGTATTTAATTTTGGGGGCGAAGACGCGCGCAATCCTTTCAGGGCGATACAATCCGGACATTGACGACGTTCGCGCGATGGCTGTCCCGGTGCTGCGGCACCGCATTATTCCGAATTTCAACGCAGAGGCGGACGGCGTGGCAGCCGTTTCGATCGTGGAAAAATTGCTCGCGAACGGATAGCATGTTCTTATTGTTTTGATGACGGGCCGGTTGCTGCGGCAACGTTGCCGAATTTCCGGCACCAAATGATGCGCAAAAAAGAGTCTAATGATTTTCAAAAAGCAAAAAATTATTGCCCTCCTTTTTTTAATCGTTTCGATTGCCTATCCGCAAGAGCCGTCGCGCAAGTGCTGGATTTACTTCCGCGATAAAGACGAGACGGTTCTCCACACCCTCGCAAAAATCGGCACGGTGCATGAAATTTCCGGGGCGACCGGGATCACCGAACGCGCTTTGAAGCGCCGGGCAAAGGTGCTTCCCTCAACTCAGCTTGTTTCGACGGAAGATCTTCCTGTCTCTCAAACGTACATCGATCAGCTCGGACTCATGGGCATTTCGGTTATCAACACGTCGCGGTGGTTCAACGCCGCAACGGCAATGTTGACGGCTGCTCAGAGCGGACGCGTTGCGGCGCTGCCGTTTGTGGATCACGTCGAACGTGTCAGAACATTTGTCCGAAAAGAATTGCCTCCGGTCGCCGTTCCTCTTAAAAAAGCCTCTGCAGCCGGAACACAAAACCTTCACGATTACGGCCATTCGTTTAATCAAGTGAATCAAATCAACGTTATACCCGTGCATAATCTGCGAATTACCGGCCGTGGAATCCTTATCGGAATGCTGGATTCCGGGTTCGATTGGAAGGTCCCCGAATCGGAAAAGAATATGAACGTGATCAAAGAATATGATTTCGTTCAACACGACTCAGTCACCGCAAACGAGACGGGCAAGACGCCGATTGACGAGGCCGATCAGGATGAGCACGGGACGTTGACCCTGTCGCTTGTAGGAGGATATAAAGAAGGGGAATTGGTAAGCCCGGCTTTCGGTTCGAGTTTCATTCTTGCAAAAACGGAATATGTCCCGACGGAAACGAATATCGAAGAAGATAATTGGGTTGCCGGTATTGAGTGGGAGGAGCAAAACGGCGTTGACGTTGTCAGCAGCTCGCTTGGATACAGCGTATTCGACGGCACCAATGCTGTTGGAATTCCTCAGCATAGTTATACTCCTGCCGATATGAACGGACACACTGCAACAACCACGAAGGCTGCTGCGCTTGCTGCACGACGGGGTGTCGTGGTGTGCAACTCAATGGGGAATGAAGGAGGAACAACCTGGAACATCCTGACATCTCCCGCCGATGCAGACAGCATTGTTTCGGTTGGCGCGGTAGATATTTCAGGAACATACGCGAGCTTCAGTTCGGTCGGCCCGACTGCCGACGGGCGGACAAAACCCGATGTCGTTGCCGACGGTGTGGGGGCATATTGCGCTTTGCGCGTTGTTTCAGGATATGCCGGATATTTCCAGGGAACCTCGCTGTCAACACCGCTTGTCGCCGGTGCGGCAGCGCTCATATTGTCCGCACATCCTGAGCTGACGCCCATTCAGGTGCGTGACGCATTGCGTAATACCGCAAGCAGAGCATTGTCGCCAAACGATTCAACCGGCTGGGGGATTATTGACACATACAAAGCGCTGCTGTACAACGGCCTCTCGCTCAGCACCGACCCCGAGATCGTGATCACGGGAGACGGAAGCACGAGTGTCGTTGTCGGCGCCGCATCGAACGCGCTGATCAAAAAAGACATGGTCAGGTTATTGTACTCCGCGGACGGAGGAGCGACATTTACAGCGGTCCCGATGACGCTCACCGACGTTGTTGATTCGGCAAAAAATTCCGGCAGCTATACCGGTATCATTCCGCAACAGCTCTCGGGGATGAAAATAAAATTCTACGTCTCCGCGGTCGACACCACCAATATTCCGTATACAACGCCGTACGATGCACCGCAAAATCTATTCTATTTTGATTCCGGATTATCAATTGTAAAAATAGCCGCTCAGCCTTCAACGTTCGAGTTGTACCAAAATTATCCGAATCCGTTCAACACATCGACATCGATCCAATATAATTTAGAGCATTCAAACTACACGACATTGAAGGTGTACGACGTGTTAGGCCGTGAAGTCGTCACATTGGTAAACGAATACCAGACAGCCGGCCTGAAACCGCCGGTAAAATTCGACGGCGCGGGCCTCGCAAGCGGTGTGTATATTTATCGTTTGAAATCGGGAGATTTCAGTGCAGTGAAAAAACTCGTATTGTTGAAATAGCCCTACACCCCTTGTCCCTCTCTTTTCAAATTCCATGGTACATTTTTCTTGCCGCAGCCGCTTTCGGTGCTGCGATTTCGTTTTTTGTCTACCGCAGTACGGTTCCGCCGGTTTCCCCTTCCAAACGCTATCTGCTGAGCATTCTTCGCGGCCTTGCCGTTACACTCCTGATTTTTGCGTTGTGCGAGCCGCTCTTCAAACTCACGCGCCGGTCTGTGCTGCAGCCTGCGGTCGCAGTGCTTGTAGACAACTCCCTCAGCATGTCGCTCACGGACGGCGCAGGAAATCGAGAGCAATTGCTTCGGTCGATGATCTCCGGCAAAACATTAGGACAGCTTTCGTCAGCGGCAAGCGTTGAAGTATTCACATTCTCGCCGTCGCTTCGCACGATCAATAAAGACTCTCTTCGCCTCGACGGAACAATGACGGACATCGCGTCAGCGCTTCGCTCCCTTAAAAACAAATCGCTTCCTCATTTGAAAGCTGTCCTCCTGTTAAGCGACGGCGATTACAATATGGGAGAGAATCCATTAGATGAAGCGAAAAATTTTTCAGCTCCAATTTTTTGTGCGGGAGTCGGCGACTCGCTGGAACAAAAAGATGTCGTCGTTCAGAAACTGCTCACAAATTCCATCGCATACGTCCAATCCACGGTGCCGGTTGACGCGACGGTCAAAGTATCCGGGTTTGAGAACAAAAAACTTTCGGTCAATTTACTGGAAGACGGAAGACAGGTCGACCAGCGCTTTATCATGCTTCCGTCTTCGATTGCGGGCCGCACTGCAGAATACCCCGTTCACTTCACTTTTACACCGGCAACGGACGGGATAAAGAAGTATACCGTCAGCGTTTCGGCGTTGGAGGGGGAAGTAACAAAAAAAAATAATTCAAAATCGGTGTTTGTCAAAATCCTGAAAAATAAAATGCGCGTTGCCGTCATCGCCGGTGCTCCGGGTGCCGACGTCTCCGCCGTCGTGCAGGGCTTGCATGCCGACCCCAACATTGAATCCTCCATTGCCGTCCAGCAGCCCGACGGTCAATTCGCCAACCGGCAGCTCTCACAATTCGCAGGTTTAACTTCTGCGGAGTGCATCATTCTTATCGGCTTTCCCACGGAGACGTCAAACCCGTCTGCGATACAATATATCTCAACGACCGTTGCCGCTCGTGGATTGCCGCTGATGTTCATTGCCAGCCGGACTTTGGATATCCATAAGTTGAGAGAACTTGGTCCGGTGCTGCCGTTCACCATGGTGTCCGATAGAATAGATGAGCAATCGGTTTTTCCAAACATTCCACCGGAGCAGCAATACCACGTCCTGATTCAGGCGGCTGAAAATTCTTCTTTCGATTGGAGCAAACTTCCGCCGATCTATTCCTCGCTTGCAGCATTTAGGGCAAAACCCGAAGCGCTTGTTCTCGCAACGACAAAAATTCAGGGCGTTGTGATCGACAACCCATTGATCGTGGCACGAAACGTTCTGCGAATGAAATCATTTGCAATCCTGGGATATGGCGTATGGCGGTGGAAATTGCTTGCCGGTGCAAGCGCTGAGACGGAAAAATTTTTCGACCCGTGGCTTTCAAATGCAGTCCGATGGCTCGTCACGCGGGATGATAACAAGCAATTGCGGGTCGATCCTTCAAAAGAAATTTTCTCGCAAGGCGAAGCAGTTGACTTTCTTGGGCAAGCTTATAACGCCAACTATCAACCGATTGATGATGCCGACATCCACGTTGAGGTAACAGGGTTGTCATCACAACTGCGTTTTGAAACAATCCTGCGTCCCTTTGAGAACGGCAGGTACGAGGGACAGATTGAAGCGCTGCCGGAAGGCGATTTCTCTTTCACGGCAACGGCAAAAGCCGGCGGCGCAGATCTTGGAAAATCCGAAGGCCGGTTTTCTGTCGGAGAGCAATCTATTGAGTTTGCGGACACAAAAATGAACAAAGCGCTACTCCAACAACTGGCCGCTGTCTCAGGCGGGGAATACGCCGACGGCACGCAGTTTGACCGGTTAGTTCATGATCTTGCCGCTCGCCCGTTCATGACACCTGAGGAACAAATCACGACGAGCGAGTTCGAAGTCTGGAACCTCCCGTTGCTTCTTTCAGTTATTGTTGCCTTATTTGGGCTCGAATGGTTCATACGAAAACGAAGCGGAATGCTTTGACCGGTGAGATGGATGAGGCATGAAATCTAACATGACTTCTTACCACTCTCTCCTTACTACTGATTGCTGATCCCTGTTTAATGATCGTTATCGTGCAATGACGGCAAAAACATTTTTTTTTCTCGGTTGTGTGTTTTCATTTCTCAGTGTCGCGATAGGAGCATTCGGCGCTCATGCCTTGAAGCAAAAGCTTTCGCCCGAGTCATTGCAAATATTCGAGGTTGGTGTACGGTACCAAATGTACCATGCGTTTGCGCTTTTCGTTGTTGCTTGGGCGCTGCATTCGTGGAATATTGCCGGCGCTGCAGCTTCCGGCTGGTGGTTTGTCTCCGGCATCGCCCTTTTCTCCGGAAGCCTTTATGCTCTTGCGCTTACTGATATAAAATGGTTCGGCGCCGTTACGCCTTTGGGCGGACTTTCGTTTCTGATCGGCTGGCTGTGGTTGACGTGGAGCGTTTGGAAAGAATTTTGATACGTCTCAAATTCAAACACGATAATTCCGGTAATTATCCTATCACACAAGCAAGGAGCTTTGCAATGAAAAGAACAAGAATAATTTTTGCCGTAGCGGTAGCACTCGCAACGATATGTATCGTTGGTGTTGTCAGCGCACAACAGAAAACGTACCAGCTCAGCCCGGCGGCTTCTGTCTCGCAAACGGTCGGCTTGACTGATATAACGGTAACCTATCATCGGCCCGGCGTTAAAGGAAGAAAAATCTGGGGAGAACTTGTCCCGTACGATAAAGTGTGGCGGGCTGGAGCCAACGAAGCGACGGCGGTAGCCTTTAGCACCGACGTCACCATCGGCGGCAAACCTGTCAAAGCGGGTTCATACAGCTTTTTTGTGATCCCAAGAAAGGGAGAATGGAGCGTGATCCTTAATTCGCAGCCGCAATGGGGAGCATACAGCTACGATTCCACAAAGAACGTCTTGCAGTATTCACTAAAACCTGAAGTCGCGCCGAATGAAGAAAGGCTTTCCTACACTTTCACCGACCCCACGGGAAATTCAGTGAAGCTTGTACTGCGATGGGAAAAAATTGCCCTACCGGTTGAAATCGAGGCTGGAACCGATGTGAACTTCACAAAAGCATCGAAAGCAGCGGAGGCAATGCCAGCGCAGGTATACAACAACTACGCCCTCTACTGCCTCGATACAAAAACAAACTTGGACAAGGGAATGGAAGCTGTTGAGCGGTCTATCGCCATCAATGAAAACCCTTCAAACCTCCGCATGAAAGCCGAGCTTCTTGCTGAGAGTGGAAAGATAAACGAAGCGATCGCCGCTGCTGAAAAGGCGATAACAGTCGGAAAGGCTTCAAACCCGAACTTTAATTCGGGCGAAATAGATGAACTCCTCAGCCAGTGGAAGAAAAAATAGAGATATTGGTGTGCGGCTTATATTTTGAATATAAGCCGCACATTTTTTTACGCCGCTCCAATAACCGCGTTAATTGCCACAACGTTCACAATATCGTCAACACTGCATCCGCGTGAAAGGTCAAAGGCGGGCCGCTTCAATCCCTGCACGATAGGCCCGACTGCTTCGGCGCCGCCAAGACGCTGGGCAAGTTTGTATCCGATGTTGCCCGCGTTCAGGTCCGGAAAAATAAGAACGTTGGCGGTCCCGGCAACTTCGCTCTCCGGAGCTTTTTGTTTCCCTACCGATGCAATAATTGCCGCGTCAAGCTGAAGTTCGCCGTCGAGCTTTAAACCCGGATTCTTCTTTTTTGCCAGCTCGGTTGCACGCTGTACTTTTTCTACCAGTGGATGCGAAGCGCTCCCTTTTGTTGAGAAGGACAGCATCGCGACACGGGGTTCTTCTCCGGTCAGTTTGCGATGGTTCTCAGCCGTTGTGATTGCGATGTCGGCAAGCTGCTCGGCTGTCGGGTCGGGGACAACTGCACAATCGGCAAACGTATAGATGTGCAGCGGAAATACCATCACGAAAAAACTCGAGACAACACTGATCCCCTGCTGCACTCCGATAATCTGCAGCCCGGCTCTGAGCACATCGCCCGTTGTCGAAAGAGAGCCCGCAACGCTGCCATCGGCCATCCCTTCTTTGACCATCATCGCTCCAAAAAAGAGGGGCTTCTTCATTACTTCCTGCGCTTCTGTGAACTGAATTCCTTTTTCCTTCCGCAGATTGAAAAACATATGAGAGAAGTCCGAAAGCCTCTCCGATTTCACCGGGTCGACAATCCGCACTCCTTGTAATGACACGGTCTCGGACTCTGCCTTAGACCGTATCTGCCCTTCATCGCCGATGAGAATCGGCACTGCCAGGTCTTGATCTACAATAATTCTCGCTGCCTTGAGGGCTCGGGGGTCGAGCGCATCGGGCAAAACAATTGTTTTGCGTAACAGTTTCGATTTTTGATGAATATCCGAAATAAAATTTTTGGGGTTCATTTTCTCTAAGGGATGGTTTAAAAAGATGACATCGTGGTTAATGCGAATCACTTACTTTCGCCTTTGATTTCTAAATATAGGGGAACATTGGTTGAGATTCAATGGCTGCTTTGGATGTGTGACGAATTGTCAAGAAAAATTCGATGAAATTCGATAAAAAACCACTGATTTTTATTAATTTTCATTAATGAACTTTGAATCCGTTGACTATCTGTCAGGTAATGGATATATTCCGTGGCGAAAAATGCAATCAATGCAAAAAAAACAAGTCTACATAGAGACATACGGCTGCCAGATGAATGTCGCCGATACCGAAGTCGTTCTCAGTATTATGAGCGACACCGGGTTTGGCATAACCAAAAACCCCGGTAATGCAGACGTTATTTTTGTCAACACCTGCAGCGTCCGGGACAACGCGGAACAACGTGTTCGTCAGCGGATCAGCACTCTTAAGAACTACAAACGTGAGAATCCGGGCGTTCTTATAGGCGTTTTAGGGTGCATGGCTGAGCGATTGCGCACGGAGCTGATCGACAAAAGCAACATCGTCGATATGGTTGTCGGGCCTGATGAATACCGAAGGCTGCCGGAGTTGGTAGAAAGCGCTTTCAATGGACAAAGAGGGATCGCGGTAAAACTTTCGCGCGTTGAAAATTACGACGACATCATGCCGTTGCGAACAGAAGGGATTACCGCCTGGATTTCCGTGATGCGTGGCTGCGATAAGTTTTGCACTTTCTGCGTCGTACCGTTCACACGGGGCAGAGAACGCAGCCGAAGACTGCGGAATATTGTAGAAGAAGTTGAACGGCTGAGCGACATCGGATTCAAAGAAATTACTCTCCTCGGTCAAAACGTAAACTCGTACCACGACGGGGAATTTGATTTTGCGGATTTGATCCGGCGTGTCAGCGCGGTAGACCGGACGGTTCGCATCCGATTCATGACGCCGCATCCTCAGGACATGTCCGAGAAACTGATCCGCGCGATTGCCGAAAATGAAAATGCCTGCAAGTCTATTCATCTGCCGATCCAATCAGGGTCCAACCGAATATTGCAGTTAATGAACAGGACCTACACCGTTGAGGAATACTTCAGCCTTGTGGAGAAAATACGGTCCGCGATTCCGGGAGCAACCCTTTCTACGGACATTATTGCCGGTTTCCCCACGGAAACGAAGGACGATCACAAGCAGACCCTCGACGTTATTCAAGAAATCGGCTATGACGGAGCATTCACATTCATTTATTCCCCGCGAGAACATACCAAGGCATGGGAGATGAGCGACGATGTTCCCGACGAGGTAAAGGCCGAACGACTAAACGAAATTATTGAGCTTCAGCAGAATATTTCTCTTGGAATAAACAAGCGGCTTGTCGGATCAACAGTTGAAATTCTTGTCGAACGGGAAAGTGCAAAGTCGAACGATGAGTGGATGGGGCGAACTGATACCAACAAGGTAGCGGTATTCCCGAAAGACGGCTCGCGCATCGGCGATCTCGTTACGATCACCGTTGACCGATGCAACTCGGCAACGCTCTTTGGAGCAGTAACCAAAGATCTGAAAACAATAAACAACTATCGCATCGCGGTTAACAGTTGACGTCGTGGACCATTATGACTCCATCATTAATGAAATTTAGAACCTTGTCTTTTTCCCTCCTGCTCCATGTTTTTGCCGCCGCAATTGCGCTGGCGCAAATGCCGGAGGCTGAAGTACGGAAGCGTTTGGATTTTATCTACAGCGGACAGGCGGAACGGGTCCGGATAGAACTGCCGAGTCTTGAAAAACAATATCCGAACGACGCCGGGGTAGGCTACCTTGATGCCGTTCTCACAACAGACGGCGCATCAGCTGTAAAAAAGTTTCAAGCGATCGTCGACCAGTTTCCGCAAAACGAATGGGCGGACGATGCACTCTATAAAGTCTACCAGTATTATTATTCCATCGGACTGTACAAAACTGCAGACCAGAAATTCGAGCAGCTGAAGCAGCAGTATCCGAACTCGCTGTATGTCGCAGGAGCAGTGAAAGAGCAGAAACCCGCTCCGGTCCAGCAACAACCGGCGCCTGAGATCAAACAAGCGGATACGACCGTGCAAAAGCAGGAAGAACGGCCGGTCATCGCTGAGCCGGCCAAAAAGGAGACCCCCGATTCAACCATCGCCGTTTCGTCCGCCCGCAAATTTGCCGTGCAAGCCGGGGCATTTTCGACGGAAAAAAAGGCGCAGAAGCAGGTCGATTTTTTTTCGACAATTAATAGAAAAGCGATGATCACAACGAAAGCGGGCGGCGGGAAAACTTTGTATGTGGTTTCCATCGAAAATTTTTCGAACGAGCAGGAAGCCCGCGATTTTATCACCGAACTGAAATTAAAGTACAGCATTGAATCAATTATTGTCGCGAGATAACGTGAGAGACGGAGACGAAAGCGTGGAGAGAGCGTCGTTTCAAGAGGAACACAACATCATCGGCACTTCGCTGGAGATGCAGGAAATCGTTGAAGTGATTCAGCAAGTCGCTCCAACAGATATCACTGTTCTCATTACCGGCGAAAGCGGCGTCGGGAAAGAAGTTATCGGAAAGGCAATACACGCGGCGAGCAGGCGCGCGCAGAAGCCGGTCGTTACGGTGAATTGCGGCGCGATCCCTGAAGGGATTATTGAAAGCGAATTGTTCGGGCACGAAAAAGGGTCGTTCACGGGAGCCAGTGATTTACGGAAGGGATATTTCGAGATTGCTGACGGCGGAACAATCTTCCTCGACGAAATCGGGGAGCTGCCTCTGGCGACACAAGTAAAATTTCTCCGCGTCCTGGAGAACGGAGAATTCATGCGCGTGGGTTCTTCGTCCGCAAAACGCGTCGACGTCCGTGTTATTGCGGCAACGAACAAGGACCTGCAGCGCGAGGTGAACAACAAGAATTTCCGCCCGGACCTCTTTTACAGGCTGCGGTCGGTGAACATTCGCATCCCCCCGCTGAGAGACCGGAGGGAAGACATCCCCGTCTTCTTCAACAAGTTTGCAAAAGACTTCTCCGAGAAAAATAAAATTACGTTCCTCGGAATTACCGGCGACGCGATGGAACTGCTGACGCAGTACTATTGGCCCGGAAACGTTCGCGAACTTCGCAACGTCGTCGAAAGCATGCTTGTCATTGAAAACGGAAGGCGCCTCACCGAGGACGACGTCCGGAAATATCTGAAGGGCTCTCACACCAACGGTGAAGAACGTAATTTACCGGTGTACGTTCCGAAAGCGGCCGAATTCGCCGAGCGTGAACTTATCTACCGTGCGCTCGTCGATCTCAAAACTGATATTCTCGACATGAAAAATTTACTGGTCAGCGCCGCAAGCGGTTCGACAGCGTTGATGCGGCGCGATGCCGCTTCCATTACCGGCTCGGAAGTTCACGACAAAGCGATCGTTCATCCCCGCGCGCCCGGAGAGGAAAATATTTCATTGGAGGAAATGGAGCGGAGGATGATTGTCGGTTCGCTGCAGAAGTACGAGGGCAATCGCCGGCTGGCGGCGCAAGCGTTGAAAATCAGCGAACGGACCTTGTACAGAAAAATCAAAGAGTACGGACTGCAGTAAGCAATGCAAAATTCAGAACGGAAAATCGGGAATTGTAACGAAGGCGTTGTTTCAGCGCTTTTAATCTTTAATTTTTCATTCTTAATTTTCTTATCCGGCTGCGCCTATTCTTTTTCAGGCTCGTCGGTTCCGAAACATTTGAAAACAATAGCTATCCCGCTGTTTGAAGACCAGAGCGGATTTGGCGAACCGGGGTTGAAAGAAAACTTTACAACGACATTGATTACCCTCTTTGTCAACGACAACAGTTTGCAGATCGCAGAACGAAATACGGCGGATTCAATTCTGGAGGGATCGATCGTTACCGTGGAGGATGCGCCGTCGATTATTGCACCGGGAGAACAAGTGAGCAAAAGGCGCGTGACGATTACCGTGCGCGTCTCGTATCAAGATCTAAAGCTGCGGAAAAAAGTGTGGGAAAAGGATTTTTCAAACTGGGGAGAGTATAGCACCAGCGGTGAAACGCGGACAGTCGCGCTCACCCAGGCTGTCAATAAAGTAACAGACGACATCCTCATCGAAACTGTTTCAGGATGGTAAAAGAACATCGAACAATTCTACGAGGTTGAAAAACAACAACAATGAATGATATAATTCTGGCGATATATTTTATTTCTCTTCTTATTCTCTTCGCGTTTGGTTCGCACGGGTTTGTGATGATATTCCATTATTTCAAACACCGTGATACGGAGGAACCGGAAACTCCGCCGCTTCAGGATTTTCCCGTCGTCACCATCCAGCTCCCTATTTTTAACGAGCTCTATGTTGTACGGCGTTTGATCGAAGCATCCTGTGCAATCAAGTACCCTGCAGACAAACTGGAAATTCAAGTCCTCGACGATTCGACCGATGAGACGGTGAATCTTGTCGAATCCATTGTCAACGAAATGAAGGAGCGCGGGCATAACATCCACCATGTTCAACGCAGCTCGCGCAAAGGATTTAAAGCCGGCGCGCTGAAGGACGGACTGGAAAGCGCCGCGGGCGAGTTTATCGCCATCTTCGACGCCGATTTCGTCCCGCGGGAAGAATTTCTTCTCAAAACGCTTCCGTATTTTTATGCGGACAAAAAAATCGGCATGGTGCAAACACGCTGGGAACATTTGAACAGCGAGTACTCGCTACTGACGCGGACACAGGCAATGGCGCTTGACGGACATTTTGTCATTGAACAGTCGATCCGCAACAAGGCAGGATTTTTCATTAATTTTAACGGCACGGGCGGTATATGGAGAAAGTCGTGCATCGAAGACGCCGGAAATTGGCACTCGGATACATTGACGGAGGATCTCGACTTAAGTTATCGTGCTCAGCTTCGTGGATGGAAGTTCAAGTTCCTGAAGAACGTCACGTCACCGGCCGAACTGCCGTCGGAGATCAACGCGCTGAAAACACAGCAATTCCGGTGGACAAAGGGTGCAATCGAAACTGCCCGAAAAATGCTTCCGGCGGTATGGAAATCGGACCTGCCGTTCAAAATCAAGTGGCATTCTACGTTTCATCTTACCAATAATATTGTGTTTCCGTTCATCCTTATTGCCGGCATCCTCAACATCCCGTTGATGTTCATCAAGCACTCCGGCGGCTATGAAGCATATTTCGATGTCATGTCGATCTTTGTTTTTGCGTTCATCAGCTCGTTCCTGTTCTACATGTATTCTCAAAAGGACGTGTATACGGATTGGCGGCGCAGGCTCTTTCTCTTCCCTCTCTTCATGGCCGGAAGCATGGGATTTGCCGTCAACAACAGCAGGGCGGTTATTGAAGGCTTGTTCAAACGGAAAAGCGATTTTGTACGCACGCCGAAGTACAGCATTAAAGTGAAGGGAGATTCCTGGCTGGACAAGAAATATGTCCCGATAAAATTTAACTGGACGGTGCTTATAGAAATTGCGCTGGCCTTTTATTGCCTCTTCGGTGTTGTCTCGTCATTATACTACCTTGAGATTGCGGCTGTGCCGTTCCAACTATTGTTTCTGATCGGGTTCGGATTCGTCTCTTATCTCTCCATCCAGCAGGCTTTGCAGGCTCGCCGGTTGAAAGCCGAACGCCTGCTTCATCCCGAATCGGCCGCCGCACACGCTTGATTTTGACACGTTCTTCGCTTATTATAAAGCCGGTACTGTAAGGCCGGCTTTTTTAATATTTGCACACCAATGGATTTATCTGAATTCGATATAGATTTTCTTTCTCAAAAACTCTCGGACAACCCGCGCTCCCCTCTTTTCGCCCGTCTGGCAGATCTGTATCTCTCTAAGCATCAATCAGCGGAAGCGTTGAAATTGTGCGAGGCGGGAGTACAAACATATGGATCCTACGCCACGGGCTTTGTTATTCTGGGGAAATGTTACTCTGCAATGAACCAAAAATCCAAGGCTCGTCTTGCGTATGCGCAAGCGCTGTATCTCGCTCCATTCAATCAAGTCGCACGTAAACTCCTGGATGAAATTCCTGTCTCCTCTAAAGAACCGCCGCAGGCAGCAGAGATTGAACCAATCCCCATAACTCCTCCTGTTCTCGAAACAAAATCCATTCCGGCCCCGCCGGCCGCAGCGACTGTCGTTCAGGAAGAATCACCGTTTGTACAACCGGTGGAAGAACCGCAGCCGGTAGACGAAAATGTCCCGTCACCGCCGGCGCCCGAAGCAACAACGATGGATATCCCTTTGCTCGAGGAGAACAACATCGTTGAAACGCCGCCGGTTGAAACTTCGCAACTTCCGGGTCTCGACGACTATATTCAGCAGCAGTCGATTAATGCTGGGGGCGAAAAATTCGAGTCGTTGGATGAATATTTGGATCAGGATGACACGCCTGCAACACCGGAACCGACCGGATTGGATTCTCTTGCAGCACAACTTGAAAATGCGGGACACATCGTGCCGCAGGAACCAGAACCGAGCGAGTCTCCCGAAGAGAGTGCGCCGCTTGATTCGATCGTGATCACGCCGACGCTCGCCGAAATTTATGCTTCACAGGGAGAATACGGCGCCGCAATTCAAGCGTATGAAATTCTCATATACTCGAAACCGGACGAACGCGAACGTTTTGAGAAGCGCATTGGCGAATTGCAGGCAAAATTAAATGAGGGGGGATAAAGGCGGGTTCTACTTTATCGTATTCACCAATTTCGTGAGTTTGGATTTTTGATTTGATGCTTTGTTGGGATGGATAATCCTCTTCCCTGCCAACCTGTCGAGGAGAGAAACTGCTTCTTTCAGCGCAACTTCTGCCTTCGTTTTGTCTTTTTCCTGCCGAACTTTTTTGATCACCGTCTTCATAGCAGATTCTTGTGCTGTGTTAATTTTGTTCTTGTGCGCTGAAGAACGAATCCGTTTGATTGCAGATTTATGTTGTGCCATTTTTTCCCTTGTTGTCCTTAATGGTGCTGTTGTAGTGGACTAATATACGCAAAAGTCAGTTGAGCCGCAAGAAATGCTGGACGGCTATATTTTCTTTTCCCAGTAGATGTTTTTTCTCATTTCGGCTACCCATCGCTGAAAATCCTCATCTGTTTTGAATTGGAGTGCAAGGCGTTCAAGTCTATGGTAGTCTTGGTCCATGTTCATCGTATGCTCGGGCGTTATAGAGCGGACCCATACAATATGGTAGCCGTAGGAAGTCCCCAGCGGAACTTTCACCGGAGCGCTGATTTCTCCCGGCTTCATCGGTTTTAGGACATCCAAAAACGTCGGTTCAATCTGATCGACTCCGATTTTTCCGAGGTCGCCGCCGACATCTTTCGACTCCTGGTCTTCGGAGTACTTGCCGGCCAGAACTGCAAAGCCTTCACCCGCCGAAACGCGGCCGCGAAGGCGGTTCAGTTCTGCAATCGTAGAATCATCATCCGCCGATGATTGCTGGATAGAAAAGAGAATGTGCCGGGTGTGGACGGATTCCCCGCGCCGTTCGATCAATTGAATGATGTGATACCCGTATGACGTCTTAATCGGCTTGGTAATCTCGCTGTCTTTCAACGCGAACGCTGCTTCCTCAAATTCTTTTTCGAACACGCCTCGCCGGAACCAGCCAAGGTCGCCGCCACCGCGAGCCGATCCGGGATCCGATGAATAACGCTTTGCGAAGTCGGCAAAGTCGCCGCCGGCTTTAATGCTGTCAAGAATCGCGAGGGATTTTTTATACACCGCTTGAACTACCGACGAGTCCGGTTTTGGCTTAATAAATATGTGGCTGAGTTCGTACTCTTTTGGAATTGTTGGAAGGCTGTCTTTATGTGCATCGAAAAATTCTTCCACCTCACGGCGAGTGACGGTAATAGACGTCTGCCGCGTCTGGCGGATCTTCTCTACCATAAGTTGATTGCGAATCAGATCGCGGAAATCTCTTTTCATCCTGCTGATCGGCATATTGTACAATTCTTCCAGCCGCTGTTCGGAACCAGCTTGCTGCGAGAGCATTTTTATCTGACGGTCGAGCCTGTCGGTCACCTCATCATTTGTTACAATAACGCTGTCTTCAATCGCCTGCGCGAGGATCAGTTTCTCGTTGATCATGCCGTCGAGTACCCGGTTACGCAGTTCGGGCGAATCGGGGTCGAGCTTGTTTTGCATGGCCATTGATTGAATGGTCAAATTCAGATCGGACAGCGTGATGACTTCTTTTCCAACGATCGCCGCGATACGATCAATAACCGTTTGACTGTACGCGGAACCGCAATACAACAACAACATTGTGAAGAGTGCGGCCATTTGATTCGTTCTTGCTTTCATAGTGTTCATGTGCCTTATGCGCGCCTCTCTTTTAATCGCCCGTTTGCGTCAGACTATCGTGGTCTACCGAAGTGCCGGAAAGGTCTATTTGCACAATGTGCTTCTTCCTCACGGTTTCCAAATACTCCGTAAAACGTTCCTGGCGATGCTGCATTACAAGCCTGCCTCGAATAGCATCTTGGACATATTCTACCGGAGGAGTTGACCCTCGCTGGTAACTCCCCAGCAGCAAAATAACAAAGTACCCTGCGCTTGTTTTTACCGGAAAAGAAACTTCGCCCGCGCCAAGAGCCGATGAAACTTTCCAGAGTTTGGCCGGGAATAGCGTCGATTGGCTGTAAAATGCCGAGTCGGTTTTTGTAATGAGGGGGGACTGGCCGTTTTTCGCATTCTGAGATTCGGCAACAGCCGCCGCCCATCCACTTCCTTCAAGCGCTGTTTCACGAAATGCTGCCGCCGGATCGCGTTCGGAAAAAACCGCCAATGAAATCTCTACAACGTCGTCGTGGAGAGCAAACTCTTCAGCATGATTCTTGAAGTAGCGTGTAATCTCCTCTTTGGAAATAGACTGCGGCGTGTCGTTGAATACGTCTTTTTCAAGGAGCGCATTGATGGCAAGCTGTCGTCTTGCGTTTTCAAGATTCCTCATCACCCCTTCGGAATGGTCAAGTCCTTGTTTTTTCGCTTCCTGGTAGAGCAACTCGGAATTTACCCACTGCCGGGCAAACATCCGCACCTGCATCTCAGATATGCCGCTGCTGGTGTCAAGTTGCTGATGAATCATGTCCGGTGTTAATGCTTGATCGTCGACCCGGGCAACTTCTTGCGTCCGCTCGGGCTGGCGCGTGCATGCCGAAAACAGAAGACAGCTCCCGACAGTTAGCACGACAAAAAACTGCTTCGGTATTGATGTTACTTCTTTGACGTTTGCTCCGGCGAAATCATAACCGCTTCTTTATAAACGGTCACTGGATATTTTTTCAGCAGTGATTCGTACCACTCATTTTCTAATCGCTTCGATTCGGCCTCTTGAAAGGCACTTGAAAGCTCCGATCCTGCTTCGGTAAATGTTTTTTCTCCCGCAGGAATTTTTTCGAGAACCTTGAGAATCGAAAACCATGACTGGAACGGGAAAAATTCAGACACCTCCCCTACATTCATCGTCCACGCCCGCTGCGATAACGCATTACTTGTCGCCGGCATCAATCCCCATTCTCCGTTCTTTTGTTTTGTCGCTTCCCGCTTATTGTACTGAGCGGCAACGGAATCGAACGGGAGCTTTTGTTTTTTCAAGAGAAACGTGACGACTTTTGAAGCGCTGTCGTTCGGAACAAAAATTTCTTGGAAGTTCACCCTGTCCGGCCACATAAATTTTGAACGATTCGCGTCAAAATAGACGTGCATTGCCGAATCGTTAATCGATATTTTATTCCACACCTCGTTTTGCTCGGCCTTAAAAAGCATGCTCCCCTCTTTGTATTCTTTTATGGTGCGTTCAAAGTCGGGAAAGGTCGATTCCACGCTTTGCGCTTTGTATTCCATAACGAGGTTTTTCGATATTTTATCAAAGATCTTTCCCGATGTTGCGGGATTGGAGAACGGCAGCCCTCCAAGTTCCTGTTCTGCCTTTGTAAGGCGAATGACCGAGTCGATTGTTATTCTCTGACCTGCAAAGGTAAACAATTCCTTCGCTCTGGTCATTGTGCTGAACAAACTATCCCAAGTTTCGCTGGAAGTCGTTTTTGCAGTATCGATCGATGAATTCCACGCAGAAACCGCTTCCGCCGATTGGACAAAGTTATACTCTTTCTTTAACGCATTAGCATACAAATCGTATTTTTTTTGGAAACCATGCTGTTGGAAAAAACTCCTGAGTTCCTGTTCCATGCTTGCAAAGGAGGCAACCGGCTCCACTTCCGTTACTTGCGCGATATGGAGTCCATACGGTGTCTTAATTATGCCGGATGTTTCGCCAGCCTTCAGCCTGAATACAACGTCTTCAAACGACTTCACGGTTCTTCCCCGGTCGATAAATCCAATATCCCCTCCGCGGTCCTTGAGGCGTTGATCGTCGGAAAGAGATTTGGCAAGGTCTGCGAATTTTGCGCCGTGCTTCAGCGAATCTAGCGCTGCTTCCAGAGCTTTCACTGCTTTCGCGGTATCTTGTGCGGTTGATTGCGGCGTGAGTCGCTTTATGATGTGGCTGACACGAATCGAACCGGGATTCGGCTGACGGTCCGTAATTTTAATAATATGGTAGCCATATTGTGTCCGAACGGGATACGGCAGCACCGCGCCGGCCGGCGCGGAAAAAACCGCGTCCTCAAACTCGGGCACCATCTTTCCCGATGTAAAATAGTTCAAATCGCCTTTATTATAGGTAACTGCAGGATCTTGGGAGTTGTTTAACGCAAGCTCTTCAAAGGATCGGCCGGCTTTCAGCGAGTCGATAATTTGCATCGCTCTCATGTAAGCTTTCGCGGTATCCGGCGGAATCGCATTCGGGGATAGTTGCAGCAGAATATGGCTGGCCCGCACTTCGACAAGCCTGTCGTCATACATCCGATGAATTGCCGGTTCGTTAATTTCACGCTCCATCAACAACGTTACGGCGAGATTCCGAGTGTATTCATGGAGCTCGGCCTGTAAGCCGGGATCGTTTTGATACCCATGGTCGTACGCATCTTTTATTTTCAATTTGAATTGTACATACAGGTCCAAAAATTTTTCGCGGTCTTCCGTAGTTGCCTTCTGAGCAGTGTCCTTTCCGCCGTTACTTTTTGTAAATACTGTATTAAACTCATCAAGCGATATTTTGTCGCCCCCTACGGTAGCTACGACGGCATTTTGCTGCGAAGCACAACCGCCGATCACCAAGACGAAAGCAAGTCCTGCTAAAAGGACATAGGACTGAAAACGATAACACATATTGCGATTCTCCTATAATAACAAGAATTGGTGGAAATGTTCTCCTACAATCGTGAAAAATAGCAATAAATACTTTTAGAATCAACGGAGATCTGCATCGAGATCTGGATGGTGGATCATAACCTTCGATGCCGCAAATTTCTTTGCTGTGTCTTGAACGATTTCATGGCGGGCAATTCCAAAACAGCAAAACGATGGCATCATTCATCTTTGAGGAGGGTGATAAGTTGTTTCACAAAAAATGCCGTTGCGCCCCACACCGGTTCTTCCCATACGTCATAAGAAAAGACTTCTACTTTTATTCCATCTCGTTCCTTTATGAAAGAATGCCGCAGGGTATCGTCGAAAAAAATTGTGAGGGGGATATATATCACTTGGGCTACTTCTTCAGTATTAATACGAAGGGGAGGGGGGTGTTCAATAAACCCTACAATGGGAGTAACAACAAACCCGCTCGGTGTTTGTATGTCGTCCATCACTCCGACAATAGAAATGGCGGAACGCGTTAAACCTATTTCTTCAAACGATTCCCGCAGCGCGGTGTCCGTTAAAGAGATGTCGGATTCATCCGCTGCACCGCCTGGAAATGAGATTTGCCCTTTATGATGCTCAACGGTTTCGCTCCGCTTTGTGAACAGCAACTGAAGTCCGTTTTCCGTTTTCACGATAGGAATGAGAACTGCCGATTTCGTGAGCGTACCGCTGTTAATGCTCCTGCGATTGTGGCGAGCAAGTTTTTCCTCTATAAGCAATGGTGTAATAATCGGCATACACGTTTTCCGCGTCAACAATAGAATCGGCATTGTTCCCCGCCGGGTAAAGATACAACTTCTGATCCAGATCACCAAATGCGCTACCGGGCAAACGCATCTTCTTTTACATTAAACCTATTACACCGGATATTGTCATATAGTTCACCACCCTGTTGTGAACAAGATGCTATAAAGAAAACGCCGGCATGAATCTCGGATCGAAATATTTCACCAACCTACCATTAATTGAGGAGAAGCGAATGGATATCCATCATTCTGTGAGCAAGAGAATTCTTACTGTTTTCTTTATTGCGATATTTCTTGTGGCCGCAGCATTTATTGCGGGATGCAAAAAAAATGACAGTAACCCGGCGAGCACTTCTACGACAGCCACACTTTCCGACGAAGCTACCGACGCAGCGGACGCTGTTTCCGATGCTCTTGCAAGTAACAATGGCGGGGCTATGGATCAGGTTAATGATGTTTTTGAAATTGCCGGCGGTGTCGGCGTTGGCGGAGGCGTGTTAGGAAAAACGTCCTCTGATAGTTTATCCGTAGGCAAACTGTACGACACCACTTCGATGGCATGGATCATATCCGTCTTCAAACAGAAAAACACACCGCTTCAGCCGTACTACGGAATCTGGACCCGGGAATTTTGGCTTCAATTCCGCGCGAACGGACAGCCGCAAAAATTTCGGAAGACGAACGGCGCCTTCGCTGACACCATTATCCATCAGCTAAAAGGCGGTACCGGGTATTTTTGGACTCCGCGTTTGGTGCATCATCTGGACTCCATCAGCAGCCAATGGACCGCTTCGAACACCAACACGGATACGGTGACAATCAACGGAAGGTACTTTTGGTCCGGAATAGATACAATAAAAGCTGCTGCTCGCCTCGGCAGGGTGTTGCATCACTCAATTTCTATGACGTTTGTCGATGTCAAGGGACCCAGCGGCCCAAGACTTGTCCGCTCCGAAAAAACAAGCGGAACGATTAACGTTGACTATACCGCAACAGTCACTCTTGCCGGAAAGGAACTGTATAGCATTACGAAATCATTTACCATTGTTCTCGGCGGAGGTGACGCAACATTCTCAATCAATGGACTGCGGTTTGTTGCAGACTTAGCGACGGGCGACCACTAGTGCTGCTTCTAAAAAATAATCTTGTATTTTTGTAAACGTGTTCATACTGAGCAAAGCCGCATCCCTCTATTATTGAAAAGGACGAAGATCGTTTTCTCTTCGTCCTTTTTTTATTTCTGAAATTCCGTTTTCCTGTGGACCATTGTCGTTGACGACTGGTCGGTCGGCATGAGAACAATTTGCTGGATGTTCACGTGAAGAGGGCGTGTAGCGCAGTAGATGACGGCATCGGCAATGTCGTCAGGGGTAAGCGGGGCCATCCCTTCATATGTTTTATCGGCCCGTCCTTTATCGCCGTGAAACCGCACGACACTGAATTCAGTTTCCACCAATCCCGGGTCGATTGTGCTGACGCGAAGTCCTGTGCCGTGTAAATCTAAACGCATTGTGTTTGTCAATGCGTTCACTGCCGCTTTGGTTGCGCAGTACACATTTCCTTTCGGGTAGAATTGGTACGCAGCAATCGAGCCGATATTGATAATATGTCCCTCCCCCCGTTTGATCATCCCCTGAACAATCGCGCGGGTAACATACAGCAGTCCTTTTATGTTTGTGTCGACCATTTTCTCCCAGTCATCAACATCTCCGTCCTGAATTGCCGACAGGCCGCTGGCAAGCCCGGCATTATTCACGAGCACAGAAAAATTTTTCCATACTTCAGGAAGGGCGTTCAACACTGATTCGACCTCTCCCCGTTTTCGTACATCGAGCTGGAGGGTGTGAATGTCGGCGGAATATTTTTTCCGCAGCGCTTTTGCCAGTGTGTTCAGCCGCTCAATCCTTCGCGCAGCCAGCAGCAATTTCGCTCCCTGCCGGGCAAACTGCTCAGCACACGAAGACCCAATTCCGCTGCTCGCGCCGGTAATGAAAACGATTTTATTTTTTAATGAATGCATGAATTTGTTCCATCTGTTGTCACGCAGGCCTCACCATTTCATTTGTTCTCTCAGCGCTGTAATGTGTGCAACATGATGACGGCCGTGCCACGCATACAACTGGAGCAGCCAGTCGAGGTTTCTTACGCCATTTTCCGGGTGACGAAACGTTCTTGAGAAATCGGCCGGAGTCAATGAACGAAGAAGCATCACCCATCGTTCATGGAGCGCTTCGAGCAAACTCAGCGAAAGAGCGATGGGCGCTGTACGCGCGTCGAACAACTCGGCCCACAACTGTTCTTCATACGGCTTGATCGTCGGCTCGTTTTCGGTGAGTGTAAGCCTCAACCGAACATACGAGTTCATGTGGCTGTCCGACAGATGATGCACAACCTGCCTCACCGACCAGCCTCCCTCACGGTACGGCGTATCCAGTTGCGTGTCCGTCAATCCTTGCACGGCCGCCTTCAATGCCGACGGGGTATCGGCAATTTGTTGAATGAACTCGGTTCGCTGTTTGCCGTCGATTTGCGCTGACGGTTGAAATTTTCCTATCGGATAACGAGGGTCTGGCATACTATACCTTCAATAAAGATCGAAAAAAATATGAGAATTAAACTATAGTTGCGATTTCCCCGAAAGGTCCACTATCTCTGCGTCGGAATTTTTTAGATATGGTTTCATTTGCGGGTTGTCTAAGCTTGAGAGTTTCTTTACGATTTCTGCAATCCGGCTCCCGTTCTCCGTGACCGTCCTCAGCTCTTTACGGATATCGGCGATAGTGTCGGCGTCATTTCTCTTCTGGAGCACTTGCAGGACAAGCATCATGATCCCCAGGGGATTGTTGATTTCGTGTCCGAGCGTCATCGCCAGCTCGGTAATTGCTTTCTGATGCTGAAGCTCCACAATTTCTTTCTGGAGCGCGGTCATACGTAACCCGGCCTTGACACGGGTGAGGAGTTCGCGGTCGTTGAACGGTTTGGTCACAAAATCGTCCGCGCCCGTCTCGATTCCTTCTACTTTATCGTCTTGGGTTCCTCGGGCGGTGAGAATAATAAAGTAAGTAAACCGCAATTTTTCGTCCTGTTTCGCCAGCCGGCAAAATTCGAGTCCGTCCATCCTCGGCATCATCCAATCCGAGACGATCAAATCCGGAATCTCTTTCTTTGCAAGCTCCAGTCCGCTCTCGCCGTCATTCGCCACGAAAACAGTATATCCGCTGGACAAAAATTTTTTCTGAAGAATCATCCGAATGTAGCGATCGTCGTCAACGATGAGAATTTTTTCCGCCATAGGAGTCGTTATTGTTAAGAAGAAAACGGGAGTTTGGGTTCTACGAAAATAACTTTTTCTCTTTCGAGAATTACCGTGCCTGCGGGCGCGCCTTTCGGTTTACGGACAAATTTTTTCTCCGTCATAGCAACCGGGACGGACGATGCGTTTTTCATTTTACTATAGTACGCGGCGATAGAGGCCGCCTGATGGATCGCCGTTTTCGACGGCTCGCCGTGGGCGCTTTTTACCTTCAACACAACATGCGAACCGCTGGATCCCCGGCAATGGAACCACAAGTCGTCCGGCTTCGCATATTTTGTCGTGAGCATGTCATTGTTTTCACTGCTCTTTCCGGCAAGTACTTGGAATCCGCCTTCGACGGTGAAAATGCGAAACGGCGGAAGATTTTCTTTTTCCTCCACGGTCGCATACCCGAGGCTCCGCAGTTGTGTTTTGTATGCTTGATGAAATTCCTTCAGTGCATCGTCTGAGGAGATATCGGCAAGTTCGCCGATCAACATCCGGAGGATCGATAGACGCGTGTCGAGACTCTTCACCCGTTCAAGAGATTCCTCTTTTGCTCCTTTTGCTCTTTTTGCTTTCTCAAAATATTTCTCTGCGTTCCCGGCAGGAGTAAGAGACGGGTCCAGCGGGATTGTGATGCTGGGTTGTTGCAAATCGAACGACAGCGTATTTTCAAGTGTCACGGTTTTTAACCCTTTGCGGAGTTCGTGAAGATGCGCCATAATCACCTTCCCGAATAACTCGTAGTCAGCCTTCCGATCTTGATCTGCAAGCTCGGCGGCGATCTTTTCCCGCGTTTGCGCCGATTTTTTCTCATCTTTTTCAAGCCAAGCAGAAATTTCTTCCTTCGCGCTCACGAATGCCGACGAAGCACGTACGGTGCTTACAAATCGCTGAATCGCCGCTGCAACGTTCGGAAAAGACTCATATTTATGCTCGGCATAACCCCGGAGCGGTATCAGCGACAGGCACACCGGCGCTTCGTCTTCGTAATAAATTCTTGTTTGCCCGCTTGCGACGGGTGCGGTTGCTTGGGCAATAATTTTTGATGCCTCGGCAAATACTTTTTTTAAATCACGGTCGGCTAAAAGAGACATCGAATGAGATGGGTGGATATCCGCTCTGAGCAAAATTTCTTTTGCGAGAGTTGACCCAAGCGCCGGGATCACTTTTTTCAGCGATTGAAAAACTCCCTCTCCGCCGTTGGTGCGCATGGCCTCAAGAAAATGGCGCTCGCTTTCCAGTGCCGCGCGGTAGGCCGGAAGCACCGAGAGATCTTTGCGCGCATGGCGGGCTGCCAGCAATTCCTTTTTCCTTAAGAAGGCGTCGACAACAACGTCCGAGGAAACGGGAATAGTGTTTTCTTCCTTCAACAAAAGAACATTCGCCCGAGATCCGAACATCTCGCACTCAACTCGCATGTGTTCTTCCAGCGTTATTGTAACAATCCGGTCGTTAGCATCGCACGCAACTCCGAGAATTTTTTTCCCAGCCGCTGCCGGAAAAAGGTCGACTGAATTTCTTCGCGCCCGGAAACTTCCATCGCGAAGATAAATATAATTTTCCGAAGGTAGGCAGGACACAAGAATTGTTTGCACCGGATTCGACTCAACGGTAATGCACAATTGCTGCTTGTGCTGTGAATACAATTCGGAAATCGTATGGCCGGTACACTGCTGGTGGATGAAACGCGAGACGTGAACAAGGGTAAAGTAGTTACCGAGCATTTTCAGTTATCCACACATTCTGCAAAAATATATCAAAAAACGACGCAAAAGCAAACTTAGGCTGAATAACTTGTGGATAAGTCGGTGCTTAACCTGTCGAGAACTTTCCCTTGCCTACCGCACCGAATTTTCGTATTTTTAGTATCAATTCACAACTTTCTTTACTGAGGCACTCATGATCCAAAGCATGACAGGATACGGCAGGGGCGAGTGTTCCAAAGAAGGCATATCCGCTGTTGTGGAACTCAGGAGTGTCAACAGCCGTTTTTTTGAATTGGGTTCGCGGCTTCCCCGCTCATTATCCTTGCGAGAAAATGAAATCAAGGAAATTGTCCGGGCAAAAGTTGTACGCGGAAAAATTTCTCTCGCGGCGACGCTTCAAAGCGACACAAACGGCAAGCTGCCGCTCAAGGTCAACGTCGCTGCGGCAAAATCGTACTACAAGCTCTTAGGTCAACTTCGAAAATCGCTCAAGCTCAAAGAAAAAGTTAGCCTTGACCATGTTTTAAGATTCTCCGAAGTGTTCGAGGGAGGTGTCGATGAAGAAGGAGTGAGTGCGGAGTGGACGGTCTTCGTAGAGGCACTGCACCTTGCGGTGAAAGAGCTTCTGACCATGCGGGGCAATGAGGGGCGGGAAATTTCAAAGGATATGATCGGCCGCGTGGAGCATATTCAAGAACGGCTCGAGAATATTGGAACGATCTCCAAGCAGCGAATCCCGGAAGAGCGGACGCGTTTACAGGAACGCATCGCCCAGCTTCTCGGTGATAAGAACGTCATTGACGGACAGCGGCTCGAACTCGAAATCGCTCTCCTCGCGGATAAGCTTGACGTTACGGAAGAGTGCGTCCGTTTTCGGTCGCACAACAAATTCTTCCTCGAAGCGCTGCAAAACGACGATGCTGCCGGGCGCAAGCTCAACTTCCTGATCCAGGAAATGAACCGGGAGGCAAATACGATCGGCTCCAAATCGAACGATACCGAAATCGCACATCACATCGTTGCGATTAAAGAAGACCTGGAAAAGATACGCGAGCAATTGCAGAATATTGAATAATGGTTGCGGGCTGCCGCACAGTGAATGAACAATCCGAAACTTTTTGTCATCTCGGCTCCGAGCGGCGGCGGCAAAACGACGATCGTGAAAGCGGTGCTGAAGCGCCATCCGGATTTTGAGTTTTCGGTTTCGGCGACAACGAGAACAAAACGTGCAAACGAGGAAAACGGAAAAGATTATTTTTTCCTCAGCACGCGAGAATTTGAGGAATTGCTTCGCGATAACGCGCTGGTCGAGCATGAACAAATTTACGGAAATTATTACGGCACGTTAAAAAGCGAGGTCGACCGCACGCTTCGCGACGGCCGCTGTATGGTTTTTGACGTTGACGTGAACGGCGGCCTTTCAATAAAAAGATTATACCAAGCAAAAGCGGTGCTGCTGTTCATCGAGCCGCCCAGCATTCCTGTGCTGGAAGAACGCTTGAGGAACAGAAAAACGGAAGACGAGAAAACGTTCCAGAAAAGAATGGCCCGCGCCGCATCGGAGTTGGAAATCGGCAAGCAGTTTGACCACAGAATTATCAACGACTCGCTGGCACGGGCGATTGACGAGGTCGACGAAATTATAGTAAAGGAACTTTCACCATCACAATAAGAGGATTTCATGGCAATTAAACCGCTGGAAATACACACACTCGAGTCCAAGGCGGCAAACGTTTACGAGGCAATCGTTGTCCTCTCCAAACGGGCGCGTCAGATCAACGAGGAAACGAAGATCGAGTTCAATCAACGCATTGAGACGATCGCTGCGCTTCCGACAATGACAAACGGCGATGAAGAAGAGGTCGACGCAAACCCGGATCAGCTGAAAATCAGTCTCGAGTTTGAAAAACGTGCGAAGTCGACGGAGCAGGCCATCGGCGAGTTGATGTCGGATAAACTCGAATTCAGATATAAAGAAGAAGAGGAAAAGAAAGACCCCGTCGCCTGATCGCAAAAAAAAATCCGTGCTGAAAAACAAAAAAATATTGCTCGGCGTTACCGGCGGAATTTCCGCGTACAAAATGTGCACCGTTGTCCGCTTGATAAAAAAAGCCGGTGCTCATGTCCGTGTGCTGATGACACAATCCGCAACACAGTTTGTCACGCCGCTCACGTTTTCTACACTGTCCCAAGAAGAAGTAATAACTTCGTTGTGGCCCGAGAACAGCCGGACGTCAACGCACGCCGGCGTTGAACACATCAAGCTTGGTCTATGGGCAGACGTGATGCTCGTTGCGCCGGCAACCGCAAACATGGTTGCAAAGATCGCTCACGGAATTGCGGACGACGTCGTCTCCTCTACCGTGCTCGCGCTGCGCTGCCCGCTCCTCATCGCACCGGCAATGGATGTTGACATGTTTCTCAATGAAGCGACGCAGACGAATCTCAGCCTTTTGCGCGAACGCGGACATCATATCCTGCTCCCGGCAGAAGGCGAACTGGCCAGCGGCCTTGTTGGTCCCGGGCGATTACCCGAGCCCGATGAAATTTTGGCGTTCGTTGAATCAATCATAGAAAAGACGCCATGCGACCTTAAGGGAAAGAAAATTCTCGTCACTGCAGGACCAACGCACGAACCGATTGACCCGGTTCGGTTCATCGGAAACAGGTCTTCGGGCAAGATGGGCTTTGCGATCGCAAACGCAGCGGCACAACGAGGCGCGGAGGTAACGCTTATCAGCGGACCCGTTGCTCTTGGAACGCCGAAAAACGTTTCCCGCATCGATGTCGAGACCGCAGAACAAATGCACCAAGCGGTGACAGAGCACGCTGCGAAATGCGATGCAATAATCATGTCCGCCGCCGTTGCCGACTACGCTCCGAAGAAACCAGCGGCGAACAAGATCAAGAAAAATGAATCGGCAAAAGGCTTGACGTTGGAACTGCAGCCGACTTCGGACATTCTAGGCGGCCTTGGCGCAAAGAAAAACGGTACCGTGCTCGTCGGGTTCGCCCTGGAAACACAGGACGAGCTGAAAAATGCAAAGGATAAACTCCGAAAGAAGAACCTTGATTTCATCGTCCTGAACAGCACGCGCGACGAAGGCTCCGCATTCGGCTCAGATACAAACGTTGTCACTATCATTAGTAAAAACGGAAAGACCGAGAAGCTTTTGAAAATGCCCAAGTTCGATGTTGCAGTTGAAATCCTCAACCGGGCAGCAAAGCTGTTGTAGGTGTTTCTCATCCAGAGACACTTACATTGTTTGTAAATGTCTCTTGCATTAATTCCCATCATGTCCGATCTTCAAATCTCATCTCCGCCTGAAGCGGATGAACCTTTAGAGCAGCAATTTTCTCAGATCATTTCCGGCGTTCAACGATATCTTATGCAAGAACGGGATCTTTTCGGGAATATAATTTATCCTTCGGCTGAAAAGGGCATGCAGACGAAGGAACTGAAGGAAAAAACTATGGGTGATTATCCTGCGGAACCGTGGGCGGGAACGTCATCGCTGGGGGAATTGAACTCGCTGATTTGTGAATGCCAGAAATGTTCGCTCGGCGCAACCCGCATAAAGTTTGTTTTTGGCGTCGGCAATCCGAAAGCAGAAATTGTCCTCATCGGCGAAGCGCCGGGGGCCGATGAAGATGCAAAGGGGGAGCCGTTTGTCGGCCGCGCCGGACAGCTGTTAAACAAAATTTTAGAGGCAATTCATTTCAAGCGGGAAGACGTCTATATTTGCAACATCCTCAAGTGCCGGCCGCCGAACAATCGCGACCCGCGACCCGAGGAAGTCCAGCAGTGCGAACCGTATTTATGGAAGCAGCTTGAGATCATCAAACCGAAAATAATTTTATGTCTTGGCCGCATCTCTGCACAAGTGCTGCTGAAAACAAATGACACGCTCACAAATCTTCGCGAAAACGTACACGACTACCGCGGCATACCGTTATTGGTAACATACCATCCTGCAGCATTGCTGCGCAACCCAAATTGGAAGCGTCCAACCTGGGAGGATGTGCAGAAACTGCGAAAGATGTACGATGAGATGAAGAACAATTAAGAATTAATAATTATGAATTAGGAGTTTTGACTGAAGTTGTCAAAGTTCTCTAAAACATAATAATCGGCGTTAATTCTTAATTCATAATTATTAATTTATAATTGCTTTCCATGGAGATTCTCCGACATACGGTTTCCCCGAGCGACGGGCCTTCCGAAGGCAGGGTGCCGCCCCAGGCGATGGATATTGAGATGGCCGTGCTGGGAGCGATGCTTCTGGAGAAGGAAGCAATTTCAAAGACGGTCGAAATTCTCGACGACTCCGCGTTCTACAAACCGGCCCATCAAAACATCTTCAAGGCAATGATAGGGTTGTTCGAGAAGAACGAAGCGGTCGATTCAATTACGATTGTCGAAGAGCTCCGCCGGCGCGGGCAGCTCGACGAAATCGGGGGGCCGGTATACATTTCCGAGTTAACGATGCGTGTTACGTCCGCGGCGAACGTCGAATATCACGCAAAAATCGTTTTGGAAAAAGCTCTCCTCCGCAACCTTATTTCCGCAAGCTCCGAAGTGACGAGCCGTGCATTCAACGAAACAGAAGACGCACTCGACCTGCTCGACGAAGCGGAGCAGAAAATTTTTCAGATTTCCGAAAAAAGGATGAAGAAAAGTTTTCTCTCCATGCGAGATGCTGTGTACAGCACCATGGAAATGCTGGAAAGTATTCACGGCAAACACAGCGGCGTAACCGGTGTGTCGTCTGGATTTTCGATGCTCGATAATCTCACCGGAGGGTTTCAGCCGTCGGATCTTGTTATTGTTGCCGGCCGCCCGAGCATGGGAAAAACGGCGTTTGTCCTTTCCGCGTCGCGCAATGCCGCGATCGACCGCGGAGTTCCGGTCGGTTTTTTCAGCCTTGAAATGTCCGCGCAGCAGCTCGTGCTCCGGCTTATCTGTGCCGAAGCCCGCGTCGACGCACACAGAGTGCGAACGGGGCAATTACCGGACGACCAATGGCGCAAACTCAGCACTCAGATCGGCAAGCTTCACGCCGCAAAAATTTTTATCGACGATACACCAGCGCTTGGAATTCTTGAGCTTCGCGCAAAAGCGCGCAGGCTCAAAGTCGAGCATAACATCGGCATGGTGGTCGTGGATTATCTTCAGTTGATGCAGGGACCTAAAACAGCGCAGAGCCGGGAACAGGAAATCTCGATGATCTCACGCTCGCTCAAAGCGCTCGCGAAGGAACTGAACATCCCCGTTCTTGCACTCTCGCAGTTGAACCGCGCAGTAGAAGCGCGAAGCGATAAACGCCCCGTCCTCGCCGATCTGCGAGAATCTGGCGCTATCGAGCAGGATGCCGACGTCGTGTTGTTCGTTCATCGCCCGGAAATGTACGGGATCAAAATCGAGGGGGATAAATCGGTCGAGAACATCGCGGATATCATTATCGGGAAGCAACGAAACGGCCCGACTGGCGACGTGCAGCTTTCCTTTATTAAACAGTACGCACGTTTCGAAAATCTCGCATTGACAACGTTCGATGACTATGCCCCGCCAGCTGGTACCGGCGACACGCCATTTTAAGTGAAACGCCCTGAAATCCGTTTCCGTTTTCCTTTCGCTGCACCCATTAACTTCGCTACAGACTGAATCGTCTCATACGATAGACTATGGCACTAATGAACCGTCGTGAATTCATCAGCCACACAACGCTTTCTGCATTTGTTTCTTTGCTTCCATTCGTTTTCAATAAATCTTACGCAGCGACGATTCTTTCCATTCTTGAGGAGACGGACGAGGCCATTTGCAAGAAAATATTTGACCTTGCTCTTTCCAGCAACCTTGCCCACAAACCGATCAATGAAGTGATTGTTGAAATAGGTAAATCGTTTATCGGAACAGAGTATGCCGCACATTCCCTTGAGGAGGAAGGAGCCGAACACCTCGTCGTCAATTTGCGTCTTCTCGATTGCGTCTCATTCTACGAGAATTCGCTAGCGCTTGCGCGATGCATTAAGATGAAAAGGATTTCTTTCGGCGACTACAAGGCTCAGCTCCAGTTTATCCGATATCGCAGCGGCATCATTAACGGATACCCGAGCCGATTGCACTATACAACCGATTACTGGTTTGACAACGAGAAGAAAGGTGTGATGAAGGTCGTCACCGAGGAATTGTTCGGCGAAAAGAATTTGCAGGCGATTCCAACACCGGTCAATTTCATGACCACCCACCGGAATGCGTACAAACAACTTGCGAACGATAATTTTTTCAAAGAGCTTGGGAATCAAGAAATAGAGATCGGAAAACGCAGGACGCTATTCCTCCCCAAGGAGCAGGTGTCTTTGTTTGAGGACAAAATAAAAACGGGGTCGTTCATCGGCATTACGACGAATACGCCCGGGCTGGACATTTCACATACGGGAATTGCGGTGCGGATGGAAACCCGCGCCCTTCATCTCATGCATGCCCCCGACATCGGCTACAAGGTTCAGATTACCGAGTCGCCGCTCCATACTTATCTTGCCCGGCACTCGAAACAAACAGGAATTATTGTTGCGGAGGCAGTTGAGCCGAAATAGAAAATTCGTATGTAGAAAATAAGTAGGCAGTGAGCAGTAAAAACAAATCTGTTCCTAATTCCTAATTCATAATTTTCAATTTTTAATTTTTAATTTTTTACTAGTCCCTTCAGCACTTTCATATTTTCCACGTCTTCGTGAAGGTCTTTGCTCTTTGGCGTCTCCAAAATTTTAGGGATGCCCGAGAGCCGTGTATCGTTTATTAAATAAGAAAATCCCTTTACTCCGATCATTCCTTTGCCAATATGCTCGTGCCGGTCTGTGTGTGATCCGAGTCCCTTTTTCGAATCGTTGCAGTGAAAGGCCGCAAGCCGACTCAATCCCACGATGCTCTCAAACTCGTTCATCGTTTTTGCATATTCTTCTTCTGTTCGAATGTCATAACCCGCGGCAAAGATATGGCATGTATCGATGCACGCTGCCATGCGATTTGGTTTATCAACGCCGTTGATGATTTTTTCGAGATGTTCAAATTTATAGCCGACTGCCGTCCCCTGTCCCGCGCTTGTTTCAACAATACTGAGCACGTTGAATCCTTTTGTCCTCTCATGAGCAATGTTGAGGCTTTCGATGATTTTTTTGATGCCTTCTTCTTCACCGGCGCCGCCGTGCGCACCCGGATGAAAATTCAACAATTGGATCCCAAGCTGTTCACACCGGATTAATTCGTCGACAAACGCCGAGCGCGATTTTTCAAGGATTTCGGGGTTTCTCGCGCACATGTTAATGAGGTATGAATCGTGTGCCATAACCGGTGTGATGGTTGCTTCCGCAATTTTCCTTTTGTAGTTTTCAATGTCGTCTTCCGTTAACGGCTTTGCATTCCATTGGTTATTGTTCTTCGTAAAAACCTGAAGCGCGGTGCAGCCGATGGACATTGCACGTTCGACAGCGGTATAGACCCCGCCGCTGATCGACATATGAGCGCCCAGCAAAATATGTTTGTTGTTGAGACTCACCGTGAGGTTGAAATTAAGAGTGAATAGTTAAAAGTAAAATTACTTGTGAAATGTAAAAATTTTTAAAGTTGAATGACAGTCTTAATTTTACTTATTAATTTATCCTTTTAACTCTTCACTTTTCACCATTAACTTTTAACTGATTACTCATGCCCATCCGCGTTCGCCGTGCCACACTTGCCGATGCAAAAATAATCGCGGATTTCAACTTTGCGATGGCAAAAGAGACGGAGCATCTCGACCTCGACCGCAGACGATTGCTCCGCGGCGTATCTGCGCTGCTCAAAGACAATTCAAAGGGGTTTTATATTCTTGGAGAGGTTAAGGGGCGAATTGCGGGGCAGCTAATGATAACCTACGAATGGAGCGATTGGCGCGCCGCAACGTTCTGGTGGATTCAAAGTGTTTACGTTTTGCCGGAGTTTCGCAGCACCGGCGTCTTCACTCAGCTTTTTCGCTATATAGAAAAAAGAGCGACGAAAAATAAATCGGTTTGCGGAATGCGTTTGTATGTTGAACATACCAACGTTCGAGCCAAGCAAACGTATGAACATCTTGGGATGAAGAAAGCGCATTACGAAATGTACGAAATTGATTTTCTGATAAAGTCAGCCACAATCTTAAGGTCTTAAAAATCTCTTGATGCATGCTATGGTACGAATCGTTGATTCGTAGAGTAAGATCGGTTGAGCAATAAAAAACCCCTGTATCCACAGGGGCTTTTGCATTTGGTGCGGGCACGTGTAATCAAAATGTAACCAGGTTCTTTTGGATTCCCGTAATGCTTCCTTGACATTCCAGACAAAAAAATAGAACATGAAGAAATCATCAACGGCTGCTTCCAGCCTGTCCCGACATATCACAGTCGGGATCAGCTTGAGCGACTGGTTAGGACACAAGCGGTAAAATATTGAATGAAGAAATAGAGCCACTGATCGTTATTTCAGCAGCGAAGTTCCTGCGTCTCGCCATATGTTCCTGCCTGTAAGCGATAAAAATATACACCTCTTGCCATGTTCCCCCACTCCATTGCCGCGTATACGTTCCGGCAGGTAATTCTTTATTGACAAGCGCTGCCCCGTGCAATCGAAGAGCAATACCGCAGCGGCTATGAAAAAGACAAGCCAATGATAAGCTGTTACACTTTCGAAAACACGGGCATTTTTCGGTGAGCTCGCGTAGTTTCCATGGAACCGTCCTTTGTGCTTTCAGACACTGTAAGCATTCTGGAGTTAGACGTGAGGTTAGAAATTACTCAACAAGAACGGCCCGTTGTTCTTTTGCGGAACGATAGATCGCTGAAATAATCGCGACTGCCGCCCGGCCTTCGGCACCGTTGATACTGGGCGGACGGTTCTCGCGGATGGCGGAAACAAAATCTGCAAACTGGCGTCGGTGCCCTTCACTGTTGATCGCGCCCGGGGATGAAGCACCGCCGTCTGCAGCATCGCTCCGTTTTCCGAAACGAAATCGTATATGTTCGTCATCCGGAACATCATGGCGGAATTGCCACGACTGAAAGATTTCGTCTTCCATAACAACGAATCCGTCAGTGCCGGAGATTTCGATGCGCAGCGTTGTTCCCGGCCAGGAGCCTGTAGTGCCTTCAACTACACCCAAGGCGCCCGAGTTGAAAAGAAGCGAGGCGACGGCCACATCTTCGACTTCAATTCCGGTGTGAGCCCTGGTAGCCGAAAACGCTGTTACTTTCTCTACTCCGCCCATAAGCCATTGGAGAAGATCGATGCCGTGGATTCCCTGATTCATCAAGGCGCCTCCGCCATCGTAACGATACGTACCCCGCCACCCGCCCGGTACATAGTACTCCTGGGTACGATACCACTTGATATAAACGTCCGCGAGGACGATAGTTCCGAAACGACCCGCGCTGATCGCGTTCTTCAGAACCTGGCTTGAATCCGAGAACCTGCGGGGAAAAATTGCACCGAGTGTGACTCCATTTTCCAGACAGGCGGCAATAATCTGGTCGATTCGGTCTGTCGTGACCTCGAGAGGTTTCTCGATGATGAGATGTTTCTTAGCCCTGGCGGCAGCAAGAGCGACTTCCAAATGAAGTCCGGAGGGAGTGCAGACTGAAACCACATCGATTTCGGGATTCTTCAGGAAGTCGTCGAAATCCGAATATGCTCTGCCCCCAAACTGAGAAACCCGCTTTTCTGCTGCGGCAAGCTTGCGGTCACAGAAAGCCGTGATCTCCGCTCCAGGCACTTTTGTCAGGGCATCGGCTTGAAATTCACTGATCATTCCACAGCCGACGATTCCGAATTTAACTATCCGTTCCTTTGTCATTTGATCCTAGAACAGACGATGGCCCATGCTTTTGAGGTCCATCCGTTTCGCTGAATAATAATTTGAAGAAGCACTAATCTAAGAGATTAAATTTCCGAAGAAAACCATCGGCAACCTTGAGGATTTCATCATCAAAGTAGCGTGAGTACTTTGGATTTCCCTCTCCAAGATAGTGCCTCATTCCCTTATAGGTATGCATTTCAAAATAATTGCCTTCTTTATTCATTGCGCTCTCAAAAAATTGCACCGTCCAGATAGGAACCTGTTCATCATACTCGCCATGGAACTCTATCATCGGAGGCATTCCTCTCTTTATATTATGGGCTGGAGAGATACTCCATATTTTATTCCGACGATCAGCCAGCAAACGGTCGCACCAGCCTTCTACTGCATTCACGCATGCTGAAAACAACAGAATTGCATCCGGGCGGCAGCTTATACTGCGGTGATCTGATTTTTCATTGTACTCATCAATCATCGCTGTGCATAATGCCAGGTGACCTCCCGCAGACTGGCCGGCAGCAACTATCTTATTCTTGCCGATATGGAGTTTCCCGGCGTTTTCCCGAACCCATCTGATGGCTGATTTAGCATCCATTATAGATTCGATCGGACTAATTAATTTACTCGGTACTACCCCATTTTCAATTGACAAGCGATATTCTACAGAATACGTCACAATCCCCATTCTCGCATATCGTTCACAGGTTGTAAAGAATTCGCTTGGGGTGCCAAAGGCCCAACCGCCGCCATGAAAGAAGACAATAGCTGTATTATTCTCTCTTTCAAACGATTGAGATGTATAAAAAATATCAATCTTAAGTTTGGTCGTGTCGACTGTTTTGTAAACTTCCTGCACATGGATAACCTGGTCGTCGTTCTCAGCCTGATCAGCCAGGGTCTGCTCTTTGTTGGTGACGGCGTGTGGTAAAAAAGAAAAATAGAGGAAAATGAGAGTGATTAGATTTTTCATAGAGGATGAGGTTTTGAGTCTTCTGAAAGATTAGTGTTCAATTGTCATTCTGATCCCGCCGCCTTCTGGCGGGAGAATTCCGAAGGCATCTCCCAAAGGGATCGCTTCGCGACCTTCGGGAGAATCCATGACTCGGAACTCCCGTGGCTAGCACCGCCGCATCGAAGCAACCTACAGCCGAATCTCCTCCCATTCCGGATTGACCGATTCGATCAGCGCGATTTTCTTTTCCCTTACCCAGCCCTTAATTTGTTTTTCGCGCGCTATCGCATCGCGAACATCGCCGTATTCTTCGAAGTACACAAATCTCCAAATTCGGTATTGATTGGTGAATCCGGGAATATTCTTTTCTTTATGCTGAAAGATTCTCTTTCAAAGATTATTTGTCATGCCTGCGTATAAGGTTCCCCGCTTTTGGCTGGCGAGTAAATAGAAATAATATTTTCTCATTGGATCCCCCCATGTTTTTCCCTTTCTTTCTGCCAACTGAAAGGCCGACGGGTTACGATTCTGCATCGACGTGGATTCTTCGTCTCCCGACGAAAAGCGTCGGGATCCTCAGAATGACATTGCTGGGCGACGTTTCGGTAGCCTCGTTTTATTTGCACAAGTCAAACACGTGGCTCCCATCCTTTTTCATACTCGCGCCCCCACATTTCCATTGCCTTGGCGTCATTCAGAATATGCCCCGTCTGCACGTCGAGGGTTATCGCCCGGTTCAGTTTCCAAGCGATGTTCGAGAGCAGCAATGTCGTGACACTGATGTTCGCCTCTTCAATGGGCGAATGCAATTTCTCGCCGGTTCGAATGCCGTTGATAAAATTCTGAAAATGAGCATCGGTCATGTCGTCCGCACTCGTGAGATCCTGGGTCGTGCTCTTGTTCTCGACTTTGAATTCGTCACTCTTCTTGTCATCCAGATCGAAGACTTCGTATCCACCCCTGTCAATGATCACAGTACCTTCCGTTCCTTCAATGGCTGCTCCGCGATCCCTGCCGTAGGACCGCTTCCCTTGACAACTGAGACCTTCCCACGTAATCATCTTTTCATCATATTCAAAACTGGTGACCAGCGTGTCGTAGAATTCCCAGTCATCGTTGAAGTGATACCGTCCTCCCGATGAAGTCACTGTCTTCGGAAAGCCAACGCCGAGCGCCCATCGGCAGATGTCGACTTCGTGCGTACCATTGTTGAGAGCTTCACCCGTCCCCCAATTCCAGAACCAATGCCAGTTGTACGGATGGATATTATCCTTGTACGGCCTTCGGGGCGCCGGACCCTGCCACAATTGCCAGTCCAGCTCATGCGGGATAGGAACGATTTTTCCAACACCGATGGACTTCCGCGTGTTGCAGTACCATGCCTTTCCAAAATATGGTCGTCCGATAAGACCGTTCTTGATGCGGCTTATGATTTCAATGGTGTGCGGCGATGAACGCTGTTGGCTTCCCATCTGCACAAGCAGCCCATACTTCTTCTGCGCCTGGACCAATAGCTCTCCTTCGTGCGGATTGTGACTGCTCGGCTTTTCGACGTAAACGTGTTTCCCCGCCTGCAAAGCCATAATCGCCATAGGTGTATGCCAGTGTTCCGGCGTCGCAATCGAGACCGCATCGACATCGCTGGATTCAAGAAGCCTTCTGAAATCTTTCACCCGGGTTGGGACACGACCAGTTTTGTTTTGTACGGCGATGGAGAATTTGTCGAGCTCCCTGCCGTCGACATCGCAGATGTGGCTGATGTTTGCATTGCGGCTCGCTTTGAGAGACTCAAGGTGCGCATATCCCCGGCCGTGCAAACCGATGATGGCAAAATTCACCCGATCATTCGCGCCTATGATCCGGGAATAACTTTTCGCATTCAGGCCGGACGCCAATCCCACAGCGACAATGGCCGTGTCTCGAAGAAACTCGCGTCGCGTTCTCATCTATGCTCTCCTTCTTGAAGTTTGATTACATCGCTGCAATAACGCCACGCACGTAACCGACTGACTCTGCAAGACCCGGGAGAGGATCTTTTTCATCCTTCTCATATTCAAAGTGAATCGTTTTCGAATACTTGACTCTGGCAAGCGTATGCAGAAGTTTTGGGATGTCAATCACCCCCCGGCCGATTTCTACTGTTGTCCCGCCGGCATCTGCGGAACTGACATCTTTCATATGGACATCGAGGAGACGATCGAAAAACCTCTCGACCTCATGAGCTGGATCCAGTCCTAGTCGCCGCGTATGCCCGACATCGATGCAGAGACCCATCCTTTTGTCCATTCCCTCGATAAGCCTGTATGCGCTCTCCGGACTTGAATACCGATTGTCCGTCGGACCGTGGTTATGGATTGCGAGGGCAATG
>CAZXQG010000029.1:0-36368 GCA_964642725.1 uncultured Chitinophagaceae bacterium
CTGTTATGGCGAGCTTAGCCGCAATCACCATCGCTATAGTGCAGGTGACGAAGTAGTCGTTGGCGCGGCGGCCGGCTGAGGCTTTTTGAAAAGAAATGTACATTACGATAGTGTTGCGGATCCGCCGACCGAACCCGAAAAAGATTGAAGTTCGGGCTGTTGCTATTACCCACCGGAATTGCTTCATAGAAGAAAATAGGATAATTGGTAAATGGAAAATAACGCTCCATCAGAACCCGCCAAGTCGAGACCAGAGTTAAACTATGAAGAAACGTTCTCTGTCCTCTGGGGCTCTCGAAAGCTGATCGGTATTATCGTCGCTTCAGTGACGGTGGCAGCGGTCATCATCAGTTTATTGCTTCCCCCGTTCTACGCCTCAACCGTTGTCATTTTACCCGAGACAAGTCAAAGCAAATTGGCGGCTCTCGGCGGGCTCTCCGACCTTGCATCGCTGGCTGGAGTGAATGTCGGGGCGGAAGCGTCGCCAACGAAACTCTATCCGGTCATTGTTAAAAGCGAAGCGGTTCTCAAGAACGTAATCTATCGTAAATATCAAACGAAGGCTTTTCCCGATTCGGTGAACCTTGTTCAGTTATGGGATGGCGACGAGGGAAATCCGCAATTGGCCTATGAAACAGTGTTGAGAGATTTGCGTGATGAGTTGGACGTCTCACTTGATTCGAAAACGAACGTTCTTACCGTCTCCCTGTTCACCAAAGAGCCGCAGCTCTCCGCCGATATTGTGAACGCAATTGCCCATGAGCTTGATGTGTTCAGCCGCACTAAACGAACGACCAATGCTTCGGCACAGCGAAAATGGATCGAAGGGAGATTGACGGAGGTGAAGTCGGACCTGGAGCATTCGGAAAATGCGCTGAGAGATTTCCGTGAGAATAACCGAAGAGTTACCGATTCCCCCGAATTGTTGCTGGAACAAGGGCGCTTTATTCGGGAAGTGGAAATCAATTCGGCGTTGTTCACAGAATTGAAAAAGCAGTATGAAGTCGCCAAAATTGAGGAAATAAAAAACGTTCCGATTGTGAACGTTATGGATGCAGGAAGGCCGGCGGCGAAGAATGAAAAGCCTAAGAAAACCATCATCGTCGTTGTCTTTTTTGTGCTCTCATTGTTTGCCGGAATAGGTTTTGTCTATCTAAGATTTAGATACGCAGAAAAGGTCGCTGTAATTCGAAAGTTTCTGACATCGAAGGTATCGTTCAAGGCAAACGGCTAAGAGATTTTTTTTCCGAATTTGAACCGAATGAAACCGGCGTAACCTGTCATCCATTGGAAAGTCTTTGAAGTTACGGTGATCATCGTGAGGCAAAGGCTGTCTTTGCAGTTGCGGGATATCGTAAAAGGAATGTGGTTCAAGAATCCGAAGCCTTTAAGATCGAAAAGGGTCTTGGAGGCTTTGTGATTACTGAGAGCATCCAACCGAGGTATGTGTCGAGTGTATCAAACGCGCCGACAGGCTTTTTCTTCTTAGGCATAACACCATTGATGGTGGATAATCCACTACGCTGATGGCCTCCTGTACACCGTAATGCGCTCCAGGATAAAATAGGAATTCATCTATTGAAACGGTTTTCGATCATCTCAAATACGTTTTGGAATTTCCTGGGACAGATGCTTCCAATGCTTGCCGCTTTTTTTTGTATCCCGACGTTGTTGCGCCAATTGGGTCAGGAACGATTTGGATTGTTAACGATAATTTGGGTCGTTGCCGGATATTTCAGCATTTTTGATTTTGGCCTTGGAAAAGCTCTTTCGAAATACATCGCTGAATACAACACTGACAAGGAAAAACGGAAAGAAATTCCTGGATTGGTGTGGACTGCCTTCATCATCATGCTCGCGTTTACTGTTATAGCTTGCGCAATTTTTGTTGCAGTAATACCATACACCGTCAATTCCGTATTATTAATTTCTCCGTCGCTCCAAACGGAGGTTCTCGAAACATTCTATCTGGTGGTGCTGACGCTCCCGATGATAATTTTCCTCTCCGCTCTGCGCAGCATCCTTGAAGTGTACGGAAGTTTTCGAGACTCAAACTATGTGCGGACATTCATGGGCATAGCAATGTTCGTTGGGCCGGTGTTGATGCTTGGGTATACAAAGAGTTTGGTCGGGACGATCATGGTTATTTTTGTCGTTCGCCTCATCGGTACCGTGTGGTATATCTACTACTGTTTGAAATTAATACCGGAATTGAAAGAGCGAATTGACTTTTCCAGAAACAAGATCGGCACGCTGGTAAATTTCGGCGGCTGGGTTGCAGTCGCCAACATTGTCAATCCGGTCATGATAAGCGGAGACAGGTTTCTGATCGGCGGCGTTTTCTCTGCATCGCTCATTGCCTTGTATACGACCCCTTCGGAAATGATCACAAAATTGTGGATCGTGCCCGCGTCGATCATAGGAGTGCTCTTCCCGATCTTCGTATCATCGTCGATCATAGATATTCTCCAAACCAAACGTCTCTACCTGATCAGTCTTCGATTTTTGAGTTTTATGCTGTTCCCGGTAATTGTCGTGGTGATCTTTTTTGCCCCACAAATTTTGTCATTATGGCTTGGGAACGAATTTGCGGCGCAAAGCTTCTCTATTCTTCAAATACTGTCCATCGGCGTTTTCTTCTTCGGCATTCAACACATCCCTGTAGAATTAATCAGCAGCCTTAACCGGCCGTCAGTAACAGCAAAAATCAGGCTGGTTGAATTGCCGGTCTATTTTATCGTGCTGTGGTTCGTTATTCATCATTACGGCATGACCGGCGTGGCCTGGGTATGGACCATCAGAATTATTGTGGACCTGGTGTTTCTGTCGAGTACTTCCTTTTATCTGCTGCGCTGCTCATTACGAGAACAGTCCTCGTTCATACTTCTGATGGCATGCATGTTTTGCACATTTATCGTCGGCATGGCCGCAAAGGATTTTACGTATCAACTCATCCTGTTTTGTGTTGCCCTCGTCGGTTTTTCCGTCTTCTTGTTGAAGGGATTGAGCAGCGAAGAGAATATATTGCTGAAGAATTATTTTAACAGAATTATTTTGCGGCGCGTCGAAGTTCTCCCGTTGAAATAAACAGCGTTAGGATCGTGGGTGCATTCAAGTTTTTTGGATCCGTGACAGATTGCACCATGATCGTCTTTTGAGATTTGCGCCGAATGCACGGATGGCAGCCCTCCATGAATTGCGATGGGCGCCGAAAAGTTTAGTACACCCTGTTATGTATCTTCTTGACGAAGGCCGTAATGATTGAATCTTTTTTTGGTTGGAGTATCGTCACTGTTGTAGCGATTTCACTTGTCGCATGTGCAATGCTTCAGCGGTGGCAGCCGTACAGGGATTTATTCTTTGTTGTTTTCTTGATCCAGGGGTTTGTCTATCTCTATTTTTCTCCGGTGATTCGATTCGGTGAATTCTCTTTCGATCAAAAGAACCGCTATCTTGTCTTGTTCATTGAGATATTCATTTGTTTCATTATTCCATTCGTAGCGGTCTATCAGAGGAGGATACGAGGAACGTCCATCCGGCCTTTGAAGGAAGAACTAGTACCTGTAAACAGTCATATTATTCTCTATTCGGTTGCTGCGGTCGTGATGACCGTCGGTTTCTTAATAATAGCACTGGAACAGAATCTTCTGTTTAAACGCCTTGGTCCGACTTTGCCCGAGGCGATTGCAAGCCTATCATTCCTGGAATTTTTTATTTATCGCGGCTTTAGCGAGTGGAGTTTGTTTTTCTTCCTGCTCTTTGTCGCACTGGTTCAATGTGATCTGCCGCGAAAAATAAAGGGACTCTTATACTTCAGCATGGCGATTACGGGGACTGCATATTTCACGTACGCCCTTATCAACTCGCGGATCGCGTCAGTATTAGGGATCTGTGCGGTGTTAATCACCTATGCACTCTTCACCGGAAAGAAAATAAAGAACACTGCGAAACTGGCTAAAATTGTCGTGATCATTTTGTTTGTTTCTGCATATAGTCTTAAAGTTGTTCAAAATGTTAGAGACAACATACTTTACGATGGTCTGACGTTTAGTTATTTAGACCCTTTCTACAAAGGTGAGGAAGGCAGCAAAAATGGGTATGAATTCTGGTGGAGGCTGGATGGAGTGGAACTATTGGCCGAGATGACCCCGGCGGCATTGACCAAAGGTTTTGCGTGGGGTGAGGCGTGGGTTAAACCAATTGAGATTGTTTATCTCCCGTTGTTCAATCGGCATAAAAGCGATGAGATCAAAGCGAATTTTGAGGATACGGCGGAAACATATTTTCTCGAACATTATACCACCATAGACAATGAAACGATGGATGTGAATTCCACCCCCCTTACTGATTGGTACGGGAATTTTTTTCTGTTGGGTTTTCTGGCGTGTGCTATTGTCATCGGTTTTGGCTTCGGATTCGTGATCAAATCTCTATCGTCGCACCGCCGTCCGTTTGTATTCTGCTTCTCCTTATTTGTGCTCACACGGTTCATGTCTTTTGAAACAGAATTCATTACTTTTGCCGCACTACTTGTGAAGACTCTCCCTCTTTTTTTAGTGCTTTTTGTTCTTCCTCCGTTTCACAAAAAAGATGAGGAAAAAATTGCAGTATAGTCTCAAGGCTCAAACGCAAATTGCTTATTGCAACGGATCTCCGGCAAGCGGCTGAAATGCTCGGAACGATATTCGGAACAAGCGGTGCCGCCACCGGCCTTTTTTTTCCGAATGAAACAGCCCTCATGCAGGAGAGATATGGCAACGAGCACTTGACCGACAGAATTTACAACAAATGAAATCTCAACGTCTGTTACATATTGCCGTCCTTATGACACAGGGCATTGGAGATGTCGTCTGTTCAACGGTCATTATTTCTGGATTGCGGAAGACATATCCCGATTGTTCCATTACCGGCATACTAAAAAGCCCGATTGAGGCAGGTATTTTTGGGGGAACAACCGCCCTTGATAATGTTATTTTTTTTGATCCAAACAAACCTCAAAGGATTTCCCAGCAGACCCAATTCGTTTGGAGAATAATTCAATCTCGGTTCGATATGTTCATTGTTCCGACCGATCTTGACGGCATAAAATCACCGGTGCTTGCATTGATCTCGGGAGCTTCTCGTCGAGTAGGCGAGTATTTTACGCCGGCGAGCACGTTGTATACGCAAACCGTACCACGCGATATCACAGAACATAAGGTATTGAGTAATCGTCGGATTGCAGAGCTCGCTGGCGGAGAGAAAGAAATGATGCCGAGCGTCTACTATTCCGGCGATGACCGGCAATACGTTGAGTCTTTCTTAAAGGATCAAGGAATAGCAGCACAAAGAACGCCGATCGTGATAATTCATCCTGGTTCTGGTCCCGTCGAACGTCACAAGAGATGGGATGGCAATAGGTTTGCTCTTGTGGCAACTCGCCTGATAGCAGAAAGCAATGCCGCTGTCATATTTGTCGGAGGAAGAGATGAAGTCTCTTTATGTGATGAGATTGTTGCGAATATCCCCGGAGGGGCTATATCGGTGGCCGGAAAATTTGAACTAAGGCAGACCGCGGCTCTCTTTCGGCTCAGCACGGTGGTGTTGGGGTCGGACAGCGGAATGATGCATGTTGCCGCCGCCGTTGGTGCACCTACCGTCGTTATCTTTGGACCAACGGATCCCGGGAGGACCGCACCGTTTCATGCGTCAAGAATTCTGTGGAAAAGTATCCGGTGCAGCCCCTGTTATCCGGCGCTTCCGCTGGGGTGCGGCAATACTGTCTGTCTTGAACAAATTACTTCTGATGAAGTTGTTGAAGCGGTAAAATCTGTTATGTCGCCGGCTCCACGATGATGCATTGGATCATGGGAAAATTATTTTATGACTCACGTAACTTTATCATGAAAGAAGCGAGAACACTATGTGCGGTATTGTAGGGAGTGTCAGCAAGGATTTTCACTTTACGGAAAAACACGTGGATATATTGTTCCATCGCGGCCCTGACGACGGCGGATATTTTTGCGAAAATGGGGTGATGCTTGGCCATAGACGATTGTCTATTATTGATACAAGCGCAAATGGCCATCAGCCGATGGTCTCACGCGATGGCCAGATCATCCTAATATTTAACGGAGAGATATATAATTTTCAAGATATTAAAAAAGAATTGGTTGCAAAAGGTTATGTCTTTAAATCTCATTCTGACTCTGAAGTCTTGATCTACGGGTACATGGAATATGGAACCGCGTTGGTAAATAAATTGAACGGGATATTTGCTTTCGCAATCTATGATAAAAGAGCCGGCAGGATCTTCATCGCGCGGGATCAGCTTGGCGTTAAACCGTTATACTACTACAAGCAAGAGAATGTTTTTGCATTTGCATCGGAACTAAAAGTTTTCAAGGTGATTCCCGGGTTTGACAGGAGCATTGATATTAATGCTCTCAGCTATTACTTGCAGGCTCTTTATGCGCCCGGCGAGGCAACTCCATTTCAGCACGTCAAGAAACTCTTGCCGGGTCATTATATCCTCTTTGATTTGCACAAAAATTCCTTTACGGTACATCGGTATTATGATATCGCATTCAATGTCGAAAAGAAGGTCGTAAGCGAAAGAGAATGGATAGATCGGCTTGACGCGGCATTACAAAAAGCTGTTCAACGACAACTCATGAGCGACGTACCGCTTGGATATTTTCTCTCAGGAGGATTAGATTCAAGCATTATCGTGGCAATTGCCAAGATAATGTTCCCTCAAAACAGTTTGACATGCTTCACGATCGCAACAGGACCGGATATGAAAAAGGAAGGTTTTGCTGCCGATGAATATTATGCACAGATTGTCGCGAAATCTCTCGATGTAAAGCTCGAGATTATTCCTGCTCACGTTGACATGCTGGCACAGTTTGACGAAATGATCTGGCATCTCGATGAACCCCAGGCCGACCCCGCCCCGATCAGCGTCTATAATATTTGCAGTGGCGCTGTTCAAAGGGGAATTAAAGTACTGTTGAGCGGTGCCGGAGGCGATGACGTATTTACCGGGTATAGACGGCATCAGGCACTGAACCTTGAAAAATATATTGCGCTGATCCCGAATTTTGCCGCTGCACAAATTCAATCAGCTGCCGGACACATCAATAGCTCGAGCCCGCTGGGAAGGCGGATTCGGAAAATTGTTCATAACATTACTTTGGCCAAAGATGAACGCCTCGCAGGATATTTTATGTGGATCGATGATCGGAATGTCACTTCATTATTTCGGAATGAATTACAATCTGACCTATTAAAGAAAAAATTACCCCGCGAATATTGGATGGATTTGTTGCGCAGCCTGCCGGCATCAACCGATGACATAAACAAATTATTGTATTTAGAATTAAGAACATTTTTGCCCGATCACAACCTGAATTACTTTGACAAAATGGGAATGGCTGCGAGTGTAGAAATAAGAGTACCTTTCCTTGACATGGAACTCATTGACCTTGCCGGGACGATGCCGCCGCGGCTGAAAATGAAAGGTAATGTGACAAAATATCTCTTGCGCAAAGTGGGAGAGAGATATTTGCCCAAAGAGGTTGTGTACCGTCCAAAGTCAGGTTTTGGCGCCCCGGTTCGTCAATGGATAAAGAGCAGCATGCGGCCGATGATCGTTGATAGATTGTCGGAAAGCTCCCTCAACAAAGCAGGGATCTTTGATAGTGCTAAAGTTCAAGAATTGATACGATTGAACCAGGAAGGGAAAATTGATGCATCGTACACTATCTGGGCATTGTTGTCTATTGATAGTTGGATGACACAATTTTACAATAATTAAGGCCGTCGAGAGAATAGCATATAATTCTGAATTAATTTACGTCGAAACAATTCGTTGAAGTTTCGTTGTTGATTTGCCAAAAAGAATTTCCGATCTCACTGAATGACCGTATCATATGGGAAATTTTCTTTTGGACAATTCCGCATGGAATCCAATTGTGATAAGTATTTTTCAAACATTGCGAAAACAAGCACAAAACAAGAGTAAGAATATTGTGCTTTTGTTCTTCACGATCCGACACCTCGCCGGGCGTCAGATCGTTTATCGTGTGTATTATGCTTTACGAAAAGTGCTGCCATTTTCCAGAACCAATGTTTCCCGCGTACGTAAACGTAATTCTCAATTTATTCTTAGTCCATCTATTCAGCGGAATTGGGAGTGTTCGTCCAATGAATTTTCCTTTCTTGGAAAGACGCTTTCCTTTGATGATGTTACTACGATCGAGTGGTATCCTGTGTCCACGTCAAAATTATGGCAATATCATTTCCATTCTTTCGATTATTTATTAAGTAAAGTATTTTTAACCGACGAAGAAGCGGCAAAGCAGCTGATACTGTCTTGGGTGATGACTCACAAAAAAAAAACCTCCGGCGCAATCGGTTGGGCTCCCTATCCGCTTTCTCTGCGAATCGTCAGCTGGGTTAAATGGATGCAGTCGGTTCATTGTTATGATTCTGTGATCATTGATTCACTCTCCAGCCAATACAATCTGTTGCTGCAGAACATAGAATACCATGTATTGGGGAACCATCTTCTGAAAAACATAAAGGCGCTGTTGTACTCTGCAGCATTCTTTTCTGGAGAGGAAGAAGTCTTAGATAAGGTCATTCAACTCCTGGGTGAAGAAATTGATGAACAGATATTGAAAGACGGAGGGCATTTTGAGCTGAGCCCAATGTACCATGCAGCAGTGCTGGAGGATCTGCTCGATGTCTATAATCTTGTTGTAAACAATCCATCGGTGTTCGAGCAGTATCACGGTTTACTGCCAAAAGTTCAAACAACAATTGCTCTCATGCTTGAGTGGCTCGAGGACATGTCATTTGGAAATACCCTTTCATATTTTAATGATGTCTCACAAAATGAAGCGCCAACGCTCCTTGAGTTGCGGGCGTATGCCGCAGCGCTGCATATCCCATTCCATAGTCATGTTCCGAAATTGTTGAAGGTAAAGAAGGACTCCGGATATAGTATCATCAGCCTTCAATCTATTCGCTTGATTGTCGATCATGGCAAGATGGGCCCTGCGTATCTGCCGGCCCATGCTCATTGCGATCTTTTTTCATTCGAACTGGCGATAAATGAGCATAGAATAATCTGTAATTCTGGCACAGACGACTATGGGAATCTTTCAACACGTCAATTGCTGCGAAGCACTCAGGCTCATAACACGGCGACGGTTGACGGACAGGAACAAGCGGAAATGTGGGGAGCTTTTCGAGTAGCACGCAGACCCAAGAATATTGTTTTTCACGTTGACGAGCGTGCGGACTGCATTTATTTTGAGGGGAAGTATGACGGATACAAGCACCAGAAGGCATTCATGGAGGATTACACCAGGAATATCATCGTAAATAAACAGTCCGAACAGATTACGGTTGAAGATATTTATAGGGGAGAGGGATTTCATACTATACATTCTTATTTACATTTTCACCCTCGCATAGATATCAAACCACAAGAGAACGGGTATAGTTTTTCAAATTCGACCGACGGAATTAACGGATATGTGGAATTCAATAAAAATTCTTACGTGGAAGCTGTTCGGCGGCCTTTCTTTGAAGAATTTGGATGTATGCAGCAGCATTACTGTCTTATCATTTCTCAATCGGCGTTTTCACCGAACACAGTCTCGTACACTCTGAGTATTGGTAGATGAATATTCTCTATATTACACACTTTTTCCCTCCTGAATTGAACGGCGGAGCCCGGCGGGTAAGTGATCTCGCGTCAGAATGGGTGAGACAAGGGCACGGCGTTACGATCGCAACGGGTTTTCCTACGCATCCGACCGGAATTGTTCCCCCGCAATATAAAAAACGATGGCTGGTTGAAGAATCTCATGAAGGTGTCCACGTACTTCGGGCAAAAAAGTTCAATGTGCCGAACAAGGGATTTATTCCAAGGATCGTAAACCATATCAGTTCGGCACTTTCAGCATTTTTGGTGGGAATTTTTCACAACGCCGATTACGACGTTATCATTGCTACGTCGCCTCCGTTGTTCATGGGTTTTTCCGGCGTGCTTTTGAAATTCTTCAAGAACATTCCTCTGGTGTTTGAAGTTCGGGATCTATGGCCGCAGCAGGCGATTGATTTGGGCGTACTTCACAATCCGCTGATTATATGGCTATCTCGAAAACTGGAACATTTCTTTTATTGGAGTGCCGATCATATAGTTGTGGTCACTGAAGAAAGTAAAAAAACTTTGATCGGTCAAAAAATCCCGTCCTCAAAAATCTCGGTGATAAGAAATGGTGTGAATGTTGATGCCTTTTGTTCGCCGAATGTTCAGGACATAAAGAAAGAATTCTCAATTGAGGAGAAGATCCTTATTACATACTGCGGTACCTTTGGTTTATCCCAAGGCCTGCAAATAATCTTAGAGGCCGCGAAGCGTTTGTCTGATGATGGCGCGGACAGGTTTCATTTTCTCTTTGCCGGCGACGGTGCAGAAAAGGAGTCGATGATCTCGTACGTCCAAGAGAATAATCTCAAAAATGTAATCATTCTTCCAACTCAGCCGTTTGAGAAGATGGAAAGTTTTTACAGATCTTCCGATATTCATATTGTTCCGTTAAGAAGACTCCCTCTATTTAAGCACACGATTCCTTCAAAAATCTATGAAATTATGGCATGCAGCGGAGCCATGATCTGCATGGTTGATGGGGAATGTCGTTCCATTATTGAAGAAGCGCGGGCGGGGGTTTTTGTTGAGCCTGAAAATGTCGCCCAACTCTGCTCTTTCCTTATTACTCTTGACAAAGAAACAATCACCGCTTTTAAATCTCTTGGAGAAAACGGACGAAATTGGGTTAAGAAATACTGCGATAGAAGAGAACAGGCAAAAATGTATATTTCGGTTCTAAAAGGCTTGGTTTTGCGGCAAATTCAATGACTAGGATATGTCCTTGGACACAACTTGTTATCGCCGATTTGGTAGATTTTATCCATGTAGGAAAGCGTGACATTCGAGATTAGCTCCTGAAAACGGGCTATGTCCGACTGCGCCATACTGGCAATTCTCTCTTGAATCCAAGCGAAGAGCTTGGAAGTTCATAAGGAATCTCAGATGAGTACCAATAACTATATTCATTGGAAACAATGGGATACTAAGGAATTCGGCCTTCCGGATGCGGGCGAGAGTTTTTACTTTGACCGCCTTTTCAAACGAATGGTGAAGGCCGATAGTCACGTTCTGGAAATAGGATTCGGTAACGGTGAACTTCTTGGCTATTTCAAATTATCAGGTCATTCAGTTGTGGGTGTGGAGATTCAAGATGAATTGACAACGAAAGCAGCAGAAAAAGGTTTTACGGCATTTTCGGGACTTGTCTGGGAAATACCTGAACTTCAGGACAAGCATTTCGATCTCGTCGTTGCATGTGACGTTGTCGAACATTTATCGTACGATGATCTCACAGTAATGTTCAGGTGGGTAAAAGGCCATTTGAACCCAAATGGCCAAATGCTTTTGAGATTTCCTGAAGGAGCATCCCCTCTCGGGCTGCCCAACTATAATGGCGATTTTACGCACAAAACATTTTTCACTAAAGATAAGATGCATAACCTGTGCATCGTGAACGGTCTGACGCTGGTAAGATATTCCGATGATTTGATCAGTTCCAATAAGCTGTGCTCCTTCGGCGTGCCTGGAAAATTTCTTCTGATGGTTCTTCAATGGTATAGCTGGCTTTTGATGAGAGCGGTCAGGATTGTATTCTATCCAATAGAGTCGAAATTAAAAATGGGAACGAACAGTATTGCTGTGATTCGTTCTTAATCCCGTTCAGAGATTTATGGAAGCCGTAGAATAAAAACAATTGAAAGGAACACACAGATGAAAAAACAAATTATCGTTCTATTCATGTGGATAGTGAGTGCATCGGGAGCTCTGGTCATTGCTCAAAATCCTCCGGCACAACAATCGAACGGCAGCGCCAGCGTCGTTGTCGATTTTGAGAGTTCAACATCTGTGAAATCAATGGTTGGATTCTTGGATAGCTTTACTGAGACTGCGCCTCCCGATAGTATGATCACTCCGCTTCATCCGCGTTTCATGAGGAATCCGGGCTGGGGTGCAAAAGGTTTTGAAAATCGGGTTGCCAGGGCAGAAAGCCTGGGAATGAGACCGGTTATTATCGTTGGCGGCGCATGGAAGTGGCCCCACAAAGATATGCCGTTCGCTGAATATTCGGTCTGGGAGAGTTTTGTTTCCGATCTGGTAAAGAAGTTTAACGACAAAAAAATCATTTGGGATATCTGGAATGAACCGACGGGCGACCTCAAAAAGGGGAGTGAAACAACGGACCAATTCCTAGAGTCTTTTCGCCGCGCGCACGATGTCTTGAGAAAAGAGTATGGGAATGATATTTACCTCGAAGGACCGAGCATAGGGACATGGGATAACCCCTATATCTCCATCGATCAATTTATGGTGTATGCCAAAGCAAATCATTTGAAGGTTGATGGATTGAGTTGGCATGAAATATTGGGCGATGAAAGTGTTCCTGCTGTTGCCGACCATTTGCTGCAAGTGCGCAAAAAGTATATTGAGAATCCAGACTATGCCAGTGTGGGAATTAAGGAAATTCATATTAATGAAATTATTGGAAAGTATTCTAATTACTACCCCGGGTCAATTCTTGCCTGGTTCTATTATTTGGAAAAAGGCGGCGCAGACGGCGCCTGCAAAGCTTGCTGGACAGATGACAGCGGAGAATTTACGTGCGGTAATTCGACGCTCGACGGCCTATTGGTCCCCAACACGTACGAGCCGCGGGCGGGATGGTGGGCGTACAAATACTATGCTGATGGTGTGGGATCTAGAGTCTCCAGCACCTCATCCGATAACCGTGTCGTAGCATTGGCAAGCAAAAGCGGTAAGAGAACTGGCACGGCACAAATTCTTGTCGGCAGCTTTGATCCCGGCAAGAAAAAGTACGATCAAGTACCAGTCAGTGTCTCTTTGAAGAACCTTCAGGCGCTTCCTTTTCTTACGAACGCTAAATTTGTCAACGTTTCAATTACCAGAGTTCCGAACGCAGGGTTGCTTCCAGTGCATAGTGTTCAAGCAGAGCGCGTAGTAACGATTCCTGTCGATGGTTCCACACCGGTTACTATACCGGATATGAAGCTGCATGAAATGATCGTATTGACGTTGTCGAATCCATAATGCCTGACGTCATTGTTCATTTGCAGAGGTAGACGGGATTTTTTTCAGTTGATTTCACAAACGGATTACTGAACGTCAATATAGTAATGGGAAAGAATTTTAGGAGAGCTCTAGCGCTCTTTTTCTGGAGCTCTCTATTATATTCTCAGACGGTATACTTGCCCGCAACTCATGATGTTTATGGTTTTCTAGACAGGATGGCTGCAAAACAGATTCTTATTGACTATCGTGATGCGGTAAAGCCGCTATCCCGTCAAGCTATTGCAGAGTTCTTGATGAGGGTTGACAGCGTGGGAACGCAATTGACAACGGTCGATCGGGAACGGCTGAATTTTTATAAGGAAGAATTTCAAGAAGAGATGCGAAGGCTTAACTACGGCAATTTGTCCGATGAACGCTGGCACCTCTACAGTTACCAAGGTGAAACATCGCATGTGATGGTCGATCTCATCGGCTCGATGTCATACAACCATCAAGCGGATGGCACAATTCTTCATACTTTATCGAGCGGAATTATGACGTACGGATATTTAGGAAACAATGTCGGTGCTTATTTTTATTATCACGACACTCATGATGGCGGATCATACATCAGCACGTTAGGTCCGCAATCGCCGCTGCGTCCCCTTTCTCCGCTGCCTTCAGTTGTCCCTTCTTCCTCGACTACGACAACGAATGGAACTGCCACAGCGTATGATTATGATGTGTTTAATGCTCAAGTGAATGTCGATCTTGGACTTGTCACTTTGTCCGGCGAGCAAATGCAGAATGTCTGGGGCGGCGGTGAGGCCGGTAATATTATCCTTTCGACCAAAGCGCCGGCGTACCCGCAATTGAAGCTGCATGCCCGGCTCGGCAAGGATATTGATTTCACCTACATCCACGGTTGGCTCTATTCCGGCGTAATAGATTCTTCGCAGACATACAATACGCAGTATTTCGGCAAGAGACCGACATATTTGAATAAATACATCGCGGCGAATATGTTGGAGTTCACGCCGTGGAATGGCGTCAATATCGCTGTCGGGGAATCTGAAATCTACGGAGGCCCGGGCCGAAATCCGGAATTATTGTATTTACTTCCGATAATGCTTTTCAAATCAGCCGAGCACTACTTGGACAATCAGGATAATTCCCAGATATTTTTTAATTTTAAATTCAACGTTGTGAAGAATTTCGATTTTTATCTTCCGGTATTTTTGGACGAATTTTCAACAACGACATTTCTTAGCCCCAGTCAAAATCGCAATCAATTGGGATTTACATTGGGGGGCAACGCGTACGATCTTTTTTACCATGATACAAAGATCAATGTTGAATATACGCGCGTTAATCCTTGGGTGTATAATCACGAGTACGCGGAAGACACCTATCAGAATCACGGTGTCAATTTAGGCGATTGGATTGGGCAGAACGCAGATCTCTTTACGATGAGTGTTTACCATCGTCCGATCTACAATCTCGAGATCGGCTTGGAATTCCAGTCGCTACGAAAGGGAGGGAAGGAGTCTACGTTTTACCAATACGCCGGCGGTGACCCCGCGTTCTTGTACGGTCCGCTCACTAAACAACAATCATTCGGAATCGTCGGAACGTACCAACCTTTGCGCAATCTTTTTTTCGACTTTCATGTATTGCGAACGCGCTTCACAACTCAGATGACGTCTTCGTATGCGGACAATACGGTGAATCCTGGCTATAATGAATTCTTGAATAACCCATTTGATTATTTGATTGATCCGGGCTATGCCGGCAAATACGACTTTTTGATAGATATTCGGTATAACTGGTATTAAGATAAAAAATGACGCCTGCACCAATTACCGTTTATGGTGCGGCATGCATAATCAATTTCTTTTTTCTTAACAATCTGATCTGTGCTCTTGATGTGTAATGTAAACCACAGTTGTCTGGCGGCCAATCCATCAAACTTCATTCGTCTGAAGTATTGTGGGTTTGTTGTTTTATTTTTGCTGACCATGGCCATCCAAGGTTTGGCGCAAAACATCACTTCGCCGCATACCGGTGCTACGAATCAAAACTATAGACAGGTTGTTCTTCAATGGAACGATACGGGTAATTCCTATAGAATCGTACTCGGAACGGATTCGCTGTCGTGGGGCATAGTGGATACTGTCGTGACTGGTTCGTACGTGGTCGTCAACAATCTCCTCCCGTCAACAACATACTTTTGGAAAATTCAGGCGGTCAACGATACCAGCAATGTCAATAGTCAAACGTCATGGTTCACGACGGGACATTATCTGACATTTCAAAATTTTAAGTTTATCCCGGCTCTTGATTCTGTTAATTACGTTTCAGAATTATCGTCACAGGTTATTAGTTTTACCGACTCCATTGATATCGGAAAAACGGCTTTAATCCTGTGTGATGTCTGGCAGTCGGCCGCGGATAGCAATATCGTTAATATTGTCACAATGATCGATGTTGCCCGAAAGCATAACATTCCGGTTTTTCTGTTCAACCATAACGGACCTCTCTATCCGACCGTGAAACTGCAGCCATGGGATGTTAACGCGACAATTTCTGCGATCCCTGATACGATGCTGAGCCGTAAGGGCCTTACGACACTTCTGTATACTGGGGGTGACGCGTCGGAATGCGTTCTCTTTACTCGTCCAATTAGTATTAATACACTGAGTCTAAAATTTCCCAATACGTATAAAATCATAGGAATCAAAGATTGCATAATAAGTTGGTCGCAGCTTGCCTATAACTGGGGGATTAACGGTATTGAAACAAGGTTTCAAACGACCCTCCTCGGATCATTGGCATCAGCACTTGGGGAGACTGTGAATGCGCTGGTCGTGCAACGGCCTTCTCAACTTTCGTCCATAAACTATGACTCAACATTTGGGGGTTCTATTAATCCGGCTCGAACCGCGTTAGTTGTTGTAAATGCATGGAGTTATTTCCCCAACGGCGGCTGGCTGGCTCGGATTCAAAATAATAATCGAAATAATATTGCACCATTGATGAAGTGGGCAAGAGCTCTCGGTATTAGGGTTTTTCAAGTTGCAAACGGACGGGCGATAGATTCATCTTGCTCCCCTGTCGGAAGTGAGATAGTCTTCAACGATAAACTTTCGCTGTACACATATCTCAAGAACATCGGTATAAAACAAATACTTTTTTGCGGAAACTTGATTAATACGACGAATGCATTCGCTCCGATGGATGCCTGGGGAATGACAAGATTTCCCACCGGTTTCAATAGTGTCCCTGGATTTTTTTCATCGAGATTGCTGAGTGATTGTATTACTGTTTTTGAAACTCCAAGCACATTGGCAAACCAGGTAAATAAATCTATTTTTCTCGAACGCGCAGCCACTCAGACGTTCGATACTCTTTATTTGGTTTCAAGTTCTGCAATAATAAGAAACAATATCCCTCCAAAAATTATTTCGACCCCGTTATTCGTTGCCCATGAAGATTCTGTTTATAGAGATACTGTAATTTCGCAAGATGCATTTTTGGACAATACACTGAGATACGCCTTCATCATAAATCCCAGTTGGCTGAAGATCAACAATATAAGCGGAATCATGTACGGGACACCGGGGGCCAAAAATATTGGCGATACGACGGTAACGGTACAGGTCCGAAACGGCGCGGGCCAAATAGCAACGCAATCATATACTCTAACCGTTCCTCACACGAATCATATACCAAAGATCATAACAGCAGCCGATTCGACTGCGATAGAAGATTCTCCGTACAAATATAGAGTTATTGCGGTAGACAAAGATACTCTTGTTTATTTGGATGTGATACGGTATCGGTTATCTATCAAACCGAGCTGGATAAGCATCGACAGCGTCGCTGGTGTGGTTACCGGAACTCCATCTGGGATGAATGCCCGCGATACAGTCGTAGCTGTGCAGGCTTATGATAACAAGGGAGGAGTAACGACCCAGCAATTTAATCTGCACGTGTCTCACGTCAATCATCCTCCTCGCGTTCTTTCTCAAGCAATAACGCGCGCACAGCAAGATTCAGTCTATTCTTATCATTGCGTTGCAACCGATCAGGATAGCGCGTTGTGGGGAGATCAATTAACGTATTCGCTTCAAATTCATCCGTGCTGGTTAGTGGTAGATACGGTAACGGGGATTATCACTGGAACGCCGCATGCAATCAGCGTTGGCGATACTCTTGTAACGGTGCAAGTCAGTGACGGGAAAGGCGGGATAGCGACGCAGAGTTATCCTCTTCATGTAATCCATACGAATCATTCGCCGGTGATAAAGACGGGAAGCCTTCCGTCTGCAGCGGAAGACACGCTGTATCAAACACGAGTCTACGCAAGCGATCAGGACAGTGCGTTGTTCGGTGACATCGCCCATTACAAACTAACAATAAAGCCGGTTTGGCTGAAGATCGATAGTGTGAGCGGAACAATCACAGGTACCGCCAGCGGGATGAATGCTCAGGATACGGTCGTGACGGTGACGGCGTATGACGGGAAGGGAGGCAGCTCAAGCCAGAGTTATCCGCTTCATGTCGTTCATACAAATCACGCGCCGGTGATAGTGAGTGCAGCGGTGACCCATGCAGCAGAAGATACGCTGTACCGGTATACGGTCTGGGGATCGGACCAAGACAGTCTATTGTTCGGAGACCATGTGCATTATCATTTGACGATACATCCGAGTTGGATAGTGATCGATACTGTGAGCGGATCGATCACGGGGACACCGCACGGAATCAACATTGGAGACACCGTTGTGACCGTGGTGGCAAATGACGGCAAAGGGGGGACAGCGATGCAGAGTTATCCTCTTCATGTCATCCATACGAATCATTCGCCGGTGATAAAGACGGGAAGCCTTCCGTCTGCAGTAGAAGACACACTGTATCAAACAAGGGTTTATGCGAGTGATCAGGACAGCGCGTTGTTTGGAGACGTTGTCCATTACCGGTTGACGGTAAAGCCTGTGTGGCTGAAGATCGATAGTGTGAGCGGAGTGATCACGGGGACAGCCAGCGTGATGAATGCTCAGGATACGGTCGTTATGCTGACGGCGTATGACGGGAAGGGAGGCAGCTCAAGCCAGAGTTATGCAGTTCATATCATTCATACAAATCACCTGCCGGTGATAAAGACAGCAAGTATTCCTTCGGCAGCAGAAGACACGTTGTATCAAGCAAGAGTCTATGCGAGCGATCAGGACAGTGCATTATGGGGAGATCGCGTGCGTTTCCATCTGACGGTACGGCCGAACTGGATAACAATCGATAGTGTCAGCGGAGCAATCTCGGGGACACCGCGAGGAATCAATGTCGGCGATACAACGGTAACGGCAGTAGCCAGCGATGGGCACGGCGGCATAGCGACGCAGAGTTATCCTCTTCATGTCAACCATACGAACCATGCGCCGGTGATAAAGACGGGAAGCCTTCCGTCTGCAGTAGAAGACACACTGTATCAAACAAGGGTTTATGCGAGCGATCAGGACAGTACATTGTTCGGTGACATCGTGCATTACCGGCTTTCGATAAAGCCGGCATGGCTTTTTATAGACAGTGCAACGGGAATAATTAGCGGCACACCTCATGTGCAGAATGTTTCTGACACGACAGCCGTGCTGCAGGCTTATGATAATCATGGAGCTACTGTTCAGCAACAGTATACCATGCACGTCGCATTGGTAAATCATCCGCCGACAATAGCTTCATCTCCTCTTTTTACAGCGCATGAAGATACGTTGTATCAATATCAGGTTGTCGCCCACGATCCCGATACGTTGATTGGCCAAGTACTAAGTTACACATTGACACAAAAGCCGAGTTGGTTAAGTGTTTCCGCAAGTGGATTGGTCTCTGGAATACCAAGAGGAGCGAACGTTGGCGATTCAACAGTCACAATACGAGTGAGCGATGGGTACGGCGGGATAGTTAATCAAACCTATCGCCTTAATGTAATTCATACAAATCACAATCCATATTTCGTTTCGGCGCCGGACAGTGTCGTAACGGAAGATTCGTCGTATCTCTACACGGCAGTGGCAAGAGATCAAGACAGTGCATTGTTCGGGGATAGAGTTCACTATAAGCTGATAATCAAACCGAGCTGGATTACTATCGACAGCGTCGCGGGAACACTTACAGGAGTTTCTTCCGGAATGAATGCCCGCGACACGGTGATCGGCATACAAGCGTTTGATAACAACGGCGGCGGGTCAACCCAGCAATTCATCCTCCATGTTCTCCATGTGAACCATGCGCCGCAATTCGTTTCGTTCCCGGCGGATAGTGCGGTAGAAGATTCTCTTTATTATACAATGGCCGCAGCGACCGATCAAGATTCGCTGCTGTGGGGCGACAAGGACAACTTTGGTATCCTGCAAGGTCCGAGTTGGTTGGCGATTGATTCAGTGAAAGGGATAATGCAAGGTATTCCGAAACTTGAAGGAAATAGTTCGTCAACGACTTCACTCGCCGTTCAAGTTGCTAATGCCAAGGTAAAGCAGATTCTCAGCAAAGCAAAAGGCATTAAGTTTTATACTATGAAGCAGAAGGTGAAGCCAGTTCAAATTACAGGGATAAAAACTGACAATACGACGAGAGACTTTCCGGTTACCATCGCGGTATGGGATGACAAAGGGGGAGCGAGTGAATATAGCTTTGCTCTGACGGTGAAGCATACAAATCATGCGCCGGTCTTTGTCACGTTCCCCGATTCGGCAGCGATAGAAGATTCGGCGTATACTGCAACAGTTCGAGCAAGCGATATCGATTCCGCACAGTTCGGCGATGTTGTGCGCTATCGTTGTGCATCCAAACCGCATTGGATTTCCATCGATTCTCTTGCAGGGATAGTATCCGGTACGCCGCACGGTACTGATGTGATGGATTCCACAAGAATCATCGTTCAAGCGTACGACAACAAAGGAGGAGTTACAACATATCAATACGGAGTTCATACCAGGCATATGAATCATCCGCCGGTATTCGTCTCCGCACCTGTCGTCAGCGGTGTCGAAGATTCATCGTATATGTACAGAGTGCATGCATCTGATTCCGATTCGTTGCTCTTTGGGGATAAGGTATATTACTCGTTTATCACAGCGCCGAATTTTCTCTCAATAGATTCCTCAAGCGGCATTATCGGCGGCATACCGAGTTTGGTGGTGGATTCGCTTTCGATGAGATCTGTAAGAGTGACGGCCGGCAAACAAAGCCGCACTGCGGTAATGCGCAGCAGCGTTGTGAAGTTTATTCCCGCTATATCGCGTTCAGGGAAGAAATCCACAGCCGGTGCGCACGGGGAGATAGATTCGACGCAGTACAGAACTTTTCCAGTAAGTATCTCGGCCAGGGACGGCAAGGGCGGATCTGCCCAGCAGAACTATACGCTTGCAATACTTCACACCGATCATTCACCGGTGTTTACGAGCACTCCTGATTCACTGGCGATAGAAGATTCGATCTACAGCTCTACATATACTTTGTATGATAGAGACGTTTCCGTTTTTGGAGACAGTTTGAATGTTACGGCAACCATATTGCCCGCATGGCTGCATCATGATCCCGTTCAGCATACGCTTTCCGGAATTCCTTACGGGAAGAGCGCAGCCGACACTGTTGTCGAACTTGTTGTCCATGATAATCGCGGTCTGTCGACAACGCAGCACTATAAACTGCATGTTGTGAATATCAATCATCCCCCTCTGATACTTCCAGTGCTGGACACACTTGCTCGAGCTGATTCTGTGTACCGGGTTGTCATACCGGCAATAGATTCAGATGCTGTGTATGGAAGGGATTCATTAACGTATAAGTTGGTCGCAGGTCCGCACTGGCTGCGATTGGTGAATGATACCTTGGTTGGAATCCCAGTGAATGCTAATGCAGGCGATAGCGTGGTGACAGTTGCGGTGATTGACAAGCACGGAATTACAGTTCAGCAGAGCTGGAAGATTGTCATTCTACCCTTGTCTCTTCCGCCGACGATGTTTCAATTAATAAATGCTTCTCACTCCGATAGTCTGACCATAGACTATGGAAAAGCGCTTACGTTGGCCTGGCAGCCGTCTCATGGCCATGATCCGGGCGATACGGTGCACTATGCATTGAAGTTGTGGGGAGGGGCAGTCGATACGACCATCACTGGTTTAAACGACACACTCTATAGTTCCTCGGGTTTGATGAAGAAATTATCCGTTCGCACACAATATAGATGGACGGTCTCTGCCAACGTAGATGGTGGAAAATCTACTTGGTCAAGAGATACGATGCGTTTTGTTACAACAGAAACTATATTGTTTCTGAAGGGACAAACCCCTCAGGTTCCGAAGGATTATGTGGTCTACCAGAATTATCCAAATCCTTTTAATCCCACGACAACGATACGCTACGGAATCCCGGAACAAAGCAGAGTCTCCATCAAGGTATACAATATATTGGGACAACTTGTGGCTACACTAGTGAATGAGATACAACAGCCGCAATTTTACGAATATCGTTGGAACCCTCAGGATTTTGCTTCCGGCGTGTATCTCATCGTCATCAATGCAGAGAGTACTCTGTCTTCTGCCAGGAAGTTTCAGAATGTCAAAAAGGCATTGTATTTGAAATAGTTCATTTTTGTCGTTTTGGAAGGCAACTTCTTGAGGTCGACTATTAGCCACATCAAAAACTTCGGTGTACAAAAATACAACACTGAGTTTTATGCACAACATGTTGTCCCTCTCCAAAAGAATAGTTTTACCTTCTTATGATATTTTGTATATTATTTGACGCTCTTTATTGGGGATGGCCTCGGAGAATCGCAATTAATTTTAATGATCAAACGAAACTGGAAAATATTGTTCGTCGCTATCTCACAACTCATTGATCTTTTCGCAATGTTTTGTGCGGCTGTAGTTGTTGTCAGTCTGAAGCATTATTCAAACGTCAGCTTTCGGACGCCCGATGATGTTTTGCTGACCGGATATATCGTTTTTGTCATCGTCTACATCACTATCGCCGTCATGATGGGATTGTACCGGGGTTCTTTTCATCTTAGTCTCAGCCTCCAAAACATGATCATGGCGCGGGCATTCGTCCTTTCTGTACTCATCTCGTTGACAATCATTTCTCTTATTAACAATTTGTCCATTGGCCGGCATGCTCTCGTTGCCTTCCTTTTCTCGCTGCCGTTCTTCTTGGTGATCGGACGAATTCTTTTGCGTCAAATCAATTTGTTTTTTCAAAAACTGGGTTATGGTGTGCACAATTCACTCATTGTCGGCTATGACCAGGATGCGTTCAAAATATTCCAGCGGTTCACCTCTTTCCCCGAACTCGGCTACAAGATCAAAGGATTCGTTGTCCGGGAAAAGAATCCCTCCAGTTCATTGCAGCCGCAATACACGATCGCTCAGTTCGATGAAGTTATCGCGAACGGGTCTATCGATAGAGTGTTTATCCCGTCGGCCGATATGGTCGTCAATGGGTATGCCCACCTTAAGAAAAAAGGAGAGAGTCATAGGATTAAACTGAAGATCTTGTCGCCCCAGGCCGAAGAGTTATTGAAAATCGCCCGCATATATGATATAGCGGGAATAACGTTAACAGCTCCGCCACGGTACAACGTCGCAGCGGTAAAAATGTTCATCAAAAGAGTTTTTGATATTGTCGGATCGTCAATAGCAATAATTGTGTTCAGTCCGATCTTTCTTTTGACGATTATCGCCATTTATCTTGAAAGCGGCCGCCCTTTGTTTTTCCTTCAGGCACGGGCGAGCATCAAGGGGGGAAAACAATTCGATTTCATTAAGTTTCGCAGCATGATCGACAATGCAGACCAGATGAAAGATGAATTGTGGGGCCACAACGAATCGGACGGCGCTCTGTTCAAAATGAAAAATGACCCCCGCATCACGAAGGTTGGAAGTATCATTCGTAAACTGAGCATTGACGAACTTCCTCAGCTTTTCAACGTGTTAAAAGGCGACATGAGTCTGGTAGGACCTCGGCCGCTGCCGTTAACGGATTTTGAGACGGTGAACGAATCCAACGAGTTCTGGGAGACAATTCAAGACCGCGCGGCCGTGAAGCCCGGTATGACCGGTCTGTGGCAAGTGTCTGGAAGAAGCGACATAAAATTCAGAGAGATGATCCTGCTCGATTTGTACTACGTTGAGAATCATTCCTTTTTATTTGACCTCGAAATCATGTTTGAAACTATTCCGGTTGTCTTGTTTGGCAAGGGCGCTTATTGATGACGCTGATAGCGCAGATTTAGCGCAGATGGCAGATCACTCAGATTTACCGGACTTCGGGCACAGCGTGCGGACAATAAGTTAAGCCTCAATTTTACTTCGGACAAATTCTTTTTGCTATGGAAATCTCAATTATCGGTACAGGGTACGTGGGTTTGGTGCAAGGCGCTTGCTTTGCCGATACCGGCAATTCAGTTCTTTGTATGGATATCGATGAAAAGAAGATCGCGAGCCTGAAAAAGGGAACAATCCCAATTTATGAGCCCGGTCTTGAAGAAATCGTACGGCGCAATACTCAGGAAAAGCGGCTTGAGTTTACGACTTCCCTCAAGGCGGCAGTCGATCACGGGGAAATCATTTTTCTTTGTCTGCCGACGCCGCAATCGGATGACGGCTCCGCCGATCTCACGCGCGTCCTGTCGGTCGCCGAACAAATTGCATCGTATGCAAGCGGGTACAAGATTCTTGTCAGCAAGAGCACAGTTCCCGTCGGGACGGTCGACCGAATTCGCCAGATAATGAGAAAGAAAGGGAAGACCGAGATCGACGTGGTATCGAGCCCCGAATTTCTCAAAGAGGGCTCTGCGCTTGACGATTCTTTGAAGCCGAACCGGATTGTCATTGGTTCGAAAAGCAAACGTGCAATTTCGGCATTGACGGACATGTACACGCCGTTTATGCGCACCGGCAATCCGATTATGGTGATGGACGAGAGGAGTGCGGAGATGACGAAGTATGCCGCGAATTCATTCCTTGCAAGCAAAATCTCTTTCATGAACGAGCTTGCCAATCTTTGCGAAAAGACGGGGGCGGATATTGATTGGGTCAGAAAAGGGATGGGGTCCGATCCTCGCATCGGTCAGCAGTTCTTATTTGCGGGCGTGGGGTATGGCGGCTCGTGCTTTCCAAAAGACGTCAAGGCATTGATCAAAACTGCTCAGGAGCACGAATACGAATTCAAAATCCTCCGTGCTGTTGACGAAGTGAACGAGAGACAGAAACGCGTCATCGTCAAGAAAATGATGAAGCATTTTAATAATCAATTGAACCAAAAAGTCATCACCGTCTGGGGGCTTTCCTTCAAGCCTCAAACGGACGACATTCGGGATGCACCGGCATTGGTCATTATCAATAGTTTGCTGGAATCCGGCGCAAAGATCCGTGCTCATGATCCGATCGCAATTCCGAGAGTGAAGGCACTCTTCGACGGCAGGGTGGAGTTTTTCGAAAACAATTACGATGCGCTGAAAGGAGCGGACGCCCTTGCAGTGATAACCGAGTGGAACGAATTCCGCCGCCCTGATTTCGACAGAATGAAATCCCTCATGAAGCGCCCCGTTGTTTTTGACGGAAGAAATATTTACGACCCGAAGTTAATGAGAGAAAAAGGGTTTGTTTATTTCGGGATCGGGAGGAATGGGGAGTAGAACACGGTTAATAGTGAATGGTAAATAGTAACTGGGGGAAATAATGGATACCGGATTAGGGGAAATAAAAAGTTATAGACCGCACAAGAAGTTATTACTGTGGCAAGAGGCGATGGCATTGGTTGTGCAGGTGTATGAATCGACAAGAGCATTTCCAAGAGAAGAAGAATTTGGGTTAAAGTCGCAATTACGTCGAGCGTCTGTTTCAGTAGTGTCGAATATTGCTGAAGGGCTGGCAAGAAGATCTAAGAATGATAAACTCCACTTTTTGAATATTTCTCAAGCCTCGCTTAGTGAAATAGATACTCAGATCGAAATCTCGTTACGATTGCAGTACATTGCATTAACGACATTCAATCTTATTCAAAGTCAGCTTATTATGATTCAGAAATTGCTGAGCGGCCTGAGTAGGAATATTGAAAATAGTAAACAGTGAATTGCAAGTGGTAAATAGTAAAGCACGTCTTTTATTTACAACTCACCATTTACAATTCACTTACTGTCATTCACTTAGAAAATAAACACGTCACAGAATAAAAAGATTAATGACAAAAACATCCGTAGTAACAGGCGGTGCCGGTTTTCTCGGGTCCCATCTTTGCGATAGGCTGCTTGCCGAAGGCCACTCCGTTGTTTGCATCGATAATTTGATTACGGGCGACACGGCCAACATTGCACATTTGTTCGGCAATACCCGCTTCAAGTTCTTTCAGCATGACGTTACGGATTACATTTTTCTCGACGGTACTGTCGACTACGTGTTTCATTTCGCGTCGCCGGCGAGTCCGATCGACTATTTGAAGTTTCCGATCCAGACACTCAAAGTCGGATCGTTGGGAACGCACAAAGCATTGGGTTTGGCAAAAGCGAAGAATGCCCGGTTCTTTTTAGCCTCCACGTCGGAGGTATACGGCGACCCTGAAATTCATCCGCAGGTGGAAGAATACTGGGGTAACGTCAATCCCGTCGGCCCCCGCGGTGTTTACGATGAGGCGAAACGGTTTGCCGAGGCGATGACAATGGCATATCAACGCTATCACAACGTTGAAACGCGGATTATAAGAATCTTTAATACCTACGGTGAACGGATGCGGGTGAATGACGGCCGCGCAATCCCGGCGTTTATCTCGCAATCGCTGCGCGGAGAAGACGTTACGGTATTCGGCGACGGAAGTCAAACGCGCAGCGTCTGTTATGTTTCTGATTTGATCGACGGAATCTTCAAATTGATGATGTCAGAATATACTCTTCCGATGAACATCGGAAATCCCGCCGAGTTGACGATGCTTCAGCTTGCGAACGAGATCGTGCAATTGACTCATAGCCCAAGCAAGATTGTCTTCAAAGAACTCCCGCAGGACGATCCCAGGATTCGACAGCCGAATATTACAAAGGCAAAACAAATGCTAGGTTGGGAACCGCGGGTGCCCCGTAAAGAAGGACTGCTGAGAACTATTGAATACTTCAAACGAAGATTGAAGCTGCAGTAGGAATAGTTGCGCACAACAATCCCTTATTAGTCTTGTCTACTTTTTCCCAAGTTCATCCATTCTCGCCGGAAGTTTGCTTTTTCAACCGTTGAAAAGGCAAGGCGGATTTTGTATATTATCCGCTATGCCGCTCACACGGGAGATGCGGCTTGTGCTGAATTTTACTGTTTTAATTAGAAGCCATCTCAAAAATGGTTTCGATGCAAAAAGCAGCAGTCAATGTCATGCTGAGTCCCGCCTTACAGCGGGACGAAGCATCCATGACATGAAAGCTTTGTAGATTCAAGGTCTATCATTGTTATGGATTCTTCACTTCGCTTCGCTCCGTTCAGAATGACAATGATCTGGCAGTGTTTCTTCAGAAGGACATAATCCAGAGTTTTTGAGATAGCTTCCACTAATTATTGCCGTTTTTGATGAAAGTGCTTATTACCGGAGTTGGAGGTTTTGCCGGCAGCCATCTCGCAGACTATGTTATCGCTAACGGACTGGCAGAAGTTTATGGGATAGTGCGTGATGTCGAGAAGAATGAAAATATCCGCTCTCATGAAAAAAGTATCCGCCTTTACGAGTGCGATATCATCGATTTTCAATCGATTTTCGGCGTTTTAAAGGAAGTCAAGCCGGACATTATTTTCCATCTCGCCGGACAGGCGTTTGTGCCGAGTTCGTTTGAACATACTGCCGAGACATTTAAGGTTAATGTCATCGCTCCGATTAATATTTTTGAGGCAGTGAAGGCAGTCGATATTGCACCCCGGATTATCGTTGTTACATCCGGTGAAGTCTACGGGGAAACTGCGGGATTCACTGCGGTGCACACGGAACGTTCGATCCCTCGTCCGGTAAATCCTTACGCTGCGAGCAAGACGAGTATCGATTACATCGCACAAACGTATAAGACCTACGAAGGCTTGAACATCGTGATCGCCCGGCCTTTCAACCATACCGGCCCGCGGCAAAAACCGTCGTTCGTTTGTTCGTCCCTTGCAAGGCAAATCTCCCTCGCTCAAAAGAATAATGTCCCGCCCGTGATAAAAATTGGAAATATCAAACCGCGGAGGGATTTTACCGACGCGCGCGATGTCGTGCGGGCATATTGGCTGCTCGGAAAGGTCTCCAACGAAAAAGACTTCATTTTTAATGTTTGTTCGGGAAAGATATTTTCCATTGAAGAGATTATACGGATGTATGAAAGCATCACCGGTTTGAAATTTGAATTACACATTGAAGAGAAACGATTGCGAGATTACGACATTCAACTTCTTGCCGGGTCGAATGAATTGTTGCGGCATACAACGGGTTGGCGGCCGGAAATCACAATGGAGCAGACGTTGAGGGACCTTCTCGCGACATGGATGGAAAAGTAAGAAATAGGCGAAGCGGCATGTGATCGTTGACTCGGACTGAGAGCACAGAACTGCAAACCAAAACTACAACGGACGTACAATGACAAAAAAGGCACTTATAACAGGCATTACAGGGCAGGATGGCTCTTACCTTGCCGAGTTGCTTCTGCAAAAGGGATATGAATTACACGGCATTATCCGGCGGAGCAGCTCCTTTAACACCGGAAGAATCGACCATCTCTATAACAATCCCGAATATTTGGGAAAGAAGCTGTTTCTCCATTATGGCGATCTCACCGACACGAGCAATTTGAACCGGATTCTGGAGAGGATTCAACCCGACGAAATTTACAATCTCGCCGCCCAAAGCCATGTTAAGGTCTCATTCGAACTTCCTGAATACACCGCCGAAGTCGACGCAATTGGAACAGTCCGATTTCTGGACGCAATTCGTGAGGTTGGTCTTAAGCCAAAGTTCTATCAGGCTTCGACGAGTGAGTTGTTCGGCAAAGCCCAGCAAGTCCCGCAAAATGAAAAAACACCGTTTTATCCCCGAAGCCCCTACGGAGTTGCAAAACTATACGGCTATTGGATTATCATAAATTATCGGGAAGCGTATAATATTTTCGCCTGTAACGGAATTCTTTTCAATCATGAATCACCGCGGAGAGGCGAGACGTTCGTTACAAAAAAAATTACGCGTGCAGCAGCGAAGATAAAGCTGGGATTGGAAACGAAGCTTTCTCTGGGAAACCTGGATGCAAAGCGGGATTGGGGCTACGCTCCGGAATACGTCGACGGCATGTGGAGAATGCTTCAATTGGATCAGCCGGATGATTTTGTGCTCGCGACCGGTGAAACACATACGGTGCGGGAATTTGCGGACCTTTCGTTTAAAGAGCTGGGGATGGAACTCGCCTGGGAGGACAAAGGGGGGAATGAAAAAGGCGTTGAAAGGAAGACAGGAAAGGTTGTCGTTGATGTCGATCCCCGGCTTTACCGTCCGACTGAAGTCGAACTGTTGATCGGCGATCCGGCCAAGGCGAAAGAAAAACTCGGCTGGAAACCTACAATAAAATTCGATGAGCTTGTGAAAATTATGGTGAAGGCAGACTATGAAAAGATTTCGAAGCGAGGCTATTAGTCCGTAGTCCGAAGTCTTTAGTTCATCGGGGAAGGGGGGGATATGAAGATCGTACAATTTGAAGCTATTGACTCATGGAAAAAAGCCAGGGGGCTGACAAAGTCAGTCTATATGCTTACCACTCAACACGAGTTCTCTAAAGATTTTGGATTACGCGATCAAATTCAGCGCGCTAGTGTCTCCATAATGTCTAACATAGCGGAAGGTTTTGACGCAGGATCCGACAAAGCATTTGTGAATTTTCTAAGGTATTCGTATCGTTCAGCATCTGAGGTCCAATCGTTACTGTATGTTGCATTAGATTTCAGATATATTGATGAAACGGACTTTCGAAACTGTTTTGTTCAGGCTTTGGAGGCAAAACGTATGATCGGCGGTTTCATCAAGTACCTTCAGCAGTCAAAACAAAAACAATATTAATTCATGAACTCTGATTGTTACGAACACAGAACTACGGACTAATGACCAAGGACTAATAACTACGGACTACTCCTCTAAAATATACGTCGCCGGCCACCGCGGACTTGTCGGTTCGGCAATTGTACGCGCCCTCCAGTCCGGAGGTTTCGCGAATGTTGTTGCGCGCACTCATCAGGAATTGGAACTTGAAAATCAGGGAGCGGTGGAAGATTTTTTCGCGAGAGAAAAACCGGATTATGTCTTTTTGGCGGCGGCGAAAGTTGGAGGGATTCATGCGAACAACACGTATCCCGCCGAGTTTATCTTCGACAACCTGCAGATTCAGAACAACGTTATCCATTCGTCCTACCTGCACAAGGTGAAGAAGCTTTGTTTTCTGGGCAGTTCCTGCATATATCCTAAGTTTGCTCCTCAGCCGATTAACGAAGACAGCTTTCTTGGCGGTAAACTGGAGCCGACAAACGACGCGTACGCCGTCGCAAAAATTGCAGGCGTCAAAATGTGCCAAGCCTACAACAAACAGTATGGGACGGACTTCATCTCCGTCATGCCAACAAATTTATACGGACCGAACGACGGTTTTGACCTGCAAAATTCTCATGTCCTGCCGGCGTTGCTTCGCAAGTTCATTGAAGCGCGGAATTCAAACGCACCGTCGGTGACGTTATGGGGAACAGGAAAAGCCAGAAGGGAATTCCTGTACGTCGACGATATGGCAAACGCATGCATGTTTCTGATGAAACAGTATGACAGCAGCGAGATTATCAATATCGGTACGGGCGTGGATATCTCAATTCTCGAATTAGCCCGAGTCATCGGCGAAAAAGTGGGGTACCGCGGGAGCATCGTCTTCGATTCGTCCAAACCGGATGGTACGCCGAGAAAATTACTCGATGTCGGAAAGATCAATGCATTGGGATGGAAAGCGGCGGTGCCGCTGGACGAAGGAATTCGGCGGACGATTGAGTGGTACGAAGGAACAATGAAGAATTAAGAATTATGAATTAGAAATTGTGGGTTTGCAACGCAAACTATGAAGGATAGAAGGCAGAATGCCGAACTCCACATTTAGAACTTAAAACTCAAAACTTCGGATGAACACAATGAAGAACGAACTGCTCTCAAAACTCGAAAACAAATCATTCGTCGTCGGCGTCATAGGTTTAGGATACGTCGGACTTCCGCTGCTGCATTGTTTTGTGGAGAAGGGATTCCGGTCGATCGGATTCGACGTTGACAATTCAAAAGTAGATTCTCTGGCAAACGGCAAATCGTACATCAAGCACATCTCGTCGGAGAGAATCCAGCGCGCAATCGCATCCGGACGGTTCAGCGCGACAAACGATTTCTCCCGGTTGAAAGAATGCGACGCTGTCCTCATCGCGGTTCCAACGCCGCTGAACAAGAACAGGGAGCCGGACATGTCGTTCATTGTAGCGACCTGCGAAGCGATTGCACCGTATCTCCGGAAAGGCCAGATGGTTGTGCTCGAGTCGACGACGTATCCCGGCACGACAGAAGAAGTCATGGTGCCGATTCTTGAAAAAAACGGTTTGAAGGTCGACAAAGATTTTTACGTTGCATTTTCTCCGGAACGGGAAGACCCCAACAACCCGGATTTTACCACTGAAACGATTCCGAAGGTTGTCGGCTCAACGTCTCCCGACGGCCTTGCGGTTGTCGATTCGATCTACAAACAAATCGTCGTACGAACCGTCCCCGTCTCGAGCGTCAAAGTTGCAGAGGCAACGAAGCTCATGGAAAACATTTTTCGTGCGGTCAACATCGCTTTGGTCAACGAACTGAAAGTAACGTTCATGAGAATGGGGATTGACGTGTGGGATGTGATTGAAGCGGCGAAGACTAAGCCGTTCGGCTACATGCCGTTCTACCCCGGGCCCGGTTTGGGCGGACACTGTATTCCGATCGACCCGTTCTACCTGACGTGGAAGGCTCGCGAGTATGGCGTGACGACAAAATTTATTGAACTCGCAGGGGAGATTAATACGGCAATGCCGGATTTTGTCGTAAGCAGGGTAATAGATGCGTTAAACGATGCAGGGAAGCCGTTGAAAGGCGCAAAGATTCTGATGCTCGGACTCGCATACAAAGCCAATGTCGACGACGACCGTGAATCCCCATCGTACCATTTGATAGAGAAACTCGAAGAACGGGGGGCATCGGTCAGTTACAACGACCCGTATATCCCGACGATCAGGCACACACGTGAATTCCCGAAATTCGCCGGAAGAAAATCGGTCGCGATCTCAAACACCTTCGACCTAGTCCTCGTTGCGACGGCTCACAACGAATTCAAGAAGTTAGATTTCGACCAATTCACCGTGCCGATCGTCGATACTCGAAACATCGTTGTGCGAAAGAACGGTCTCGTGTATAAGGCGTAAGGAGTGAAAAGTTGTAAGTTTTAAGTCATGAGAAAATGCCCTACGTATAGCTTTAGGCATCTGAAAAATTGCTTTTTCTTGTGGGACAAACATTCCTGTTTGTCATTTTTGATTCAAATCTAACAAATTCTGACGGACAAGAATGTCCGTCCCACCGTTGTAAGTGATTTTTCAGATGCCTCAGCTTACAGCTTATCACTAAAGACTTCGAAGGAACTGCCAGCTTTCTCTACTTTGGCTTCTTGAAAAGCTTGTCGCTGACACCTTTGTTAACTTCGTACTTGTCTGTTGTGAATTCGAACGACCGGCCCATGACGCTTTGTTCCAACCTCCCCGGAGCAAGGTAGCCGCCGAAATCCTTATAGTCAAAATAGTCGGTCGTTTGTTCGACCGGACCGTTCGGCGTCGTCATTGATTTCACATCACGGTACTTCAGGAAATCCTCCACGCCGAAATACTGGCGCATCGATTTCCCGGAGTCATTCGAAAAGCTCACCTCATAGCAATCCTTTCCTTTTAAATTTTTCACTCCGGTCACCTCGGCTTTGAATCCCATCGCTTTGTACTTGCCGTAAAAATCGAAAGTGGATTCGAACTTAATCTCTTCCAGTTGTTCTCCGGTGAGGTCTTTTACTCCTTGGGGCGACACCGACCAGCCGTGCTTTCCGTCGAAGCCCTGTTGTTGCTTGAACATTCCAACCATTTCCGTTTCCGCATACAATTTGTTGGGGGCCTTTTGGACCACGGTAATTTTCATGTCCATGTTCTGGACTTTGCCGCTCATCTCAATTCTTTTGTCCTTCATTGCCTTGAATTTTGCTATTCCGCCGTTCTTCTCGATGGATTTTGCAAAAATTTCGTCCGGTGTCAAGGTAACAGCTGGAGCAGTCTTCACAACAACCGAGTTTCCGTCTTCGTCATAGATATCGACCGGCCCGAACTTTGCAAGCTTTTCTTTTACATCACTCGCAGAACCGACAACGGCAATAAGCATGGTAGCAGGGTCAAGATATTTTTTTGCAGCAGCCTGGACATCCTCTGCAGTAACTGCATCGAGGCGTTTAAGGTACGTTTTGTAATAATCCTTTGGAAGTCCGTAGCGTTCGATGGTAATTGCGTCCTCGGCGATAGTATTTGCATGCTCAAGACCTCTCACGAAAGAACCGCTGAGATAATTCTTCGCCGTCTGCAGTTCCGTTGAGTCTACTCTTTCGTTGCGGATCCGGTTGATTTCGTAGAAGAGTTGAATAAGTGCACTGTCAGTGACTGTGTTCTTTGTCGAGGTGGAAGCGGTGAAGTTTCCGATAAGTTCATCCGGGCCCAGCGAGCTGTAGGCGCCGTAGGTGTACGCATGTTTTTCTCGAAGGTTGATGAAAAGCCGGAACATGCCGCCTCCGAGCACCGTGTTCATTACCTGGGCAGAAAGAACGTCGGGGGAAGTCCGCGGCAGATCGACAACTTGAGAGACTCTGATGACCGACTGGACCGAACTCGGTCTGTCAACGAACGCTACGCGCACTTTGTCAAAAGGCTGCGGGCTCGCGAACGTTGGCGAGGGAAGCACTCCTTTTGTCCATGCTCCGAAATATTTATTGACGAGCTTCATGACGCTGTCTTTGTCAACATCGCCCACCACCGCCATGATCGCATAGTTCGATTTAAAATACGTGGTGTAGGCTTCAATACATTTTTCCCGTGTCACGCTGCCGACCGTTGCTTCGGTTTCGACCTCGCCATACGGGTGCTCTGCACCGTAGACGAGTTTTTTCCGGACGACGTCGACGATCATACTGGGGTCGGTTTTTCTGTATTGCAACCCCGATTTCGTCTGTGTGACAATTTTATCAAGTTGATCTTGAGGGAAGGAGGGATGGAGGGTGATATCTGCCATCAGCTCGAAAAGTTTTTCCGAGTATTTCGAAAGTCCGGAAGCGTACACGTTGGTTCCGTTCGAGCTGAGGTCGCCGCCGACGAGGTCGATCTCTTCGTCAAGTTGATCTTTCGTCCGCGTCGTTGTCCCTGTGCGCAGAAGCTGGCCTGCAATGTCGATGTAGCCGGCGTTCTCTTTTTCGAGGACGGGCTTCCTGTCGATGAGCAAGCTCATGCTCACCGTTGGAAGTTCGGAATTCTTCACGATGATGACCCTGATGCCGTTCGGAGTGGTTACCAAATCATAGTCGGGGAACGCGACCGCGGGCGCCGGGCCTGGGCTCGGTATTTTGCTTCTGTCCAGTTGAGCTTGGGCGATGGCGAACGTCACGATCAACAACACAACCGGTGCTAAAAAGAATTTTTTCATTGTGAGAGCTCCTTGTTTCTACTGTACTTTTGTTTTTGGTAAGTAGTAGAGAATAGTTCTGTTCTTTTCCGTGAGATATTGTTTGGCGACGCGCTGGAGGTCTTCCTTTGTTACAGCCATGAATTTGTCAATCTCGGAATTGATGAGGTTCGTATCGCCGAAAAATATATGATAATTCGCCAGCTCTATTGCCTTGCCCTGTTCGGTAGAATTCTTTTCGATGAAACTTGTCTCTTCTTCGTTGCGTATCTTTGTCAGCTCGTTGTCGGTGATAAGAGTATCCTTGACTTTTTGTATTTCTTCTTCAATGCTTGTCTCAATATCTTTGGGTGATTTCCCGAAATTTGCGACTCCAAAAAGGAGAAAGAGAGACGGGTCCTCGAGGTCGAATGGAAATGATTGCACACCGAGGGCAATTTTTTCATTGTCGACCAGCCGTTTGGTTAACCGAGAACTCTCTCCTCCTGATAGAAGCGTCGTCAACATGCTGAGCGCGTAGTACTCTTTCGTGCCTTGTGCCGGCATGTGGTATGCTTCGACGACGGCGGGAAGCTGGATGTTGTCATACACCGTATCCCTTACTTCCGAGAGTTGCGGCGGTTCGACGGCCGTCGGCCTAAAAACTTCTTTCGTCCCTTTTGGAATCTCACCGTAGTATTTGTCAACCAGAGCTTTTGTTTTTTCGACATCGAAGTCCCCGGCGATCACGAGACAGGCATTGTTGGGAAGGTAGAATGATTTATAGAATTGATAGAACTCGTCGTACGTTGCCCTGTCGATGTATTGAAAGGAGCCGATCGGAACCCATCGGTAGGGATGGACTTTGTACGAGTGCGAAAAAGTTTGTTCAATGATCGAACCATACGGCCTGTTGTCGAGACTCTGCCTGCGCTCTTCTTTCACGACGCGGCGCTGTGTTTCAATACCGATGGAATCGACTTTGAGGTGCATCATTCGCTCGGATTCCATCCACATTGCGAGCTCCAGTTGGTTTGAAGGAGCGGTGATAAAGTACACCGTTTTATCAAAACTTGTAAAGGCATTGAGTTCGCCTCCCGCGTTCTGCACCATCTTGAAAAATCCGCCGCGCGGAATATTCGGTGAACCTTCAAACATCAGGTGCTCGAAAAAGTGGGCGAAGCCGGTTCTGTCCGGATTCTCATTTTTCGATCCGACGTGGTACACTACCACTTGGGCCACGATCGGCGATGAATGGTCTTCGTGCAGGATAACATGAAGGCCGTTGGGAAGCGTGTACTCAACGAATTTTATGTTGACCTGGGCGGCGAGTGCACTCCAAGCAAAAAGTGCGAGCAAAAAGCTGAAGAAGCGTTTATTAACCACGGCGTCCTCCTGGTGAATAGTAGATGGTCTTGACGAATTTTCTTAGATATACGTACATTGTGAATAATGGAGGGTTACGGTTACTGGTGAAAAGCGTGGATATTGTACGACTATTCTGGTTGAAGTTCAACATGTTTTCTTGTTGCGACGTGGAAGGTCGGCATTGACAATCAAGGCGGATAATCCCAAATTCTACTGTTAACAAGCATGCTCGGCGATATGAAATTCTTAATACGATTAAGAAACTCTTTTTGAGATGCATCCTCCAATCGAAATAAAACAGATTCGCTCCGGCACAGATCAATATAGAGAAGAACTCCAATTAAGAAACAGGGTCCTGCGGACGCCGCTTGGCCTAAGCTTGTTTGATGAAGACCTTGCAAGTGAAATCAACGATTTTCACATCGGGGCATTTGACGGGAATGTGTTAATAGGAACTCTCATTTTGACAATATTGAGCAAAATGGAAGTGAAAATGAGACAAGTCTGCGTCGATGAGGTTTGGAGGGGCAAGAACGTCGGCGCAAAGTTAGTTGTGTACGCAGAAGAGTTTGCGAGAAAAAAAGGATATAGAACCGTAATGTTAAATGCAAGGAAAACTGTAGTCGGGTTTTATGAAAGACTAGGGTACGAAAAAATCGGCGGGGAGTTCATTGAAGTAACGATCCCTCACCAAAAGATGCAAAAAAAATTGTGACGCGCATACCTTCTTTAGTAAGGCGTTGATCGTTTTTGTGCCATTTCCGGCGAAAAGGTCGGATTCGAAAATATATTCGGTTGCCGCAATAAGCATGATGTTGGTGCGCGAGGACTTCCAACCTTGCCTTAACAAACGGATTTTCTTATATTTGAGTTGGAGATGGGGCTGTAGCTCAGTTGGGAGAGCGATTCGTTCGCAACGAATAGGTCGTCGGTTCGATCCCGATCAGCTCCACTTGAGAGCAATTGAGAATTATGAATTAAGAATGAGCAATTATTTCCATTGTTGATTGCTAATTGTTCATTGTTAATTGTAAGGTCAAGCCCTGTACAACCGTAAGTCGCCCAACCCCGCCAGGTCCGGAAGGAA
>CAZXQG010000030.1:0-34624 GCA_964642725.1 uncultured Chitinophagaceae bacterium
CTGCTCAAGCAAACTGTGGCTTAACTACCTGTATATTTTTTGGGGTGCAGATCACAGTTTCGTTTTCATAGGAGCCCCTTTTTTGTTTGACGGGTGATTTTACTGCTGCTTGGTTATTTTGCCAGCAGCATTTTACGTGTAATTTGAATCTTCCCTTCGTTCATTAATCGATAAAAATAAGCGCCCGATGCTGAATTGGGTAATTCAACATTTACCGAGTATGTTCCTTTTTCTTGAGTGGCATCGACAATCGTTGCTACTTTTTTGCCCAACACATCATAAATGTTCAATCGTATCTTTGATTTTGCATCCAACGAGTATTGAATTTGCGTTAAGCCATTAAATGGATTCGGATAGTTTTGCAGTAGTTTGAATGCCACAGGTGTTTGTATTGGCTTGTTTTTCACATTTGAAATAATCCCGAGTTTCCCAAGTCTTCCTGTGTGCTGGGCATAAATACCTCCTTGCGTTGACCAATATGCAATAATTAAGCCTCCGTTATTGTCCGGTTTAAAATAAGGTGAGTAGGCATTTCCGGGATCGGAAAGAAAAACCACGCTGTCAGACCATATCATTTTAGTTGAACTATCATACCGTCTCGCTGTCGTACTGTTTATCACAAGAAGACCTTCATCACCATCGGGAAAGAAATAAATACCAAAGTCTATATCATTATATTTTTTGAAGAATAGATTTCCCAATGAATCAAAATATAGCAAAGTATCATTACAGACATGTGTAAGATATGTTCCACCTTTATTATCAGGAATAAGCATACCACCTTTGTCGCTACAGTAATTCTGGAAAGAAAATGTCTTTACCCAATTTGTATCACTTTGGTAATTAACTTTAGAAATTTTATAGACGTGGGTAGGAAAAACTGTAAGGTCGCTAAAAAATATATTTTGATCCTTTGATATTTCAATTTCAGATATCGGTTGAGTTTTAGCTGAACTCAATTCGCCATTATTGTTAATTGCTTTCTGATAATTTCCTGCAGAACCAATGGCGTATCTAAAGTAATAATACTCTCCTCCTCTAGTAACATCATATGGATAAAACGGATCAGCCCCAGAAAACGTTGAGTCCATGATTTGCATCCACAATCTGTTTCCGTTTGCGTCGTACCGTGCAAATTTGAGATAATTCTTATTAGGAGCGCCCGGGTAATTAAATCCCCACTCCGTCCAGATCAAGACACAGCCTCCGCTATCATCTGTTGCTATCCGTGCATCCTTAAGACCAGACATCAAGTCGTTCACTTGTATCCCTTCGTTCCCCCACCTTACATTTCCATCCTTATCTACTCTCTGTAAATATGTTGTACCGTTTTTCGCTCCATCTTGTGTGTAATAGGCTCCACGATAATCTTCCCAGTAGAGTATCACTCCTCCATCATCATCAGAGCAGAACCAGGTTTGTGCGGACAATTCGCTGCCCACACTTATATCGCTGCTGTCGTTGTGAAATACCATTATTGGCTGAGGCCATACTTTGTATCCAGCTGGATCCAACTTTTGCGCATATATGTAGGATGACAGCAGTCCAAGCACAATGGAACTACCATCGTCAAAAGTAACAATCCCAGGATTGAATCCGGGGCAAACGTCTAATCCGCTGTCTGCGTACGGCTTGGTAGACCATTGAGAGAATGAAATCTGGCTAATGATGAACGATAGACTGAAGAGTGCTAATTTCATTGATCCGTTTATGTGCGAGGAGAAAAAGAAATAAACTGAAAGAGGCAATTTTTTAGTGCAGAAGATAATCCAAAGATTGACGATAGTTAGAAAGTGCAATTTCGCCAATCTAAAGAATGTGCACTAGCTATGCGGGAAAAAAGAGATACTCAATAATATATTCTGGAATTCTTTCCTGCGAAATGCAGAGAGGATGGTAAGTAATTTGCTACCCTGACTGCAATGTCGCCCCGCCTTTCTCGACAATGCATAACAATTGATTACTCGCTGGTACTGTAAGAATTCGCAAAATGAATGTCAAGTTAAATTTTTTATGTAATATTTCCCAAAAAAAAGCCCCGAACTCGGCATCGAATTCGGGGCAAAATAGTTTTGAATTTGCGGCTCTATTTTATTTTGAGGCTGGAAACGGCCTTTTCAAAAACAGGAACATAATCGGCAGCCATCGGTTGATACCATGTCACCACCAAACGATAGACTTTATCATCTTTTACCACAAAATATGCACGGCCGTCGACTTTCGGCTCAGGCGCGTACGTCAAATATTTTGCATCGAGCCCGCTGATCTTTGTATCGTTCGTCGACTTCGGCTTGAATCTTGCTTTGTTTTGGTCGAAGACTTTTGCTACAGTCAGCTTCTTCGCCGGCAGCACGTCGATTTGGATCGCGCAGTCCTGCCGGATCTTATGATGGATGCTCATCGAGAATATCGTTTCGCCTTTCTTCGGCGGGAAGGTATATTCAAAATTATCGGGATATTGGATCTCGAAAAATTCACCGGGATATTTCGTCCATTCAGCAGAAGGCTTGGACTCATCGACCTTCGAGACGGCAACTTTCGGCTTCGGCAGTTTGACCGAACTTAACACCGTATCGAACACGGCGGAATAGAGGTTGTAATCTTCGTTGAAGCCTGCAAGGTTAACATAATAAAACACGCTGTCCCGCATCGTTACAATTCTTCGCCCGTAAATCGTAACGCTTTTGCTGATCTTCGACGTATAGGCAAGTTCCTGGCCCGGTTCTTTTCCGAGCGTTGCCTGTTGTCCTCCGCTGACAACTCCGATGCCCGAAAGTTTATCTTTCGTTTGTGCGGCGTACGCATCAAGCGTCGTTACGCCCGCCGTCGCGAAATTCTCAAAGCCAAAAAGAATTTCAACTCCGTTCTTCCCGCCGCTCGAAGGGTCAAAAAACCACGTTGCGGCCTCCTGCGAGGAGTAGATTTTGATCCGATTGGTTTCGGCATTCACTAACCATCCTTTCGGGTACTGCAATTCGAACCCATAGAACGGGTCTTGGTACAAATCCCATTCTTTCACCACGGGAGCTTGCGGTTTACTGCACGAAGACAATAGCAATGCAAGAAGGGCAAGCACAGCGGCAAGCAGATTCATCGGCAGAATCGAACGCTTAGAAAAATGCATACGTCACCTTTACTGTAATTGTTTGTTATGAGAACATGAATAGAATAATTACTGTTCGATCCGACTTAGTTTCCTTCAAGTTGTTTCAGTTCCTTATTCGCAGCGGCGTTTTTCGGGTCGATCTTCAATACAACCTTGTACTCATCGATCGCCTTTTGTTTAATTTCCTGAGCCTCGTCCACACTAATCTTTGTGTTGCCGAGAGAGAGAGCGTAAGATTGTGCCAGCCAGAGATGTGCTTCGGCGTCTTTTTTCTCTTTTGGTTCGTACGTTATTGCCTTTTTCAAAAACTCGATCGCCGGAGGATAATGCTTTGAAAGGAGTTCAATGAGCCCGATGAATTTACTTGCCTCAAGAAGCTGTGCCCCGTATTTCTCTTCCCTCGACTTTCCTTCGCTGCTCTCGACTTTGCTCGTATCGATGATCGAAATAACAAGCTGGTATTGTTTCTCGGCAAGGTTGAGCGAGTCGAGCAGGTAATAGCATTTTGCAAGGTAGAGGTATGCCTGGAAGAAATCGGGGCGCAGGTCGATCACCTTTTGCATCATTGTCTTCGCAGTATCATATTTTCCTATCACCATATAGCAGACACCGCCGTTTACGAGAGCGCCGATGTTCTTTGGTTCTGCTTTTAGTTTTCTGTTGTACTGATTCGCCGCCTTGTCATACAGATGTTTGGCCATGTACAACGGTGCAAGGTCGGCGGCACATTCCGTCGACGCTGTATCCATCGCGATAGCCCTTTCGAAGTTCGCGATCGCATTGTCGCCCTCTTTCAACTTTACGTATGAGCGGCCGAGGCGAATGCAATCTTCAGCAGTAAGAGAGTCTTTGGGAATGACTTTATAGGCATCGACAGCTTTCTGATATTCCCCGCACTCGTACTCCGAACGCGCAAGCATCGGCTTCAACTCATACACCTTCGGGTTGAGCGCCATCGCCCGTTCGAGTACAGGAAGCGCGTCCTTGTAGAATTTTCCGCCGAACAACGCTTTTGCGTATTCATCATATGCAATCGGATTATCTTTCTTTAGCAAGACGTATTTTGCGAAAAACAGAGCCGACTCACGCCACAGTTTAGCGCGGTAGAAAATATCGGCAACTTCGAATATATAAAGGTCATTTGTGGGGTCGAGATTGATTGCAGCCTGAAACTCTCTGACACAATCATTGTATTGACGATTCTTATAGTATGCTTTGCCCAGTTTGTACCGGATAACGGCAGAGAGCGAGTCGAGTTCTGCCGCCCTTTGATAATTGGAGATTGCGAGTACGGCAATGTTTTGCCTGCCGTATGCTTCGGCGAGGCCTACATAGACTTCCGGCAAATTCTCATTTAATTCTTTCGCTTTTGAGAAGTAAACGATTGCCTTATCAAGCGAATCCACATCGAGGTACGCGTTCCCGTACGCGAGAGAAACCGCAGGGTTAGTTTTGTCGGCCTTTGTCGCCGCCGCAAAAATTTTTGCCGCTTTGTCCGTTTGCGCGGTTTTGATCATAAGTGTTCCCAACGAAGACCACGCCGGAAGGTACGTTTCATTGATATCGACGGCGCGCTGCAAAAAGGTTTCCGCCGAATCCTTGACTCCCTTCAATCGATACGCTTCCCCGAGATAAAAATTAGGCTCAAGAACACGGGGTCCCGCCTGCTGAGCCTTCAGGAAATATTTGATCGCTGTATCATACGACTTTTGCTGTAACGCTTCTTTTCCGAGGGCCATGTCGTCCTGAGCATGCATACTTTCCGACAAGGCAAGAAGAACTAGGAATGGTACGATACGTTTGAATAAATAATGCATTGGGGCTTCCTCGCTTACTGGGATTCAAGTTGAATGAGACGGACCGGCATTGTAGCCGGGACCAGTCCGCTCTTAAGAAACAGTTTTTGTCCTTCGGCACCGGTCAAAAACGCGGTGAAACCAATGCCCACCCCCGTGCCGGCATTTCTGGAGAAAAGATACAGCGTTCGACTCAACGGGTAGTAGCCGCGGTAGACATGGGCCTGGAGCGGGGGAAAATATTCCAATGTCGTCGATGCTGAGTCCCTCGTGAAACTTGGGTCTCCAATGTCCAAAATCCGCGTCTTCGACGGCGTTGACGACACCCAGCTCTGGCTCACAAACCCAATGGCGTTGTTGTGATCTGCAACGTAGGAGATCACGTGCGTTGTCGTTGAGCACGGAACCACGACGTCCGCAAACGGCTGAAAATTTGTTATGCGCTGCTTCACGTATTCATACATTCCGCTGTTGACTCCACCGAGCGCAACGACTACCGGTCCGGGAATTTTCTTCTCCCCCATATCGCGCCACGTTTTCACCTTCCCGAGAAGGATGTCCCGCAATTCCCCAACCGTGATACGGGTAAGGGAGTTTTTTTCATTGACAAGCACGAGGGCGGCATCGTACGCAATCTTAAATGTATCCACTTCAAGCTTGTATTTTTTAATCACCGCTCTTTCTTCATCATTGAACTGGCGAGGGCTGGTGATGACTTTGACGCTGTCATTGAGCAATTGAACGACCGCATCCCGCGTTGTCGATTGCAGATGCGTGATGTGAGCTTGTTCGTACATCCCCTCAAATTCTTTCACTTCCGCATCGATAGCGGGAAAAATATCTTCGGACGAAATCACAACAATGTGCCCCCGCGTCGGTAAGTCGCGCGTATCGTTTTGACAGCCCGTCCAGGTGAAAAGCAGGGAAAGGGATAGCGCCAGATTATGAAAGGGAGCGGTCTTCATTTCTTTGCTGCTGTTGTATCCGGATATTGACGAATCGGTAAATACCGTATAACAGCATCACGATACCAAACATGATCCGAAACTTCCGGGGCATTGTAGGGGGCATAAAGATCCCCGTCGCGATAACGATGCCGCAGATAAAAAGGAATGCCGACAGCGCGTAGCCAACGTAGACCATCGGCCTGTAAGGATCCATCGTATTTTTAGTGTCCTTGGTTCAACTTGAATTTGAACGGAATGGAAACCCATACTGCAACCGGCCCGTTATTCATAACGGCCGGAGTGAAAACCCACTGCATCGCGGCGTCGATCGCGGCTTGGTTGAACAACTCTGCATCCGATTTCAAAATTTGGGCTTTCTTTGCTTTTCCTTCTTTGTCAACCCAAATCTTAACCCAAACGGTTCCTTCAACGCCTGCTCGCCGGGCAATTTCCGGATAAATAGGCGATGGGTTTTTCACCGGTGCCGGTTGTTTTTCTACCGGCACAAAATCAGGCGGCGGGCCATCGTCTTCAATCTTCACGTCGTTCTGAATAGACACCGGACCACCGCTCCCGCTCGCGTTCGGGTCGCCGACAGGTCCTATCTGCTGCAACTCGGTTTGAGATGCAATCGTTGCTTCAGGGCTGATTTCAGCGTCGGGAACCGGAACGGGTGTTCCTACCGTCGGTTTTGCGGCAGCGCCCGACACTGAGACGGCGGGTGCGGCTTGCGAGTTTGTAATTGAGGGAGGCGGACCGAGGTCGCTGTATTTCATGATGCGAACGGTGTACACGGGTTCATCCTCGGTCGTAAGATACACTGCTCCGTAGTACGCGCCGATTGCGACCAGGTGAAAAATCGCGGCGAAAATCAATGCGCGTGTTGCGTATTTCTGGTACAACCCGCGTAATTCATACGCACCATATTTTGCATTGACGGCTGGTGCAGTTGCTGACATACGTTCTTAACTCCTTCCTGAAACCACTTCGAGCGAACGACGGGTGTTTATGCCGTCATTAAATTTTTTCAATGAGTTGTTTGTCTTTATCGCCAAACGGTGCGAGGCTGAAACGCGTGATATCGGCAACGTTCAACTGATCCATGATGTTGACCATCATGATGTACTTCCCTTTGCGGTCGACCTTAATGAGCGTGATCAACTTCGGGTTCGCACTGTTTTTTTCCTTCAATATTTTTTTCAGGTCAACAGAAGAAACCTTCTCCGGTTTGTCAATCCCGATATTCCAATAAATAGTTCCGTCCTCAGATATGCGCAGCGTCAAGAGGTTCGAAGAGGGCACATCGACTGTCGCATCACCGGGGGGCAAATTGATTTCCATTGCCTGCGGCTTGTTCATCGTCGTCGTCAACATGAAGAATGTCAACAACAGAAAAGCGATATCAACCATCGGCGTCATGTCGATACGAACGCCGATACGACGTTTCTTCTTCTTCGAATGCTTCTGCTTGCCGCGCGATTGTTTTACATCAACTTCAGCCATTGCAGTGTTCCTTCGTTTTAATTCTTATCTAATTCTGTAACAAGATTGAAGCGTGTGATGTTTACTTTTTGCAGGATATTCATCACGTCTTCGATGACTCCGTAGTCAACGTCTTTATCGGCTTTGATCACTGTCTTCAACCGGGGGTTGCTCTGACGGGCTTGAATAAGAAGGTTTGGCAAATCTTTGGTTTGCACCTCAACGCTCGCTTTCATCTTCGCAGCCGGGCCAAAGAGTGCCTGCCGCAATATCTGAGAATCCACACCGAGCAATATCTGTCCTTCTTTTCCGATAGTCAGGGTAATAACATCGGCGCCGGGAATTTTGAAAACGGAATGTGATGAAGGAAGCGTGATCTGAATGTCTTCCGACGGCTTGAACTGCGTCGTTAACATAAAAAATGTCAGCAGAAGAAAACCAATATCAACCATCGGCGTCATATCCAGCTTAAAGCCAACGCGTTTTCTGTGAATTTTTGGCATAGGTACTTCTTTCTACTCGCTTTTAAAGTTTTGATTTCAAATTTTGCAGTATGTCGTAGCTTGCCTCGTCGATCATGTACGTCATGCCGTCAATTTTCGTCGTAAAAAAGTTGTAGCAGACAATCGATGCAATAGCGATCGAGATTCCGCCCGCCGTGTTGATGAGCGCCTCGGAGATACCCTGAGAAAGCTGCACGGCGTCAGCAGAACCGGCATGGGCCAATGCGGCGAATGAACGGATCATACCGATAACCGTTCCCAGCAAGCCGACCATTGTTGCAATCGATGCAATCGTCGAAAGAGCGATCAAGTTCTTTTCCAGGATCGGCATCTCTAACATTGTAGCCTCTTCGATGACACGCTGTACTTCCCCCATCTTATCTTTGGCTTCCATCGACTTGTCGCTGGAGATTTCGCGGAACCGTTCCAACCCCGATTTGATGATATTGGCGAGCGAACCGCGCTGACCGTCGCATGCAGAAATTGCCGCATCGAGGTCGCCGGCCGAAACGTGTTTAATTAACGCCGTCAGGAATTTTTCCAGGGATGCTTTTCCCTGCGCTTTTCGAAGCGACAGAAGTCGTTCAAAAACGTACGTCACGACCATGATAGAAAGCGCGAGTAACGCAACCACTAACGGACCGCCCTTCTGTATAAACTCGGGAAGCAAGAATTCAAAAATCAAAAACCCAATCACAAAGGCTGATACAATCAGGATTGTGTTGAACATTCCTTGTTTCATAACAGATACTCCTTAGAAATAATGATGTTATAGTGTTAAGAATTTACATTCGAAGAAAATCTTATGTGAACGCCGATATTGCATCCGGGCGGGTATCGGCGACCTGGAAAATCATGGAAAGTTTCGTAACAACGAAAATGTTTTTGATGCTCTTGTTGACGTTGCACAACACGATTTTCCCTTTTCGATTCGCGTACGAAGTATGAGCCGATACCAGCGCACCTATGGCTGTCGAATTCATGTAAGTCACCTTACCGAGGTCAACAATAAGCTTCTTGTTCCCTTTCTCGATGGATTCCGCGACAGCGTCGCGCAATTCGTCCGTCTCTTCCCCTCCGACAAGCGCCCCTTTAGGCTCGATAATCAGAACTTCACCGTTCTGTTCAGTGGCGACTTTTAACTTCATTGAATGAATCCTCCTTTGAGATTGGAACAACCAGGTTTGCTTCTGCTTCTTAGCGTATTCGCGAGAACGAGATTTGTTTTTATCAATGTATTACCGCGGAACAGCCTTCCATGAGAGGTCCGGACCTTCGACTACCCAGATCAATATTCATGCGTTAAATAAGATAAATAGTTAGAATTGAATTTGCAATAAGAAATTTTCAGTATTTTTTGAGCCGCCGCTAAGCCCCCTTCCCGTTCCATTCCAGAGGATGACGGGTATTTACCCCAGCAAAAATCCGTAAATTATTCAAGAAGGGTTCAACCGAAAAACTGCGGGTATACCAAAGAGGAGTTACCGGCGAAGTACTATTCCCCGAAAAACGTCAAGAAATAGAACCGGGATCCGAAAAACATCTGTCGAGGTCGGCATGAACGGCGTAACATCTGTTATCAATCGGTTGAATGAGGGGTGTCTTGTCCGCGCAGGAGCAACACTAACTGCTCGATTGTGTTTACCGGCAATTCACATTTAAAGTTTTCGCAAATATACGCAGTCGTACTGCCATCCTTCGGAACCATTGATGCGATGACGGGAATGCGTTTGGAAAGAAAATCTTGACCGGCGCCGCCGTCAGCGGACAGCATAATCATTGCCGGTAGAAAGTGCCCTGCAATTTCATCGAGGAACTCAGCGGTCGCCGGCGAATTCCTGCTTCCTGCGATGATAATTTGTCTCGGGGCGCTGAGAAAAAAATTAATCGCTACAATCATCTGCGGCATGGCATCGGGTGCACGCTGGAGCACTGCGCTAAAGGACTTCATCACTACTTCTGTTTGCATCTTCAGGATGCCGTCGCCGGTCATTTGGGAAAGCCGTATCAGATTCAACGCTGCGGCAGAATTTCCGGCAGGTTCCGCGCCGTCATACGCTTCCTTTGTTCGGAGGAGGATAGATTTATCTTGCCCGGAAAAATCGAAAAAGCCTCCTCCCGATGAATCCCAGAACAATGCAACCTGTGTTCTGTGAAGTTCCAGTGCAAAGGTGAGCCGTTCGATATCAAAGGTTGCTTCATAAAGATCCAGCAACCCTTGGATAAAGAAAGCAAAATCATCAAGCTGCGCTTCAAATTTCGTTTCGCCGTCCCTAAAGCGGCGATGAAGCGTTTTCGTCTTGGAATCGTAAAGCTCGCGGGCAGCAAATTGAGCCGCGCGTTCTGCCGCCTCTGCGTACCGCGTCTCCCGCAGAATATGTGAAGCTCTCGCAAATGCGCTGATCATCAGACCATTCCATGCCGTGATAACTTTATCATCCCGTCGGGGCCTCGGCCGCTGGGTCCGGGCAGCAAACAACTTCGCTTTTGCATCCCCTATCATTGCTCGTACTTTGCCTTCATCCATAGAAAAAAAACTTGCGGTCTGTTCCACGGTAAAGGGGGAGAACAAAATATTCTTGCCGCGGAATTCACTATGAGGGTCCGAAAGAGCATTCCCGTATTCATCAACTCCAAAGTGATGGCAGAAGACCTTTGCATCTTCAGCCTGCAAGATGTTTTCAATCTCCTTCTTTGTCCACAAATAAAATGCCCCCTCGGAAGCGTGAGCGGGATTCTCGGGTTCCGGACTGTCCGCATCCTCGGCAGAATAGAAGCCGCCTTCCGGGTCTGTCATGTCGCGCAGGACATAGTCAAGCGTTTCACGAGCGGTGCGTGCGAACGATTCGTCGCTTGTTATTTGGAATGCATCAAGATATGAATTAACGAGCTGTGCCTGGTCATACAGCATTTTTTCAAAATGAGGAACCCGCCACTGGGCGTCAACAGAGTAACGATGGAACCCGCCGCCGATATGGTCGTACATACCGCCTTGTGCCATAGCGCGAAGCGACGTCAGGGCCATCGTCAACGCCTCTTCATCCTTCGAACGCGCATAGTACCGGAAAAGAAAATTCAAAACTACGGGACGCGGAAATTTCGGCCCACTGCCAAACCCGCCATATTTTGGGTCGTACTGTGCGGCAAGCTGATGGTACGTTCTTTTGAGCAGCGTTTCATCGACGGCAGATCCTTCCTGGTCTGCTTCTCTTTCTTGTTGAAGGATTGCAATCAACCGGTTTCCCGATTCGACCACCTTTTCGCGTTCCGTCTCCCATACTTGATGAATCCGTTCCAAGACTGTCGGAAACCCGGGACGGCCGCGGGCGTCCCGCGGCGGGAAGTACGTCCCGCCGTAGAACGGTTTTAACTCCTGCGTAAGAAAAATTGAAAGCGGCCAGCCTCCACTGCCGGTCATCGCCTGCACAGCACTCATGTAGACCTTGTCGACGTCGGGACGCTCTTCGCGGTCAACTTTGATGGAAATGAAATACTTATTCATGATGCCGGCAACCGAATCGTTTTCAAACGACTCGTGTTCCATCACGTGACACCAATGGCACGTCGAATAACCGATCGATAAAAAAATAGGCTTATTCTCGCGGCGCGCGGCGTCGAATGCTTCGTCCCCCCAAGGATACCAATCAACGGGGTTGTGCGCATGCTGGAGAAGGTAGGGGCTTTTTTCTTTGATGAGGCGGTTAGGTTTGCCGCTCGACGGAGCCATTACATTTTATCAAAGATAAGTGAAAAGTTAAAAGTGAAAAAATAAGATCCAGTCAACAGTTAGCTTTTAGCTTTTAGCTTTTAGCTTTTCATTATTCATTCTTCATTCTTAATTATTAATTCCTAATAGTATCCACTGTTCATGTTCTGCTTCGTCAGCTTTATGTCCTGCAATTGCGGCGCTTTTACTTTAAGCTCGAACCGGTACCCGGCGAGCGCTCCGGTGGGCACCCAGCTGAAATTCATAGTCCAGCAATGAAGGTCACGGTCTATTGTGATTCGCGGCGCGGCAACTTGCCGCTGGACAAGGTCATAACTTGTCGTTGCGGTAAATTTCCAATTCTCCGTCAAATTAAACCCTAAATTAGCATTGACATTTGCCGACCGGGTTTTGACCGCAGGGTTTTCCTGGTTCTGTGCAAAACTGAAACTCAAACCGAGATTCCAGGGAATGCTGAAATCGGGGGGCTCCTCATCATATATTCCACGGTAACCGTTCTGCCGAAATAGGGCAGATTGATCTTCGACGCTCGCTGTAGAGTCGATTGGATGGATATCAGCTTCTCTCTTCTTCTTTTCGCCATGCAATGAAGTCGAAAGATTAATGCTAAAGTTCGTCAACTCGGCGATACCTTTGCCTTCATTGAACAACAATTTATCGACGCGCTGGTTGAGCTTCGGATCGAAATCATAAAAACGGTAGTTGTTGCTGCCGCTGATGCCGAGATACTGCCCGATGTCTGTACGGTAGCTTAGTGCAAGGTCAGACAGCTTGAAATGATCTGCGGCAAAGTTGTAAGACATTTGCGCCCCGAGATTCATGAGCTGGTATTTGGTTCCTTTATTAACAGAATCTTTGTCCTCGGTTTTCATTTCAAATAAATTTCCAACGTTAAAGCCGATCGCCTGCGATTCACCCGCCGGCGCACCGCCATAGACTTCTTTTTGGAACCGATCGAACGGTACTCGGTTGCCGAGCGTGTCTCGGTATGTTCCATAATAACCCCACTTCGCTGTGGAAAAATCCGGTTGATATTCGTACGAAATGCTCGGTGTTATCGTATGACGAAAACCGGCGATGCCGGGAATAGGCGGTTGAAACATTCCATACAATTTGGTCGAAGCAGAAACTCCCACATTAAAGAACCGTACAGCTTCAAGCCCATTGACATCCCTTAATGCCGGGGCGTCCGTTGCGCGGTGCACGCTGTCGACAGCTACGCTTTTGTTATACCATCGTTCATTGTAATTGAAAGATGGTGAAATTGTAAAATAGCCGGCTTTGGGAGACGCATTCAGGGTGAAGCTGTGCGAAATTCCCTGCCGATTATAGGGGACAAATCCGCTAGGATAGGTCAGCGAATCTGCCGTTTTCGTTTTGTCGTCCTTATTCATAAATTGGCCGCTGTAACCGAGCCCGATCAGTTCGTACCAGGCGTAGTTAGACTCGGAAGCGTCAGAAAGTCCTCGAGATTTTTTCTCGCTGCGAAACGGGTAACTCTGTGTGTGTGAAAAAGTGAGCGTTGGAATGTCTGAAGTGACGCTCCCTTGTATCAAGTCTTGTGTCCGGGAAATGTTGGCACTCATGCTGTTGTTCGTCCCTTCCCACGATTTGCTCAGCGTCGCATTGGAATAAATCTGTTGCAGAAGATAGTCGTTGTAGTTATTGCTGGTCTTATAGGAATTATTGCTCGCAAATGTGAAGTCGATGTCGAGTTGTGTCGTGGGGTCAAATTGTTGTTTGTGCGTGAGATTTACCCGATAGTTCGACTGATCCTCCCGGTTATAGTCGCTCGGTTCACCGATGAGAAGGCGTGAATATTGTCCGGTGAGCGCACCGGTAAAATCGTACCTCTTTGCATACCGAAAATTTGAATACGCCTGCCAGCCCCCTTCGGGATACCAATCGCCAGCAACGGCCAGGTCGGTGTAATCGCTTATCGCATCGTAATAGCCGAGATGGCTGATGTACTTTCCGCGATTGGCGTCGTCGCCGTACGCGGGAGTGATAATGCCCGAACGCCGCCCTCCTTGACTCGGGAAGACACCGAACGGCAAAACGAATACCGGAACATCCGCGACATAAAGATAAATCGGTTCAGCAACGATCTTGTCGCGGATGGTCACTCTCATTCGCGGGCTGAAGAAAAAGTAGTGCGGGTGATCGAGGTCGCACGACGTGAAGACACCGTTGGAGATAAACATCATATCCTTGTCAACCTTCTTAATCTGCTCGCCGTGATAGTAGCTCTTCTCCATCTCCGTTTCTCCGAGGGTCACGAGCCCCTTTTGCGATTTGAAATTGTAGCCGATTTTCCATCCCTCGTATGTCTCCCCTCCGTCAATCATAACCGGTGTGCCGCGGTATAATTTCTTTAACGAATCGGTCTTGCCGATTTTCGATGAGTCCAGCACGCCGTACGATTCCAAATTATTGTCGTTCCAGTTCACATCGATGCGTTCGGACTTCAGTCCAAGCGTCCGGTATTTGACATCACCCTTCCCGTACATCATCATTACTTTCTTAGGATATGAATACACGATCGAATCGACTGCTGAATAGACGACGCTCGTATCAATACCCGATGCCTTTTTTTTCGTCGTATCCTGCCGCGCGACGGAATCAACCTTAGCGACGGCAAGAGAGTCTGCCGCTTGAGCATGAGAACATTGCAGAATTAACAATTGCAGGAGGACAACCCCTAGAAAAATTCGACGAGATAAAAAACGCAGGTGATAAAATCGCAGGATCGGTACCGAAAAGAGATTTTTATTTGTTTTTGCCATTACCGCACAATGGTGTAATCCCGTAATTACAGAACGAGCCCTGCCGCACCGAGAATTCCCGCGGAATTGCCGAGCCTTGCCGGAAGCACGATAATGTCTTCGCGCATCGGCTTCATAACATGCGACTGTACTGATTTCCTGATCGCCGTAAAAACAAAATCCCCTGCGGCAGAAATGCCCCCGCCGATAATGACCACGCGCATGTCAATGGTATTCAGCACTGACCCGAGAGCGACGCCGAGAAGCGTGCCCGCTTCGGTGAAAATTTCACGCGCAAGCTTGTCGCCTTGATGTGCCGCTTGTGAAATATATTTCGGTTCGACTTTCGAGACATCACCGCCGACAAGTTTCAGAATCCCGGACTCCGGGTGATTAGCCAGCCGTTCTACCGTGCGCTGCGAGAGATAGCGCTGGCCCACATATGCTTCTACACATCCTTTAGCCCCGCAGTTACACTGCAATCCGTTAAAGTCAATGCATACATGCCCGATTTCACCCGCCCCGCCGAAGGGACCGCGGTAAATGCTGCCGTTCAAAATAATCCCTCCGCCGACCCCCGTTCCCCAAATCACGAAAAGAAAATTCGGGCGACGTTTTCCCGCACCGAACTTCGCTTCGGCAATAGCAGCTACGTTTGCATCGTTTTCAACCTTGGTGTTGAGCTTAAAAATTTTTGTGACCGCATGTCCCAAAGCAACGTTATGCCAATCCGCAAAATTAGGAGGGTCTTTCACTATCCCTCCTTTTTCATCAATAATCCCCGGGGAACCGATGCCGATCCCGCGGAGAGTTTTTCCTTTTGCAGCGATCAGCACTTCTTCAATCGATTTACGGATTTGGCTGATGACGGCTTTCGGCCCTTGTTCTCCAAGCGTTGGAAATTTCGACTGAACAATAATTTTTCCGGCGGAGCTTACTACTCCCGTTTTGATGGTCGTGCCGCCTAAATCGACACCGATAGCGTATTGTAATTGAGGCATGGTCTTAGTTCTTGGGTTATTAGGTTTTAGGTTTTAGGTTTCAGGTTTTAGGTTTTGGCTCTTAGCTCTTGGTCCTTAAACTGTCACCATTTACTTCTAACTTCTTACTTCTTACTTTTTACTTCTTACTTCTTACAGTTCACTGTTTACTATTGCTTCCCCTCTTCTTCTTCCACCACATCTCTAATCGTTCCTTCACCGATTTTTCTTTCCCGTTTTCTGTCGGCCGGTAATACACTTTATCTTTCAGGTTGTCGGGAAGATATTGCTGTTCGACAAAATGATTTTCAAAATTATGGCCGTATTTATATTCCCCGCCGTAGCCGAGTTCTTTCATCAGGTTTGTCGGCGCGTTGCGAAGATGGAGCGGCACAGGGAGATTCGGCAGCGATTGAACGTCCGCGAGCGCTTCTTCAATAGCAACATACGACGCGTTGCTTTTCGGCGCCGATGCGAGATAAGCCGCCGCATGAGACAGGATAATCCGAGCTTCCGGCATTCCGACGTAATCTACCGCCGTAAAGCAATTCGTTGCAACAACCGAAGCGAACGGATCCGCGTTTCCAATGTCTTCTGACGCCAGGACAATCATCCTTCGTGCAATAAATTTCGGGTCTTCTCCGCCGTCAAGCATGCGCGCCATCCAATAAATTGCGCCGTCCGGATCGCATCCTCTCAGGCTCTTGATAAATGCGGATATTGTGTCGTAATGCTGTTCCCCCTTTTTATCGTAGATAGTATACTTTCGTTGAAACGCATCTTCGAGCACCTGTTTCGAAATTCTTCTCACCCCTTTGGCATCGGGCTTCACAAAATAGAACGCGCTCTCGAGCCCGTTCAGCATCATCCGCGCGTCTCCCCCGGAAAGAAGGAAGAGAAAATCCTTATCGGCAATCTCCACTTTCCCTTTTGTGATGATGGAATCCGTTGTCAATGCGTGGTCAAGGATTTCTTCGAGCTCGGGCTGCCCCAGCGACTCCAGCACATACACCCGCGCCCGCGAAAGCAGCGGCGAGATCACTTCGAACGACGGATTTTCGGTCGTCGCACCGATGAGAATAATAACTCCGTCTTCGACCGAGTGCAGCAACGCATCCTGTTGTGCTTTATTAAAGCGGTGGATCTCGTCGATAAACAGAACCGTCCTCTTCCCCAGCTGCTTCTGGAACTTCTCAGCCTTTGCAATCACGTCGCGCACTTCTTTGACTCCCGAAGCAACGGCATTCAGCGAAAAGAATTCCGCGTTCGTATGATTTGCGACGATGCGTGCCAGTGTCGTCTTCCCGATTCCCGGCGGGCCCCACAGAATGATTGAACGAAGCTCGTCGTTCTCAATCATCAACCGAAGCGGCTTCCCCTCTCCCAGCAAATGTGATTGGCCGACAAACTCCTGGAGCGTCTTCGGACGGACGCGTTCAGCAAGAGGCGCGTTTGCGTTCGGCTTCGATTCCGGTTTTGTGTATTCGAACAGTTCCATAAAACTTCAAGGGCCTGGCGTCTTGATGATGGAAAACATCTCCGCACCGCTACTTTTTCGGCGCAACGCGGTAGACTTTTTCGCCTTCGCGCACCATGCCGTATTTTTCACGAGCAACCTTTTCTATCGCTTTCTTATCGCCGTCGAGCGCTTTCGATTGGTCCTGAAGCTGCTTTTGCTCCTGTTCGGCCTGCTGGATCTTCTGGAGCATCTCCTTCTTTTGCCTTTCGAGTCTCACCCGCTGAACGATCCCTTGGTTGTTGAAAAGAACGTACAACAGGATGACAAATGCTGCGGCAAGAATAGCGCTGAGCTTTTTATTCGACCAAAGCCGTGAGAACAGGGAGCGTACGTCGGCTTTCTTTTTTATTCTTCGTAAAAAATCGGCGGCCATTAAGAAGAAATGTAGCAAGAATTGGCGTAAGTTGAAAGTATGAAATATCGGCGGGGTAGATGTCGGACACCTCGAAGAATCAGGTTTCCACATATTTCGAGAGATTGCGAGGCTCCCGATACGGCGTCCGACATCCGCTGTGCGAGAAGAAAAATGGAGGGGCGCTGAAAACCAAACGGGATTGATTCTGCAGACGTTATTCCCTACTTTCTTTGTATGAAAATCGGAACCGCTCAGGGCTCGCTGCCCCTCTTCAGAAACATTCTTTCAACTGCCGTAACTCCGTTGCCGCAGCGGCAGTTGAAACATGGTGAATGCCAAAATTCTTCGGGGAAAAAGTGCATTCTTTGCGCGGCTCACAAGATCAATTACGGCGATGAATACAAAATAAAGAGCACCATTCTGCAGGAATTTTGGAAAATGCATGACTTCGCTCCTGTGCTCTCACCATTGATCGCATCTCCGCTTGGCAGGAATTACAGGGTCGTGACAAAGCGGAAGGCCTTTTCTTTCAACGGGGTCGTACAACTTGGGTTGATAGGAATGGAAGACGACGAAACGGGAATGAATCCGGTCGATGTAGATCAGTGTATGATTGAACCGGAAAAGCACGCCGCAATCTACCTTTGCGTGCAATCCTATTTGAATAAAAGAGATTCAAAAGAGGCTGCCGAAGCGTTGAATTATGTTATCATCAAAGGAAATTACAGCGAGTTCACGGTCATCTTTAATCTGGCGGCGTTCGATTCCGGTATGCGCCAATTCATCAATCGCCTCTCGAAACACTTGACTGCTACGGTAAGAGAAGTCATTGGCGTATTCGTGATCGTCGATGAGAAACGGTCTCGGTACTATATGCCGCAGCACCAGAAGAATCAAAGAGTTCCGCTGCACAAAATTTTCGGCAAAGCTGCAATATTCCAAAAGGTAGCCGCAAACAAATTCCTCTTTTCTCCTCTTTCGTTTTCTCAGACGAATCTTTCCATTGTTGATGTGTTTGTGCAAACGCTTAAGGAGCTTTTAGAGTTAAACCCGCACGACCGCCTTCTCGACCTCTATTGCGGCTACGGCCTTTTTTCCCTGAGCGTGTCGAACTCTATTAAAGGCGCTACCGGTATTGAGATCTCAGGTGATTCAGTCCGTGATGCAAAGCAGAATGCGGAGCGATTACGAATCTTAAATTGCAAGTATCTCGAAAGCGACATTGACGAAGATACCATGGAGCGTTTCCTCTCCACCGAGAATATGATCGGCAAGGTCATCCTCGATCCGCCCCGCAACGGGACCAAACCGGGCGTTATTGAAATTATAGCGGCAAAGAATCCGGAGCGCGTGCTTCACATCTTATGCAACATCGACCTTATGCCGGTAGAATTGGAACGATGGCGGAATGCAGGATACAAAATCAGACGTGCCGTTCCGTTCGATATGTTTCCAGGGACGAGCGAGGTAGAGATAATGGTAAGTCTGGAGAAAAACTGAGGAATGCACGCCAGCGTCGATAACGGAGTTCGTTTACTTCTTCGTCGGCCATGGTTTCATAACATCAACCGCAACCTTCCAATCATTTTCTTTTCTCCAGATACGAATGTAGCTGCTTGTGTCTAATGCCGCCCCGACAGCAATGCCGTAAGTAAATCCGAGATCGCCGGCTGATGAAATTCTTCCGGCGTAAAGAATGTGACGGAGCGCCCTTTCGTTTTTTACAAGTTCTAACCCTTTTCCCTTCCCCTGCGCAGGAAAGGACTCCTTTCGATAGACCCGCACATCTTCCGCAGCGAATCGCTGCAATGCAGCACCATTCCCTTTTGCTTCTGCCAGAATAGACAAGGCACTGTCTGCGGCAATCATTCCCAAGCGTTCTGATTCTGCAGAAATAGTTTTTTTCAGATCGAGTGAAGGGAGTTGTTTGATAGCAAACTGTTCAACTTTCTTTTCATCTTTTGAATAGCTGCTCCCTACATCCAAAATGACCTTCCACTCCCCATCTCCATTCTTCTTCCAGACAGAAACAAAGTGTCCATAATACACCGACGAGTCCGAAACTCCCCCCGCACGATACTCCGACGGTCCGGTTGTAAATCCAAAATCGCCTGAAAAGGAAACTTCAACAAAGGTCGGCCGCCAGACGAGCGAGGCCTGTGATTCAGGCTCTCCTGTCAAAACGTGCTTAGCAAACTTGGGCTCCGGATAAAAGGCTATGCAGCTATCGTCGAAATAGGCGATGAAGGCTCCTTTGAATCCTCTTGTCTCAGCTGAATGAGAAAATTCGCGTTCCTTTTCTGCAAGTTGAATTGCTGTGGATTCAGTCTGCGCAAACAGTGTGGAACTGCCGATGAACAAGAAGAGAGCTAATTTCATTTTTTTGGGGATGTGATCGTCTCGCGCTATTATTCCTTGTACCAGTCTTTCTTCGGCGTGTACGTCGTCTTCAATAGAGATTTTGCGCGGTGCCGTTCGATCGCCAGCTGAATGACTTTATCGAGCAGCTCGGGGTATGAGAGGCCCGAAGCCCCCCATAGTTTCGGAAACATGCTGATGGACGTGAAACCCGGTATCGTATTGATCTCATTGAGAAAAATCTTCGAACCGTTCCCCTGCACAAGAAAGTCCACGCGCGCCATGCCTGAACAATCGAGCACTTTAAATGCTTTGCACGCGATGTATTGAATTTTTCTTACCGCCCATTTCGGGATATCGGCAGGGATGATTGCCGTGGATTTCCCGTCAACGTATTTGGCGTCATAATCATAGAATTCGTTTGACGGAATAATTTCTCCGAGCACTGAAGCCGCCGGTTTGTCATTCCCGAGAACACCGCATTCAATTTCACGCGCCTTTTCGATCGATTTCTCGACGATGATCTTTCTGTCGTATTGACCGGCGAGCGCAGCCGCATCGATCAGCTCTTTCCGGTTATGCGCTTTGCTGATGCCGATGCTTGAACCGGTGTTTGACGGCTTGACGAAACACGGGTACTGGAGTTCCTCTTCAATCCGGCCAATAATTTTTTTCTGGTCCCCTTCGAATTCCGAAATCAAGAAAGAAAGCCCTTGAGCGACGCGAATTTTTGCAGCCTCGAGTACCTGCTTTTGAATCATTTTGTCCATTCCGACCGCCGAACCGAGAACGCCGGCTCCGACATACGGCACACCGGCAAGTTCTAGAAGTCCCTGCACTGTGCCGTCCTCGCCGAACGTGCCATGCATGACGGGAAAAACGACATCGATATTTTGAATCCCGCTGAGACCGGAATTGTTGATTTCCACCAGCCCTTGCTTGCGCGGATCAGGCAGGATGAGATGCTCGGGAAGGTTTTCGACCGAAGATTTTTCCTTCAACAATTTTATTGCGTCCTGTGAACTGAGCCACCGGCCTTCGGGCGTGATACCGATCGGGAAGACAACATATTTTTCTCTGTCAAGGGCGTCGATAATGGAAGCTGCCGACACAAGCGACACTTCATGTTCCGCAGACCGTCCGCCAAAAAGGACGCCGACTCGAATTTTATTCTCCATGGTGCGTAGTAATCGTTATTATGCTGTTTGGTTCAATCGTTTCTTAACTTCTTCGACAATCGTGTGAAATTCTTCTTCTGTAATTTCAATATCCTGGGATGAAGGATCTACCTCACATCCGGGCTTTCCTGAAAAGTCTTTTCCATAATGCGAAGCGGAGATTGCACGCAATTTTGCCACCTCGTTTGCAGACAGAACTTTTTCTCCACCCAGCATCCGGGCAGCATACTGGATATGCGCACTCTGTTCGACTTTTTCCATCTTGAAATACGCATCCCACAGGTTTTTTCCGTATGTCACAACACCGTGATTGGAAAGAAGAATAGCGTCGGCGGTTTTGACGTACGGAGCGATCGACTCCACCACTTCTTTCGTGGACGGCGTGGCGTACGGAGCCAGGGGAATAGCGCCGAGCCCGACGATGACTTCGGGAAAAAGACATTCGGTTAATGGAATCCTCGCTGTTGCAAATGCCGTCGCATACACGGGATGACAATGAACAACGGCGTTCACATCGGGACGGCTCTTATAGATGGCAAGATGCATGTCCATTTCGGACGACGGTTTTCCTTTGCCGTTGACATGAACGCCATCCGGAGAAACTTCGACGAGATCCCCAGCTCCGACAAATCCCTTATTGAGCGATGCCGGCGTTACCAGAATATTTCCGTCCGGCAGACGCGCGCTGATGTTCCCATCGGTGGCTGCCACAAACCCCTTCGCCTCGACGCGATGGCAGATTTCGATAAACGGTCCGACAATGCGGTCATGATCAGCGTTAGTCATCACGTGTTGCCGAAAACTCCGCCTTCCCGGTGAAAACAAATTATTTGAACGCGCTTAAATTTGTAACTTGAGTTTTGAAGCTTTCAGAGTTTTTTACACCGAGTGTTTCGTAGATTTTCAGCGTCGCGTTGGATTTATTCAAAGTATAGAAATGGACGCCGCGCACATTATGGTCGATGAGGTCTCTTACTTGTTCCGTCGCCCAATGCACTCCTACCTTTTCGACATACTCATCATCGTCGGCACGCGAGAGCGCTCGTAACAGCTTGGCTGGAAAATGGACGCCCAGCGCGAGGTCGGCCATCCGTGCCAGCCCTTTCCGCGACGTCACCGGCATAATCCCGGCGATGATCGGAACGCGGATGCCGGCAAGCTGCGCCCGCTCGCAAAAGTCGTAGAAATCGTTGTTGTCAAAAAAAAGTTGAGTGCAGATGTAGTCGGCGCCCTGGTCAACTTTTAATTTCAGGTATTCCATTTCTTTCAGCCTGTTCGGCGTATCGGGATGTCCTTCGGGAAAGCTGGCAACTCCTATCCCCATGGCGGGAAATTTGTTTTTGATGAACGCAACGAGTTCTCCGGCATTGGTAAATCCATCCTTGACTGGAACAAACGATTCCAGCCCTTTCGGCGGGTCGCCCCTCAACGCCATTACATTTTCAATGCCGCTCGTTTGATACTTTGTAAGAATCTGCAGTATCTCGCTTTTTGAGGAACCGACGCACGTAAGATGGGGAACGATTGTGAGATTTGTCTCCTTATGCAGTTTCACTACAAGTTCATGAGTAAGCTGGCGTGTTGATCCCCCCGCGCCGTACGTAACGCTTACATACGAAGGCTTCAAAGGCGTAAGGTCTTTAATGGAGGAAAAAAGATTCATTGATGCTTCTTCGTTCTTCGGAGGGAAGAACTCGAAGCTCAGAGAGGGATGATTCTCCTCCAACACCTTCGAAATGTGCATTCATTGCTCCATTGTAGATAGAAAAAAAAATCCTGCCATGAGGGACAGGATCATTATACTCAATAAGAAATACTTTTTCAAGAAACTTTATCGGGTGAATGGCCGCCGCGGTTGTTCACTCAAGACGAGGGGCAGACGAAATCCCGTCGTCAATCTCCGAGAATTCCTTTGTACGTCCGCTCCGTCAGGATAAGCTCATTCTCAAATTCCACGAGCTGAATCAGGTCATAAATAAGCGGCGCAAATGTTTTTTCGTGCATCATCACGGTGTCCAGATGTTTCCGGCACAACGTTACGCCGTTTTGATACCCTTCCCCGTTCTCTTTGTTCTTTCCGTTCTCCATGATAAACAACACCTCGGGAGCGTTCGAGACCCCGCAGCCCGGCCACTGGCAGCGGAGGCGGTCGCGCTCCAGGATGTACGTCCGGAGCAGCTCATTTTGATTAGGAGATTGTGTGCTAGGAGGAGGCATAAGTACATTCTTACATTGGATTCACGCACAATCTATACTTTTTCTCTTCGGAGTCAAGAGACTAAAATCACACGCGGCCTGCGGTCACTCGTACCGCAATGCATCAATCGGGTTCAGCATTGCTGCTTTACGTGCGGGGTAAAATCCGAAAAAAATGCCCACTCCTGCAGCGAATAGAAATGCAAGCCCCACTGACGACGCGGCAACCACCGTCGGCCAGCCGGCGAGTTTAGAAATCAAATTGGAAGACCCGATCCCCATGATCACGCCGATGAGCCCTCCCGCCATGCTCAAGACCACCGCTTCAACGAGAAATTGAAGCAGAATATCCCTGCCGCGGGCGCCGATCGACATGCGAATGCCGATTTCACGCGTGCGTTCTGTGACCGAGACGAGCATGATGTTCATAATTCCGATGCCGCCGACGAGGAGCGATATGGATGCAATCGAAGCAAGCAGAACAGTGAGCACCTTTGTCGTCGCAGATGCTGCATTTGCAATCTCCGTCTGGCTGCGAACGGTGAAATCATTGTCTTCCCACGGCTGGATTTTGTGACGTGTCCGCAGCAGGTCCGTTATTTGACTTTGAGCATCACCCATTGATTGCTCGCTCACCGCAGAAACCATCATCATACCAAGATACGTTACGCCCATCATTTTCTTTTGGACCGTCGAATACGGAGCAATGACAATATCGTCCTGGTCCTGGCCTTGCGCAGACTGCCCTTTTGCTGAAAGCACACCGACAACTTTAAACGGCATCTTCTTTATTCGAATGACCGCGCCGATGGCGTTGGAGCCCTTAAATAAATTGTCGACGATTGTCTGGCCGAGAACGCAAACTTTGGTCGCGCTGCGGACGTCAGCGTCTGTAAACGGCACGCCGCTCGAAAGAGGCCAGCTCCTGATTTCGAAATAATCAGGATTCGACCCGGTGACACGCGTTCCCCAATTCTGTTCTCCATAAACCAACTGTCCCGAGGTCATAATGACGGGCGAAACCATGCCTACCGAGGGACATTGCGTTTGAATCGCTGCGAGGTCGTCTGCATTCAGCGTTGTAACGGAGCCGGTTCCGGTCCGAACGCCTCCCTGATTCAATGAACCGGGAAAAACAAGGAGCACGTTTGTTCCGAGGGATGCGATCTGTTGTTGTATGCTGACCTGCGCACCCGTTCCAACGGCCATCATGGCGATAACAGCTCCGACGCCGATGATGATCCCGAGCATCGTCAGGAACGAGCGCAGTTTGTTCCGGCCGAGCGAAAGGGTAGACACTTTCATGATATTCAAAAAATTCACGCGGCCACCTCTTCTTCTTCATCAACGCCTGCCGGCATCGCTTTCAGTTGTTCCACGGCAACTCTGCGGTTAGCTACCGCAAAGTCTTTTTTTACTCTTCCGTCTTTGAATACAACATTCCTCTTTGCGAACTCGGCAATGTCTAGTTCATGGGTAACGAGCATGATGGTAATTCCCTTTTCGTTCAAGTGTTGAAAAATTTCCATCACTTCAACGCTCGTTCTGCTGTCAAGGTTGCCCGTCGGTTCATCTGCAAGAATGATCGATGGATCGTTTACGAGCGCGCGTGCAATAGCAACACGCTGTTGCTGCCCGCCGGAAAGCTGGTTCGGCATGTGCTGCCACCGGTCTTCGAGGCCGACGATGCGCAGGGATTCCATCGCCTTCTCTCTCCGGGTTTTGTTCGACAACGAACGATAGAACATCGGGAGCTCGACGTTTTCCAGCGCCGACGTTCGGGAGAGAAGATTAAATCCTTGAAAAACAAATCCTATTTTTTCATTACGGATGCGGGCCAGATTATCCCTGCTGAGTTTACCAACATCGACGTTGTCCAAAAGGTATTCCCCTTTTGTCGGAACATCGAGACAACCCATGATATTCATGAACGTCGATTTTCCGGAACCCGATGCGCCCATGATCGCAACGAATTCACCGCGATCAACATTAAGGGAGACACCGCGCAACGCATGGACTTCGACATCGCCCATCTCGTACGTCTTGACGATATGGCTGACGTGTATAAGAGAACTGTTATCCGGCATACTAGAACCTCCGTCCTCCGCCACCGCCGGGCTGCGTAAACGGGGTGGCTGTTGCCGTAGGTTTTTGCGACATGACGCCGACAACAATTTCCTGTCCTTCTTCCACTTTGCCGAACAGGATTTCCGTGAACGTTCCGTCGGCGATACCGGGGCGTATGTAGACCGGCGTCAGCTTTTTGCTTTTTCCTACAACCCAAAGGCGCGTCGATTTCCCTGCCGCTCCGCCCCCTTGCATCTGCGCATACTTGCTTCTTCGTTCCGCTGCTTTCGCCGAATCCTCAGGAGCGCCCGTCGAATCCTTTCGTACTTCAATCTGGTCCGGCAGAGGTTGAAAACGGAAAGCAATAGTAGGAATTTTTAAAACGTTTTCCTTTTTTGTAACGAGAATAGTCGACGTGGCGGTCATTCCCGGCATCAACTTCATATCCGGATTGGGGACATCGATAACAACTGTATAGGTGATAACGTTTTGCACCGTCACCGGGGCAAGCCGAATTTGTGTCACGGTTCCGTGAAATGTCTGGTCGGGATATGCATCGACGGTAAACAAAACATCTTGTCCGTCTTGCACTCTGCCGATATCAGCTTCGTCGACGGCCGCCTGCACCTGCATTTTTGTGAGATCATTGGCGATGGTGAAAAGAGTCGGAGTGGAAAAACTTGCAGCAACGGTCTGCCCAACATCAACCGCGCGTGAAATAACAATGCCGTCGATAGGCGCTGTGATCGTTGCATACTTCAGATTAATTCTGGCGCGGTCAAGCTGCGATTGGGCTGATTTTTGTGCTGCCGTGTTCGATTGATACGTCGTGATCGCCGCATCGTAATCTGCCTGCGCGGCAAGTCCTTTCGCCAAAAGGTCTTTCTCGCGGAGATAGACTCGTTTGGAATCGTCAGTTTGGGCTTTTGCTTTCTCCAAACTCGCCTCGGCATCCTGAACGGCGGATTGCAAAAACGTCGGGTCGATGAGGGCAATGACCTGTCCTTTTTTCACCTTAGTGTTGAAGTCCACATATAATTTCTGGATTGTGCCGGAGACCTGCGTGCCCACTTCAACCGTTGTATCGGCGCTTACTGTGCCCGTCGCTGTCACGACCACTTGAATATCCCCCCGTGTGACTTTTTCGGTTCGATACATCACGTCGGGCGAAGACCCGCTGGAAAAATAGAAAAATCCTCCCGCGCCGATTACGGCGACCGAAAGGATCAGGATGAGTATGAATCTGTTTTTCATTGTAATCCGCTATAAATAATTGTTATCGTTTAATCCTTGCATAGATTTGACACATAACCAGTTACGTGGTTTAACAGGCGCTTCGGGGCCGATGCATCGTAGAAAACACCAGCATCCTGCTGCATAAAATACGGCCCGGAGTGCATTTTTTCAAAATGCGGTGTCTGCTATTTTTCATGCTGCGAAGCGAACACCGCCATCGCTGTGATATTAACGATATCGTTCACCTCGACCCCCGGTGTGAGGAGATACACCGGTTTACGAATGCCGAGCAAAATCGGTCCGATCGCAGACGCACCGCCGACCCGCGATAAAAGCTTGTACGCGATGTTCGCCGATGTAAGGTCTGGACAAATAAGAATATTCGCCGGTTCCTTGAGCGTGCTGAACGGGTAGAGTTCATTGAGCATTTCCGAACTCATCGCGGTGTCCGCCATCATCTCACCGTCAACGATAAGATTCGGATCTCGTTGCTTAATGATCTGGGTTGCTCTTCGTACCTTTTGAGCTAAAGGATGCTCTGAGCTTCCGAAATTACTGAACGAAAGCATTGCAACGCGGGGAACAACATCAATACGCTTCACTCTCTCGGCGGTCAAAAGCGCGATCTCGGCAAGATCTTCCGCCGTCGGTTCAATGTTCACTGTTGCGTCGGCGATGAAGAGTGTCTGATTCTTGAAGATCAGCATGTACAATCCTGCAATTCTGCGCACACCTTCCTTCGTCCCGATAATCTGAAGCGCCGGGCGGACCGTGTCCGGATAATGTTGAGTGAGGCCTGAAATAAGTCCGTCCGCGTCGCCGTTTCTCACCATCATCATCCCGAACTCGTTGTTCGTTTTCATATGCCGTTCAGCGACATACCGCGTGATCCCTTTTCGCTTCCGTAATTCGAAATATCCAGAAACATATTCTTCAAATTTCGGAGATTTTTTCGGGTTGACAACCTCAACATCTTCCAGATCTAATCCCAGCTCAGTAATTTTTTGGCCGATGATCGTCCGGCTCCCAAGAAGAATGGGCGTTGCAATTTTTTCCTCGACAATGATATTCGCCGCGCGGAGAATTTTATCCTCCTGGCCTTCCGGGAACACAATGCGCTTCGGAGCTTTTTGTGCTTTGTGGATGTAGAACCGCATCATCTCGCGGGTTCTGCCAAGACGTGCTTCGAGGCTGTCCTTATAGGCTTCAATGTCCGCGATAGGAGTGCGGGCCACGCCCGTTGCCATTGCGGCTTGTGCGACGGCTACCGTTTCCCACAATAACACGCGCGGGTCAAACGGCTTAGGGATGATGTAGTCCCGGCCAAATTCAATCCGCTTACCGCCATACACGCGAATAACGGAATCGGGAACGTCCTCTTTAGCAAGCTTCGCCAACGCGTGAGAAGCTGCGATCTTCATCTCATCGTTGATTGCTGTCGCCCGTACATCCAGCGCACCGCGGAAGATAAACGGAAAACCGAGCACGTTGTTGACTTGATTCGGATAGTCAGACCGTCCCGTTGCCATAATGAGGTCATCACGTACGCTGACAGCATCTTCGTAAGTGATTTCAGGGTCCGGGTTCGCCATGGCAAAGACGATCGGCTTGTCTGCCATCGACTTCACCATTTCTTTTGTGACGATTCCTTTTGCGGACACACCGCAGAAAACGTCGGCGCCTTTCATTGCATCGGCTAACGTACGGGCATTCGAATCGGAGGCAAAATACTCTTTGTACTTGTTCATTCCCTCTGTCCGGCCTTTGAACAGAACACCCTTCGTGTCGACGAACAAAATATTCTCGTGGAGCACCCCCAGTTTTTCGTATAATCGGGCGCAAGCCATCCCGGCAGCTCCCGCGCCGGTGAAGACAACTTTCACCTTGTCAATTTTTTTACCGACAACTTCCAGCGCGTTGACCAGAGCAGCACCGCTGATAATCGCCGTGCCGTGCTGGTCGTCGTGAAAGACGGGGATGTTCATCACCTTTTTCAGCGCCTCTTCGATATAGAAGCATTCAGGAGCTTTGATGTCCTCAAGATTGATTCCTCCGAATGTCGGCTCGAGCATTTGCACGGCTTTTATGATGTCGTCGGGATTGTGGGAATTGAGTTCAATGTCGAAGACGTCGATGTCTGCGAATCGTTTGAACAGCACTCCTTTCCCTTCCATCACCGGTTTTCCAGCAAGCGGTCCGATATCCCCAAGTCCCAGAACTGCGGTTCCGTTTGAAACGACACCGACAAGATTCCCTTTCGCAGTATATCGGTACGCATCATCGGGGTTGGCCGCAATCTCGAGGCACGGCTCGGCAACACCGGGAGTGTATGCGAGCGACAAGTCTCTCTGAGTCGCGCACGGCTTTGTTGAAACAACTTCGATCTTTCCCCTTCGTCCCTGTGAATGATAATCTAACGCGTCTTGTTTCCGTATCATGGTAGTTCTCCTTACAACGTTTAAACCGGTTTCATAGTAAATGGAGCAGGAGTCGTTTAGAACTATAAGGGAATGCGCAGACTCGCGCGCATTTCGGCTGTCGGCTGGAGGTTCGGGCTGACTTCAAAATTATAGAGGCTTGCATCGACGTATGCATCGAGCAAATTGATGACATACTCGATGGCAAGATACCAGGCAAATGTATCGCGCTGTCCCTTGTAGAAATCCTTACGGCCCTGAGAATCATTAGCGGCGTACAAAAGGACCAGATTCCCGGGGTTTGCATCGGCACTGTCACGAAGGACAAGAAAAGTCTTTTGGTTCTGCTGGTACAGTTTATTTTGTTGATTGTAGACCGAAATAAAATAATATCCAACTCCCCAGAGGATCGGCACCTTCCAGTACGAGCCGTTGTAAATCTGGCCGGCTCCCGGCACAACCAGCGACGCAAGCAACGCGACCGTCGTCGATTTCCCCGCCCGTCTCACAGTGTCTGTACTGAAAGCCATTGTAGCGACTGCCGAATCTTCGTTGAAAACGTGAACGACGGAATCGGGAAAGGATACAATTCGAAGGGGCGTCGCGATCGGCTGCTCATAGTGAGGAGTAACCTGCGCGCGTACTGCAGGGACATTACATAACCACAACAGAGCAATATAGATAAGCGATTTCAAAAAGATTCCCGGATGTACGAGTTGAGACTGGTCCGACTCGAATCATTTCCAGTCTCTCGGTGCTCATTAGTAAATTGCCGCAATCACTTCAATCTCCACCACCACATCTTTCGGCAGGCGGGCGACTTCGACGGTGCTGCGCGCGGGCGACGCCTCACCAAAATATTTTCCATAGACTTCATTCATGGCGGCGAAGTCGTTCATATTTTTCAGGAAGACTGTCGTTTTCACAACGTGGACAAAATCCGAGTGACTTGCGGTGAGAATGGCTTTAAGATTTTCGCAGATCTGTTTTGTCTGCTCGGCAGCGGAGGCACCGACGATCTGCCCTGTTTTCGGGTCAAGCGCGATTTGCCCTGCCGTGAACAGCAACTGTCCCTGCACAGCAACCGCCTGGTTATACGGACCGATGGGGGCCGGAGCGTTTTCAGTTTTGATGATTGTCTTCATAGCTGATATCCTTACGATACAGCGACAGCTGCAAAAACGTGCGGCGCGAACGCTGGCAAAGTTTATTTGTCCAATAACTCCAACAACCTGTCGAGGTCGCCGGGGTTGTAATATTCAATCACAATTTCCCCGCCCCCGCCGTGTTGCTTGCGAATTATCACTTTGGTCCCCAACGACTGGCGCAAGCGCGTCTCGACACTTTGGAAACTGCCGTCGGAGCGCCCGGATGACGATGAATGGCTTTTCTTCTCCGGCCTCTTGCCAAAATCTTTCACAAGCGATTCAACGTTTCGGACGGAAAGGCCTTGCTGTACAATCTTCTCATGGAGGCGAAGCTGAACCTTTTCGTCGGGAAGACCGATGAGCGCCCGTGCGTGTCCCATGGATATTTCATCTTTGCGCAAAGAATCCTTAATCTTTTCCGGCAGCTTCAACAGCCGGAGAAAATTCGTCACCGTTGTTCTATCTTTCCCGATTTTTTGCGCCACCTCTTCTTGCGTAAGCCGGCATTCGTCAATAAGCCGTTCATAGGAAACGGCAATTTCAAGAGGATTCAAATGCTCACGCTGTAGATTTTCTACCAGCGCGAGCTCCAGCATTTCTTCATCCGAGGAGACTTTGATGACGTATGCAGGAATTGTTGTCAGTCCGGCTTCCTGCGAAGCGCGGATTCGGCGCTCGCCGGAAATAAGCTCGTAATTTCCTTCGGCAGCTCGGCGCACGGTAACGGGCTGGATAACCCCCTTTGCCATGATCGAGCGCTTCAGCTCATTCAATGATTCCGGGTCGAAGTTAAGGCGGGGCTGGTACGGATTTGGACGGATTTTCGAAACCTCTATCGCAACGATCACGTTGTCGCCCCCTTCGTCTCTCGGAAGGGCAGCGGGAGAAATCGGTTCTTCGTTCAGCGGCGCCCGCGGAATGAGGGCGCTCAATCCTTTCCCCAGCACAGATTTTGTTTTATGACTATCGGCCATAGCGCGTCGCGGTCTTTAGGATTGTGAAGAGCGGTTTGGAATCTCGGAATGAGGTGACAGCGGCTGTACAACGGACGGAACGGGAGTCGCGGCATACGCAGCGCGCACGGAAGACGCTGCCGCCGAGCGCTGATTGCGTTTCAATACTTCTTGAGCAAGGTCAATATAGTTTCTCGTCCCCGATGAAAGGGCATCGTAGAGGAGGATCGGCTTGCCGAAACTCGGCGCTTCACTAAGCCTGACGTTTCTCGAAATAACCGTTGTGAACACCTTCTCGCCGAAATATTTTTTAACCTCGTCGACAATTTGATTGGAGAGACGAAGGCGGGAATCAAACATCGTCATCAACACACCTTCAATATCGAGAGGCGGATTGAGGTTTTTCTTCACCATGTTAATTGTATTCAACAATTGTCCGAGCCCCTCGAGTGCATAATACTCGCACTGCACGGGAATCAGCACGGCATCGGCGGAAGTCAGAGCGTTGAGCGTAATAAGGCCGAGCGACGGCGGGCAATCGATAATGATGTACTCGTACGATGAGCGAATGGACTCAAGGGCAATCCTCATCTTCTTTTCACGGTTGGCCTCGTTCACCATTTCAATCTCCGCTCCGACAAGATTGATGTGAGAAGGAAGCAGCGAAAGAAATGGCATCGATGTCTTGATGACAGCGTCGGCCGCATCAACTTCGCCGATCAATACTTCATACATCGTCTTGTCTAATGTCTTACTTTCAATACCGACGCCGCTCGTAGCGTTTGATTGCGGGTCCGTATCCACAAGCAATGTCTTATGCTCAGCGGCAGAGATGGATGCGGCAAGGTTTACCGCCGTCGTGGTCTTTCCGACGCCACCCTTCTGATTCGCTATTGCAATAATTTTTCCCATCAAATCGCTGCCATCCTGGTTGAAACCAACAGCACAATGATACCGAGCGCGAGGTTTGTCCGTCGTCTTCTCAACATCTTCTGGTGCTGCACCATAAGATCGTCGTGCGGCCATCCGGACGGAGCAGAAGCCGCGATAGATTCCATTCTATTTACGATACTCGTGCCTGAGATTGCGAACCCGACCATCAGAACGTACAGGCATTCTTTGGCAAGAAGAAGATAATCCCATTCACTGCGATACCGGCCGAACACAAATCGGGGATTAAAAAGCATCAAGAACATGCCCGTAATTGCCGTTGTCCACACGCACATCCAGACGAACCCCGTGAACCGTCGCTCGATTCGAACATACTGAAGCGATGTCGTCATTCCCTCATATCGGAAAACAGGATAAAGAATTCCGCCCATGTATAACAGCCCGCCCAACCACACAACCGCAGAGAAGACATGCATACTGCGGGTTGCCCATATCATAAATTCCATAATTGAACAGCCGGAAAAATGCGCCGCACTTTCAGCACACCTTTAAGTGCTGAGTGTAACTCAATATAATCCTTTTTGAAAACTGATGCAATGAAATTGCATCCACCGCTTCCAATTCTTATCTTATTGAAGAAAAACATCGGAGAAAAATGGAAAAGTACTTGTTTATCGGCGCCGGAGGCTTCATTGGAAGCGTGTGCCGATTTGGATTGTCCGGATTACTTTACAGAGTATTGGGAGATAGATTTCCGTACGGCACATTAGCAGTCAACGTCCTCGGCTGTTTTACTATCGGGCTGTTGATGGCGCTATTTGATGAGCGCTGGCTTGTTCAACCGAATCTCCGGCTGTTCCTGACGATCGGAATCCTGGGAGGCTTCACAACGTTTTCGACGTTCAGTTATGAGACAATTGAAATACTGCGCGCCGGAAATATTTCAACGGCATTCATAAACATCTTTGGAAGCATCATCTTTTGCCTCGGCGCGACGTGGGCCGGGACAATCGCGGCCAAATTATTATAGGAAGAGAACAATGAAACTTTCGGGCGAAGGGAAACTCTTAAGGATTTTTTTAGGCGAAGGAGACCACTACAACGGACAGCAGTTGTTTGAAGCAATTGTCCACCTCGCACGTTCAAAAGGCCTGGCCGGAGCAACAGTGTTGCGGGGCATCGAAGGATTCGGCGCCCACAGCCGAATGCATAAGTCTGCAATTCTCGACCTTTCGGAAGACCTGCCTATTCTCATTGAAATTGTCGACACGAGTGAAAAGGTCGAAGCGTTGCTTCCTGAAATCGATGCAATCATCGAAAAAGCAAATTGCGGAGTTATGATGACGGTGGAAAGAGTCGACGTGCGGAAATATTCGGCGGGAAAATGAGCCTGCTTACTTCAGGATATCACCGTCCTTGAATTTGTATCCCCTCAAAAACTCTTCCGCACTCATCCTCTTCTTTCCCTCTTGTTGGATTTCCAGAATGGAAATTGTGCCGCTCCCCGTCGCAACATACAATTTGCCTTCCGAAATATTGATTCTGCCCGCTTCTGCATTCTGACTTCTGACTTCCGGCTTCTCAGCCTTGTAGATTTTCAGTATCGTTCCGTCATGCACAGTCCATGCCGCGGGATGCGGCGAAAGTCCCCGGATAAAATTATGCACCATCGCGGCCGGTTTATTCCATTCAATTCGGCAGTCGTCTTTGAATATTTTCGGCGCCGGTGATGAAAGCGCGTCATCTTGCGACCGGGGCTGTGCTTTTCCCGTTTCGATCAATCGCACGGTTTGCAGTACGATTTCAGCTCCGACCTCCGAGAGCGTATCGTGTAATTCTCCGGCGGTCATCGTTTCGGGAATTGCCACCCGTGCTTGAAGAATGATGCTTCCCGTGTCGACTTTTTCACGCAAGAAAAATGTCGTCACACCCGACTCTTTTTCTCCGTTGATAATGGCCCAGTTAATCGGGGCCGCCCCGCGATACTTTGGAAGCAGGGAGGCGTGCAAATTGAATGCTCCTTTGGCAGGGATTGAAAATACCTGCGGCGGCAGGACACGAAATGCAACGACGACGAAGAGATCGGCGTGGAATGCTGCAAGGGATGAGATGAAAGCTGCATCATTCAACGATTCCGGCTGGAGGAGCGGCAGTGAATGTTTCAGGGCGCATTGTTTCACCGGCGTGAAGGAGACCTGCTGCCCCCGGCCGCGGGGCTTGTCCGGCGCGGTGACAATTGCGGCAACTCGATAATTATTTTTTAGGAGAAGTTCCAGACTCGGAAGTGCAAAGTCCGGCGTCCCCATGAAGACGATATTCATTTTTTTGTTTTCGGTTTTTCATCTTTTGGCAGCACGACTTCGTACTTCTGCTCGAATTCCCCTTTGGAGATTTTCTTCAGCTTGCTTCTCAATAACGCCCGTTTTGCAGTGCTCAAATGGTCCGTAATGAGAATACCGTTCAAATGGTCAATTTCGTGCTGCAGAACGCGGCCGAGCATCCCGGTTGCCTCAATTCTTTGTTCCCGCAGATTAGCATCGTGAAACTTCACCGTTACTTTCTCTGCGCGATTCACGACATCGCGTATCTCAGGAAGGCTTAAACATCCCTCCTCCAATTCCCATTCACCTTCCACTTCAATAATTTCCGGATTGATCACGGCCATCGGTTTTGTCTCTTTATATTCTTCCATATCGGAAAGATCGACAACGAGAATCTGTTCCAGTACGCCGACCTGATTCGCCGCAAGTCCAATGCCGTTCGACGTGTGCATCGTTTCAAACATATCTTTGATCAACTGGATAGTTCTGTCCGAAATTTCCTTGACCGGCTTGGCCTTTTTCTTCAGTATTTCGGTGCCGTAAACGTAGATTGGTAACGCTGCCATAGGTTATTGGGTTAATGGTGATAGCTGTTGGCTGTTGGCTGTTGGCTGTTGGCTGTTAGCTGTTAGCTGTTAGCTGTTAGCTGTTAGCTGTTAGCTGTTAGCTGTTAGCTGTT
>CAZXQG010000031.1:0-32064 GCA_964642725.1 uncultured Chitinophagaceae bacterium
TTATTTAATCAACGACATCTTCTTCACAGCATTATAGTCTCCCGACTTCAGCGAGTAAAAATAGATCCCGCTGGCAAGATGTGAAGCGTCGAATTGCACCGTATATCGGCCCGATGGCTTGAATTCATCTACAAGCGTTACTACTTCCCTGCCAATAGCATCGAATATCTTTATCGTTACCCTGCCGTCTTTCGGAAGCTGATAAGCAATAGTGGTTGTCGGATTGAAAGGATTCGGATAGTTCTCAATGCTGTATTCCTTTACGGCGGTATTCGCATTATCAACCTTAACCTCACCTTTCACCTTTTGTGCAGCTTCCTTATTGGAAGAGAAATTGGCAACCGAAATATCGTTTGCCGTTGTCAATGCTGCCATCAAGCCCTGGTCAAGCGATGAACCAAACCTCGTCTTTACATCCCTCAATGCCGAGGCCGATATTGATTCGGCATTTTTATCGAACGCTCGCAGCGAGGCAAGAAGCAAGAGCGCTCGTTTCTCGGTCTCCGTTCCAGGGTTTTTTGTGATAAGGTCGTTAGCAAGTGAGACCGCCTTCGATGTACTCCCTGTCGCAGCATACGCATTCGCAAGAAGTTCTTCGGCGGTTTGTGAGATGCTGTCCGTACCTACGATATACGATTTCAAATCTGAAATTATCGCAGTGTCGCCCGATTGAAGAAAGACGGTCAATAGCCGAACCAGTGCGCTCTGCTTCTCTGCAACCGATGCATTGCTTCTAAGAATGAATTGGCATAAGCTCGATGACACTGCATAGTCTTTGGAGAAAAGGGCGTTTGTTGCACGCTGGTAAAGTTGCGAAGTTGAACCTGTCGTGTCCACACCTGTTGTGAGAAAGCCACCTCCCTGAACGAGCAGCGGACCCCCTCCATCGTACGGACAACCGCTCTGGGTTGTCAACCAATGGCTATAGTCAATAGTAGAGCCCGTTGCTGCATAAATTTTGCTCGTATTCGGAGGCGATTGCCCCCACCAATTGTACTGCGCTCCAATAGACGCCCCCGTTCCTCCTCCGTATGCGTAGGCGTCGTAAATTGCATTTCCATAAATCCAATTGCAGGTTCCATCATATTGATCCTTTCCAACGTTGTAATAACCAAAGCTCAAAGAGCTTCCTTTGTCAAGGCTCAGCAAACCGTAATCGTTTCCTGTTATTGTGTTGGATCCATTCTGTGCGGAGCCAGCCGTGGGGAAGGAGCCACTGTAAGCGGCCACGCCTGCATAACTGCCGCTCATTGTGTTCGATTGGACGGTTCCGGTGGAGTGACTCTGGAAGTCCAGATTGGGATATTGTCTTGTGCCACCATGCGTGCCGTTGCCTGTAAGAGTGTCGTTACTAATTAGCGGAACAGCCGGACCATTTGCAGTAACAAGGATACCGTTGTAGTAGTTGTTGGTGATCATGCATGAGCTTACGGTTGGGATCGAATTTCCCTGAATAATAATCCCGTTGCCGGCACCACAATTTTGGATTGTCGACTCCGTGATCGTACCTCCCCTGCCGTTTGTGTAACGGACTCCGTTGGAGGAATTGGTCGCTCCTGTTAGACCATTAATATACATGGATGTAATAATTGGCGTGGAGTTCGACACCAAAATTGCCTGAGTGCTCGAAAACGTAGAATTATTTATAGTGCATCCCGATATTGTCGCAGTGTTAACGTTGGTAATCGTTAAAGGAGAACTCGCATAAGAGATCGTGCAATTTGTAATGGATGAACCATCATGGTTTAGCGAAATACCAGTCCAGCCATTGGAGGTTGACTGAGTAAAAGTTACACCGTTCGCAGACAAAGCGCCGTTGACAACAAGACTTGCGCCGGAAGGAAAGTTTAACGTGGTGCCGGAATTCAAAGTAAGTGTCGCACCGGAATTTATTGTAAGCGAACCGGCGAATGTATATGTTCCGGCTTGCAATGTTGCGTTTGAAGCAACAACGGAGTAGATGTAATTGGTGGTGACTGTTGCACCAGCGGAATTAAATACTAAAGCTGTTGTCGGGGTAGTGGCATTTTGGAACGTAACAGAGTTTGACGGCGATGCGCTCCATCCTCCGAAGAATGCGGTATGGCCGTTGATTGTTTGTGAGATTTGTGCTTGGACAGAATAGTAAGGAACACTCGGATTATTCGGATTTGGAACTTGATTCAAGAACACGCCTCCACTCGGCTGGCCATACGCGCCAGTCGGGGAACTGCCTGACGTAATCTGTACCGGCTGACCAGGCTGATTTCCGTTTATGTCAACATACCACGGATCGACGAACAGTATGTAACCCCCACTTATTCCTGTTACTACTGCGCCGTCAAGGCTGTTCCGAAGAGTAGTAGCCGAAAGAGGAAAGAAATACGCATATTGTAGGTTGTTTGCCGAGGTTATGGTCACGTTGCGTGTCAACAAATAATCTGAGGGCGTTTGATTCCAATTATTGTGTTTGTTTGTAGTTTGTGGAACCCGTTCAATGTTCGTGCCGATGCTGTAAAGGGTATGGTAATCTTTTAATGCAGGATCTCCGTCGGACGAGTAGGTTTCCGTCCCCACATGCAAAGTGTACCCTGCATTACCCCCGTTGACAATATTTTTCAAAAATATCGGCGGCTTGAAGTCTGTTTTTACTGGTGAGTAGTCAGTCAATCCCCATACTTCCCATATTGATGAGCAAGTTGGATCATTGAGACTTTTATGAGTTCGGCGCACAATAACTGTATATAAGGCGGCGTCAATGTCAATATCAAGATCACCCCCAGAATAAGGCACTTCATTCCATGACCAATTCTCGTCCGCAAAGTCAAATGTTCTATCAACGACAGGGTTGTTTGCGCCGGCTATAGAGATTGTCACCTCCATCTGTCCCCACGGCAATATTCCTTCGCTTGCATCCCGCCCCCCCATGGGGTCATCCCACGCAAATTGGGAATTAACGGTTACACTTTTAGTGCGACTATAGGACGGTGGAAAATACTTCACTTTACTATTCGCCTGATCCCACGTCCATGCATCGGTAAGTGCCACCTGTGTAATGGTTACCGTAACAGTAACTTTTAGGGGGTTGTTGACGACAAAAATTAATTCACCTCCCACATTAGCCATCGCGATACGACTTCCTAAAAGTACCATCAGTACAGCTATGACTGAGTTTTTCATTGTCGTTTCCTTCCGATTATTGTTTTTGTTCTACGGAAATGAGTGTGGCATTGAGAAATAGAGGATTATGGGCAAACAGCGATGGTGAAGTTGTCCAACAATAGTGCTGAGCAGATTAATCATTGATGGTTTCCGACATAAATCAGTGCCGCGCCAAATCCAATTGACGTTTCAGTTCCCACTGCCACACACATTGTTTTTGATACAGCGATTGAATATAACGGTTGACCTGAATGAAGGTTGATCTCTCGCCAGCTTGCTCCGTTGTAATGCCAAATCATTCCCTCATCTCCTCCGACAACAATATTGTTTTCCGCGCTTGCACGTATGCGATAAGGGAACCACGGCAGTGTAGTCACTTGCGTAGTCTCGGGCGGCTGCGTCGTGGCATGAAAAACCGCACGCCCTGCCGATAAAAACAACGCGGTGTCTCCCCACATGCTTGTAACAAAATATCCGTATGGAGGTATGGATGCTGTCCCATCCCTGCTCCAGACAGTTTTCCAGTTCGCCCCATCATACTTTAAAAGAATGCTTTTACTGTCGTCGTTCGAATACCCGCAGGCCCACACAACGCTCCCATCGGCAGTTCCCCACACATCACGCAGGTCTATCGTTGTCCCGCTCGACTGTATTGTCCAAGTGGTACCGTTATAAAAATCAATTTCGCCGATTGGCCCAACGGTATAAACAGCATTTCCATTAATCGCCCAGATTTTATACACTGATGCCGGTAAACACATTATGTTTTGTTGCACGTCGTTTTTCCATATTGCCATTTGAGAATTGGAAGCAAACCAAACCTCTGTCCCACTCAAGGCTAAAATTGCGTCTATAGGATAAGCACCAGTATGCGCTTGACCGCAAAAAGTATAAAACTGAATTTGTAATAACTTCCACTTTTTTCCATCCCAATGCGCAGCGTTAAACATTGTGTCGCCAAACGCATAAATTGTGCCCACCGCCCAAATATCCGTATCGTTTATAATGGCGACATCCTTAAAATAACTTGAGCCACCGGTGCCACCAAATGTATATTGGGTAAACGTAAAGTTGTGGCTCGTCGTGTCCGGTCCAGAAGGTGGAGCCGGAACAACCGGCGGCTCTTTCTTGCATGTGAGGGCGAAAAAAAAGAAAAGAGCTAAGAAAATAAAAGAGGCTGCTTTCATACGTTGGTCGCGGTTATTGGAATAGGTTTTAAGAAGATGCCCCATCCGCCCCATGAGAAGTTCGAAAACGGCAAGGTAAATGTCAATACCAAATTAGTGAAGACCCGCGCGGTACACGTTAGCCAGGTTAAATGTAAAATCCTCGCCGCAAGCAGCGAGGTATTTGTCATGCCAGCCTTTGGCGGGCATCCAGTTTCTGGGCTCTGCAATGGAGTCCTTTCCCAAACTCTCCCGCTGCCGCTGGACGGGTTGGTTGGGAACCTACTAGCGCTGAAGCGGAGCTTCTGCCATTGGATTACGTTCCCAATCAGAGATTGGGAACGAGAAAATACGTTGACCAAGTTAAATGCGAGACCCTCTGAATTCCCAGGAGAGCACTGAATCATCTCTAGAAAGTCCTCAACTAGAGTCGTGGCAAGAAAATGCGGCTCGCGGTTATTGTTGATTTTGCAGCACATACATCTCTTAAGAGTTTCTGTCACTCTGCGCCTTTGCGGCTTGGCGAGAGGCTATTTTTCAGAAGTTTCAAATGAGAAATAAAAAAGCCAACCGAGTTCTCAGTTGGCTTTCTAAAGCTTGACACCGTTGCAATGGCATTGCTACTTCAACATCATCATTTTCTTTGTCGAAACAAATGCACCGGCGGAAATGTGGTAGATGTACATGCCCGAGGCGACCTGAGCGCCAAATTCATTCCGTCCGTCCCACACAACCTGTTGAAACCCGGCGCTGACCCGTTCGTTGACCAGCGTGCGCACTTCGCGTCCGAGCACGTCGTACACTTTCAAGATAACCATCGCGTCCTTCGGCAGGGCAAACTTGATTGTGGTGGATGGGTTGAACGGGTTCGGATAATTCTGGTCCAGAGCGAACTCCTTCGGCAAGCCTGCCACATTTTCAAGCACGCCCGTCGGCGAACCGATCGTCAATTTATAGCGGGCGTTAGGACCTGCTTCGGAAGGCATCGTGTTGGTGACCATCACATAATAGGTATCCGCCACCGCTACCGTAAAAGACAACGGAACATCGGATCCGTCGGCGCATGAAGCAGAACCAAGCGCAGAGGAAAAGGCATTCTTCCGGAACAACGCTACTTGAATATGGTTCAACGTTGTTGTCGTCTTAAACGATTTAGCCTGCACAAGGGCCGAGATTTTTTGCCCCGCGGAAGCAACGACACTGAAGTAATCCCAATCGCTCCCCGGAAGGCCGACACCGGGGTCGAGCGTATTTGTCGTGTCGGAATAATTGAACCCGGCCTGGGTCACGATATTGAAGAACCCTGTCAACGGACCGTCGTTCGGCTCCCTGGCATCGGTCGGTGTGCCGATTTTCGTCATCAACTGATACGGTCCGGTAGCATACGTGCTCACGTTGTTATTCCCGAGGACGCGAACGTAATACTTCCCGGCAGTCGTCACATTGTATTCGAGCCTTTCATTGTTGTTTCGGTCAACATCATACAGCATTTTTCCGGTACTATCGTAAAGTGTTAAACGAAGGTTCGTCGTGTTGGCCGTATCGACTCCGTCAACGATAAGATGACCCGTCGGTACCTGGTAGACATAGAAGTCGGGATCACCATTACCGGTACTCTTGGAGAGCGAGCCGCCTGCCGGAATTCCGAACGGGATCGGAGTGCTCGTGGTGATGGTATCGTTCGGCTCAACTTCCATTTGCATTCCACCTGCCACGACACCTCCTAGCGTAACCGCGACGGGATTTCCGGTATTGAACTGTCCTGCCAGAGCAATTGCAGCGACGCCGGGTTTCAACACTGTAAATGTGAGGACAAAAAGCGATCCGGAATTTTTGAGTGCCGGAGCTCCGGAGGCTGTAATCTTCACCAGCCCGGCGTTCTGCGGTGTGGCAGAAAATGTAAATCCGCTGCTGATCGTCCCGACCACCGTTCCCCCTTTAAATTTAAGAAGGGTAGAATCAAAGGCAGCGGTGAATTGGTACGCGACAACTCCAAGCCCGTTCAAGCTGTCAGTCACGGCCGCAATATTCACATCCGTGCCGGCAAGTCCCTTCGTTGTATCTTTCAACGCGACTGTAATTTCGCTGGCGATGTCATCCATGTTGCGCAAAAAGATTTCGTATCCAGATTTATAGGGAGGGGCAGAGACAAACTGAGAAGCAATACCGGTCACGGTAAACGGCTGGTGCGGGGCAGGCGCACCGTTGCCATTGCTCCCGGTAGGAATCCGGAAAGTCAACGAATCGATTCCGTTATCCGTTATGGTGAGGTTTGTACCTCCCGCGCCGAATGCCGGCCACGCGGCCGATGAAGAAGTCAGCTGGACATGATGAACCTGAACAAGCGAATTCTCTACTTGTTCTCCCTGCCGATCCCATGCGATATCGCGAAGCGTCAGCAGTTTTGGAGTTGGCAGCACGCCAGGTCCGTTATCGGTTACGTCAAAATGGCCGTTATAGAACTGAGGCTCCATTTCGATGGATCCGCTATACTGATAAAGCTGGCCCACAATAGTGTACGACCGGCCTCGGTATATTCTATACGGAGGGGCGCCATAATCATAAAAATCCATCGCACCTTGGTCATCCTGGATCATGATGCTCGTATAGTTGCCGAGCACACCGATAAGACTGTCTTCCATAATATCGACGCCGGTCACACGAATACCGTATCCACTCCACAGAATCACTCCAGTTGTGGTATCTTCGGCGCGCGTTGTGCTGAGAGACATTTTCGAAAGACCGGCAAAGTAACCGGCCGGTCCGTTGGTAACGGCCTCCGTCCCGTTCACATCCGTCACATCGAACTTATAGGATATTCTTGCGGTGTTCGTATTTATCGCTCCTGGAATTACGCCGGTCCAGATGCCGTTCAGCGAATCGCCGGATGTCAGAGACATTGGTACTGATGCGCCGATGGTGTCAGGTGCAGCCATATATCGCACTTTTGCACCGGCGATTTTTTGAAGACTGACAATATTGGCAGTCACCGTATCGATGGCACCTGCCAGAGGAACAAAAGGACTTCGGGTAAATGTTTTTGCAATCGCGTTCACTTTCATAGTGCTGTACGCACCGATAGAGTTGTTTGTGCTGAGAACAATCATGCTGCTGTCGGCTGGATTCCAAATGGCCTCGCCTAACGTAGAGGCATTTGCCTTCGTACCAAGAGGCGGTGTGACTGCCGTAAGATATGCAGCCCCGACCCCAAGTCCGTTCGTAACATCGATGATGCGGGCCGTGGAGGGGTTGACATTCCCATCGAAGGCAAAAACATATTTTCGGCCGTAGGCCTGATAGTACCGAGCCGAGCTCGCCGTAACAGCTAAAACCGCGGAAGCCAATGTGTCGATCGGAGCTCCCGTAGTATCAAATTGTATTGCGGCTTTCCCATTTTTTTTCAACCAAAAGGGACCAAAACCCGCCGTCATCGGAGCGATGCTCGTGGCGCCGTTCGACGCAGGGGAAACGGTGATAGTTTTTCGCAAAACAAGCAGGGAATCGTTTGATATCTGGAATATTTGCACGGGAGATGCAGTACCATTCCCTCCCAGATAGACGTAGGTTCCTGCGCCGGATCCGGCAACCGCCAACGCGTCGCCCAGTTGCGGTCCTTTAATAGAGTCGTTAAAAGCAACAACAGGTTTCGCGGATTCATTTGCCCACGTGTAGATCCGGACGCGCCCGGCTTTCTTATTTACAGACGTTACCTGGTTTGCGGCATAGATCCTGCCGTCATCAGAAACACCTACTTTTTCAAATGCCTTGTTGCCGGTCCATGTGTAAAATCCCGTCGTATCCAGGCGCCCAAGAGTATCGCCCGTCGCAGCATTTAAGATCATAAAGGCTTTTGAGGCTCGCGAGGCAAAGATAAGGTGGTTTGTGACAGGATTAAGTGCAAGAGATCCTGAATCGCCGGCGGCTGCAAACCATGAAACACCGGAAGTATCACTCCATTTTTTTTGAAGAGTCTGCGCCTGAGCTGTTTCAGCTAATCCAATAAACAGGAATGCTATCAACAAGGACAGAACTTTTGTCGCAATGTTTTTCATAGTGGTAGTTCCTCTAAATAGGGTTGTATTGGGTGAAATTAATTTCGCTTTTATCAACTATCGAAGGACAACGGCTTGTTCAGTAAAATGATTGGAATGAGAAAAGGATAGAACAAAATTCGGAAGATACCGCAGACCAGTTGCTGCATTGCTCCTCCATACGATCTTTACAAACTCACGATAGCCTCGATGAGGTGTGCGTTTGTAGCTGAATGAAATATTACAAAACCAAACATGAGAAGCAAGCCAAAAAACAGCTGTTCACAGTCACTTTTGCTCTAAATATACCGCGGCAATGTAATGAGGGTGTTAAAAATTTGTTGTCTCAGTGTTACAATTGAATATTGCGAATATTTCATCCGTTATGGAGAGAAATTTCTTATAATTTTAAGCAGTCCTGTAAGTGTTGAACGCATGCCCGGTTACTTCCTATCAAGTGCATGAAGCGCAAACGCATACGCACCGATCGCGACAGCTGCACTCGTTCCTAGTTTTGAGATGCCGACGCAAACACGCCGCAACGGGTCGTACTGCACGCTCCGGCTTGTGCCCGGAACGGTAATTTCCTTTTTTGCCCCCGTGAGAAAAATTTCGCATTCGTCTTCATTTTCAAGATTATAAACATTCACTTCGAGCCGCGGAAAATTCTTTCCCCCCGGTAAATGATATTTGCCGTTCATCTCTGCTGCGAGTGCCGGCAGGAAAAGCGAATGTGCGCCCGAAAGCCCTCCGCCGATCACCGCCAGCCCGTCGATGAGCGTTAACGCGTTGGCGAGTGCATCGCCGACAACTTCCCCCAACTGGCGGTACGCTTCAAGAGCCGCAGCAGTATTTCCTCTCGTTGTGCCGATACCGATTTCAAAGATTTCTTTCGGCGTCGGAGCCTGTTCAAAAGTAATTCCTGCCAGCTGGGCGTACACCCGCTGCACGGCACGGATACTGGCCCCCTCCTCCGCGTTAACGGAAAAATCCGCCTTGTTCCGCATCAGCCAGATCTCGCCGGCGCCGGAATTATCGCCGATAAACAACTCGCCGTTCCGCACAATACCGCCTCCCAATCCGGTCCCGAGCGTTACGCCAAACAGATTGTGAAACCGCTTCGGGCTGTGCGCTTTTTCCAGCAGGCCGTTCACGTACGGCAAGAATCCCGCAATCGCCTCGCCGTAGGCAAATAAATCACCGTCGTTGTTGATAAACACCGGCAGTTGGAATACCTCCTGGAGCATCGGTCCGAGTGCGACTCCGCCCCGGAAGGCCGGGAGGTTTCCCAAGTCGCCGATAATGCCTGCGGGATAATCCGCCGGCCCGGGAAACGCAAAGCTGATGGCAACCGCCCGGGCAGGAAGCTGTTTTTTTATCTCCGTGAACCCGCTAACGATCGTCGCCAAGCAGACGTCAAGGTCATTCGCATGCGACGGAAGTGTTACCGGTTCTACAATTTCGCTATTTCCTTGAATGGCGGAAAAGACAAAATTCGTGCCTCCCGCATCCAGCGTCATCACGATCCGCTTTTCACGTTCAAGTTTCATTTCGCTGTGCCTTTGTTCTACGATGGAATATTCACTGCGGGTTTCTTTATCGAACCAAGCGCTAAGACTGCAATAAACACGAAAATGACAAGCGGGATAATGAAGCTCAATTCTGCCGATTTGTTGGCAACGAGGCCCACGAGAGCCGGAATCCTCGCGACGAAGACGATTGCAATCACCAACAAACCGGAGAGCTCATTACCGGCCAGCGTTCCGTTTGCGTCGCCAAACCCCGTAATAAAAAAGATAAGAAAGATCGATCGTGTCCAAATTTGGATAAGAGTATCTCAAAAATGCTTTGTACTGTCATCCTGATCCCGCCGTTCTTGCCTAAGGCATCGCTTCGTGATTGGCGGAGAAGGATCCATGACTTTGAGGCCTCGTGGATACGCGGTGCTGCGTCGTCATGGATTCTCCCTAGGGGATGCCTTCGGCATTCGTCGCTCCGCTCCTCAGAATGACAATGATCGTACTTTGTACGTTTCAAACATTACCCAGAAATTCTTAGATGATCACTCAAATTAGGACACTACCGAAATATCGGCAGGGTTCTGAGCTTCATGGCACGTGGTGCATTATGATTGGTGAATGAATGTCTGATTTGAAAGAATAGACTAACAGCGGCTGCTCTTTAACAATTCCGACAACTCCGCGTGCGATGCTGGCAGAATTCCATCATGGTCATCGGCTGTAATTCTCCGGGCATCGTTGAATGAATCCTAAAGATGCCGTTTCGGGTTATAGTGTCGTAACTAGAAGCATAAAATGCAAGGGAAAAAATACCGTCCAACCGTAAACGATTCCGGCCATATCAGCAGTATTCTGCACAATCTCGCGCAATCGTGAGCACTCCTGCGTTTCACAAAAAAAATCCAAGATCAAATTGCGGGCAAGTGTAAAAGGATAATCTATAGAAGCCACCTCAAAAATGGTTTGATGTAGAATGCACTTGTAAGGTCTGAGCGGAGCGAATGCGGGCGGTACGAAGATGACAGAGGATTAATTTCCTGCGCCCGGGAAGTGTTAAAACGGGTGGCTGCAGTTTCGGATTGGGCCGTGTTGTACGTGGTGAAGGCCGGAGCTTCACCATTGATGACGCATCGATAGACGTACCATTCAGCATGAGGCCGGACGGCCTCAACCGATGTATGAGACGGGCAAGCGAGTACTCATCGCCCGTTTAAAACAGGATAACAACGTATGTGTTTTTCTCAAAAATATTCACCCACGCAGGCCCTTCTCCCCCCGTGAAGGGCAACAGGGCTTTATTATGTGAGGTAACAAAATAAGATAGAAGGAACCGGCGGAAGGGGCAATACCAAGATTCAGGTATTTTTAAAAGGGCCGAACTATTGCGGAAAAATCATACCATTCTGTCGTTGATAGCTTTAACAACCAATTTCGGGCGGCTGTGAATATCGAGCTTGTGGAAAAGATTCCTCAAATGCGTTTCGACCGTAAAACGGCTTATGAACAGCTTTTCGGCGATTTCCAAATTATTCATCCCTTGAGTCACTAATTTCAGCACATTCTTTTCCCTCGGTGAGAGGTTATACACATTTTCCGGACCTTCCCATCCGATATATGCAGACATCATTTTTTTTGTGATCATTGGGTCCAGCGGCACCCCCCCCTGCTGCACACTTTCAATAGCTCTGACGATCTCATCCGATGACGCTGTTTTCAGCAAGTAGCCGGAAGCTCCTCGTTTCATCGCTGCCCGGATATTTTCATCGAGGTCATAGGAAGTGAGCATAATGATATTCGAGCCGGGAGAGAGCTTCTTTATCGGGACGATCGCATCGAGCCCGTTCATAGCCGGCATTTTGATGTCCAAAAGGATAACACTCGGAGGAGAAATTTCTGTTTCAAGGTCTCTGAGGAGGGTTTTACACGAATGAAAAAATCTTTGGCAATCGACGGTCTTGCTTTTATTTAAATTTACTGCAAGCACAAGACAAAAATTCTTATTGTCGTCGACGATCCATGTTGAGATTTTATCCTGATTGTTTTGAGTCTGTGGTTCCATAAGAATTGGTCGGTTTCCAAAGGAATAAGAAGGATTGAACTAAATTCCTGTCTCTTCACCATAAGGAAGGTAGACCCTAAACGTTGTTCCCCGGTTCACGATGCTGTCGACGGTAGTAAAGCCGCCATGGCTTCGTACAATTCCAAGCACGATAGAGAGGCCGAGGCCGGTGCCTTCCCCCCCTTCTTTGGTCGTAAAAAACGGTTCAAATATTCTATCGATTGTGTCTTCCGAGATGCCGATTCCCGAGTCTGCAACGCTCACGACGACATAGCGTCCGGCATGCGCCTCGGGATAATTTTCGAGACTTTCGTTATCAAAAAAATAGTCGTCGACCTTAATGCCCAGCACTCCGCCGTCGGGCATTGCGTCCCGGGCATTCACGCAGATATTGAGAAAGACTTGTTTCAATTGACTCATATCGCCGCGGACAATCCAGTCCTCACCGAAAATATCCTCATCCACCACAATAGCGGGCGGCAACCCGCTTTCGACAATCTTCAAAACTTGCTGGAGGACAACGGACAAGTCGATCAAGGCTCTGTCGCCCACAATCCCTTTTCCGTACGTGAGAATATTTTTTACCAGATCCAATCCGCTTTGGGCGCTTTCTTCAACCGCACGCAGAACGGCTAAACTTGTTTGGTCCTTCAGTTCATCCCTCAATAGACTAATGGACATCGCCACCGGCGCCAGTATGTTTTGCAGGTCGTGGGCAATTCCACCGGTCAACAAGGCGATACTTTCCATCCGTTGTGTTTTGATGTATTGGGCTTCCAGCCGTTTCCTGCTTGTAATGTCCGTATTGACAATCAAGAGCTTTCGTGAGTTCTCATGTGTACCCCGAACAACCCGCCATCGGCTGTCGACAAGGATTTCTTTCCCATCTTTTCTCGGATGACGGTTTTCTCCGCTCCATTTCCGGAATTCCATGACACGCTTCACGATAAGGTGATAATCCCCTTCCCTGTCGCCGGAATACAGAAGTTTTTGAAGAGAGCACCCCGCAACCTCGTTCGCCCCCCATCCGTACGTCAGCTCTGCTCCGCGATTCCAAAATGTAATCTGTTCCTTTTCATCCAAAACAATTATTGCATCCTGTGTTTCATTGAGCAAAGCCGCTTGTTCTTGGACCATTTCCTCGAAATGTTTCCTTTTCGTAACATCGACAATGACGGCATGGACGTTATGGTCTCCATGAACTACTTTAGCGGAAAAGAGTATCCAAATTTCTGTACCGTCTTTTCTTTTTGTCTGAATTTCATACTCCGAGATGATGCCGTTTGTCGCAAGTGCATTCGCAATGAAACGGCGTGCTGAAGAGGGAAATTCTGAGAAGCATCGCTCAAATTCTGCCTCGGCTGTGCATTCAAACATCACCAGAAGCGATTCGTTTGCCTCATGCACTTTCAATGAATCCCTCGAGTACTTCATCATCCCCGCAAGCGAATGGTCGAAAAGCGCCTTATAGCGTTCCGCGCTCTTGGCGATCTCCTCCACTTTCGCTTTCTGCGCCGCAATGATTCGTTGATTGCTCGAAAGGACCACAAAGATGTAGGCAAGCGCAAAGATAAACAACACTGCGGTTCCGAGGCTTATCACCCAGATGATATTTGGGATTTCGCTGTGCAGAAGAAACCTTTCGTATACATGAGATTGGAAATTATTTCGAGCGACCAATTGATGTACCAAGCGGCAGCGTAATACGAGACACCCATTTTTAAGAGCTCATGAACTAAACCGAGAATAGGTGCAACGCCAGTCGAATAAAGAAGCGTGCCGCTTGATACCCAAAATATCGGTTCGTCGATAAACGGATGATTCATTTGTTTTACGATCGCGTGGATAGTCATCACCGAGATGAGGATGATGAGAACACGGGAGGTAACAGCCATTTCACTGTTCATTTGACCCGGTATATCAAGGTACACTTTGTCCGCCACCCAAATGCACAAGAAGAGCAGCGTTAACCCGGAGATAATTCGCTTGATTCTTTTACTTGCAACCGAGAGTGTATAAACGACACAGATAAATATCGATTCCACGGGAACATAATAGTTCGATAGCGAGGTGTTATTCACAGCGTTTCGCCTCAGTATTTCCTCGAGAATTTCTAAACAGCAACAATAAATACAAAATGCAAGAAAGACTTTCATTGCTCTATTTAAATGTTTAAACCGGGCAATTCCGGCAATCGCTGGAATGAAAGATGAAAGAACTGTCACAATGGCCATCGCAGGCAATTTCATTGTCGCCTATTTATTTAATTGATTTGTTTGCGGGCAAAATGGGGGACACTGCGTTGCCCATTCTCCGAGAATCCCTTGTACCATATCGTTGCCGGTGCTGTCGACGCCCACCAAAACAAGCGTGGGCGAGCCATCGTCTTTTGCGGCATAGTAGTACCGGATTCCGACAACCCCTCCCTGAGCAAGGATCTTGTCAAAAATATTTTTCCCAAAGTAGCCCCCCTTTGTTGTCGGAGCGGCCGGGGATTTTTTAAAATTTTGAATATATTTTACTGCCTGGTCGAGTGTGATAACGTGATTTTCATTTCCGGTATATTGGGCCTTCAGGGTCCCGGGAGAAAACACGCCGGATAGAGTTACGATGAAGCCTATAAAAACAGCAAGCCCGAGCAATCGAAACCTCGTTGTAAACTTTTTCATGAGATGTACCCCTAAGTAAGTGGAAAATTAGGATTTTGGCGGCGGCCTATGTTTGGCAAGACCTATCAATCATACATTGCATAAGCCAAAAAAACAATACCTTAAATTAGGTATTTTTACGACTAGCGCTTTAACAAATTGATTCAAAACCGGAGGAATTCCGCGGAAATACGCGTTGAACAAATGTGCCAATCCTTAGATGAAGGAAGACAGACGGGAACAAAGGAATGATCCAATCGATTGATTACATCTCACTTGATCGTCGCACTGGACTGAAGGCGGGGCGGGGTAGTCGGCTACTTTGATTCAAAAAGCAGCGACATCGTCCTTCGATGCGTTCTCCCGCTCTTCGAGCGGGATCACTTACTTCCCAAAGGGATCCCTTCGGGACAGGATGAACATGGTCTGTTCACCCTGAGCAATCCCGTTCCGCTTCTGCGGAACGGGAGCGTCGAAGGGTCGATTAAACAAAGTAGCCCGCTACCAGGCGTGGAACCGGCTTGACTGCCGCCAATAATTGGTTACTGTTCAATGGATGAGGTTTCCTCTTTTACCGTTTCTACTTTAAGCCAAGTTCTTTTAACATTCGGTAGAAATTCGACGGTGCAAGGCCTAATTTCTCGGCGGCATTCGAGTCGGAGCTGGAAATGCTCCGCACATATTTGAAATAACGGACGCGGAACATTTTTTCCATTTCCGGCAGCGGAAGCACCTGCCCGGTATACAAGTCGTCGATCACCGATTCATCCTTTGTCGGTATCGGATTTCTCATCGTCATATGATTGGTGACATCCTTCGCCGTAATTTTATCCGTGCAGTTGAGCACCAACCGCTGCGCGACATTGCGGAGTTCCCGCACATTGCCCGGCCATTTATAGTTCATAAGAATTTCTTTCGCTTTCGGGTCCGTCGAGGGAGGCTGAAGGTCGAGATCGCGGCTAAAATAATCGAGAAAGTGATTGAAGAGAAGGAGAATATCGTCTCCGCGTTTGCTTAACGGGACGATATCCAACGGAATCACCGCGAGACGATAGTAAAGGTCTTCCCGGAAACGCCCCTCGTTCACCTCCGCCGTCAGGTTCTTATTGGTGGCGGCAATGATGCGCACGTTGACCGTCAGACTTTCCTTTCTTCCGATCTTTTCAATTTCTCCCTCTTGTATAACGCGAAGGAGTTTTACCTGCGCCTGCAGAGGCAGTTCGCCGACTTCATCCAAAAAAATTGTTCCGTTGTGCGCGATCTCGAATAGACCCGCTTTTGTATTCATTGCGCCGGTGAACGCCCCCCGTTCATACCCGAATAGCTCGCTCTCGACCAGATCGTGCGGAATGCTGCCGCAGTTGATCGGGATGAACTTTTCGTACTTGCGTTTGCTCTTGAGGTGAATATTCCACGCCACAAGTTCTTTTCCCGTTCCCGACGCTCCTGAAATGAGCAGGTTGGCTTCGCTTTTAGCGTACTTCTCGATCACTTCATTGAGCTGAACCATCGGCTTCGATTCGCCGATGATTTTTTTCGATTCAAGGAGATTCTCGTTGCTCTGTTTCAGCCGCTTGTCGGATTTCAGTTTTTGCTTCTCAAGCTTCTTCCGTTCATAAGCGTTGACGATGCTCAGAATAAAATCGGTCGGCTGGTAGACGTAGTCTTCGATGTTGCCCGGATATTTTGTGCAATACCAATACGCTCCCGCTTTGAGAAGGTTGTTGGCAAAATCAAAATCCGTGGTGTTGATCGTCATTTTTGTGATGACGACAATCTGCAGAAACTCATCGAGTTCCTTCATTTTCTGGATCAGCTCTTCGCCGCGCAATCCGCCCGAAATCTGGTAATCGAGAATAACGACATCATAGAAATCGGGGTTATCGCGGATTTTGTCGAGCGCTGATTTTCCGTTGGAGACGACGTCTTCGACCTGGATGCGCGTTGTTGACAAACTCACGGTTTTCTTCACGCGAGCGACGTCGAAGTCTTCATCTTCTACAAGCAACACCCTGATGATCTGCGTACTATTGATGGTCATACCGCTCCTAGTTTTTGATCGTCAACGTAAACCTGCATCCGCCCTCGGTCCGGTTCTCCGCATCCAGAAGCCATCCGCATTTCCCCACTGCAAGCTGGTGCGCAATATAGCACCCGTAACCGGAGTGTGTCCCGATATTGATTTTTGTCGACTCTTGTTCAAGAAACAGCCTCTTGATGCCTTTTGCACCGGTTTCCAGCAATTCTCTGGCGATGCCGACTCCGGTATCTTCTACGCAGACCTGGGAAATGTTTTTTTTCTTATTGTAAGTCGTCGACACAACTATTGTGACAAAGTCTTTGCTCGCATGGTCGATGCTGTTTTGAATCAACGGTTCAAGAATTTCCCAGACGATGAATTCATTCACCGTTACCGGCGGAAGGGAAGGGTCCAGGTCCAGCTTGATGTCGAACATTTCATTCTTGCTCGAAACGCGCAAAAAAACGTTCTGAACGATGAACTCGACGACCATGTTGATGCTGGTTTTGAACATCGGGTTGACGATGGTATTGATGTCCTGGTCGTACCATTTCATGTCATAGATAATGCGCGAGATGAAGTTTGAATAGGTGATGACGCGCTGTTTCAACTGCCCGAGATTTTCAGAATTCATCATCCGTACATCGTTTTTGATGAATCCCATTATTTTTTCAGCCTTATGATTTGTATGGTAAATTCTCTTTGTGAAGAGCGATTCTTTTTCCAGCCTGATTTGTTTCTCAAGATTCTCCTCGTGCTCGATGTACAATTCCTCCTGCGCCTTATTGCGCTCGCCGACGGCGCGCGAGGAAATAATAAAAATCGCCATCAACCCGATAAAAATGAGGGCTAAAAATGTCAGCGCCACTTTATCGAAGCTCGACTGAATTTCCGTTGTGAGGAACGTGAAATCCGGCGTGATGCGCATGTACATCACACCGAGATATTCGCCGTCGGGAACAAAGGGAACGAGAACGTCGAAGGTCTTATCGTTCGACACGGCGCTGACGATTTTCTCCCTTCGCCGCATTTCGTCTTTTTGAGCGAGAAAGTAGTCCACCCCCTGGCGATGGCTCGTCGGTTCCCCGTCTTGCAGGGGCAGCAGCGTATTGCTGAAAAATGCGGTGAGTTTTTGCCCGCTGTCGATGATATACAATTGATGATTCTTTATCAGGATAAGGCAAAGATCTTCCCCGCTCCTCTGGATCAGCTGCTGCTTAAAAATGACGTTCAGCGAATAGGCAAGGTACAATTCTGCGCTGTCTTGCTGTGCGCGTACTCGCTGCTGGCGTTCGAAGATCAGTTCGACATTGGTCGTCGTCACGAGGGCAAGACGTTCAGCATAGTACTTCCGGAACCAGCTTTGCGCTTCTCCGAGGAAGCTTTCCAAATTCTCTTTTTGAAAAAACACCAGGATAATTTGAAATGTGATCAACACGACGACCATCACAACGATATGGCGTATCTCGAAGCGATAGCGCGACAGTTTCGTCTTGACGGGTTCGGGTACTTTCAAGTTTTTCCACTCCATAACGGCAATTACGGTGTAAGGCTTCTTTCGGATTCGATGCTTGCATCGACGTTCTTCACTGCTTCGTCAACGGTGATACTTCCCTTGATGGCAAGATAAAAATACCGCGACATGATTTTCGAATCCTTCGTGTATTCTTCCTGACTAGGGCGATGAACTCCGGTTTTCATCAAATCCACAATAGCGCTTATTTCTGGATATTTGCGAAGATACAATGAATCATGGTAGAACGAATTCGTAATGGGAAAGTATCCGCCTTTCGTATAAAAAATTTCCTGTGATTCGTCTTTGAGCAGGAATTTAATAAAATCAATCACCGCTTCCTTCTTCTTGCTTGCCTTAGGAACCATCAAGTTCCAGCCGCCGAACACTGATGCCGGCTTGCCGCCGGAATAATACGGCACCGGCATTTTCTTCAGATTCCGTTGTTTGACCGTGTCGACCGGAGCCGCCTTGAAATCCTGATCGTACGTCGTCCACCCGTGCAGAAAAAGAGCATCGTGCGTGATAAAATATTCATAGCTCGGCACCTCGGTCAGATCGCTGACAATTTCGGGAGTAGCATCGTATTTGTGGACAAGGTCAACAAGCAGCCGGAGAGCGTTTCTGGCCTCGGGCGTGTCAAAACGGAATCCAATCGTCGTAAAGTAATCGGGCTTCTCGCTGAGAAGTATTTCAATGTAGCAGCAAATCAGCCCCTCGTAATCCGAGGCGGGAAAAACATAAAACGGATAACTGCTCTTGCGAAGTTCCTTCTTGATTTTCAGGAACTCATCCCACGAGATCTGGCCCTGGACCTTTTGAAGGAGATCTTTCCCATTATACTCCTTTGCGAGCAAATCCGCCCGATAGTAAACGACGCCCTCATCGAGATCGAGCGGCACGGCGACGAGTTCTCCATCATGATAACACGATCTCAGGGCAATCGGTGTTATTCTCTTTCGTTCATCGTCCGTAAAGTATTTGCCGAGCGGTTCGCACCACTTCGCAAACCGCTGCACCCAAATGACATCGACCGCAAGCAGGTCGATACCGTCGTCGTCTCCGCGAAGCGACCGGGCAATGATCTCTTTGCGCGTATCTGTGCTGAAATCGGCGTTGGGGAAATCAATGGGAATGACTTTGACCTTTCCCTTGTGCAATGCATTGTATTGGTCGATCAAGACCCGGTGGGCCTCGGTCATTCTGTCCGCAAAATAGAATTCTGTAACGTGTTCCGTAGGACGTTTGAACAGGAAGGCAAATATTGCAAAATAGACCATCGCGATCGCGCAGAGAACAACGATGCCCAACGCCTGGTTGCTTGACGAAATCTTACCGTTTACGGAAGCCATGCAAATTGAACAAGTTTTGTGAGGATTCCACTAAGGACATGAAAAGGCACGAAGGTTGAGATCTACCACATGAGATCTAATCCGCAGCAACATACTCTCTTCGTGTGCTTCGTGAACTTTGTGAAAAACTCAATGGTTTTTGTGCCATCAGTTACCATATCTTATTTCTTTTGCCTTTGAGATGCAACAACTATTTCGCAAACGGGGTAACGAATCTCGCTGAGAACAAAAATGCCGGAGAATCTTTCAATTGTCCGGCATTGTACTTTCAGCCCAACCGTGTCCCTTGTTTCACGGAACAAACGACCGTTGGATCACTTTCACCATAACCATTTTCTTCGTGATCGAGGTTCCGTTTGCAATCAGCAGAGGTACACCCCGCCCGCTTGGACCCGTGAGATGGTACGGTAAAGGATCTCGTGTTCTTCAACCGCAAAATCATTATCAATATTCATATCTCAGTCCAAACTGCGCATTGAATCCGTACGTTTGTTCACTCGTCGGCAGAGGTCCTTTCGGAGACGTGTAATAATAACTGTCAACATGTGAACCCACGTTGGTAAGATTGGCAAAGATAGACATATTCTCAAATAGCTTCTGCTTCAACGAAATATCGACTAAGAGGACATTATCATAATACGAATCCGCCAGGGAGTAACGGGAATCGAGGCTTGTGAGCTCCGTGTACTGATATCTGAACGATACTCTCGAACTGAACTCTAAATAGTCCCAGCCGACGGTAATATTATATGTAGCTTTCGGCATGTTGACCAGCGAACCTTCTCTTGTTCGGTATTCCAACCAGTAGTTTATTTTCTTGATCCTTGTGTGAGCGGCATCCCACAGCGTATCTATAGGATTAGAAGCATTATCAAAATACGGATAGTAGGTGCTGGAGCTCATGACTCCGTAATTCAGGTCGAGCACCAATCCGCTTAAGACGCCGGGTAAATACCAGAAGTGTGTCTGCCATTCAACTTCCAATCCTCTCAAATAAGCTGCTGCCGGGTTATTAATCGGCATAGACAGACTAGAGTTCTGGGCGCCATTGTGAAACCATGACGTGTCAAAATACGTTAACTGCGGCAACCGGGACAGGATATCCGAGGGTGCATCATGGATGAGAGCCTGCTGGTACGGCTCGTAGCCCGGAATAGAATATGTAAGATCGTTTAACTTTTTGTAGTACGCATTCACCGAGAACAAACCGACGGTATTACTGAAGATCGATGTTCCCAGTTCATAGTTCTGTCCGGTCGCCGGCTTCAGATAAGCATTGCTCGCAGCGTTCACATTTCCAGCCACACCGTAGTCAACTAACGGTGAGACGTCGGAAAAATTCGGCCTGGCGAGGTTCTGATAATACGCACCCACGATCTGTACGGTCTCGCTCACTTTATACTTAAGGTTCACCGAAGGGAGAACATTATTATGGGTCGTATTGATCGACCGCCAGACTGGAGGTTCCCCCTGCAAGCCGTTTTGATTACTACCGTTGGCATAAACGACGTAGGCTCCGTATGCCCCCTGGAGGTTTTCATACCGGACACCGGGAACCAACGTCAAAGCCTGTCCGATATTAAACTCTCCCATAATGTAGCCCGCGTGCAACCGTTCCGCATCATCATAATCCGAATTGTACGTCTGAACTCCGTCTCCAAAATACTGATCGGCATAGTGAGCAAAGAACTGCTGTCCGATCGTATTGAGCAACGGTAAATCGTAACCCCAATTATCGAGAGTGTAATTGCCGTTAAGGAACTTCGGAGGAGTATAGCCGGAGAGCATATAGTTCAAGCCTGAAACACCATGGCTCACGTCGGTGGTCTTATTCGTCCGGCCAAAATTCTGCTGCAACCATGTCAAGTATTCAAGTTGTCGATTTTTACTGCCGCCGTATTCCAAATCGAAAAATACGCCTACACCGTTGTTATAGCGGTCAAATGAATGGTACTTGCCGCCGAGAGAAATCTTGCCCGACAAATCATCCCCAAGTTGGAACGGGATATGATAGTCGACCTTTGCATCGTAACTATTATCATTAAGAAAATTGTAGGAGTGGTCTAAATTCCGCAAATAGAAATTACTCGGATTGTCGGCACCCGCAAGCCCTATTAATGATGAAGGGGTCGCGTAAACAAAAACATTAGAATTCTTGGAAATGGGGTTGGTCAGTACCTCCATAAATGGAAAATCATAGCCCGGGTTTTGGTAGTCCGTTTTTGCGTACGACACCGCGGCGTCGAGTTCGGTGCTGGCGACCTTGAACTTCGCCTGCAGCGAATGTGTACGTTCTTCTGTCGTGAACTGGGATTGACTATACAATTTGGTGAATAAACCGTCCGGCGGTGTAAATTCAAAATTCACATTGTCATCGTGGCGAGAGTCATTATCCTCTCTCCGGGTATAGAGATTAAAGAATGTCACATCGACAAATTTTGATCCATAGTCCAGGATGACGCTTCCGCCGTACCGTCTCCTGTCCAGATTATCCACGGTTAATCTGGCACTGTTCGTATTCCTAAGAAAAGTGTGGGTGATGTTACCCAGGCTGTCTTTATTTGAAGTAGTGGAAACGCCATCGTACCCTGCGTTAAATTGCTGCGATGGAAGCGCCTTGTCCTCCAGGTTCAATTGCACCCGTGCACCGATCGCATCGTCGAAGAACCTGTCGCTTACACTTCCTACAACTTTGTAGTTCTTCCAATACGATGTCAGATCGTTATAGCCGCCGTTAACCATAAGATTTTCGTGCAACCCTGACGGGGCTTGTTTCAATGTCAGGTTGATCGTGCCGCCCAGTGCGTTGGCATCCATATCGGCCCGCAACGATTTCGAAAGCTCGACTCCCTTAACGACGTCGTCGGTCAACATGCCCAAGTCAATCGACCTGTCAGAATAGTTGCTGCTTCCGTTGTTCGTCTCGCCGGCCGCAAGCCCTCCGCTTGTGGACGTCATCGGCACGCCTTCTATCGTCACATTATTGAACTGCGGAGACAACCCGCGGACGATGACTTTATCCGCTTCGCCGTTTTGTCTTTGCAACGAGACACCGGGCAAACGGCCGATCGACTCGGCCAAGTTCGCATCCGGCAACTCCTGCATCTTTTCTGCCGAGACAACATTAATGATATTGTTGGATGTCAGCTGCTCGTTGATCGACGCCAACTGGCCTTTCGCCTGCGCCGTCACGACAACCGTATCGCCCGTGACGGTTCCCAATGTTAATCGAAAATCTTGTGTTAACGGTTCATTTTCCGTTATCGTGACATCGAGCGTCATCTGCCGGTATCCAATGTAACTTATTTTGACGGTCTGCCTGCCCGTCGGGATTCGGTAGATAACATATTTCCCGTCCAGGTCGGCAGCAGCACCAAAGCTTGTATTATTAATAGACACATTGGCCCCAACGAGGGCTTCGCCGGTTTCTTTATCTATGACCCGTCCCTGAAGAGTGCCAGACCCTTGCGCAAACAATGACTGCGACAATGTCAACACCAATGCTGCAACCGCGCATGCAAGTTGGCTTCGAGTAGAAGTACCAATAAACATTTTTTTCTCCGATGATTTTGTGATCGTTGAGGATATCATTTTGTTTTAGGGCGTGAATTCAAATCAAAATTATTGAAGGTATCCCCGATGTGAAACGTTAGATGATATGAATTTTCGAGGAAACATTCCACGCCTTGTCTTCACCCCTCTTCCGGAAATTCTCTTTTGAAGACACAATCCTCACTGCCAGCGAAAAAGGGCCAAACCACAATAAAACAAAAATGCCGGATAACTTTTCAATTATCCGGCATTGTCTTACAGATCAACCATTACTATATCTTCCATACAAAGAAGAGACTGATGAAATTACTTCATCATAACCATTTTCTTGGTGATGGAGGTATTGCCTGCCTGCAAACGATAGAGATACACGCCGCTTGCGAGCTTGCTGCCATCGAATGGAACGGTATAGCTTCCTGCACTCTTGGTACCTGAGAACAGTGTTTGGACTTCCTGTCCAAGAACGTTGTAGACCTTCAATGTTACGAGCTGACCGTTGCTGTTCGACGGTACTGAGAAGCTAATCTGTGTCGTCGGGTTAAACGGATTCGGATAGTTCTGTGAAAGCCCATAATGTTGAGGCACTGCCGACGTCTTGTTTTCTGCAACTCCTGTAGCTAGATAGAAGGCCCATACCTTTGCCCATTCAGCCTTTGAATCATACGCAGCCAATTTAGCATCATCCCAGATCAAGGCACCAATCGGCAATTGATCAATTGTCGAATTGATAACTGTACCGGATTGAGCGAAACTCTCATTCAGGTCGGTGAACTTTGTGATCCCGCTTCCGTCTTCCGTTTTGATACCCGGAATCGTTGTTGGGTCATAATCGCCCCAAATGTATTTGCTGTGAAGAATGTCCTGCGTTGAGGACGAGAAGCCCGGAACGCCCCATTGCTGGGCATTCCATCGTGCCATCTGGTCTGCAGTTGCTGCATCGGCGATTGCAGGTGTAACTGTCGAAACCTGCACGTTAATGTGATTGTCCGCTTGAGCCAACTTGTGATACGTGGCGAACAACGTCGTTGTGCGCGGGTTCATCCAGATACTTGGAATGTTGACGACCATGCTCGGAGTATCAGCTTGTGGAATGCTCCATGTTAAATATGAAGAGGCAGTGACACCGCCGAATGCCGTTCCATAAGGACCAAAACCGCCAATTTGCATATTGTGATAGTATGCTTTTAGCATTACCGTGTCAGTCCAGAGGATGTTATTGGCAACAAGCGCCTGCATCTTATCAAGACCGCATAATGACTGATTGATCGTTGAATCGGCATTCAAATATGAGGGCTGGATATTAATCGGCGCATGCAATTTTCCGCCTTGAACCCAAAGAGTATCCATACCGAAATTACCCATCAGCATTCCGGGATCAGGATCCTGTCCGCCGGTTGCGACGTTCTGGAAATCCTCACCAACCCAATTCTGGTTGATGAAAAGATTGTTGACCCAGTATCCTTCAAGGTAATAAACACCCAGCTGCCAGTATTTGTTGCTGTTGATGATCGTGTTGTGGTTGTAATACGCAAACTTACACATTGAGCTCTGCTGCAAGAAAATAAGTCCGCCGCCTGTAACTGTGCAGTTCTCGACCCAAACTGTGTCGATAGGACGTTTGCAATAGAACACTCTGCCACCCCACCACTGATTAACGTTGAAGAGGTTGCGGAAGTATGAGTTTGTGAATCTGAATTTTGCTCCGTTCGTGTAACCGTCGCAGGAGAACGTATCGAGCTGGATGAATTCAAACAGACAGTTATTGACGTCCACAGACTGCGGCAAGCCGAGATCTGTTGAGCCTACAAAGCAATTATTGTTAAATCCATTGTCATTCGTAAACTCATTCTGCATGTGAATGTTATCCAACTTTATACTGCCAACGACAGTATTCATTCCGGGATCTACGCCGTTAACACCGGTCAATGTGATAACCGGCTTCGTTCCGCCAGGTTCACCGACAATGATCAATGTTCCGTGCGGATTGTAAACGCTAAGACCGGCATTTTGAGTATAGATTTGGCTCTTCGACAGCTTGTATACTCTGTTGATGTTTGTTCGGCCGACATTAGTGGTTGTATCACCGTTAATTGTCGCTTCAATGATACCCGGCGTTGAGGCGTCGGTAATGAAAATCGTATCAGCGTTTGTAGCATTAGCAATTGCGATTAACTGAGCCGCCTCTGCCTTTGCCTTCGCCTGATTCGGCACCCGCTGTCGAATGATCTGAGAATACTGAGCATTTGAAATGCTCACAATCGCTAAGCTAATCAAAAGTGTAACTAATAGCTTGTTTTTCATTGCTTTCTCCTTTTATGGTGAACTAATAATTGAAAAAGTAATTAAATTTTTTTTCCTCCCTTAGCCACCTCCTTCCAATGCTTCCGGTTTTGACTTCACTTCTGTGCTTTACAATATACACTTATTAAACACAAGAAAAGCAAAATAAACCGTCTAAGTTAATAAATGAGTATTTATCAATAAGCGTAGCTTAATCCAAATTGTGCATTGAAACCATACGTTTGTTCGCTTGTCGGTAAAGGTCCGTTTGGAGATTGATAATAATAATTATCGACATGCGCACCAATGTTTGTAAAGTTGGCAAAAATTGACAAATTTTCAATAAGTTTCTGCTTCAACGAAACATCGACTAAGAGGACGTTATCGTAGTACGCGTCAGCCACGGCATATCTGGAATCCAAGCTTGTGAGCGTCGTATATTGATACCTGAATGACACTCTTGAACTGAACCCTAAATAATCCCAGCCGGCGATTATATTATAGGTTGCGTTCGGCATGTTTACCAGCCTGCCAGGACGTGTTCGGTATGCTACGTAATAATCGATATTCTTGACCCTGGTATGAGCAGCATTCCACACGGTGTCTTTCACTACGCTGTTAGCGTCAAAGTACGGATAGAACGTATGTGAACTCATTACCGTATAGTTCAGGTCAAGCACGATGCCGCTTAAGACTCCGGGCAAATACCACAAGTGTGTCTGCCATGAGAATTCTAGCCCTCTTACGAATGCTTTCTCCGGATTATTTATCGGAACACTCGTGTATGTATTTTGATTTCCTTTCGCAAACCATGAAGTATCCCAATACGAAGTTGACGGCAGTCTCGATAAGATATCCGACGGTGCCTGCACAATATCACGATACCTGTACGGGTAAACGAATGGAATTGAATACACAAGGTCTGTCAATTGTTTGTAGAACCCATTGACTGAAAACAGGCCGACATTATTGCTGAACAGAGATACTCCCAGGTCATAATTCTGTGCGATAGCCGGTTTCAGAAAAGGATTACTCGACGCAGCGACATTGTTATTTACGCCGTAATCTACCAGCGGCGAAACGTCGGAGAAATTCGGCCTGGCCGCGCTCGAATAATATGCGCCGACCAATTGAACATCCTCGCTCACTTTATATTTAGCGTTGACCGACGGGAAATAATTTTGATGAGTCTGGTTGATTTCTCTCCATACAGGAGTCTGTCCCGCCAGACCGTTGAGGTTATTGTTATTAGTATAGACGACATACGCGCTGTATGAACCCTGTAGCTGTTCATACCGGACACCCGGAACAATCGTCAGATCTTTGCCCAGATTGAATTCTCCCATCAAATAACCTGCACGGAGTTTTTCTGCATCGTCAAATTTGGAATTGTAGGTCTGAGGTCCATCCGTATAATACTTGACAGCGTTCGAGTCGTAGTATGCTTGTCCTATTTCGTTCAGCAGACCTGGACTGTACGACCATGGATCAAGAGTGTAGTCTCCGTTAAGAAACTTCGGGGGATTGTAGCCGCTTTGCGTAAAATACTTGCCGGAAATACCATGGTTAAGGTTCTTAGGATAGTACGCCGGGTTGATGTTTGCCTGCACCCAAGCCTGGAACGCATCCTGCCGGGCTCCGCTCCCGCCCCATTCCATGTTAAAGTATTGGCTATTGCCTCTGTTCGTGCGAACAAAGCTATGGTACTTGCCGCCGACAGATATTTTACCCGTAAATTCATCGGATAACTTAAAAGGAACATGATAATCAAGCTTTCCGTCGTAAGTATTATCATTGAGGAAATTATCTGTAGCGTCTAAATTACGCAAATAAAAATTCGACGGATTGTTGGCACCCGCGAGAGTGATCAACGTTGAGGGCTTGGCAAAGTTAAAGATATTGCTGTTGGTGCCAAGCTGCGGCGTATTGACTTGCTCAAACGGAAAGTCGAACCCGGGGTTGCTGTAATTTGCTTTTGAGTAGGATACTGACGCGTCCAGTTCTGTCGTCGCGAGCTTAAACTTCGCCTGCAGCGAATGTGTTCTTTCTTCTGTTTTAAAATCGGAAATTGCATAAATCTTCGACCATAGATTGTCCCCGGTAGCGGTAAAATTAGTCTCATTATCATACCGATTATCATGGTCGTTCTTCTGGTTGTACAAATTAAAGAAAATAACATCTACCAAATTTGATTCGTAATCCAGTATGACGCTTCCACCGGCCCGTCTCCTGTCGAGGTTATCAACCGTCAACCTGGAGGCTTGTGTTTGCCTGTTGTAAGGATGAGTTACTGTCGTGTCATGGGTTACCGGATCTATATTATTTATACTAAGAGTTTGTAGTGGACCGTATCCAGCGTCGAATCGCTGCGATGGAAGAGTTTTGTCTTCTAAGTTCAACTGCAGCCGTGCGCCGATCGCATCGTCAATGAACCTGTCACTGACACTTCCCGACACTTTGAAATTCTTCCAGTATTTTGTCAACGCATTATATCCGCCGTTGGCTTGAATATCTCCACGCAAACCTGTCGGGGCTTCTTTTAACGTAAGATTGATCGTTCCACCGATAGCATCGGCATCCATATCCGCGCGTAAAGATTTTGAAAGCTCTACTCCCTTGACAAGGTCGTCGCTGATCATGCTCAGATCAATTGACCTGTCGGAGTAATTGCTGCTGCCGGTATTCGTATTGCCGGCCGCGACACCGCCGCTTGTTGAAACCATCGGAATGCCTTCGATCGTTACTTTGTTGAATTGGGCAGACAACCCGCGAACGATAACTTTATCCGCTTCACCGTTTGTTCTTCCCAACGATACACCGGGGAGTCTTCCGATTGATTCAGCCAAATTTGCATCGGGCAACTCCTGCATCTTTTCAGCCGACACTACGTTAACAATCTTGTTGGACGACAACTGTTCGTTGATTGAGGACAATTGGCCTTTCGCTTGCGCTGTAATGACCACCACGTCGCCAGTGAGCACACCCGCGGCTAGACGAAAATCTTGTTCTAGTGTTCCGCCATCTGTTATGTTTATATCAGCAGTAATTGTTTTGTATCCGATATACTGTACGCGCAATGTTCTTTTGCCTGCCGGAATTTGGTGGATGGTAAACTTTCCGTCAATATCCGCGGCTGCGCCTAAGCTTGTCTCAAGGACAAGCACGTTGGCTCCGACGAGCGCTTCGCCAGTCTCTTTATCTAAGACGCGTCCTTTTAGTGAGCCAGATCCTTGTGCAAACAACGATTGCGTCATTATCAGCATCATAGCTGCAAATGCGCAAGCAAGTTTGCTTCGAGTAGAAGTACCAATAAACATTTTTTTCTCCAATGATTATTTGATCGTTGAGGATACTAATGTGTTTTTTGGGTGTGAATTCGATTCCGATGATGAGAGCTTTTGAAGAGAAGCATGTTCTTTACCTCGCGCCAATTTAAAGACTAAAGCACTTAATGTCAAGCGGTTTTCCTCCTCATCCCTTCAGTCTTTTCTCGTCAGCGCATCGCTCGCATTTAAAGAAAGCATGGATATTCAACTTCATTAGGCGCGTAGTCATTCAAACAAAAAAATGCGTAGGCCTCCGGGGCGAGTCTACTATTTGCTAACGAACTGAAATATTGCAAACATACCGAATATCGGGAGAGAATTTGTGCAGCCCTTATTATTTGTTGAACTTTGGCTTGTTCTCTATAATCAGGGAATTAGGGACATCTTTGTCAATATCTACCAACACAGACGATGCCACATTTCCATGGAAGTATTTTGATGAAATTTTGCCAAAAATCGCAAATTTCGGAAATAGAGACAGAAACTGCGATATATTATTTTGATAAAAATGTATCAATGTAATAATATAATGGAGAAGCCATTCTACGATTATTTCCCTCCATTATCCCCGTCAAATATCGATTTTCCAATAAAACGCTGCGACAAGACATTCACACAATAGCCATCTTATTTAATTTCTTAGCTTATTGAGCGACGACTTGAAGGAATGCGTTAACAGAGAAGTGTTACAGTTTCACGCTAGACACTATTACTTCAAGCGCTTTCTCGTTCCCAATCTCCGATTGGGAACGAAGTGTGTCAAGTGATCAATATTTTCAGACGGAAAAAACAAGTTAAGCAACTCCTTCCCAAACGAGTTTGGGAACGAGAGTGAAATTTCTCAAACTGTAACACTGCCAAAAAATGCAGCTGACGCAATCGGTTACCGCGCACCTCATTTCAGTAAAATCATTTTCTTCGCCTGGAAGAAACTCCCGGCTCGAATCGCATAAAAATATATTCCGCTGCTCAGTTTTGACGCATCGAATTTTGCAAGATAGTTACCGGCATCCAGCGGCCGGTTAATCAATTCAGCGACCCGCTGCCCGATTGCATTATAGACGGTCAACTCAACGTGTCCGGCTTTCGGCACGGCAAAGTTGATTTGTGTCGACGGGTTGAACGGGTTAGGATAATTCTGAGACAATGCGTACACAGCAGGAATCGTCGAGTTCTGGACAGCAACGCCGGTCGCCACCGACCCAGACGCAAGTATCTCGGCAATGGAGTACGCACCATTACTGCTTTGCGATTTGAGGATCAACTGCAAGTAACGCGCAACCTCGTTGAATCCTGTCAACGTTTCAACGTACCCGGGTCCGCCGTTGCCGCTGCTCTGGTACACTAGTTCCGACCAGTTAACGAGGTCCGGAGACGCCTGGAGAGAGTACATCTTTGCGTACGCTTTGTTCCCCCATCGGATAACGACCTGGTTTATCGAATCGAGTCTTCCCAAATCGAGCTGAACCGTCTGCACTGCCGGTGATGCTGCCGCCTGCCACCGCGAGAAATTATTCCCGTCTGTTATATGCTGAGGATCGCTGAAGGCGTACGCAACGGTATCGTTCGATGAAGCAGTGACGTACGCCTGGTACGCTCGATCAACCTGATCCGGGGAGAGGATCTGCAAGTCTATGGTTATCGAATCCTGTTCATCTCCTTTTGCAATGAGCGTGTAACTGCTGTTGGCGGGATCCGGAACCATGCTGATCGAGTCGGCGGCGGGAACGAAAGCGCCGTTCAACGTTACCGTCGAACCCTTCACCACATGCCAGACCAGAATAACCGGTTCACCGGTTCCAATTTGTACGGGGATTGCCCTGAAGATCACAATTCTTCCAGTCGGTAAAACTGTTACGACAATCTTGTTTGTGTCCTGGACGACGCCACGCGCAATCATGGTATACGTGGTCGTTACGAGCGGATGAACGAGCAAGGTGTCTTTAACTGAAACACTGTTGCCGTCCAACGTAACGACCGATCCCGGCTCCGTATCCCAGCGGAGAATAGTCGTGTCGGTTTTTTCAATCGTGCCGGGAGTCGCGTTGAAAACATAGATCGAACCCGTCGTGGGAAAAATGATGACGTCGTTCCGGTAGTTGGCAAACATATAGCTCAGCGTAGCCCAGGTTTGTATTTCGGACATTGGTCCAGCGACCGGAAAGTCCGTCCACGACCAAGCCATCGCCCCCGCATAGCCGTTTTGGTACAATGTCGGATAGAGGCTTGAGTGCGGGATCCCGTTTTCTTCATTCACATGAAATTCAGCAGCCACCACAGGCTTATTCAATCCCCAGTGAGAACATGGATAAAGAAACGGATTAAAATTGTCGCCGTCTCCGTTATAATAGTGAACACAATAGAAGTCGAGTGTTCCGAGATTGTCGCCGCCAACCGCTTTGAGGCGGTCATCCCGATAATAATTAGTATCTCCCGCCGCCGCTAATTTTTCAATGTATTCACGGTACTCTTCAGCGGTTGAGTTTGATCTGTGCCTGATGTTGAAATTATCGGCCGCCGTTTGCAGGTTGCTGGCGGAAGAATTGGCTGCGGTTTTTGGGAGACGGCCTGCAACCGGCCCAGGGTTGAAATCCGTTAACGTCTGGAACGTCACGGCGCCGCTTGTCACGAGAGCGCTCGGATCAGCACGATGAATCGCGCCTGCCATCAGGTTGATGCACCTCTGAATACTTTTCATGGGCACATGATCGTCGCCCCCCCAGCCGAATTCATTCGAAATGCCTTCAGGCTCATTGAAGATTTCCCAGGCAGCGATCGCCGGATTCCCCTTCAGCGAGTCAACCATCGGGATCAATGCGTTTCTGATATAGGCATTGGTGTACGCGGTATCATTTAACAGCCTGGCGTTCCTGTGTAACTCCACTGTGTCGAGCTCCGATTGATTGAGCATGTCATGAGACCAGAGACACAAGATCAATCCAATGTCGTTTTGCTTCGCCGCAGCGAGAATCTGTTTGAGATTTTGAATTGCGACCGGGCCGGGCCCGGTGACGAATCCGCTGCCATTAAACACCGGAGTCTGGCTGCCATTCGTGTGAAGCCAGAATCGCATCACATTTCCGCCGTTGGCATGCACCGTTTGAAACTCAGTCCGGAACTGGTTCATGTCCGGCGGATTCGGACCGATATCGCCGGCAAAATTAACCCAGGCAATGTTGATCCCGCTGATAAAAATATCTTTACCGGCGTAATGTACTCTCGATTGTGAAGAGACGATTCCTGTCGAGATTAAAAACAAAAACATGAGCGCACATCCGGCAACCGTGCGATTCATACCGGTGACACAAATCAGCCCACTTGATTTCATAGTAACTCCCGCGCTTAAAATATGAAATACCGTAAATGTTTATTGTTTCTCATGACGAATTCTTATCATAGAATAGCTGTTCCGCAGCATACCCGGAGCCGAAGCGAGGCCCGCATACTATTTATTTC
>CAZXQG010000032.1:0-30435 GCA_964642725.1 uncultured Chitinophagaceae bacterium
TGAAGAAAAAAGGGGCGACGGAAGCGGAGTACCAATCACTCTGCCGAACGATTGCAGAGCATGTTGGCATCGATATTTCGATCGAAGGGATCTATAACTGGATACTCTTTCCTGCGTCGAAACAAGATCCGGAGATCGCAACCGCCAACCGCTATGTGGGATGGTATCAAACGGGAGAAATGAAAATGCGCGGCATTGAATCGCGCCGGCGCGACACGCCGAAATTTATCAAAGCGATGCAGGCGGCGATGCTGGAGAAAATGGGGCGGGCGAAAAGTGTGGAGGAACTGCGCACGATGCTTCCCGATTTGCTCGAAACTGTCCGTGAGTGGATTTCACTCTTGCGGAGCGGGAGAGCGAATCCGATGGAACTTGTGCTGCGGCGGCATATCACCAAGGAGGCGGAAGAGTACACGAACAACAGCATCAGCGCAGTTGTCTCAAAGCTTGTGGAAAGCATGGGAGTCCATCTCTCTGCCGGCGAATCGATCGAGTTCATTATTCTCGATCAGTCGGGTAAACATAAGCCGGAAAAAGCGAAGCCGCTGGCGTTGTATGCGTTCGAAGACGGCTATGATATTGAAGCGTACACCGAATTTGCATTGAAAGCGGCGGCAACATTGCTGGAACCGTTTGGATGTTCTTTCGAAGCGCTTGAAAAACAATTCAACACCAACCCAAAGAAGCCTCGCAGCGGCGCACCAAACACCGAGGCAACCTTGGAACTGGAGTTCATGTGAGAAAGGATTTGAAGTATGCCGGGAAAATGTGTATTATCAACTGGTGCAGGGGATTCGTAATGCAAAGTGTAGTCATCAACCGGTCAATTTCTGAAGCTATTACACATGAACGTCGCTCCGCTGTTCATTCGATGCACCTCCTTTCCGACACTCCAGCGCCCTTCCGGCAACGGCACTCCGCAATGTGAATTCCACATCCTCGCTGATGTAAGAGACAAATACAAGTTTGACGAATCTCTTTTTTCAGTCAACGGCAACGTAATCTTTCCGAATTTTCACGCCGCGAGGTTTTTTGCGAAACAACTGAACGACGCGCGCGATCTTGCCCGGTTTCCCGAGACGGGAGTGAGGGCAGGACAGTTGAACGCGCTGGGGCTGATCGATGAGATCTATCATTACATCTTGAGGGTGTATGAAGAGACTGCCAATCCTGGCGTTTTTGGACGCGCGCAGAGTTATCTCAACACCAGACTGGGCAAGGATGAACTCCAAGCGACAATCGACTCTTTCGTAGCTTTCTTTCCGCCGCTCAAAGTCTATAAAAAAGAGTCACCGGCCGCGGCATACCTGGCCGGAAAAACCGAGGGAAGGTCAAATCAACACATCACGATCGAAGAATTGATATTGTTGTATTTAACCAATTTCAATCCCGCCGCAGTAAAATTCAACGAGTTGTTTTCGGACAAAGAACTTTCAGCAAAGACGAAATACCCGGCGCTTATCAGCGCGTTGGAGATTTTTTTCAGGACAGAAAAGGCATTTGGCCCGGAAAATCAATTTGTTTTTGACCTGCTGCGCGCGCCAATTCTTGCCCATCCTGACAGCCTCGAGGCTCAACTCGGGTACATCAAATCAAAATGGGGAATGCTTCTTTCTTCGAAATTCCTAGACAGAATTCTAGGAGGGATGGATTTGCTTCATGAAGAAAACAAAATTGTATTCGGCGGCGCCGGCGATGCCGTTGTTCCTTCGTATGACGCCGGAGGGCCATCGGGACACAATTCATACGGCTCTTTCGAAACGGAACGCTTTACGACGGATTTGGAGTGGATGCCCAGGGTCGTTCTCCTTGCAAAAAACACGTACGTATGGCTGGATCAACTTTCAAAAAAATATCAGCGGGCTATTGTCAGGCTGAACGAAATTCCCGACGAGGAATTGGATCAGCTAGCACGATGGAATTTTACTGGACTCTGGCTCATTGGTTTATGGGAACGGAGCACCGCGTCGAGAAAAATTAAGCAATGGACGGGAAATCCCGAAGCAGTGCCGTCCGCATATTCGCTATATGATTATGAGATCGCAAAGGATATTGGTGGGGAAGAAGCGTTTCAGAATTTGAGCAGCCGCGCATGGCAGCGGGGAATCCGTCTAGCGGGGGACATGGTGCCGAACCATATGGGGATTTATTCGAAATGGGTTATCGAGCATCCTGAATATTTCATCCAATCGGAGCATTGTCCTTTCCCGAATTATCGATTCTCGGGAGGAGACCTATCGGAAAACGAAAACGTTCAGCTTCGCATCGAAGACGGATATTGGTCGAAAAAAGATGCCGCCGTTGTTTTTCAAAGAATCGACAATAGGACGGGAAAGACGGCCTACATATACCATGGAAATGACGGGACCAACATGCCATGGAACGATACTGCCCAATTGGATCTGCTTCGGGCAGATGTGCGGGAAGCTGTTATTCAGACAATTTTTCACGTCGCCCGGAAGTTCTCGATTATCCGATTCGACGCGGCAATGACCTTGACAAAAAAACATTTTCAGCGGCTCTGGTATCCTCAGCCGGGAACGGGGGGGGACATCCCTTCGCGCGCCGACCATTCGTTGAGTAAAGAAGAATTTGATAAATTATTTCCGAGCGAATTTTGGCGGGATGTTGTGGACAAGATCAATCTGAACATGCCGAGCACTCTGTTGCTGGCGGAAGCGTTTTGGCTGATGGAAGGATATTTTGTCCGCACGCTCGGAATGCACCGCGTGTATAACAGCGCATTCATGCATATGCTGATGAAGGAAGAAAATGAAAAATACCATCAACTCATCAAGAATACGCTGGCATTCAATCCGGAAATTCTGAAACGGTACGTCAACTTCATGAGCAATCCGGACGAACAAACCGCCATTGCACAATTCGGCAAAGATGATAAGTATTTCGGCGTTGCGTTGATGATGGTGACGCTCCCCGGCCTTCCAATGTTCGGCCACGGTCAGATCGAAGGGTATACGGAAAAGTACGGAATGGAATACAAACGGGCCTATTATGATGAGTTTCCGGATAGTCAGTTGGTCTTGCGTCATGAGCATGAGGTGTTTCCAGTCATGAAGAGGAGGCACTTGTTCAGTGATGTCACAAATTTTGAATTCTATGATTTCCATGATGTACGAGGACATGTTAATCATAACGTTTTTGCGTATTCAAATATGTCCGGAAACGAACGAGCGTTGATCTTTTACCACAATAAATTCCAGGAATGCAAGGGATGGATCAGCATAGCAGCGGCGAAGTCAATGCCGTCTGATGGAGGAGACAGAAAGATCGGCGAAAGAAATCTTGGGCAGGCGTTAGCTTTCAACTATGGCGACAATTCTTTCTATTTGTTCAAAGACTATAAGTCCGGTCTCGAATATATTCGCTCCGGAAAAGAACTTCATGAACGGGGGATGTATGCGGAGCTGAAGGCTTTTGAATATCACATTTTTTTGGATTTCAGGGAAGTCTACGATGCAACGGGGGAATACCATGCTCTCGCCAGCAAACTTCACGGCGGGGGCGTCCAGAGTATCGGCCAAGCCCTTGTAGAGATGCGACAAACGCCGATCCATGAAGCGATGAAACTTCTTCTTTCTCAAGACAACATTGCTGCATTGACATCGTATTGCTCGGGTACCGCCAAACCCAAAGGCAAAGTGACTCAGATTGATGAGGTTCATCACCAGTTTACAGCTTTTGCAAACGGAGTGAAGATCTACCTCAATGCGGACATTGATATCGGGATGGTCGGAAAATTGTTTGCTCGAGATGTTGAAGCGCTTGCAACTATCTGGCAAGTCCTCCAACCGATTCAGAAGACAGAAGTAAAGACTCAAAGGATTGAATGGGAAACCGGATTCCGTAAGACCAAAGTCTATAAATCGCTCCGGCAGCCTGCCAATTGCGGACTTTTGCTGTCCTGGATCGCCGCAGACAAGCTTTCCTATTTCTGGCCGGCGAATAGCACTGCGTCAGCGAAGAACGATTTGATCGCACTGTTGAATCTTGAGAAGGTCTTTCGAAAGATTCTCTTGGCTGCCGGACGCAGCCGCGAGCAGGCTCACCGCGATATTTCTCTTTTGCGTATCCTGATGAAACACCGCAGCATTCTTACCGATGCGGACGAGCACAACCGCTTTCTAAAGATGGAACAACTTTTTGACGACTACGATGTGCGCGAGTATATTAAAGTCAATCTCTACAAAGAAACTTGGTTTTACAATAAGGAATGCTTTGCTGAGTTGATCCATTGGATATTTTTTGTTTCACTTATTCACGATTGGAAGACAGATGCTGGTTCGAACCGGACAAACGCGCTCACGGCATCGCGGAAATTTAGTGTCACGAGTGCAATAGAAGAACTCTCAGATCGGTCTGAATATAATATTGAAAAATTGAGAGATGTTTTGTCGCTGGAGGAAGGATGAGAGGATCGGCGGCCGGAATCGAGAATAATTTCATTTACTATGAAAAATGGCGAGTACGCAGATATACATATTTTGATTTTTCATATTGACTTTTCATTTTTTATCCTTATATTAGTGTCAGACCTGTGTGACGCTTCCTCCCCTGAGCGTCGCACCTAGAAAGGGTCGAGCCTGGCGTTCCCCCCCAACGCCGGGCTTTTTTTTTAAAATTGAGACATATTGTTACAGTTACAAGAGGCGCAGCAATGGCGAAAGTAAGCAAAGAAAAAGAAAAATCAGCGAAACGAAAAATTAAGAAGATTGACATTCTTCCGCTTGAGGCGGTCAATTACAAAATTCTGATATCCGGCGTTGTGATCGTGATACTGGGCTACGTCGCTCTTGGGATGGAACCATGGGATGGTTTTATGGCATTGACAGTTGCACCGGTTCTGCTTCTCTTTGGGTATTGCATTGTCATTCCGGTCGGGATTATCTACAGAAGAAAGAAATCGCAAAATGCGCCTCTGACGGCAGAACAGACAACCGGAGCAGTCCCCCAGAGTTGATCGAGAAACACTCCAGCCGATAAACACTGAGATTTCTGAGGGTGTAAAATTCTTAACGGAATAGAGGCGAGAGTACCCAGTACGTCAGAGCTGAAACTGCAGCAGAAAGCGGTATCGTTAATATCCACGCAATAACAATTCTCCCCGCAACTCCCCACCTGACTGCAGACAATCTTTTTGTTGCGCCGACTCCCATAATGGCTCCCGTGATGGTGTGCGTCGTGCTGACGCTGATACCACCGAATGCAGTGGCAAGCAGCGTAATCCCGCCGGCAGTTTCTGCGCAAAATCCATCTGCTGGTTTCAGCTTCGTCACTTTTTGTCCCATGGTCTTTACAATTCTCCATCCGCCGAACAATGTCCCCGTGGCGATCGCGATATGAGAGCAAATGATCACCCAAAACGGAACGTGAAATGTCGCGAGATAACCGGACGAGACAAGGAGCCCGGTGATGATTCCCATTGTTTTCTGAGCATCGTTCGTTCCGTGCCCCAGGCTATAGAGTGCCGCTGACAACAGTTGAAGTCTCCTGAAAAGGCGATTGATCTTCGACGACGGTTTTTTGTTGAATATCCACATGAGGATGACCATCAGAACGAACGCGATCAGCATTCCAAAAAGTGGTGCGAGTACGATGAAGACTAATGTCATCGTCCATCCGCTGTATAGAATTGCACCAAAGCCGGCATTGGCAATGGCGGCACCGGCATACCCTCCCATGAGCGCGTGTGATGAACTTGACGGAAGGCCGGAGTACCATGTTATGAGGTTCCACACGATCGCTCCCAGCAGTCCGCAAAGGATGACGTATTCATTGACACTTTCAAGCTTTACAAGCCCTGCGCCGATCGTTTTGGCAACGCGGACTTCAAAAAGAAACGCGGCGACAAGATTAAAAAAAGCCGCCCATACAACTGCCTTGCGCGGCGTAAGTACCCGGGTCGATACGATGGTAGCAATAGAATTCGCAGAGTCATGAAATCCGTTCAGAAAATCGAACACCAGCGCAACGAGAATAATAAAAACAATTAGCGTAAGCATTATTTGAATTGGAATAAGTAGTTAGGCATGCTTGATCACAATTCCTTCCAGCACATTTGCGACATCTTCACATTTATCCGTGGCGGTTTCTAATCCCACATATATTTCCTTCAGTTTAATGATCTGAATGGGATTTTTTTCCTTCTCGAAAAGTTCTGCGACTGCTTGTTCGAACACTGCATCGGCGGCGTTTTCGTACTCATTAACCTTGAGGAAAACTTTCTGCAGCTCGTCAAATTGTTGAATATTCCGTAACAGGCTTACTCCGCGGTTGAGTTCATTGATGGACAGCCTTAGGATGTCGGCCAATTGAGCCATCCTCGTCGGCCAGTTCTTTAATTTATAGAGCACAAACCGGCCGGCACTGCCGTCCATGTGATCAAGAATGTCGTCCAACGATGATGCAAGTGTGTGGATATCTTCTCTGTCAAGCGGGGTGACAAACGTCGAGTTCAATTCTGAGAAAATTTTATGTGTGATTGTATCGCCCTCGTGTTCATGGTCGTGAATACGATTGATTAACGCTTCGATTTCGGATTTATTTTTTGTAAGAGCAATCTGTTTCATCACTTCTGCAGCCTCAACGAGGTTCTGAGCGGACTCTTCCAGCAACGTGAAGAATTTGTCGTCTTTTGGCAGAAGCTTTTGAATGAGTTGGTCGAATTTCATCGGGAATACCCTGGATTGTTTGCAGGAATTTTTTTTCCGAGCTAAAGGTACACATTATGAGTCTATGAAACAATAATGACGCGCAATTTTTTTCATCGGCGTAACAAATGCAGAAGATGCTTCATAGGAATGAAAAGGCTTGAAAACATTTCGGGCTTTCGGGAGCGGGTTACAGATGAAGCGGTTTCAGAAGTAGTATATTGTAAAACCGATTTTAGAGCGTTTTCACATTCTTAAACTATGTTGATGGTCGAAAAACCGTGTTCAGCAAAACGGTTCGCTGCCGCAGTTTCTATTGCGTATGCACACAAAAATCGATATATTAAGTTCATATAAGCAGAAGTATTTGTCGAGCGTGTAGCTCAGGGGTAGAGCATCTGCCTTTTAAGCAGAGGGTCGGTGGTTCGAGCCCACCCACGCTCACGAAAACACCTAAACGGATTTGAAGAGGTATTCCCTTTAAATCCGTTTTCGTTTTATCCGGCGGCGATGCTTTTCTTTGCTAAACCGCCACGTTTGCTAACTGGTTTTTTCGGTTTCGCCACCTTAGAGTGCTCCCTCGATGCATGTTGTATCAAATCCTCCCCGTATGTTGTAGATTGTTGTTACCTTCAGCCGGTTTGTCTTGAGCGTCTTTTTGAGGTCAGAATAGATCCGTTTCGTGACGCCTTCCTGAAAAATGCCGACCATTCTGAACGAAATAAAATAGTATTTAAGCGATCTGAGCTCGATGCACTTTCCGCCTGTAGGATAATATTCAATGATGACTTTGCCAATATCCGGGAGACCGCTAAAGGGGCAGACAGCAGAGAATTCCTGCGTTTCTGTCCTGATATATTGGTTCTTGCTGTCGAACGGAAATGTTTCCAGAAAATCCGGACGGACGTGGGATTCATCAATGAATTCAAATGACCTTCCTTCAGCTTTAAACAATGGTATCCTCTATAGATGATGTCAGAATGCTTGCTGCTAGAAATCGGAGGGAGTGAGAATAAATTGAGAAACGTATGTTTCGATGAAACTATCCTGCCAATCTCCTCCGGTTTGAAATAACTATTTTTTTCAGTACACTAACAATATTAAAATATTTTTGAAAGAGCAAGCGAATGAGGGATAATGCCTGAGAATCTAAAGAAAGCCGTTGTGCTGCTCAGCGGAGGGCTTGATTCAACGACAACATTGGCGATTGCAAAGAGCGAGGGATATAGTCTTCTTGCGCTCTCCTTCGACTATGGCCAGCGCCACGATTTTGAGATTAAAGCGGCAAGAAAAATTGCAGCTACATACGGAGTTTTGAAACATATCGTTTCCAAAATTGACCTTCGGGAATTTGGCGGGTCAGCACTCACAAGCTCTCTAGAGGTGCCGAAGAACCGAAGCGTCGATGAGATGTCTCGAAATGTACCAATCACATATGTTCCCGCTCGCAATACGATATTTCTTTCATTCGCGTTAGCATGGGCGGAAGTGGAAAATACCAGCGACATTTTTATTGGAGTCAATGCCCTCGACTACAGCGGATATCCTGATTGCCGGCCTGAATATATCGAAGCGTATCAGAATATGGCCGATCTGGCAACCAAAGCTGGCGTTGAGAATCGACAACGGCTCACAATTCATACACCGTTGATGATGCTTTCGAAAGCCCAAATAATAAAGAAGGGACTTGAATTAAGTGTGGACTATTCTCTGACAAGCACATGCTATGACCCTTCTCCGTCAGGCGAAGCCTGTGGCAAATGTGATGCTTGCCAGCTCAGGCTCAAAGGTTTTTCCGAAAACCACTTGAGCGATCCGATCTCGTACCTCAATAAGTCTTGATCAGGAGCGATGGGATACGCGGTCAAGGAAATATATTATACACTCCAAGGGGAGGGAGCCAACACGGGAAGAGCCGCGGTCTTTTGCCGGTTTGCAGGGTGCAACCTTTGGAGCGGCCGTGAAGAAGAGCGAGCGTCGGCTGTCTGCAAATTCTGCGACACGGATTTTTTTGGTGTGGATGGACCCGGGGGAGGGCACTTTGGAAGTGCAAAAGATCTGGCGAAAGCCGCGAGAGAAAAATGGCCGGAGACCAAAACTACCGCTGCCAAACCATTCCTTGTATGTACGGGTGGTGAGCCGCTGCTGCAGCTTGATGACGAGCTTGTTAACGAGTTTCATGCTGCAGGATTTGAGATCGCCATTGAAACAAACGGAACCAGGCTCCCTCCGCCCGGTATTGATTGGGTTTGCGTTAGTCCAAAAGCAGGAGCGGAGCTGATTCTGAAATCAGGGGATGAGCTCAAGCTGGTCTTCCCTCAACCGGGGGCAGAACCGGAGTTATTTGACTCGCTTCATTTTGATCACTATTATCTTCAACCGATGGACGGGTCTTGCCGGGATGAAAACACAACGATGGTGCGGAATTACTGTTTACAACACCCGCGATGGAAAATCAGCCTGCAAACGCATAAATTAATTGGAATACCATAGAGAATTTTCTCATGACAATATTCAAGGAAGTTAGTTTTGAAGCCGCGCATCTGTTGCCACACGTTCCAGAGGGTCACAAATGCCGACGTTTGCACGGCCATTCGTATGTGGTCCAAATCTATATAACGGGAAAAATGGACCCAAAAGTCGGATGGGTGATGGACTTTGGGGATCTCAAAGAGGCGGCCGAACCAATTATCGACCAGCTCGACCATCATTATCTCAATGAGATTCCGGGTCTTGAAAATCCAACGAGTGAAGTGCTTGCACGCTGGATATGGATCCGGCTGAGCCCATTGCTCCCCATGCTCAGCAAACTGGTAGTGAAAGAAACTCCTACTTCCGGCTGCATTTATCAAGGGGAGGATGATTGAGATTGAAGAGATTCAGAAGAAATAATTTGATATCGAGGTACGTTTGAAAGTGTCCCGTGAGAAATCTATTTGGTCAAATCAATCTCACGCCAGAAAACAAAGCAAACCATAAATGCCGGCTTTCCTCTATACATTACCTCCCGCAATTCATCGTCGATAACAACATTTTATAATTATTCCCCGAACCCCACCAAGTCTAGAAATTCGTAGCGGCTTCGGTGGTTGTCTGGAACCGGTCCAGATTTTATCCCGAGATGCATTGTTTGGTAACCATCACGTTCGCTGTACGCGGGCCACTGCGGCAGACCCGGGCCGTTCGGATCGCCCGTTTTGGCGAAGTTTGTCCAGTAAGAAGAAATGAGTTCCGACACCTCATAGTCTTCCGCTCTCCACGGCAGATTCCTCGAAGAGAGCACCCGGAAAACGAACTCGATCTCGGAAGCGTGCGGTGCTAATGGATCTGTGTCAGGCTTTGCGTCTGCAGGGAGCGGAAGTGTCTGATCGAACTCGTAACGGAAAACGGGGGATGCGCCGGTCTTGAGCTGCAATTCGAGCCATTTCCAGTCAGCGTACGCAGTGGACTGGTCTCCGGCAAAATCTCGCGCTGCTCGCTTTGCTTCCTCATCGGTCGTAGCTGGATATAATTTCAGGAAGGCTTCCGCGTTGTTGTTGAATCGTGTATTGGCATGCGAGACATAGCTCTTTACAGTTGGCTTGTCGCTGGCAAAGAAGGATTCGGGTTTTCCTTCATCTTTGTTCCATCCGGCTAGAAGCGGAACGTGGCTTTGATTGCCGGCGGTGTAAATTGAAGAACAGTCAGCCGTCAGGAAATATCCATCGATGTCAGGAGAGAAATATCCTTTCGGCTCCTTCAGCGCTGCATTAAGTATTTTTTGAGCAGGCATGGCCCGCATTGCCTCAAGGGAGCCTGTTCCGAACGACGACTTAGCAAAGTTCACACCCGCTTGTTCTGCCTCGACTCGCTGCTTCAAGGGCGAAGTTGGGCTAAAGAACGCACCGCTCTCGCCGATTGCGCGGTGGAACAAACCTTGGGCCAGAGGCGAAGCCATCAGTGCGCAGACCGAGGACGAGCCAGCCGATTCACCGAAGATTGTGACATTGTCGGGGTCGCCGCCGAAGGTCGCGATGTTGTTTTTGATCCATTGTAACGCAGCTACTTGGTCCAAAAGCCCATAGTTACCAGACGCATTGTGTCCTGACTCTTCGGTGAGTTCTGGATGTGAGAAGAACCCAAACACTCCCATTCGGTAATTGAAGCTGACCACCATCACTCCCTTCTTCGACAAGTTCCCGGCATCCTGCCGCGGTTCAGAAGAGGATCCTGCGACAAAGCCTCCACCATGAATCCAGACCATCACCGGCAGTTTGCTCTTTGACGAATTTTCCGGCATCCACAAATTAAGATAAAGACAGTCCTCGCTTGGTCCTTTGTCGTTGAAAATCATGTCGTCATAGATGCGTCCTTGCATAGCGCGTGGCGCATAATCAACGGCTTTCCTGACGCCGGTCCATGATGAAACCGGCTGCGGTGCTTTCCATCGCAGCGGACCGACAGGCGGAGCGGCGTAAGGAATACCTTTGAACGTCCGTACTTTTCCGTCCGGGCTGACCACGCCTTCCAGTACGCCGTTAGCGGTCTGCGCTTGAACGTAACGCAGTTGTTGCGAATGAGCAGTGTACGATCCGAGCAGCAACATAAACAGCATTGTACATTTCTGTCGAAAGAGATTCATGGTTTCTCGAGTGATGTTTTTTATTTGTTGAATTCTTTTTTGCACTGCATTTTTGGCAAAATAGAATTGCACAAATGTAGGAGGATGGGGGAGAAGAGTCAAGAATGAAAAACCTCTTTGTGTTTAATAAGTCTTATTTTTGCCAAAGCTGTAATCAAATAATATTCTCGCCTGCTGGCGCTACGTTCCAAACTTTAGAGAATTCCAGGATCTCCCCGTTGAATTTTTTCCCTCTTCCAGAGGCGGGGGGATTGCCAATAAACGCCATATTGTCAAAAATGGGAGCACTTTGAAGTGAATTCCTTAATTTGACAAAGAATTAATTGGGATAAGATAGTTTTGGCGCGTCTTGCAAAGAATCTTTCGGCGCAATTCTTGTGTATTTGCCATTACAAGTATTTTGGATAGCTAGCGGGTACATCGATTTCCGGCTGATGGGCTTTTTGGTGAGATCACGAAGCGTTCAAAGGCAACTCAAGAAAGATACATCTCAGGATTTTATGCACAATTCAATTGTCCTGGTAAAACAAGTCCCCGATACCTCGAACATTTCAGGACAGGTGATGAAAGAGGACGGCACGGTGAATCGCTCCAAGCTGCCGGCAATCTTTAATTTCGAGGACAAAGTCGCTCTCGAATTTGCACTTCAGATTAAAGATCAAAGCGGAGGCAAGGTTACGGTTCTCACGATGGGACCTCCGCGCGCATCCGATGTGCTGCGGGAATGTCTTTACATGGGTGCGGACGAGGCATATCTTATTACCGACCGAAAGTTTGCGGGGGCGGATACTCTTGCAACATCTTATGTACTGAGTGAAGCGATAAAGAAAATAGGCAGCTATGATTTTATTTTTGCCGGCAGACAGGCGATTGACGGCGACACGGCGCAAGTAGGTCCCCAGACGGCTGAAAAGTTGAACATCCCTCAGGTCACGTATGCGGAACGCATTCTGGAGATCAAAGATCGCTCCGTTCGTGTGCGGAGAAAGATCGATGGCGGATACGAAATTCTTGATTGTGTCTTGCCTGTGCTGATGACTGTGATCAAAGATGCAGGAGAGCCGCGGCCATTCAGTGCGAAGCGGGTGATGGCGTTCAAAGGGGCAAAGTCGCTTCTAGAATTGGAAAAAATGGCGGAAGGGAATTCTCTTCTCTATATCGACAAGCTTGTGTTTGAATATACCAGCCGCTCATTGTTTATTCCTACATTGACTGCTGATGACCTGAACATCGATGCCGCGCGATGCGGAGTTAAAGGATCTCCGACAAAAGTCTATTCTGTAGAATCAGTCGTGTTGACCGGCAATGACCCTGTGCAAATCGAGAATTCAAAAGCAGGGATGAATTCGTTGATCGACAAACTCATGGAAGATCGGATACTCGGGTGACGGAATGAACCAGCTCGATAACAATGTTTGGGTTTTCGTAGAACAACGCGGCGGGATGCCTTCCGACGTGAGCTTAGAGCTTCTGAGCAAGGGAAGAAAACTGGCCGACGCGATGAACGGATCGCTGATATCGGTGGTTATCGGCAGCGGCGTAAAAAATATTTCTGCCGAGAGCTTTCGCTATGGCGCTGATGAGTCGTTTCTTGTAGATCATCCGCAACTCAAAAACTACGCGACACTCGCCTACGCCCGCATCCTCAATGCATTGGTCGATCAACACAAGCCGAGGGTCGTGCTTTTCGGAGCCAGCGTTATCGGCAGAGACCTTGCACCCAGAGTGGCTTCGCATTCACGGAGCGGCCTCACGGCAGATTGCACTGATCTTCAAGTATCCAACGTCAGCTATCTTGGAAAAGAATTTAAGGACCTGTTGCTTCAGATCCGGCCCGCCTTTGGAGGCAACATCATTGCAACGATTATTACGCCGGACACGCGAACTCAGATGGCAACTGTGCGCGAGGGGGTCATGGAGATGCACCCTTCGCCGACTCCTCGCGCAGCAAAAATTATTGAAATCCCTTTTATACCGGACGAGGTAGACGGTCTCGTAACACTCGTCGAGCAACACAGAGAAGAACGCAAGGTCAACCTTAAGGGCGCGGCGATCATCGTCGCCGGAGGCTACGGGTTGAGAACCAAGGAGAGCTTCAAGCTGATCCACGAACTCGCACACGCAATTGGCGGGGAAGTGGCAGGCAGCCGCGCAGCGGTAGATGCCGGGTTCATTCCGCATGAGCGACAGGTCGGGCAGACCGGAGTCACCGTCCGCCCCAAACTCTATTTTGCAATCGGCATTTCCGGCGCTATCCAGCACCGCGCCGGGATGCAAGAGGCGAAAAAAATTATCGCAATCAATACAGACCCCGACGCCCCAATTTTTGAGATATCACATTACTCCATTATTGGCGACGCACGGGATGTAATTCCCAGATTTATTGAAGCATACAAAAGCAAACTGAAGTGACCGATGCCGAATTTCTTCCTTGACAATCCCGACGTCCAGTTTCATTTCAACACTCTCGATTTGAAAGAAATCGTGAAGCTTGCGGAAGACGATTATACGCAATCAGCGCAGTTTAATTATGCGCCGGTTGATTACGATGATGCTATAGAAAATTATCGAAAGGTGCTTGAAGTTGTAGGAGACCTCGGCGGCAATCATATCGCTCCGCGCGCTTCCGGTGTTGACCGGGACGGAGCCACGCTGACCGACGGCCGCGTTGCCTATGCCGAGGGCACAAGAAAGAATGTCGAAGAACTTTCGCAAGCAGACCTGATGGGACTGATTCTGCCCCGGGAATATGGCGGATTGAATTTTCCGTTCACAATCTATATGATGGTGACCGAAGTGCTTGCTCGGGCGGATGCATCGCTCATGAACATTTTCGGGCTTCAGGATATTGGCGATACGCTGAAGAAATTCGGGAGTGAGGCTCAACTTCGGGAGTTTCTACCAAAGATCTGCACCGGAGAGTTTACCGGGGCCATGGCACTGACGGAACCCGATGCAGGTTCCGACCTTCAGGCTGTGAAACTTCACGCTTATCAGAACGAACACGGCGAGTGGTTCCTGCGCGGCGTCAAGCGGTTCATTACCAACGGTAACGCACAGGTTCTTCTCGTGCTCGCAAGGTCCGAAGCCGGAACAAAAGATGGACGGGGTTTGAGTTTGTTCGTCTGTTACGGGGGCCCGACCGTTATTATCCGGCGCATCGAAAACAAACTCGGCATCCATGGATCGCCCACTTGTGAACTCCAATTCAACGACACACCCGCACAACTCGTCGGGAGCAGGAGATTTGGGCTGATCAAGTATGTATTGGATCTGATGTTCCGGGCGCGTATGGGCGTTTCGGCTCAGGCACTCGGCATCTCGCAGGCGGCGTATGAGGAAGCGTTCAAATACGCGCGCGAGCGCCGCCAATTTGGAAAGCCCATTGTGGAAATTCCGGTCGTCTCCAACATGTTAATCGATATGCGCGTAATGCTTGAAAGCAACCGTTCCTTGTTCTACACCGCGGCAAAGTGTGTCGACGAAAAGGAGAAGCTGGAAGAGCTTGTCGAAAGGAAAAAAGGAGAAGGCAAGCCGGTCAGGGAAGAAATGGAAAAATTGAAACAGATAACGAAAGTGGCGAATCTTCTCACACCGATAACAAAATATACTCTCGCCGAAGGTGCGAACAAAATTACCTACGATGCGTTGCAGATTCACGGCGGCACCGGGTACATGCGGGAGTTCCATGTTGAGCAACTTGCCCGCGACGCGCGCATTACGAATATTTACGAGGGGACGTCTCAAATGCAAATTGTCGCGGCTTCGGGGGGCGTGCTCAATGATGTTTTAGGAGATATTTTTGAAAAGAATGAAAAGCGGGAATTCAAAGGGGGATTAACGAAGCTCTCCACCCACCTCAAAGAAATCCGGCAGCTGTTTCTTGCAAGCCTGCAATATGTTTTGGAAAAGAAGGATATAGGATTTCAGGAAGTCGCGGCTAAAGATCTCGTTGAGATGTACAGTTATCTCCGCATCGGCTACCTCCTGTTGGAAGAGGCGGAAACGGAACCGCGGAAAGTATTTATCGCGAACCGGTACATCGTCAACGCATTGGCAAATGCCCGCAAGAACGCTGAGGGGATCAGGGACGAATTATTTGGCGATTTGCTTCATGCTAACAAGATACTTCAATAAAGAGTTTTTTTCAGAAGGAGAATGTAATGACAAAGAAAAAACAGTACTACTATTACAGAATCTACGACGACGAGGAAAAATTTAATTACTTCAAAAGCATGTATCAGGCGGAAAAGATACGAAAGATGCTTAAGAAGTACGAGGTTGCACATCAGGAGTACCATAACGCCGCGTTCGTCGATTTCCTCAAGAAATACGACCCAAAGGCAGAGCTCATCGAGGTTGCTCGCATTTCGTACTAGTTTTCGAATCATCGGGGATTGTCAAGCCGAAAGACCGGAATGGTGTAGGCATTACCGGATATAAGCTGATTTCTGGGTGATTTAAGATTATTATTCCCTGACATTTCAATAACAGTGGACTGAATCATTTTCGAACGGTGCTATGTAGGCAGAGCCTCGACGATTCGAATTTTCAGTTCAACAAGGTTCTCGTTTCCGCATTCCACTAACCGGCTTTGGCCCGCCTTGTCATTGCCGTACCACTCTTATCATCGTGTCTCAGCATAATTGTTGCCAACGGAGTGTCGCTTACAACGAAAATTATATGGCGATTGAGACCTGAAAATTGCTATTTTACGGCAGACCCCTTTCGCCCACAATCTTCCCGGAGGAATCATGCGGCGTTCTTTTCATTTTCTAAGATCGGGCAAGAAATTTCTGTTCGTTGGCTTTGTCTTAGTTTCCCCTCTTTCCGCTCAAGTATCTGAAACGAAAACGCTTTATTTGGATTACACTCAACCGGTCGAAACCCGCGTTAATGACCTGGTGTCGAGGATGACGCTGGAAGAAAAAGTTTCCCAAATGGTAAACGGCTCAAGAGCAATCCCTCGTCTGCAAATTCCGGAATACAATTGGTGGAACGAATGTCTGCACGGGGTTGCACGGGCGGGAACCGCGACGGTGTTCCCTCAAGCCATCGGCTTATCGGCGAGTTGGGACACCGATATGATGCGGAACGTTGCCGACGTGATTTCAACTGAAGCAAGGGCGAAGAACAATGAGTTTCTGAGAAAAGGAGAACGAGATATTTACAAGGGCCTGACGTTTTGGAGTCCTAACATCAACATCTTCCGAGACCCACGTTGGGGACGCGGACAGGAAACATACGGTGAAGATCCGTACCTGACGGCACGAATGGGCGTGTCTTTTGTGAAAGGGCTCCAGGGGGATGACCCCAAATATTTTAAAGTTATCTCCACGCCGAAACATTATGCGGTGCACAGCGGACCCGAACCAGACAGGCACACTTTCAATGCAATCATAGACAACCATGATTTATACGACACATATCTGCCTGCCTTTGAAGCCTGCATCACTGAAGCCGGTGCGTTTTCAGTGATGTGCGCGTATAACCGTTTTATGGGCGATGCTTGCTGCGGATCACCCGAGCTTTTGCGAAAAATTCTTCGTGAAAAGTGGGGCTTCAAAGGGTACGTTGTATCAGATTGCGGCGCAATCAATGACATTTTCAGCACTCACAAAATAGTGAAGACACCCGCTGAAGCTGCAGCGATAGCCGTAAAGTCCGGCACAGACCTGGAATGTGGAAGTGTGTACAGCACTGCATTGTTCGACGCAGTCAAGCAGGGACTAGTAACGGAAAATGAAATTTCCGTCTCTGTAAAACGCCTCTTCACCGCACGTTTCCGTCTCGGTATGTTCGATCCACCTGAGATAGTGAAGTACACAAGAATTCCGATCACAGAAAACGATTCGCGGGAACATCGCGCTCTTTCGCTTCGTGCGGCGCATGAATCTATTGTGCTGTTGAAGAACACAAACAATATTCTTCCGATCAAAAAGGAAGTGAAACGTATAGCGGTGGTTGGACCGAACGCGGATAACTATCTTATATTGCTGGGCAACTATAACGGAACACCCTCAAAATATGTGACACCGTTTCAAGGAATAAAAAACAGGGCTGGCGACAATATCGAAGTGAAGTACGAAGCCGGCTGCGATGTTATCGATGCGGGGGGAATTATTAACAATCTATCCTCGGACATCGCGAGCGACAATGGAAAACCGGGTTTGAAAGTAGAATTCTTCCGGAACAAGGATTTATCCGGCGAACCGTTCTTTACAAGACTCGACCAGTTGACAAGTCCGGATTGGTTCTACGGCTCGCAAATGCCATCCTTCACCCGCTCATCAGACGACTCCTCTACTCGATGGAGCGGCATTCTCACAGCGCCGGCCACCGGGGATTTCGATTTCATGGTGAAGAGTGACGGTGGTTTTCGGTTGTTGCTCGGAGATAGTGCCATCTTCCAGGAGTGGGCGAATCGCGACATTAGGACAAAAGAGCATCACATTAATCTGAAACAGGGGAAGACCTACCGATTTGTATTTGAGTTTAGCCGAAGATCGCAATGGCCACAGCTTTCGGTACAATGGAAATTATTGAACAGCGATCATTCGAGGAGAGCCGTCGAACTTGCAAAGAATTCCGACCTTGTCATTTTTGTCGGAGGAATTACACCGCAGCTTGAGGGGGAAGAAATGCGCGTCGATTATGAAGGCTTCAAGGGAGGCGACAGAAGTAACCTTAATCTTCCCGTTGTGCAAGAGAATCTAATAAAGGAACTTAAAGCCACGGGTACGCCCGTTGTGCTGGTTCTTACATGCGGCAGCGCTTTGGCCGTCAATTGGGAAAAAGAAAACCTGCCTGCTATCGTGCAACTCTGGTATCCAGGAGAGGAGGGGGGAACGGCGTTGGCCGATGTGTTGTTCGGCGACTACAATCCCGCGGGAAGGCTGCCGGTCACTTTCTATAAATCTGTTGACGAGCTGCCCCCCTTCGACGATTACAACATGAAAGGGCGAACGTACCGGTATTTTGAAGGAGATCCGTTGTTTGCATTCGGCTACGGATTGAGCTACACGAAATTCAGCTACCACAACTTGATAGTTCCTTCTGCGATCCAGACCGGCGACTCGGCTGTTGTCTCTGTTGAGGTTGAGAATATCGGGACGGTTCCCGGCGATGAGGTTGTTGAGTTGTACATTAAGAACCTCGCCGCTTCCGTTTCTGTCCCCTTCCATGCATTACAGGGTTTCAGACGGATACATCTTGATGCCGGGGAAAAACACATCGTCGGATTCACGCTGAAGCCAAAACAGCTGGCGATTGTCAACACCGATGCAAAGCGTGAAGTTGACGCCGGCGATTTTGAGATTGCCGTCGGCGGAACCCAGCCCGGAATACAATCTCCAACGACGAACGTTGTCGTTCAAAAGATGAGAATTACCGGAAAACCTTTCGTGATTGAGTGAACGCCACAATTTCATCGATGTGCCTCTTCACCGTCTGGAATCTCATCGTGAGAGTTTGCTCGTAATCAATAGCTCTCCTTCGACAATACTACGCTGCCTCGGAACACACGGTAAATGAATATCGTGTAGCCGATCACGATGGGCATTCCGATGAGCGCGATGATGAGCATCGCGCCGAGTGTTCCTGGAGTCGAAGAGGAGTTGTGGATAGTTAGGCTATACGCCATATCGATCCTCGAGGGAACAAACCGCGGGAATAAGCTTACCGCGACAAGCCCGATGATTGATGCAATGACGATTGAAGAAGCAAGGAATGCTTTGAAGTATTTCTCCGCTTTCGTTGCGACCGGAACATACAGCACCGAGCCAAACAACAAAAGAATAAGCACCCAGAAGAGAGGATTGCTCAGCAATCCCTGGAAAAGAAAACCTGCCTCAAAAAAAGTTGCCAGGGTAGTAAAGAGGTACAGTGCCACGAACGCAATCCACGCGGGGTTAATCCACCTCAGTATCCATCGCTGTTGTTCGCCGCTCGTCTTCATCGCCATATACACCGCTCCGTGCATCACAAACAGCACAAGGGTGAGGACGCCGACGGTAATAGAGTAGGGATTCAGCAAGCCGAGAAACGAACCGGTAAACGATCCGGTCTTATCGATGGGTATGCCGCGAAGGATATTTCCAAGCGCAACACCGAAGAGTACAGCAGGGAGGAGGCTTCCGATGCCGAATGCCCAGTCGCACGCGGTGCGCCATGTTGATGATTCTACCTTTCCGCGGAACTCGAACGAGACTGCGCGGAGAATGAGCGCAAACAACAACAGCATCAACGCAAGATAGAATGCGCTGAAAACGGTTGCGTATACAATAGGAAAAGCAGCGAAGAGTGCGCCTCCGCCCGTGAGGAGCCATACTTCGTTTCCATCCCAAACGGGTCCGATCGCATTGATGTTGATGCGGCGTCGGTCTTCACCTTTCGTAAATAAGTGCAGAACGCCCACGCCGAGATCGAAGCCATCTAATACGGCGTAACCGATGAATAGAATGCCGACGAGCACGAACCAAATTGTGTTTAGGTCCATTAGCTTAACACCTCCTTTGCTTCACTGGAAAACGACATTCTTGATGCGGGCTCAGGCCCGTGGCTCGTTTCTCGAAGGAAGAGAAAAATGTACAGCGAACCGAGCATGAGATAAATCGCGCTGAAGAGGATCAAAGAGAAGAGTATCTCTCCTGCCCCGACGGTCTTGGAAATTGCATCGCTTGTTTTCATCATGTGATAGACGATCCAGGGCTGTCTGCCGACTTCCGTCGTAATCCATCCTAACTGACATGCGATAAGGGGGAGAGGCATCGACCACACAAAGGCTGTTAACAGTTTGCGATTTTCCCAGAGCTTCCTTCGACGGAGTTGAATCAATCCAAGGAGCATAACACCGATGAAATACATTCCAAGCAAGACCATGTTATGGTACGAGACGAACGTCGGCCAGAGAGGAGGAATTTGGTCCGGCGGAAACTCATTGATTCCCGTAATCGGTGCACTGACATCACCGAACGCCAGCCAGCTCAGCAGACCGGGAATTTCAATCGGTGCCCGAAGTTGGGGAGGCGGGATGGTTGGATATGCAAAGAACACGAGGGGAGCGCCTTTTTGCGTGGTGTAGAGCCCTTGGATTGCCGCGAATTTTTCCGGCTGCGTTCTAGCAACTTGCTGCCCGTGAATGTGGCCGAACGGGAATACTTCCATCAGCGAAACGATCAACCCAAAGACCAGGGCAAGTGTCATCGACCGCTTTGCAGTTTCAACTTCTTTGTTCTTGAGGATCAGGGCGGCGGAGACGCCGGCCATGATGAACGCGCCGGCGATCAATGCTGCATCGATCGTGTGGAAGAATCGCGGGAGAGTTGAGGGATTGAACACGGCATCCCAGAAATTCGTCAGCTCGGCTCGTCCGCCTTGAATATGGAATCCAGCCGGCGTTTGCATCCACGAACTGGCAACAAGAATCCAGAACGCGGAAATGGTTGAACCGGTAGCGACCATAAGAGCAGAAAACCAGTGCACAGCTTTTGAAACTCTATTCCGTCCGAAGAGATAAAGCCCCAAAAAACTGGATTCGAGAAAGAAGGCGAACACACCTTCGGCTGCGAGCGGCGCTCCGAAAATGTCGCCGACGAACTTTGAATACTCCGCCCAGTTTGTGCCAAACTGAAACTCCATTACAATTCCGGTTGCTACGCCAACTGCAAAAGTGAGCGCAAGAATTCGGGCGAAAAATTTTCCAATCCGCACGTAGGTCTGGTCGTTTCTTCTCCATCCCAATGTCTCGACAATCACCAACAGCCATGCAAGACCGATAGTGATTGGGGGAAAAAGAAAATGAAATCCGACTGTGACAGCGAACTGTATTCGCGACAAGATGAGAGGGTCCATTGTTGTGAGTGCTCCGTAGTTAGAGTCATTGAATGGTTATTTGTTAAAGCGGAAAAAAAACTTACGTAACACGAGTAATTAATTCAGAAGTGATGTAGGTCGTAGGGGGCATTTCCAAACAGCGGCGACCAAAAGTTAAACGTGGCAAAAGGAAAACATCTCGACGAATCAGAAGGTTTGAAAACGTTCGCCCCAGACTCGGCCGTTTATTGCACAAATTTAAGTGGAAGCGAAAGAAGAGTCAAGAAAAAAAGCGTGTGTGAGAATCAAGTTGTGTGTAAAATCAATTGTCGCCGGTTGCTGGAAATTAAAATATTCATCGGGCTCCTTATTGTTTTTACATCATGAAAAATTTGCTCTCTGCACATATCAATCTCTTCTCATTATGCTTAAATTGCAATTCGCAATAGGTCCTACTGTGTTAACCCCACGCTGTTATTGTACATTTCCTACGCTACTTTATTCCTAAGTCTGAAAAGTTTCGAAAATTATCTTTTCTAATTCTGAGAACGTTTTGTTGATTGACACTTATGGCGCGGAGAGTTGTCGTTTTTGCCTATTTCGAGCGGAAAAGGGATCTTATTTGCCATCCGGATATTCTCAGATTGGCATGAGACTTGCGCCTTCCAAATGTATTATATTGAGAAGGAGTCTCCCATTTACATCATACGAAATATTCTGCTCCCAACGGATTTTTCAGACTGCTCAGCCGCTGCGTTCGAACATGCATCGACATTCGCCGTCATGTATAACGCTCACCTTCATGTTCTTCATGTTGCGAAAGAACCTCAACTGAATTCGTCTAACCCAGAGGTTGCCGGATTGGAAAGTCTTCAATCCTCCAATGGGCCGACACCCCAAGATGAATTAAGAAGGCTAGTTGAAAGAATGCTGCCAGATCAAACAAAAGTTATTGAGGCCGTCAAGTTTGGTCAGCCGTACAAGGAAATTGTGAACTATGCTCGGCATGAAGATATTGACCTTATTGTTATCGGGACTCATGGTCGAACCGGACTAACTCATTTGGTCATGGGAAGCGTTGCGGAAAAGGTCGTCAGGTTTTCTCCTGTTCCGGTTCTCACCGTAAAGCCTTCAAGGCTTGATCATTCAATTTCTCCCGAGAGCCATTTCCTCCAGGAAATCTCTGATGAGAAGTTCAATGAATACTCCGGCTGAAATCACTTACCGCTGATTCCTTGCGCGTGATGTGATGCGGCGGCTCCATATCAAAAAAGGGAAGCCAAAAAGACCTACTTACCGCTTTTCGCTGCGTATTCCACGCGATTTTCTCCGTAACGACAGTTACCAACTAAGGAGAAACGATAGTAGTGGGGTCTTTTGCTTCTCATCGTAAAAACTGATGTTCACCCTGATCCCGCCGAAAAGCGGCGGGACGCGACGGTCTCCTTCTGAGTCATAGGCTCATGCGCCTCCGGCGCAGACGCGCTCCGCTTGCTCAGGATGAGCCGTCGCGGCGGAGTCGAAGGGACCAGTTTAGCATCGCTTGGTCTCCACATTCATTCAAAAGACCCCACCACCGAAACGATAATATTCTTGCCTTCTCCGGTGAAGTTTTGTATATTTTCGCTTGGTGAATTGTTTTGAGCGGAAGTGGTGGAACTGGCAGACACACCATCTTGAGGGGGTGGCGCCCACAAGGCGTGCGGGTTCAAGTCCCGCCTTCCGCACTAAACCAAGGAAATAAAAAAAGCCCAGATGATATATCTGGGCTTTCCTGCGAGAAGTTTGAAGTTTACTTCAGTAGCAACATTTTCTTCAACTGCATTTTTCCTGCGAATTCCAACTGCGCAAAATATATTCCGCTTGCAAGATTTGACGCATTGAACTGTACTTGGTGGTATATCCCCGCTGAAGCATTATCATTAAACAATGTTGACACTTCCTGTCCGAGGGTGTTGTAGATTTTCAGTACTGCTCGTCCGTCCACCGGCACACTGAACTGGATCATCGTTGTCGGATTGAACGGGTTCGGAAAATTCTGCAACAGTGCGAATGTTGAAGGCGTCGAACTGACCGTCGCCTCAATGGATTCTGAAAATTGAAATGATCCGTCGTTATCAATTTGCTTTAGGCGGTACATATATTTTCCAGCGGGGACGTTGACATCAGTGAATGTATACTCAGTCGGTGCTGAACGTGTTCCCGCTCCCTGCACGAAACCGATTTTCTTGAATTCACCAGCGGCATCGGCATTTCCATCTTTCGGGGATGGAGCTCGTTCAATGTCGAACCCGTAATTATTGAATTCTGTTTCCGTCCTCCACCGTAACACCGGATTCGATTGTTGAGATGCAATAGTGAAAGAAGAGAGCTCCACTGGAAGAGGGCTTCCGGCACCGGCCCAGGCGCCGCGGCCATGGGTAAATGCAAACAGCACTTGTGTACTTCCTTGTATGACCAGTTCGTCTGTGGGAACAAACGAGGGCATGCCGGAATTAAACGATAACCAACTGCTGCCGCCGTTTGTCGTTGAATACACTCCCGTTTCCGTGCCTACGTACAGCGTTGAAGATGAAATTGGGTTCATGACAAGAGAATGGACTGGAACGTTTGGCAAGTTTCCCGAAATATCTGTCCATGAGGACCCTTGATTGGTCGAACACCAGACGTGGCGCGACGCCAACGTTCCGCTTGTGTTGTAACCGCCGTACGTTGCGTAGATTTTATTCTTGTTATTCAGATCGACGACCACTCGCCGAACGTATCCGCCGTTGTTCCCGGAAGGAGTAATATCCGTCCACGTGTCAATGCCGGAGGACGGGTCGAGGTTTGTACATTTGAAAATCTTTCCGTCAGTCGTCCCGGCAAAGCCGAGATAGTTAGCGGCAGCGTTCACCACGGCAACTGCGCTGACTTTGGCTCCGGAAGAAAGCACGTTGCTTGACTGAGTCCAACTCCCTGCAGAATTTCCGGTGACCCAGACGCTGGTTGAACCGGCAAGGAGAACGGCGGAGTTTTCCGGGTTCATTGCAAAGGGGGCGATGAACAAACAATTAGAACCGCTGTTCGCGTCGGACAATCCGGTCGTGCAGGTGTTCCAGCTTGCACCCCCGTCTGTCGTTTTGCTTATGGCAAGGTAAACATATTCCTCATATGCAACGGAACTGTTGGACTGATCCTGAGCCGAGTATCCGCCGTCTCCTCCATAGACTTCCGCCCAGCCTGTTCCCGACCCGTTATACTTGAGATGTCCGTTGTCTTGTGTTCCTCCAAAATATGTTGTACCAGTCTTGTACACAGCGCCGCCGTAGAATTGCGTAATCTGCAAACCGTTATTGAGGTTGGTCCACGATGTGCCGCCGTTTGTCGTTTTATAGATGCCGCCATCGTTCCCTTCGATAATTGTATTTGCATTGTTCTTGTCGAACACGATGGCATGATGGTCGGCGTGAACCACAGGCGTCCCATAATATGGATGCCAATACGTCAATTGCGACCAGCTTGCACCGCCGTCTGTCGATTTCATCATATCGACTCCGCCGACGTAGAGGTTGCTGGAGTTGTTCGGGTCAACCGCGATGACGTTGTCATACCATCCTTGGTTTTTGAGATACGACATGCTATCCGTCGATGTAATCTTCGGCGGAGAGGTAAGTTGGATCCATGAGGCTCCTGCATCCGTGGTTTTATAGATTCCTTTCAATCCCGCATCTCCGCCGGTGGATAAGTCGGTCGATTCGAAAACAGCAAACACTGTGTTTGCACTGTTCGGATCCTGAGCAAACGCAATTCTCCGGTAATTTGAAGTCGGTAAGCCTGAAGTGATCAGAGTCCAATTTGTTCCTCCGTCAGTCGTACGATAAATTCCTCCTAAGTTTGATCCGTTGACATTGACGGCATAGAGAATAGTAGTAGATGAAATCGGAAGGACATCGGTCGGATTAAAGTAGTTTGTTGCGATATTGGCCGAACTGATTTCCGTCCACGACGTTCCGCCATTCGTTGACTTAAACAATCCGCCGGACGTGGTATAATGTCCCACACCATAACTAAATTTAATGTCCTTTGTCGCTGCATAAACATTCCCTGTCGGATCCGCAGCGATCTTCATTACATCGCCAAAGCTTGATGTTCCGGTCGTGCTCGAAAGCAAATTCCATGTGTCGCCAAAATCTGTCGACTTATAGACGCCGCCTCCATAAACTGCGTCCACATTGGACCAACCCTCTCCGGTTCCCGCGTAGACGACATTGTTGTTCGCCGGGTCGATGACCATCGAACTAATGGGCATAACGTCTGCCCCATCAGTTTTCGGAGACCATGATACGCCTCCGTTGGTTGTTTTCCAAATACCGCCGGCAACGGACCCGGCAAGAATGATACTGCTGTTTGCCGGATCAATTACAATTGATCTTACTCTTCCGCCGATATTTCCCGGACCGAGGGCAGACCAAAACGGAGTAGAAACTTTCATCAGATTTTTCGGCCGGAGCAAGGTCTGCTTTGTAAAGCTGACTGCGTCCTGCCGCATTTTCCGCAAATCGATGTCATGTTCTTTGCCGGCGAGAATCGCATATCGAAATTGGTACGCGGCATCCGGATTGTCCCTGTCGCCAACGATTGATTCCAGCAATTCCCCGTCTTCCTTTGTTTCTCTCTCCACATTGAAATATTTTTGAATGAAAAAAAACGTACATACGCAGACGGCAACAGATAGGAAAAAAACAAGACGTTTCATGTCTATTACACGGCAATGATTCGAAAAATGTGATTAGGCAGTGAACTGAATTTCTCAAGGAGTGAAGTAACGACCCGAAACGTTTCCTACAAAGCCTTCATCATCTAACGTCGAATGAAATGGCTAAACGTTTGCAGACGACCCGCTGGTTACTCGCACAAAGTTAAACGGAAGTTGGAAAATTGTCAAGGATAAAAACAAAAGGAATGCTTCCGGGAAAGGCGTGAAAAACCGCCTGCACGAGAACGATCCGTTGTGTATGTGTGATCCAGGCAACGATGTCCTATCCGTGGTGTTGACATTGTAGAAAATCTACCGTAATTTGACAGCAAGATAAAGTGTTTGGCGATAGCGATTCTAACAATAAACGGTAAGAAAGCCGCACTTAAGGCTGATAAAATGAAGAAATCTCAGACCGATTTGTTGTCTTGATCGACTGGTTAAGGAACGGGTTCAAATCCGGGTTTTTGACAGTTTTTAGTTGACATTGAACAAAAGCATCGCTATTATTCGGGAAAGTAAAGGGAATATCTTGAGGATATTAGTTTTCTCATTTTTGATGCTCGGTCTCTGTTTCGCTCTTGCGTTTGCCGGTGCGACGATGACGCCTAATTCGTTGATGGGCATAAGCGATGGGAATGATGTGACGATCAGGTGGAGCACAATGGAAGAGAGTGATATGGCGGGAAAGCAATTTGAAATTAGGCGGGAGGGAGTTTCCATTGGCTCTGTTCCTGCAAAAGGGAATCCCTCCGATTACCTGTTCCTCGATCGGGATGCATTCAAATCGACCGGATCCACATATCATTATCAGATCTTTGTTGACGGAGCGGCATGGTCAGCAATCGTGTCGGTTTCTCATAGCACTTCAAGTGTTAAGAGAACGTGGGGGAGCCTGAAAGCAATGTTCCGTTAGGATTTTTTTCTCTGATCAAAAGCGATACATCACGATTGTCATGTATCGCTTTTTTTTTGAATGTATGCTTAATACTGCCAAACCAATCATCCTCGCGTCACGTTCACCTCGGCGAATCCATCTGTTGCGGCAGATAGGACTTTCGTTCACCGTACAGGAAAGCGGCGTCGATGAACACATCGATGATGGAGTTGGACCGGAAGAGGCCGTCCGAAAGCTCTCGTTTGAGAAAGCTTCCCATGTCGCGGGACGGCTTCGGACTGGTATCGTTATTGGCGCCGATACGATCGTGGTGCTCGATGGAGAGATTCTCGGCAAGCCGGCATCGAAAGAGGAGGCGATCACGATGTTGTCACGGCTGGGGGGAAGGACCCATACAGTGTTCACCGGCTTTGCATTGGTTGACGTCGAATCAAAAAAATCACTCGTCGATTACGAAAGAACTGATGTCACGTTCCGCCGGTTGGGAAAAGAAGAAATTGAAAACTACGTTCAATCGGGATCCCCAATGGATAAGGCAGGGGCGTACGGAATTCAGGACGATTACGGTGCCGTTTTTGTAGAAAAGATTAGCGGGTGTTTTTACACCGTCGTCGGTTTTCCGCTTTCGAAGTTTTATACATCGTTAAACATGTTTCTCGAACAATTGGCGTAAAACTTAGAGAGAGGCTATGGGCCAGAAAATTCGCGTACTCATTGCCAAGGCGGGGCTTGACGGTCACGACCGCGGGGCGAAGGTCATCGCCGCAGCTCTTCGTGACGGCGGGATGGAGGTCATCTACACCGGCGTTCGAAAGTCTCCGGAGATGATCGTTGAGGCTGCGCTGCAAGAAGACGTTAACGCAATCGGCATAAGCTCATTGAGCGGCGCACACATGACAATTTTTCCAAAGGTGCTGGGGTTGATGAAAGATAAAGGAATGGAGGATGTCCTTCTCTTCGGCGGAGGCATTATTCCGCAGCATGACATTGAGAAATTGAAAGAGATGGGGATAGGCGAGCTCTTTACTCCCGGCGCTTCAATGATGGAGATTGTAAATTACTTGAAAGCTTATTTCAAGACCCGCATCGGCTAACTATGTGTCGAGGAAAATTGAAGGCTCGGGGTTGATCCATTCTTTTTCGTGTCCGATTTCAGGCGAAACCTTTCTGGTAATAATGGAAATCCGTGATGGGTCGAACCCAAACAGACCTTCGGACGAAAAGATCGCCTGAAAATCTTTTTCTAAAAAGAAGCCTTCAAATTTTTTCGAAAACTCTTCCAGCCTTTTCACATAATATTCTACGTTCTCATCCGGAAAATTAGAATCCCATTCGCTTGCCTCTTTTGCATTTTCGAAACCTTTGATATTTGCGGCGGAGCCGGTGTAGTAGAATGATATTCTGTCCCCGGCGCGGTACGAACGGGAAGATTGAGACGCAAGTTCATAACTTGCCGATTTGTTCCTTTTCTCCGCCTTGACATCCCGCTCATATTCCTCAACGGGATCTTTGAGAGATTCAGTCCGCGCAAAATCCTTCACATCCAATACATGGTCCCGAATCGACCGTTCCACGTCTAGATATAGCGTGTGCAATTCAAGAATCCGGTTGTTCAAGATGTGATCGATGCATTGTTGCACATACGTTCGGCCGAAATGCTCCATGCTTCTCGAAATAAGCGAAGACCCTTTGATCGAAATAATGCCGTCGTATCCTAAAAGGGCGTAGTTCTTTCTTTTGTAACTGAGCATTTTGTTGTATCGGCCGTCGAAGCCAAGGTTGATGCCTTCCGGAAGCGATTCTGAAAGTCGCTCGACAAAATGCTTCTCGGCCTTTTCACCCACGACATTACCCGGCGGAATAAAATACAATCCATCGGTATCCACTTCTATAATTGTACCGTTGTGCAGGTCAATGTCGTGAATCATTTGCCTCAGCAGTTCCTGCCCAGTGGTCGTGACGACATCGGCCTGCGCGTAGTCGTTAAAGAGCGCTCGGGCATAGCCGAGGTATCCGTAGAATGAATTCACGAGAATCTTGAACGACGATTGCATCGCGTCAAGCCTGGAACGGTCTATGTCATTTTCCGCGCCGCGCATTTTCTTCTTTGTCTCAAGGCGAAGTTTTGTCAGATGTTCAAGAACGGAATGGAAGACGTGCAACGCATCAGTCCGCGGCACGATATTTTTGGAAATCATGATTGAAGGATACAGCGATTCGACGTCGGCGTGAATGATCGGGCCGAGCACTCCCGTATAGAAAATGTCTGAATACCCGCCGGTGGTTTGCGACCCTGCTTCGGGTTTCGGGAGAGAATAACGCTGCCGTAAGTATTCCCGAAGCAGAAGCGCTTCGATCTTCGATGCTGAACCAAGCCGGGCAACGGTTGTGTAATTGAACGGGAGCATTTCAGTAAGGTAGAAGGTGCTCATCGAAAGGCGATCGCTGAGCGCACGCGTTTCCCTGACATCGTCCAACGCATATTTTTTTAGTGTCTCCGGCTCGTTGTCCCAAGTCCAGGAAATTCTATCGCCCGGTATGTATGTCCTGTCCGCGGGTGCGATTCCAAAATATTTCGCAGCATACTTTAAAGAGTAACTCTCCATCGATCGTTTGATCATATCGTACGATTGAACGAGAAGCCAGGTATCGATGACGTGTCTCCCCGGGACCTCGTAGCTCATGTATTCTACGTCGTTCTCTGCGAAAGACGTACGAGACCGCACTCCTCGCGGGGAGGAGTGATCCCTTCCGATGGAAAAATCGATTCGATGGAACTCGCAACGCTTTAACAAATACGGCAGATCGAAATTAAAAATATTATGCCCTTCAATAACATCGGGATCCTTCTTCTGTATGATGTCTATGCACTGTGTAATAAGCTCTTTTTCCCCCATCTGCTTATTCCCCAGGATTGTTTCCCATCCGCGGTTATCGGAAAGGGAAATCAGAATAATTCTGTCTTCCGGCCGTTCGGCGTTGCTGAATTTATAGCCCTTCGAATAAGTTTCGATGTCCAGTTGTATCCGGTAAATGTCTGCGAACTCCATTCCTTTGAAAAGAGTCTTTCCCGACTGCATCAAGAATTGTGTATTCGTGTCCGGCCGGAGGAAGATATGTTCGGTGTCGGTGTACGAATCAATTCTTCGTTCCATTGATTGATTGACCTTTTCTAGGATATACCGCACAGCGTCCCACATATCGTGCACGCGTTGGAAAGCGCAGACGTACTGATAGAAATTGTTTCCCTCAAGTTTTTTTAGCCAAAACGTTTTCGAAAAGCCGTCAATAAACCGGCTGTCGGAAAGATGAAAGAACGGAAAAAATTCTTCGTCACTGTGTGTCACAGTCATGCCATTCCGTTTGTACACCCGCACGGTAGATTCATCCAGCGTATGCACGGCGACAATATTCTGCTCTTTGTCATGTCCGAAGAGGAGGGTATCCATGGTAAGAAAGTAGAAAAGGGGAAACAAAAAATCAATTCATAGAGGAAACACGCGACCGTCAGCGAGGATGAATACGCTCAAGTCCCTCAAATGCGTATAGAAGGAGTGGAGACCACAATCATATTGCGGAGAGGGTGGGATTCGAACCCACGATACCGTTACCGGTATACCACCTTTCCAGGGTGGCCAATTCAACCGCTCTTGCACCTCTCCGAACAATATTTAGGGATCGAGAATTGGCTATCAAG
>CAZXQG010000033.1:0-15477 GCA_964642725.1 uncultured Chitinophagaceae bacterium
GAGCGGTGAGATTCAATCGCGATGAACCGATGGGTCGGAATTTCTCGACGTCCAATGATACATCAATATAAACACTGCGGCCAAAAAATTTTCCAAACCCGCTCTTCAATAGTATGAGGAAGAGCCCGTTTGAAAGAAAAAGCTGAACATATTTAATGAGGTTGAGGATTTTCCACACGACCGAGTTTCCTTCATATTAGCATCAAGTTCGGTTTTTTCCAGGCAGGAGTAACATTTTCAAGATCGATATAAGGGGAAAAAATCCGCCGGTTGTTTGGGTTGAGTTTTTCCTGATTGCTTCGTTTTGAAGGCGGCTGCTAGTTGATCGTAGACTGATTGAAGAAGAATCCATCTCCAGGTACTAAAGGCATGGGTTCGGTTCGAAAAACCCATCTTGAAATGGAAGAGTGAATCATCTCTCGTTCCGACGCCTCCTCCTATATGCATAATCTTCGCTCCGTGTTCGTACCCCCAATGCCGCGCAGTATCTAAAACGAGTTTCATCGGCGAAAATTTCAACGCTGCATGCGACGTACCGCCGAGATGGTACTGGACAATATCCCCACACTTGGTGAAAATACCTGCACATGCAATTTCGTCTCCAATTTCGCACACAAAGAGCTTGACTTCGGTCTCATCTGTCGCGACGAACTTTTGAAAGTAATGACGAGGAAAAATATAATCCTCCGTTGCACGGACACGACTCATGGTTTCACCATAGATCTTGATGAACGCATCAAGATGACGGAAATTTTCGTCGACATAGCAGGTTGCTCCCATTTCCCGCAATTTCTTCAATCCACGATGATGATTTTCCCTGTATTGAGCGACCTGGGATTCTTCCGGGATGCTCAAATCAATGGAGACGGTATGTCCCTGGCTGACCAATGTACCAAGCCCCTTAATCAAAGAATGTTGGTTGAGGAAGGGATGAAGCCTTGAAAAGAGGCTGACCACGCTCTTCTCAGTCAGCGCCCTTGTCAACGATTCCTGGAAGTCTCGCTTGACATCATCCGGGATATCTGAATGAGAAGCGACGGGACCAGGGTATCCATACACCGATGTCGCATCAAACCAGGGCTTCCCATTTGAATCTTCCAAAGCCGTATCGATCCGTCGGATCAATAATGGCAGACTAATCCGATAACCTCCTCCTTCATAAACGAAAAGTCTCGGTTCTCCTTCATCCAGGTCTTTTGCAAGCTCATGGAAAAAAGGCAAATGATAGAAATCGTGGAGTCCACTCACAGCATCTTTCCACTCATCCCTCGAGTCCAGCGAGATGATGCGAATAGAACTCCCTTTTATACTTGCCATGGCGGTCTTATGCCCTTGGAATCAGAATGATTTCTGTATAACGTTGACTCAAAATGTTCAGATTGCAGTTCATAGACGGACGGCGAAGTTTGCCGACAACATCGCGCCACCGCCGCACATAACCTTAGCGGTGATGTTCTTTACCGGCTTTTTTGTACAACGGCAGCAAGATGCTCTCCGATGATCTTGTGCGCTTTTGCTCCCCATTTATGCCCCTCCGGACTGGCGAAGTCGGTGACTCCCGAAAACCAAGGCTGCACATCGATGTACTCCAAAAAACCATCCTGATCGAGTTCCCGGATCTTCGCTTTAATCGCCGGGAACCGGTCAAGTTCGCCGTTGACAGAGATCATCAACATGCGTACTCCCCGGTTTTTCAAGTCTTTCGCGAAGGGAACTAACAGGTTGTTATAGTACCGCTCAAGAGGGGAACCCAGAGTATCTAGTTGAGTTGATCCATGGTTGTCGATGTCCCCCGTCTGGCCGGGATAATTGGATTCTCCGTGCAGTTTCTCGTAGAGCGGAATAATAACCCTGAGACGCAGGAAGTTGTAAAGCTGCGACTTTTGAATAGGTGAATTCGCAAGGAAAGCCTGAATCTGTGGGGAACTGACATCGCCTGTATCTCTGAAAACAAACCGGCCGTCTTTGTATTCGGTCACAGGTTCCGCAGGATTTTCTCCCGGGTCGTTCCCGCAGAATTGCAAAATTACCGTCTCAGGCCTCAATTGAATACCGGATTCATAGAACATCCTGATTTCTTGGGTCAGAGTAAAACCTTCGACACCAATATTGTTGACGACATAGTTCGGTTTAAGCAATTGCTGCATCACCGCAGCATACTCTTGACCGTCATCAACGCCCGTTCCAAAGGAATATGAATCTCCAACAATGACTACGCTGTGACGCTCACCAATCGCTGTAAACGGAACTGTCGTTCCTCTGAACCCGTACTCGTTTGTGGTATAATGGAATTCATAAAGACCGGGCAATCCGTTCACTATTCGTACGTTCTTGCGCAGATAATTCGTACCTGGGGTAGTAATAAGGTTGTGGGCTGAAAAATCGCAGGAGCAGCTCGCATGAAAGAATCACCACAACGACACCGAGCGTTACCGTGACTGCAATAAAAGCGACACGTCTCATCTTCATAAGCACCTCAATTCAATTGCCGTTCCGCACGGCTTGTCCCAAAAATCTGTTCTGCTAATTATGAATTCTTCATCACTTCTATATCTCTGAAGGCGTTCTATTTCTTGCTCAATTCATAATAATCATAAAGAGGGAGGAATCGACCAATAACCGGAGGGAAATGACGTTTCTTCACGACGACGAAATGCTCTTCAAGCATCTCGCGGATTGTATCAGGACCATTTTTGAATTCCTTATTAGCCGGAATTCGAGAGTACAGGGACACGATCGAATCCAAGAGCGCATTCCTTTGCGGGCAGATGGTGAAGAGGCTTGCACCCGGTTTCATAATCCTTTTGGTTTCGAGCACCGCGGTTTCCAACTTCCCAACAAACTCCCAGACACTTACTCCAACTATTGCATCGAACGTTTCACTTTTGAACTGTGTTGCTTCCAAAGATTGCCGGGAGAGTTCGACTTTTGTGTCCGTTGCATCGCAAAGTCTTCTCACTGCTTCCATTTTGTCATGAATGTCGATCGCTGAAAGGCGCTGACAATGCTTGGAAAGTTCGGGAAGGAATATCCCGCTTCCGGTCCCGATCTCCAGCAAAGCAGGGAAATTCTTTCCATCCATTAAGCGGAGCATCGCATTAAATCTGAATCTTTGGATGTACTTGATCGGGAACTTGTAGTTCCAGTGGTAGTAGTCCACACCGCTGGTAGTCTGCATCAGCGTTTGATCGGGCAACGAGGCGCGCATAGTATCTCTCTTGAATGCTTACCACATTCACTTCGTAAATCTTTGTTGATGTCCTTCCCGCTCAACGATAGAGCAGGACAACAGTTCTCAGCGGATCGCCACCGTTTCAGACCGCTTATCCCCCGTCGCGACAAGCATGTCTCCCAACCTGGTGAACGAGAAGAGGTTATCGAGACGAACAAAGGGATAGACCAACCTCGCGATGAGACTCATGCCTGGCTTTCCCCACATTTTCTCGATCGAGTGCTCTTGACCAAAGAGCCGGATTTTTGCGAGGTAAGCAACCACCAGCAGCCGATAGAACGGAAAACCTGTAACGAAAGTCTTCACGTCGGTAAATTGATTAAGTTCTTCTCGAACTTGGTCGACGGTGTATCGGCGAACATGTCTGCTGTACTCATCAAGGACAGACCATCTCTGCAAATCCAGGGGCACGGTGATAATGAGACGGCCTCCAGGTCTAAGTGCCGTATACATGTTCTCAATCATTCGACGGTGGTCGCTGACGTGTTCGAGAACTTCCGCACAGACGACGAGGTCATAAAAATTCTGCCTTACTATTCCAGGCTCCCGAAAGTCTGCAACTTCAAACTGTACCTTCTGTCCCCCTCTCATTGCAAGAGATCGTGCGAGCTTTATGACTCGCTCCTCGATGTCGACTCCTTTAACTTCGAAGCCCCGCCGGGCGAGTGCAAATGAAACCCGCCCTGTGCCGCATCCGACATCGAGGGCCTGACCTCCATTTGGAGGAGCAAACTTGAGAATGAGGTGTGTGAGATTTCTTAGGCTAGGTTCTTTCCATTGCCAGTCCAATAACGGTTTGTCTGATTTACTCTTATAGATCTCCATAGGCTTTTCGCGCAGGCATACATGCGCGCCAGTTAGACCGGAAGAAAATCAGGAAGTTTAACCTTGACCCCGGCGCGGAGTTTGAGCGTATCGGCGAATCTATTCATGGGTAGCACTTCGTGCTTTGCCGTGAGATCCGTGAGATAGTGCCGTATGCGCTCAAGCTTGACGCTGGAACGGATGTCCATCCCCGGGAAAAAGGAAAGCGTTGCGACATCATCGCTGCCTAAGAAATCAAGAGAATGAAGCAGCAAAACAGGTTCTACTCCAGCTGCACGGCAGAAACGAAGGGCCGATCGCCAATACAAACGAGCGAGGATGGGAGAGAATGTACTTAGGTAAAGAACGTAGCTGAAATGAAATGGCACCCTCAACAGCGGAATCGTTGTCACCGGAATCTCAAAAAGTGTCGAGGCATCGATCTTCCACTTGTACGGCTTCAGAGGTCTTAATCCATCGCGAAATGTACCGAAGAGCGTGCCGCGCTCCTCTTTCTGTTGACGACTAAGCGAAGTATTCATGAAATAGTACAACCTGGCAAGCGGCCCCATGAAAGTCGGAAGCGTCGAAGTATCGTACCGGTATCCCCTGCGAGCAAGAACCTTCAGTGTCTCATTTGACATGCTGTATCCGGGTCCCCGATAGCCGATAGGACGTATCCCCGTTACTTGTTCGAGGAGCTTTTCTGCCTCCTCGATCTCCCGTTCCGACACGCTCTCCCGCATCCATGGCTCGTGATTCTGAGAATGGTTGCCCACGTCATGACCGGCTTTTGCAATCATCGAGAGCGCTGCGCGGTTCTTTTCCGACTCGGCGTCTTTTCCGACTATGAAGAATGTTATCTTGAGGTCGAATTCAGCGAGAAGAGAAAGAATTCTGGGAACCACGACAGGGAGATATGAAGGGTATTCTTTCCAAATCGCATCGCCGTGGGCTTTGAGGTATGACCATTCATTATCAAGATCGAGGGATAGTCCGGCAATCGGTTTCGTGGTTTTTGCGAGTGATGACATTATAGTTATCCTTGAGTATTTGGACGAATACCAGCGCTGTCTGCCTGGTTCGATATCCTTCGCCGCTTTTTTGCTCTACTTCCACAAAACTCTGTAGAGAACTTCGCCAGGGAGTTTCTCCACCTTCGCATCTCGAAGAATTCCCTTGTCAACAGCATCTATGTAGATGGGAGAAACCACATACAGCCTCCGTTCACCTAAGAGGGTGCGGAACTCGCTCGGGCTGCTATTATATGAAGGCAGCGGACTGCCGGGCCACTTGACTCTCCCGAACGAATTGCCGCGAATTCCGATCCCCTGAAAGCTCGGATTTGCCCACCGTTCCAACAGGAGAACTGAAAAAGGAGTCTGGTCACTGATGATGACGCCATTCGGAGCTGCTTCCTGAAAAGCCGCCTCAGCGAATCGTTGCGCTGAGTTTTCATTTTGCTTCCATGGATAAATCCAGTACCGCAATTCGTCGCGGAATGGCAGCATCCGGGGTCTGTTGACCTCAACTCCGAACCTTTGCAGCACATCCGGCAGGACTCCGTAGACTATCGGCATGCCTACGATCGATGCGATGGTCGTAACGATGACCGCGCGACGCCACCCGGCAGACAAATCAATAAGGTAATTCGCCCCTACGGCGGCGGCGAGAGCGATCATCGTCATCGCGGGCAGGCAGAAAATCCAAATCTCAACCGCATTAAGACGGGCAACGAATAAGATGTCGATGAGTGTAATACCGGCGAGCACTAGCGCTGTCGTGGTTCCCAAACGCTTCCGAAATTTAATCCACCCGACGACAGCCAGCGGAAACAAAACGTTGACGAAGCTGAGCGAGGCGATAGCAGCATTAGGAATTGTGTACTCTGTCAAAAACTTCGTATTTGTCACCAAATCGTACGCTACTCCGAAGAATGCATCAAAGAGGGCGAAATGCAGATTACCGGTGAGCATCCAGATTTTGATGACCAGGACAATGAACAAAACCGCGCCTGAGCAGTACGTTACAACCGCGATTCCAAGGGACCACAGCGGCAGTTCTTTTCTGAAAATTAAATAGATTACCAGCAAGCCCTCTACTGGAATCATCAGCAATGCGAGACCGTGAAGCGACAGATTCACTCCTGCGACAAATGCAAGGATCGCCAAACGCTGCCAACGCGGATCCCTGATAAGCTTAATAAGCAGCAACAATTGGAGCGTCATCCATGTAAGGTTCAGAGGATAGGTCTGCGTTATTGTCGCCAGCCACCAGATCATATGCGACAATCCGAACATTGCGGTGAACGACAAGGCAACCCATCGCCGATTTGTCAAGAGCATAACGACTGCCATAAAATTTGCCAATGCCACCGCCATTCCCAAACCGCTGATCCAGTTCAACCTCCAAAACAAATCGCCAATAGGAATATTTTTTACGATCTGGCCGATAACGATCAGCAGTGGATGGGCATTTGCCCCTACTCCATCCAGCCAGAAGTAATCTTGAGTCAAAATCCTCCACTGGAATCTGGCGCTGTCCTGCCAGGGAATTGTTGTTTGAGCTGTGAGGCCGTAGAATGCACTTGCAACAACGAATACGAGCACCCAATACGCTCCGTTCTTTCGATCGGAAAGCCAGGTCGTGAATTTTGCGATGGCGTTGGATGAATCTGGGGCGGGCTTAATTTCCAGAGTATTCATAACATTTTTCTTGGTTTTTGATTGGAATGGCCAGGTCTAGTATGCTTTGATCACTTTATGCCGTTTCTCGATAATGAACTCTGATTTTCACATTGCGATTGCAATTAAATTCATGACACGATCTTCGGATTCCATCCGTGAATATGACCGATCAATCTATCTCCGGTAAGCAGGGAAGAAGTCATTGGACAGAGATTGATTGACGTCTACTTCACTTGCTCCGGTTTTAGATGAAGTCAACATCCGGTATTCGTTCTCTAACAGGATCCACCGCCATGTGAAGAACTCGTGCCTGATATGAGAGAACCCTGCTTTGAAATTGAACAATGAATCCTCGCTCGAACCCACTCCGCCGCCTAAATGAAGTGTTGCAGCCCTCTCTTTCACTCCCCATTGCCGTGCGGTATCAAGAAGAAGTTTGGTAGGGGCGTACTTTAAAAATTTTTCCGACGTCGTAGAGAGGTGATATTGGATGATCGAACCGCATTTCAAGAAAATCGCAGCGCACGCAAATTCCCCTTGGACGGTACAAACAAAGAGCTTAGCTGTTGCCTCGGTGGTGGCCATGAGTCTCTTGAAGTAAGAATGCGGAAGAAAGTACTCAGGTTTCGCTCCCACGCGTTCCATGTTGTGGTAATACGAATCGACGAACGCCTCCAAATGGATTAGCTCGTTATCAATCTCGCACGTCGCACCCATCTCCCGGAGCTTCCGGATCCCTCGTCTATGGTCTCCGCGGTATTGAGCCACTTGCATCTCCTCCGGGAGTCTCAGGTCAATTGAAATAGTGTAGCCGTTCCCGGTGATGACCCCAATCCCGGTGAGGAGCGAAGACTGATTCAACAGCGGATGAAGTCTTGTGAAGAGACTGACGACCCTCATGTCAACAAGTGCTTTCGTCAACGCCTGGTGGAAGTCATGCTTGATCGTAACCGGGATATCAGAATGAGAAGCGACGGGTCCTGCATAACCATACACCGACGTTGCATCAAACCATAGCTCTCCCCCGGGACCGTCTACAACTGAATCGATCCGACGGATCAATAACGGCAGACTGATCCGATATTCTCCGTTCTCATAGACTAAAAGCCTTGGCTCTCCCTGGTTCAAACGTCTTGCGAGATCGTTGTAGGAAGGCAAATGATAAAAATCATGAAGTCCGTTCAAAGCCCCTATCCACTCTTCCTTAGAATCCAGCGGGATAACCCGGAGGGAACTCAAATGTTTCTTGACAAACACAGAATGTTTTTTGATTGCATGAGCCGGGACGCCAACGAAAGTTGTCCGCGGAGGAACATCTTTTAGTACTACCGCACCCGCCCCGACGATTGCCCATTCTCCAATGATCCTGGTCTGCAGGATTGAGCTTCCGATACCGACAAAAGCTCCTTTTCTTATGCGTACCGCTCCGCCCAGATGTGCGCCGGGACCAATGGTTGCATGCGGTCCAACCGTGCAATCATGTCCAACCGTGCATCCTGTATTCAATATCACGTTCTCCCCAATCTTCGCTCCCGTATTCACCACAACGCCCGCGAACACGACCGTGCCCCGTCCCATCTTGACGTCGTGAGCGACGGTTGCATTCGGATGAATGACTGTGACCAATTTTTCACCGCGCTTGGAGAGTTCTTCAAAAAGCTTCTGGCGGTCTTCATTGTCCCCAACTCCAATAACGACCATGTCGTGGGGGATATGTTCGATCTCATACAGAGGGCCAAACACGGGTTTCCCAAAAATGGATTGCTGGTTCATTGCAGGATCGTCATCAAGGAATCCAAGAAGTTCCATACCTCCGTATTTTGCAGAACGGCTCAAAATAGCATCGGCGATGACCCGAGCGTGACCTCCGCCCCCCAGGACGAGAATGCGGACATTTTTTTTCTGATCCACGGTACGAGGCTGGGTTCTTGCCCCTTCGCTCGTTGAGTGATTTTGTTCGCCCCCAGAACGGACCGGCGCAGTCTTTTGTACAACTGGAAGATTCACTGGAATAACAGCCGGCGCCGGCATTGGTGCCGCACCGCCGTCTTTCCGCAGCCGTTCAGCAACAGGGGAGTCGTTCGCGGCAAGGCCTTCTGCCAATTGCGGAGCACGATATGCAGGAAAGAAATTATCGGAAAGAGATTGATTGATATCTGTTTGATTTGTTCCGGTTTTAAAAGACGTCAGCTTCCAATACTCTTTTTCTGACAGTATCCAACGCCACGTGACGAACTCGTGCCTTATATGAGAAAAACCCGCCTTAAATTGGAACAATGCATCCTCGCTCGAACCAACTCCGCCACCTAAATGAAGAGTCATGGCACCCTGTTCAACTCCCCATTGTCTTGCGGTGTCGAGCAGAAGTTTTGTGGGTGCGTACTTTTGGAATTTTTCTGATGTAGCGGAGAGGTGGTATTGAATAATCTTATCACATTTTAGGAATATCGCCGCACAAGCAAGTTCCTCATTAATAGTACACACAAAAAGTCTCGCTATTGCCTCAGTCGTATCCATGAGTCTATCGAAGTAAGTGCGCGGGAAAAAATACTCAGCTTTCGCGCCAACGCGTTTCATGTTGCGATAGTACAACTCGACAAAAGCGTCCAAATGCCTTAGTCCAAGATCAATCCCGCAAGTCGCTCCCATATCTCGGATTTTTCTGATGTCCTGTTTATGCCCCTGCCGATATTGCACAACTTGATCCGCAGGCGTAAGTGAAAGGTCGATCGAGATCGTCTTACTTTCAGGTTTGTAGTTCCCCAGACCGTGGAGTAACGGCTGCTGCAGAAATAATGGATGAAGCCTCGAGAAGAGAGACACTACTTTTCTCTTCTCAAGGCTCTCGCGAAGATCTATTTGGAAATTCTTGATCACTTCGTCCGGCATATCCCAGTTTGAAGCGAGGGGGCCGGCATAGCCATACACCGATGTGGCATCATTGAGTCCACCCTCAACTCGTTCCGGCCCTTGTTTTGTTGATACCGGACGCAGGACCAAAGGAATTGCAATAACATACTCCCCATCGCGATGCACAAAGAGCTCGGCAATGCCTTCACCTTGCGTTTCGGCAAGCCGATGGTATGACGGAAGAAAGTAGAAGTCGTATGCCTTCATGTGAGTGAGAACTGCCAGCCACTCAGCTGCCTGATCGGTTCTTAGAGTTTCCATCGTCGATCCAATTATTTTATTTTGATTAGCATAAATTTTGTGTGACGCTAATTAAACAGTGACGATGCGACCTGCGATTCATGCCTTTAAGCGGCAGGCCGCGGTCCGGATACTTCCAAAGGTCTTTTGAAGGACGCGGTTTTAACAAAAGGAGTTATCCATCACGAAGTGCTGCTCAGCATCGGGCGAAAGTGATTTGTCCGCTTCCCAGAAATCACCCCTTGAACTCGTGGCCAAATCTCTTAATGCAGTCGGCAACATAGGACATATCTTGCGTGGAATATCTCATGTCACAGTGGATAGAGAGCATACGCCTGCTTGCATCGAAGTGGTCCGAAGGAATACCCTGGACGGCCGGCTTCTCAAGAGACCAGAGAATTGCCGGATAGATATCGGCCTGGATCAGCCTCGTGCGGACAAAATCTCTCCGTTTGACGGTATCAAAAAGCAAAATGCAGGAAAAAGGAACAATGTCGGTTGTCACGTCAGAGGAGACTACCTGAACCCATTTCAGGGATGATATTGACTGATGCACCGTATCGAAGTTTCGTTTCCTTTTTTCCCTCCACTCCTGGGCGGGGAAGTTATCGAGGTTCTCTTTTGTCCATCCTAAGATTCCAGAAATATTTTGCGTGCACAGATCTTCTTCTCCGGCCAAGGAAAGGGCCCGGTAACCGGACTTGTCGGCAATTTGACCTCTAAGAAAAAGAGCCTTCAGCCTCATTGATTCGAGCTTCTTTTCCGCCGCACTGCGATGCTCGCCAGTGAGCCGGGGCGTCGTCGGAAGTTCTTGCTGCCTGGGAGACCATAGTACGCCGCCGTCGGGAACAGGCAAAGTCTTCCTCAATGATGCTATGCAATAGTCTGCCTTACTTTTGAAAGTCCATACGGACCATGGGTCGTGCGTATGATCTTCAATGACGGCCGAGGCATGGCTCATGTCAAATCCTTGTCCAGCATCAGAGTGCAAACCAAAATGATTGACGATAAAGACAACGTCACCAGCGGTGAACCTGGGGGCAACGCTAACACCGCTCTTCCCCGGGTACCACGATGAGTAGCTTTGCAGAGCGATGCCGCTCTCAGCAATTGCGCTCACGACTTCCTGACAAAAATAGGCCGGCAGCCAGAGACGCTTCCAACCGCGGGAAGCCATTCCAAACATCAGTATTGCCTTGATCGCGTCTCGGCCGGATCCAAAGAAGATCCCTTTCCCATCCCATGGATACACGGCGGGTCGATTGTGATGGATGTCTTCTCTCAACTGAAACTCTGAACCCTGTTCCCAGGGAAGAACGACCGGAGAGTTCGCTGACCCTCCATGACCCGCCGCGGATTTGGAAGCGTTCCCCGATTCATCCTTGACCGCACGAGAACCCTGGAATTCCTCGGCGGCCACGTACCCTTCCTGGCTGATGCCTTTCCGTCCCAGAACTATCCAGATGGTCATAAACAAAATTTTCAGATCCAGGGTGAAAGACTGGTGATCGACATACCAGACGTCGAGTGCGAACTTCTCTTCCCACGAGAGGCTGTTCCGGCCTTTTACCTGCACCCATCCTGTGAGCCCCGGCATCACGTCGTGCCGGCGTGCTTGCTCGGGCGTGTACCGATCCAGATACTTCATCATGAGCGGGCGCGGACCAACGAAACTCATTTCTCCTTTGAGAATATTAATCACTTCGGAAAGTTCATCCAGGCTGTAACTCCGTATCGTGCGCCCGATAGGAGTGACACGTTGATCGTCCGGGAGAAGATTGCCGTTAGCGTCACGCTCATTGGTCATCGTCCTGAACTTACAGATGTTGAACGGCTTTCCCCTGAAGCCCGGACGCTTCTGCTGCAGCATGACCGGACTCCCCATCTTGATCCTCATCACAAGATAGATCGCAATGAGCAACGGCCACACAAGCATAAGCACAATAATGCTGAGCAAAAGGTCGATGGCTCTTTTGATATAATTCCGGTACATACTTTGGAGAAATGGAGTTTGCTGCATTGCGACAATGGTACGTGAGATAATCGGAACTTAAATTGTATAGGTTGCGCCAGATTTCTTCTTCATGAAAAATTCCTGGTAAATCCGCACCTGCTCGTCAACTATTTTATTCTGATCAAAGAGCTCCACAACTCGCGCCCTTGCCTTGTTCCCCATTGTGCGCGAAAGTGCAGGGTTGGTTATGATTTTTTCAATAGCTTCAGCCAGACGCTTAGGATCTTTGATCGGGACAATGAATCCCGTTTCCCCTTCATCAACTGCCACTTCAACTCCGGCGACGGCAGTACATACAGAAGGTTTTCTCATTGCACCCGCTTCAACAGGGATTCGCGGGAAACCTTCGTAGTGCGAGGGCAAGACAACCACATCCATCAAGGAGAGATAGAGGGGAACATTCTTCTGCAGTCCAAAGAAAACTACGTCATCCTCGAAACCCGACGTCTTAACAAGGGCCTTCAACAATTCGACGGAGCTGCTGTCTTTGTCTGATGAAAGAATGTCTCCTAAATATACAAGCTTGGCTCTTATACCTTTGGCGCGGATCCGGCGATAAGCTTCGAAAAGTTCCAAAATGCCTTTGGCACCAATCATCCGCCCAACATAACCAATAACAGGAACATCATCGTTGAGGCGATGTTCTTTCCGCAGTTCGCCCAAATGAATCATATCGATCTTGTCCGGATCGAACCGAGAAAGGTCAACCCCGTACTCATACCGCATCGAAACCACTCTGTCGGAAGACGCCAGCTTGTATTTCACCATCGCGCGTGCGTCCGCATCATTCAATGTAATAAAGAGGTCCACCATGCGCGATGTTGCGAGCTCGCTCACGAAATAGAAAACACGATGCAGGAAAGGAACCCCGGGTGCCAGCAATGAACCGAGGACCGAATGAATGACAACAGGCGTTTTGGCTTTGAATGCGGCTAGCCGTCCGTAAACTCCGATGACTGGCGTATACGTATGGACAATGTCGTAGTGACCATCTTTCAGAGTCTTGCTGAGTTCGTTGATAACGCGGATATTCCCAACTGAACTAGACTTCTTATCCATGGGGAGCATGGTAAAAGGAAACCCCGACGCCTCGATCTCTTTCACACCTTCGCCCGGTCCAAAGGCGAATTCTACCTGATGCCCCCGCTCGCGCAACCTCTTCGCGAACGGGAAAATGAAGGTCGACGCCGTCATAGGGACACGCGTCAGAAAGAGAATTTTCATAAATTTGCTAAGCGTTCTTGCATAATACGCGATAATTGACCGGTGCGTCCTAGTCGTTCAATCCAAACCGGGGACTTTCGTTCCCAAAACCTGTTTGATCTCCCTGGTGAAATTATCCAGCATTGCTGTATCTGTTATCGCATTGTTCCGGCGTTTCAGCAGGATATCCATTCTGCCGGCAGCAGACAGTGCATACACGACCGCCGATTTTGCATACGCCTTGGCAATGAGGAGCGGAATCTCATACGGCTTCAGGCCGAGGTAGCCGTACTGTTGGTACAGCTTGCGCTGGCTTGCGTACGCAGTCAGCTGCCGTTGTGGGGTTAGATTCTCCTCTTCCCGGTAATAGTAGAACAGATCGCTCATGATATAGAGCTTGAAATCATCCTGCGAAAACGCACGAAGCCAAAGCTCGTAGTCTTCAGTCCGGTTGATCGACTCGTCATAAGGATTCCTGAGGAACCATGCTCGTCTGCCGAGGATTGCGGCATGAACGACCGCACATTGACCAAGCAGAAGTGTGCGGCCGGAGATCACATCTTCCGGGCTCCCCCCCCTCACACCGATAGGACGGTTGTCCCTCGTGATCGAACATACTCCGGCGGTAACAAGATCGATATCGGGGCGGCTTTGAAGGATCTCTAGCTGTCTTTCGAAGCGGTTCGGCGATATCAGATCATCCGCATCCATGCGGCCGACGAAATCGTACTTCGCCTCAGCCGCGATTTGATTAAGCCTCGACGGCAGACGCCGATTTCTTCCGTCTGAAATAACGCGAACGCGCGGGTCGCGAACGGACTTCGCAATCTCGAGCGACCGGTCCGTCGATCCGTCGTCCACAAGAATGAGCTCCCACTCTTCATGCGTTTGAGCGAAAACCGAACGAAGCGCATCAGCAAGAGATGCTTCTGCATTGTAAAACGGGATTCCGATGGATATCGGAACGGATGATCGTGCTGACTTCATAGAAATTCCGTCAAAAGCCGAGAGACGTATTGAATCTGAACGACGTGAGATTGCTGAACCGTATGGTCTCAAGGGTATATAATATGATGAACCCGAAAATGAAAACGAACCCTACGACGAATTTCGGCAATCGTTCCGGCATGTTCTTGAAGACGATCGGCCACAGCAGCACTGTGCTCAAAGAAGAATAGAAAGCGAAACGGAGGAATCCCGACGGATCGACACCGGCGACGCTGGAAACGACCCCTATCATGGTGCCGAAGAAAAGCATATTCAAGTAGCGATCATACTCCTCTCGATACTCTGCAACGTGCTTCTTAAAAAAAACAAAAAACATGAGGAAGACCACGTCGAGACCAACGACGAAATATCCTCCGCTTGCTTCCTGGGCGGCATAGCCAGAATATCTCGGGTCCAGGACATTGGAGGCCGTACCGATTATTCCTTTAAAGAATATGCTCGTGACAATCCCCAATGCTGCAATGATCATATTACCCCTGAAGTTGTTCGGACGATTAAATATGAAGTATAGGGGAAGCATCCCGATCGCTGTTTTGTGGAAGAGAGATGCCACAATAACCAGGGTGAGGTACTGTAATAGTTTGTGTTTGAGCAAAGGGCCAATCGTCAGCGAATAGATCGCGCAAGCGACGCCCTGACGAGCTCCATTAAAAAAGAAGGTGTATACTCCGGAGGTAAATAAAAGGAAAAAAGAAACTGTGATATTACGCGAATATGTCACGATAACATACTGGTAACAGCTGATCACGATGACGGCAATTGTAATAAAGAGAGCAACGTATTGATCCGAAATAAAATGCACCAGCCATGTAATGACCCAAAAACCGTATTCCTGAGTTTCAACCCCCAATCGCGCAACATCGGCGAATGTTCGTATGCGCTCGAAATACCCCACGTAGTTTGATGTATCCGTTCCCACACTTGCGTCACGGAGCCCCGGAACAAGAACCATCGCCAAGAAGGCGATACCGAGCATCACGTGTCTTATGAATGAAGACCGCGTAATGCTTGCTATCGTCGAAACAATGACAACGACGACCATGACCATCAGGTATGCTAACATCTTTGTCTAAACCGATAGTGGTGAGGATTTTATCCGAAGATATATCTGTCTTATCGAGGACTCATCGAATACAATATTCAATTCTGAACAGTTGATGAGCCTTGCAGAGTTTCTGAACTCTTCATTCCGCCCCTTGTTCAATAAATTTTTTGCATTTTTCTTTCATCGAGTTGGAGAGCGAGAGATGAGTGCCTGAATTCGTCACCATCGTGCCGGCATCGATCTTATCGCCAAGCGGAAAATTCGCTTTGAAATTTCCGCTTCCGTCTACGTCAACTCTGTTGAACAACTCCACAATTCCGTCAAAACGGCAGGT
>CAZXQG010000033.1:15577-26108 GCA_964642725.1 uncultured Chitinophagaceae bacterium
TTCCGTCTACGTCAACTCTGTTGAACAACTCCACAATTCCGTCAAAACGGCAGGTATCAAGAAAAGCGTTGAAGCCGTTGACAAAAATGACCGGGGTACCCATGGCGAGGCAGGGCAACGCAGCGTGAATTCTTGATGTGATCACCAATTTTGCCCTTGCATATTTCTTGATCAGCGCTTCAGCAATGGCAAACTTCTCTTCGTCCGAGTACCTGCCGGATTGCAGTACTTGAGTCTCATGGCTCGCGCTTTTCAGCAAGCCGTCATCAATGAGTCTTTTCAGATCACGGGACCGTTTGTGCAGTTTCAGGACATCACCGTTCATGACCCCCCGTACGCCTTCTCTCCAGTCTGCGACCATGGCAGATGCGCTTGGATAGTTATAGAACGGGTCAACGATGTAAACAATGTCGTTTCTAGCAGCATCCGGCACCGCATATAAACTCAACGTCAGTGTAAGGCAGCCCGAGAAATAGGCACGAATTCCTTTCTCTTCGAGAAGCGTAACCGTGAATCTGTCCCTGCATCCGATCGGCTCAAACCTCTTCAGATAGTCCAAAGCGCGGGGGTTCAATATGTAGGGGGCTGCAGAAGAATTCACATGGAACGAAATAAAAAGGGGATGAATCTTTTCCGAGGGGAGCCAGTTGTCAATATTATGGGTGAACCAGCCGTTCAAGATAATTTTTATCGGATCGCCGTCATACAGAGCCATCTCTTCCCGATTGATCAACGCATCAACCCTTGGCAGGAATTGCTTTGCCGCGAGGCTCTGCACATAGTCCCCGATATTGAATCTGGGGCCCTGTTCAGTGTATGTGAGCAAACCATATTTCATATTCAATTTTCTATTCAAGATTGAAGCTCTTTTTAATGAATCGGTAAAATCTGTACAAATATTTGAATCTATTCATTAACTTAAACTTCAGTTGTTCAACCCTAGCGCTATTATTGATCTTGCTCGTAAGAATTCTGGTGAGTTCTCCAGAGGCAACTCTTTGAACATAGGCAGATTCTTTCTGCTTCTCTTCAAAGACAAAAAAATGGTTATCTGATTTCGCTTTATCTTCTATGTCTTTCCGGAGATTCACTAAGCCAATTCTTGATGTTTTCATTTTCCTAAAGTGGTCTAACGCTTGAGCATATATCTCAAACGTTTCGCGGCCTGGATGATACGGATAAAGCATCGTGATCCGCCCTATATCAGTATTCTTTTCTTGGGTCACCGCGTTTCCTCTATCAATTGCTTCATCCTGTTGATCCCCTCTACAACTCTCTCCCACGGTTCAACTCCGACCGAAATTCTGACAAACTTATCACAGGATCTGCCATATCCTGCGCCGGGAACCGTGCTGACGTTCTTTTCATATAAAAGCTTTGTCGCAAACTCCTCCGAATGTAGTTTTGATGGAGCTATTGATGCGAAAAGATAGAACGTAGAATTTCCTTCAAGGTGGTCAATGCCTGTTTGTTTCAAGTAATTCCGCACTTTATTCCTGAAAGTCACGACATTTTTCACCTGCGGACGGCAGATACTCATGATCTCCTCGAAGTGCTTCGCAAGATACAGCTCCAGAATTGTCGGAGGGCAGGTCACAAGATGTTGTTGAACTTTAATAATCTGATTGATGAGATCGCGGTTGGCGATGACGTATCCGATCCTCCAGCCGGATATTCCTAGATTCTTCGAAATGGAATTCGTGATAATTGAATACTTGAATTCCTTATCAATTCTGCCGAGTGAAATAAATTGTTCATCCGTTCCCATGAAATCGCTGTATGATTCATCCGACAATAAATAGATGTTTCGTTCCCGGCACAGATCGAGAAGGTGCTGCACCTCTTCGTAGCTATGGTTGTTACCGCGTGGGTTGTTCGGATTACAGAGAATGATGCATTTTGTCTTTGGGGTAACGTACTTTTCAAAATCCTTCACGCCTTCCGTGTAGGGAACAGTGACGGGTACTGCATTGCATAGTTTCACCATTTCGGTGTAACTCACCCATTGCGGCTCCCACACGATGACTTCATCACCTGAGTCAAGGATCGAAAGCAGTGAAATGAAGATCGCCGATTTCGCCCCCGTGGTGATGATGATTTCGTCCTCAGGTCTTACGTCGACCTCATATTCCTCCCGATAGTGCCGGCACAATTTTTCCCTGAGATCATTGATCCCCCGCGAATGGGAATAGTGATAGATATTGGGGAAAGGAAGGTCGCCGAACTCATGGAGCGGAATGTTGAAATACGCTTCGCCGTAGGACAACTTGATGATATCCCTCCCTTTTTCCGACAGCTCATAGACCATATTGTTGTACTTGATCGACATCCCTTCGATGATTGAGAGCACGTTCTTTGAATACTGCATATAATTCCTCTTAGGTAAGTAAGTAGATGTGTGGATCTTCGTTTTCGCTCCCGATCGGATTCTTAACGTCCGCGTTCCTTCGTCTTCGCGCAGTCATTCGCACAGGCGTATGAACGGCACCCTGAACGTTTTGTGAAAGGTCAACCTGTTGTGAAACCGTTGCCAGATGCTGTGTGGATCAATCCACCTGTAATCATTAAGAACCCTGTCTGAGAATAAAACAATTTTTTCTCACTGGTATTGACAAGTTCCGATGGGTGCGAGCGCCTTGCGGGTGCACTCCATAATGATGTCATCAACCTTGTTATCAAAAGCGATGCCTGTGTCAAGTAACAGAATATTATCCATTATATGCTATTTTATTGTTTTATTCAGTAAGATGACAGCTCGGGCAAAATTGTGTGCTGTTTCACGCCTGTACGTTAGCTTTGCGTAGAACTTGCTCACTGCTATTTTTTTGTCTATTACGTTAAGATGCTTGTTGATGGCCTTGAAATTCTGAGCCAAGGCCCATTGCTGTCGTTGATCACCACTTTCGTACGTCTTCCAACGCTTACAGTTAGATACACTCCGGTACAACTCTTTATCAAAGAATTCATCGTAGAACGCCTTCTGCTGACGGACGGTCTCTGTGGTGTTGCCATAGTCGTAGTACAGACTCTGGATAGAATTAGAGAACAGACCAATGAGGTGTTGTGCAATCTTGAACACCTGCTCGCCCTCCAATTTGAATTGATCCACCAATGCATGTGCTGCCTGCTGGAGCATTCGTTGACGATGGCAGAGCACCTCCACAGCCAAGTGCTTGTTCTTGAGCGAAGTGGTAGTGGTACTGTCGTAGAGGTAACCGATGGCAGATGTAGTAGCAATGCCACGGGTGTGCAACAGGTAGTTGTAGACAAAGAGACGATCCTCAGAATGTGAGAGTCCGGTATCGAATCGCAAGTTTTTGTCCGCCATGATGCTTCTGCGGAAGAGCTTGCCCCAAAGGGGGCACCGATGCAAAATATTAGTTTCACCCATTGCCTTGCGCACAGAGTCAAAACCCTCATAGACGGCAGTATTGTAGGTGTAGATGTCGTTACGGCTTTGCTCCACAATGATGTAGCCAGCGTACGCAATATCGATGTCCCTACTCTGGTTTGCCACTTCATACATTGAAAACAGGAAGCAATCCAGCAAACTGTCATCAGCATCCATAAAATTGATCCACTCTCCCTTCGCTGCATCAATACCCGTATTGCGTGCAGCCGAAGGGCCTTGGTTAGGTTGTGTAATCAAACGGATGCGTGCATCCTCCTTGGCAAACTGCTTACAAACCTCAGCAGTATTGTCCTTGGAGCCATCATTGACAAGTATCAGTTCCCATTCCTTAAAAGTCTGTGCCTGCACAATCGCCACAAGAGTGGGGATGTGAGAGGCTGCATTGTAGACGGGAACTACGATTGATATTTTGGGTGTATTCAAATTTTATCGCCTATGAATTTTCTTAACTACATAGTCGTTTACTTGCGCTCTTTGATACCTCGTAAGACTTAGCGTATAAGTAAGCAACAAAAGCAATGCAGAAGAGCAAATGGTCGTAATAACTATGCGCAAGAAGGAGGGTACCATATACTGCACTCCGAAATATAACATCGTAAGGACTCCCATAAACACACAGGTTGGTGCTATCATAGAGGAGAGGATCGAAACTACATTTATCTGAGATATATAACGACGAAGTAAAACAGATGACCATCCTATAACAAGCAGGTTTACCAGAATGTCGCCAAGGTATGCTACTTCAGGTCTCAAACCACATTTCAAACAGATAAAGACAAGGAATGGATTGAATGCGTACAGCAGTCCTGTGACTATACTAAGGTCGCGTACACGACCCGCTGCTTGAATGCCGATGATGAGGATGTATCGAATATTGTTAAAAACCATTGAAATGAGAATGATTCGGCAAAATACCGCAGTATACTTAGGAACTAACCCAAGCCATACTTGTAGTACGGTATCCAATTCAAGCAACAGTGGAATTGTAAAGAGTGAGTTGATAATTATGGACGATTTCAAAGCAAGTTTAAACAGACGCTCTACTCCTGCATAGTCTTCCTGTGCATAGGACTTGGTGATTGGTGGTCGGAATGCAGTAATAACAGCCGATACAAATCCCTGAACAACTCCACTGACCGTTGTTGCTATTGAACTTGCAGCATTGAGCACAACACCAAAGAACATATTGAGCAAGAAGTTTATACCTTGCTGGTTAAACACAAATCCAAAGTTTCCCAATAGATTGAACACCGAATAAGATGTCATCTCCTTCAATATTTCTTTATCCCACACCCAACGCAGGTGACTTTCTTCATAATGCTTCAAGCAATAAATGCGATAGGTCATTGCAACCAAGATATTGACACTGAGAACGAGTGCTGCATAAAGTATCAACTTATCGAAGTTGCCGATAAGGAGCAGATAGACGGTACCGAGTTTGAGGAACACATTGAGTAACTCTATATAAGCATATACGTCCATCCTCTCGTGAGCAATGATGGCGGAGTCGTAGGGAACCTGCGTAACGGTTACGAACATACCAAAAATACTACACTGGAAAACGATGTGCGCTGCAAACATACGTTCCTCAGGTATAACAAGCTTGTTGCTGAGGAACCAAAGGCCTACTGTTTCCAATAAGAAAAATACTGCCAACGCAATTCCAATGTGAATGGTCATTGCAGAAACGAAAGAATTACGCAGCTTCTGAAAGTCGCCCTTGCCCATCTCGAACATCAGAAAACGAGAAGTGGCTCCTGACATAGCGCCATTGAGGAAGGAGAACATACTCACTACGCCTCCAACAACGCCATAGATGCCAAAGTCCGCCACTCCGAGTGTCTGGAGCACCACACGCGAGGTGTATAAGCTCACAACAATGCTCAGCAGCATGCGGATATATAACATCACCGTATTCTTGGCTATGGTCCTGTCATTCGATTGATTTGACATTTTTGTTTTATAATTTGGGTTGTGCAGCCGGTGGATCGAACCACGAAGAATAGGTCGCTTCCTCTTTAGACTTTAGAATAGCATCGCTCTTGAGAAGTTGCAAATAATGGTAGTGTAAAGAATTCCGTGCAAATGAAACAGTGATCGTAGAGCACATTCTGCCACCCGAAACAAATGCTCATGGTTGTCGTGTTTACATACTGAGCGTTATTTTTTCATTTATACGGAGGGATTTACCGTCATGGGGCTTAGCAAAAAACAAATCGATCAGCTTCAACGCGATATTGCTAACGCCAAAACCTACCATGACTTGATGGGCAATGATGGAACAATCAAGAAGCTGTGAAAGAACTCACTCGAAACGATGCTCGAATCCGAGATCATTCAAACCACTCGGCTATAAAAATAACTCGGTTGCCGGCAATAACAGAGGCAACAGCCGCAACGGAACTTCCCCGAAGAGACTAAAAACCAGCCAGGGCGAAATCGGTAACGACGTCCCCCGAGATCGCATCGGAGGATATTCTCCGGTCGTTGTCGGTCGATGTAAGCGAACACTCGGTGAGCTCGAGGATCAAATTATCTCAAGGTATGCCAAGGGGATGGTTGCACGGAAATCTCTAAGACGCGATCACGGCATTTACACGAGATTTTTTACACACTCTTTTGGGCAGTATATTATTTTGGACAAGTCTGATTTACAGATGAAGTTTACGTTTTAAGATAGAGAAGAAATTTTGACGATAATACTTCTTTACACCATCTTTTTTAGCCTTATCAAAGTCGAAGGTAAAGAACCAGTCAACAAAATCTTTATCTTCTATTATATCATAGTTCTCCTTCATTCTTTGCTTTATGTATGGCCAATGAAGCACCTTCTCTGATGTAAAGCCCATTAAACCCGCCTTTTTATCAAGCACATTTATCCAATGTTGTTTTAATGAGCCATCTATATTGAAACCGAAATCCTTAATATTTCTACCTTCTGCTACAATGCCCAGAATTGTGCGGAAGCATTTCTCACATTCGCAGCAATTATGGTCATTGAACGAGCAGACTCGCATAAAATAAGGTCTATTTAAGGATTTCTGATAGTTTGTCACAATATGCACCTTATCCTGACGACTTAACTCCGATCCGTCATGTATACATCCACCTACTGTTGCAAACTTAAATTCACTATCAGTTGTAACATGCGAAGCACACATACAATATTCTCCCATAGGGACTGAACTTGCAATATTGATGGTACGTATCTTCATCACATAAGCAAGTGGAATCGAAATAGAGATGAAACTCATCGAATGCTGGAATCCGTGCCACCAGGAATCTGTAAGTTTTTTCTCTAAATTCTTATTGAACACAGCATCATTTACGACCACCGCAAAATTAGACTTAGCAAATGTAAAGTCCAGATTCTCTGTTTTAGCAAATGCACCGATGTCTCTAATATCAGCATCTGCAGCAACATCCGTATCTTCTCTATGTTTATACCATCCTTGGATGTTGAACAGAAGAGGATTTGTCTCTTTTATTCGAATATAACTTGCACTTGCATCCAATCCTCCACTGTATAAGAGCATCGTCGGGCGCTCTACCTCGAACGCATTTTCCACCAATCTCGCGGCAACAAGATTGCCCTTAAGGTCATAATGATAGTACAAGCGCTGATAAGCGTCTTTGATCTTAGAAACACAATCATAAAAAGTGCGATCAAGTTCTTTCACCCACATAACAGTATTTGTCAGCCACATAAGAGGCAGAAAACTTGCGACAAAAGGAATCGCAAGAATTGACTCTGGCACCTCAGACATATCCTCCTGATAGTCTATGAACATTGTGTCTGTAGTGAAATACTTCTGCAGAATACCTGTTGTCTTAAACTGAAATTCCACACGAGTTTTCTTAACTCTTATATCTTTAAGAATTATTCCATCCATATCAAACCAATCTAAATGTTACTATGCACCGTAATTGTCAGAAAAATAATTTCTAAAGCTATATGGGTGTTCATCGACACTGTCGTCTTCTGGTAGACTCTGGGCAATCTCATAAAGCTTCTCCGTATCCATATTTACCTTGTCTATTGCAGTATATGCCATAATTAACCGCAATGGGTCAACCCCAAGTTTGTTGCAGCACTGATAGATATCTTTTATATAACTCGAATGAAATCCTGTGTAACCGCAAATCAGATCCAAAGGATTATTCAAATTTCGATTGGAAATATCCTTCAACGCAACATATCCATATTCAAGAAGACGTGGAATATCCATGTCAATAGCATTATTTCCATACTTTCTCTTTAACGCCATCACATACATTTCCGTAGGAGTGTTTCCGATGCTTCTTCCCAATCCCTGAAATGAGGTATCAACAAGGGCAAATCCAAGCTCCACACACTTTAGACTATTAGGTACTGACATGCCGAGATTGTTATGGCCATGAAATCCGAGACGGGCGTCAGGACATTTCTCCTTTGTAGCATTATAGAACTGCTCAATTTCCTCTGGTAACATACAACCAGCAGAATCTACTAGATATACAAAATCTGCACCATGTTCGTATGCAATCTTGGTACTTTCAGAAAACGCCTCTGGTGTAGAAGCATAACTCTTCATAAAGTTTACCATAACAGTTAAACCAATACTTTTTGCAACCTTAATGTATTCAATTGCCGTAGATATTTTTTCAACTGTCACACCAATTCTCACGAAAGAGATGCCATGTTCTTTGGCCATCTTCAAATCTTCAAAGCGAGCAATTCCTGGTATACAGAACATACCAAGTTTTTTGTCTTGTGAACATTCCCTAGCAGCATCTATATATTCAACGTCAGAGAACAGAGAAATGCCTCGTTCAGGAGAACTTGCGTTCAAACCAAAACCATGACCTATCTCAATATATTTTATGCCGAGCTTAACCAGCTTTGCAACAATATTTTTTACATCTGTGCAAGTAAACTTAAAATTCACCGCATAGCTACCATCCCTGATTGTGGTATCAAGAATCTCAGTTTGTATGGTTCTCGTCATAATATTTCCTTTTTTATTATGCAACAAATTGACTTTCCCATTGGTGAATCTAATCAAAATCTATCTTTGTGCGGGGATGTCAAATTTGCCAATTGGAACATTGGTAAGCAATAACGTAAACATGTGAATCATGAATGTCGTAAGCAAAATGCCGACGACGTTGGTGAGAGCGAGCGTCGCGTACGATAACAGCGCTCCCACTTTAATCTGATTGTGTGTGAAATCCATTTTCATTGTTTATAAAACCCTGTTGCCTCAAGCAAAGAGTATATTTTTTTCACTTCGTTCTTATTCCCGTAATCCCGGCCTGCAGCCGTACCCGCGATCCGTCCGCGATACGCCGAATCGTCAATAAGCATGCGAATTCCTTCGACGATACCGTCGATGCCTGTTTCGCAGATATGACCGTCAACTCCATCGTCGACCTGGCTTCCCGATGTCGGGAAACGCGTGATCATCACCGGCTTGCCGAGTATTTGTGCTTCACGAACGGTTACGGCCTTACCCTCATAGCGCGATGGCTGCACATAGAGGTCACAAGCGCGCATATAGGGATATGGGTTCGTCTTCTTGCCGAGAATCACGAATGTGCCTTCTAATCCATTTGCGGCTATCATCTGGCGGATCATCTGTTCATCCGGACCGTAGCCAATCGCATACCATCGTATTCTGCAGCCGACGTCGATCAGCCTGCGGCAGGCAAGGACCGCATCGTCGAAAGCTTTCTGATAACAGAACCGGCCGACTGTCAAAATCCGAAGCGTGCCCGGTTCCGGAGGCATCTCACCTTGAGCATCAAACTCCGCTCCCTGACGACGGACGAACGCAGGAGATAGGACATTCTCCACAACAATTGTCTTCTTGGACAGCTTCGGAAACCGTTCGACGAAGGATTCACGGCACTCGTTCGAAACTGCGGCGATGTAGTCAAGATTGTCCCACATGGCCAGTTCATTGAGGCCATCGTTAGGAACCGCACGGTAATCTGTATGGATCCAGCCAACTTTGATTTTCGCGTTTGCCCGGTCGGTGGCAATATAGTGAGGACCCAAAAAGCTAATGATGAGATCGTACTCTCCACGAACCAGGGGAAGCGAGCGAAAGGCATAGCGCCAGCTTCTTTGAATAACGAGATACCCTGCTTCTGCCACACTTTGTTGTCGACCATCCAGCCATGCCGACAATTTAGCACGCAGCCGTGCCAAAGCAATTCGCAGATGTCCTTCTCGAAGAATTTCAATGATCGGACGCTGGAAGGTTGTGTATTCAGAAACCTCCGGCAACAGGTGAGGCCCTGTCGGCAGGAACTTAAGAAACGGTCCCGTGTGCCGGTACAAGAGGAGGTCGACTTCAAATCTGCTATAATCAAATACTTCGAGAAGCCCAAGGAGACTGCGCTCGATGCCCCCGATCTCGAGGTCGGCCGAAATAATCAGGACCCTGGGTTTCGATCCTTTTTCCATCATGCATCAGTTAGTCTATAAAGTCGTTCAATCTCACCAATACTTTCTCTTATGGAATATCCTCTGGCGGTGATGCTGTTATTGATACGTGAACGGTCGAAGCATCGACGTCCTTTCACATTCTCGAGGGAAGCAATCCATTGATCCGGCGACTCAAGAGGAAGATGATGAACGAGACCGAGGTCCATATCAACTTCCTGCGGCACCCGGGCGGAGACAAGGCAGGGGATGCCCGCTGCCTGGGCCTCGATTGCGACAATCCCCAGGCCCTCAAAAACCGAAGGGAGGAGCAGTGCGTCGAACATATTCATACATTCAGGGATATCATCACGCAAACCAAGGAAGAGAATTTCACTGGAAACTCGACGGGCAGAGGCGAGATCCTCAACCTCTTGCCGCATAGCCCCATCGCCAACAAAGACGATGCGAAAATTCCATTTTTTCTTTTTCAGTTCCGTTGCCAGTTCAATCAGATATGTTTGGTTTTTCAACCAGGAGAAACTGGCAACCTGTCCAAAGACGAGCATTTGTGCCGGTATACCAAACGTCCTCCTCATCGCATTTGCTTTATCGATAGTGAGCTTGCTGTAGAGATCAAGATCGATCGCGTTTGGAATCTTTTTATATTTGCCATTCCTGAAAAATCGCTTCCAGAATAAAAATTCGCC
>CAZXQG010000033.1:26208-29871 GCA_964642725.1 uncultured Chitinophagaceae bacterium
GTCATAAGCACCTACCGCATCAGAATGAGTCAAAAATATGAATTCGAATTCATCGCGGTTGATGTGGCGGAACATGGTCATCAACATGGTCTCCGCTCCGCCGCGGTTCATCATGCCGACCGCTTGAAGTATTCTCACACTTTTTGCACGCTCTTTCATTTTCAAAAGAAGAATTCAACTTATTTCTTCGAAATCATGCCTACGGAAATTGAATCGCACAAATCCTTGGTAAAGACGACTCCTCCGTACTTATCAAGGTGATTCCCATCGTAGGTTCTATACTTCAGCTTGTCTTTCGTAAAATTAAAATATTTCACACCATTTGCCTCTGCTACCTTCTCAATGTCACTGTCGAAAGAAGCCCAATAAGCGGCTTCAATCTCGATAAGGACACTATCCATCGGCATCCTGACGATAAAAACATGCCCTTTCGTGTTCAGATATTTCACCAGGTTATTGAATTCTGTCAGTCGATACTGTGACGGCTGCATTTTATGGGAAAATCCGCTGAAGATGTTCACCTGGTTCTGTTTCCACTCATCCAGTGTATTCTGATCGTTGGTCAGGTTGCTCTCTTCCAGCCAGCCATCCTTGTGCATCTCAGACGTTTTTCTAAAGATAGATTTGAAGTGGAAATAATTCCAATTTTTTATGAGATATTCAAAGTTCGGATTCATGGAAACGAACTTCATATTGTTCGGAGGAACATCTGCTTCAAAAAACACTTTCTTGGATTCATCATCCCCGTCTCTTTTTGACAATATCCAGGGGTTCACCGTCAGAATAAAAAGGCCATTCCCCGACGTTGTATCAAGCTTTCTCACAATACTCTCTTTCCATATTTCGCCGTATGCCATCTGTGCCACAGTGAAACTATAATTCAATATCGGGGTGGCGTACTCTCCCTTGCGGAAATACGAGTTGATAACGGATGGTTGAATGCCCTGCATGCTCCGTGAATCGCCAAGAATCATCGATTGAGTCTTCGGCGTAGTAAATTTCTCGTAGAAGTAGTCAACATACCCTCCGTCTTCTATGAGAAGCAAGGAGAGTAACGATAACGCGAGAAAAAGAAAAACGGTTAGTTTAACCAGAAACCTTGACATGGGAACTCAGCGAATTGAAGTGTTCTTCGGATGAACGTGCGGCTGTCGAGAATTGTTTTGAGTGTTTCAGAATTGGAAGTAAATAAACGGTTGCGCTTTTCCTGCAAAACAAACAATGATAAAAAGGATCCCGTAATAGAACCCCCAGCGCACGGGCCTGTACCATTTTTGACTCAATCTAGCAATGGCATATTGCTGTTCTCTTCCAATCCATTCAACGATGATAAAAAAGGCAAGCAAGAACAATAATTCCGGCGGCAGTATTTCGGGCAAAGAAAATAATGATCTCGTAAAAATATGAGAGATGAAACTGAAAGCCTGGTGAAGACTGCTTGCCCGGAAAAATATCCAAGCAAAAACAGTCAAGCCAAAGGTCATGATCATGTTGAAGAATTCTCTTACCGTGGGCAGATATTTACCATGCGCCACTATTTCAATATTCGCCCTATTTCTATGTAATAAGAGGAGCGGGAGAAAATAAAGAGCGTTCAACGCCCCCCAGGCAAGAAAGGTCCAATTTGCTCCGTGCCAAAACCCGCTGACAATAAAGATAATGAATGTGTTTTTTACTTTAGACCACGTTCCGCCTTTGCTGCCTCCTAATGGAATATACAAATAGTCTCTAAACCATGATGAAAGCGAAATATGCCATCGCCTCCAGAATTCGGCGATATCCCGGGAGAAATACGGGAAGGCAAAGTTCCGTAATAAGTCTATTCCGAAAAGCCGTGCTGTGCCAATCGCAATATCCGAATACCCTGAAAAATCGCAGTAAATTTGGAACGAAAAAAATAGTGCACCGGCAACCAACGTGCTGCCTGAATAAGCAGCAGAGTTGTTAAAAATTGTATTTGCATAGACAGCACAATTGTCGGCTATGACAATTTTTTTAAACAAGCCCCATAAGATCTGTCGCATGCCATCGACCGCTTTCGTATAATCAAATTCTCTTTTTTTAATAATTTGCGGCAAAAGATGCGTTGCCCTTTCTATGGGTCCGGCAACCAGTAAAGGGAAAAAGCTGACGAAAACAGAATAGTCAACAAAGTTTCTTTCAGGCTCTATCTTGTTATTGTAAATGTCTAAAACGTAGGATAGCCCATGAAACGTATAGAAGGAAATTCCGACGGGCAATATGACTTGCAAGGTCACAAAGCTTGATGATATTCCCAAAAGGGACAAACCATCTGCGAAAGAAGACGCAAAAAAATTATAGTATTTGAAGATTCCCAGAAACCCTAAGTTGATGCAGACGCTGAGCGCTAACCAAAATTTTTTCATACTTTGGTTCTTGGCGCCATGCATTTTGATGCCGGTTGAGTAATCCAATAGCGTCGAAAAGATCAGCAAGAACAAAAACCGGTAATCCCAGCATGCATAAAAAAAATAGCTGGAAACAAGCAGCAAAATGTTCTGGAGTTTAAAATTCCCTTTCGTCGCGAACCAATAGCATAAAAAAACTATCGGCAGGAATATTGCAAAGCTTAACGAGTTAAAAAGCATACGCTATTTATGTGGTGAAATATTCTCTGACAATTCCTTATCTGAAAAAATATTCCTCTCTTGGCCTTCTGACGACGGTACAGCTTCGAGATAAGAATGCGTCTTTTGTGTTTCTGAGATAGGTTCGAATGATGATGCGACGAATAAGGGATGAGAAACCGTCGTTTTACTGCATGTCGTCGGAGTGTCTGAGACAGCTACTGGATCTCGCGAACGATTCCTTCGGAGGCGGGTTTCTATTGCACGGGGTAATCATGGGCTCGAGATAACAGTAAAACACACTCAACTTTCTCTTAGCTCTTCACCGTAATTGTCTGTTAAATACGGAAAGACGGATCAACAAAGAGGCGGCAACTGCTCTTAGCGGACGATGACCAAACGGCGTGTTTTAGAAAATGAGCCCGCTTTTAACCGGTAGCGATAAACACCGCTCGCAATTCCTTTAGGCGTCCACTGGATCAGGTGAACTCCGCTTGTCTGCATCCCATCGACAAGCGTTGCTATTTCACGGCCAAGCAGATCATACACTTTCAGGGAAACAACCTCGACATTCGGCAGTGCGAACCCGATGGTTGTGCCTGCATTAAAGGGGTTCGGATAGTTCTGTGCGAGAGAATACTCCGTCGACGCCGTCCCCACAACGACATGGGCGGTGAGCACGGTCGACCCTAACGGTGCAGTTAGCGTCAGTTCAAACGTTGTAGTGGCGGAAACGTGAACCGAGAGGCTGTCGCTCAGATTCACGCTGATGACTGTATCATTAGTGCCGGTCGTGTAGCTGAGTGATGCGGATGCAGCCCCCGAGCTGGTCCAATGAAGCATGACAGTTCCACCGTTCGCCGGAAGGGTATCCGGCGTAATGGTGAATGTTCCCGTCGGTGCGGTGGGGCTCGAGTACCATACCGAACCCGCTTCATATCCTGTTCCCGATTGAAAGGCTGCTAACGTATTGTAGTCAACTCCGTTTGATGTGAAACGGTCGCCGGTTCCGTAAAAATAGTTGTTTGTTGATGTAATACCGGACACGGAGTAGTTAATAAAATTCCTGGCGGGA
>CAZXQG010000034.1:0-29388 GCA_964642725.1 uncultured Chitinophagaceae bacterium
AGATCGCAAGATTGTTTTCGTACGGCATCGCGTACTCGCTTCTTACCGTGTCAGCGACGCTCACGCTATCAAAACTATCCGTCTTGCCTTTCAAATTCCCGCCGAGAATAATCACAAGCTCGCCGTTGTAGTTCCGCGGTCCCCAGAGCCAATAATTGTTGTGCGTACCGATCGATTTTGGCAATCCGTATTTTTTTGAATAGAAATCGATCGCACCGCATCTGCCGTAATTGTCTCCAAAGAGCGCACACTTCGCCTGATTCTCGGGGGATAAAGAATGAAATACTTTTGCGACCGCAGCTGCCTTATCTTCCCAGCCGAACATATCGGCATAATACTGAGGAAGATTCCCGAGTTGTTTCCCCTCGGGAGTCGAAGGCTTGACGCCCAGGGCATCGGCATAGCGGATGTACGTCTCGACAGGTAAAATGGGGATCGTGAGCGGCGCAAGAAGAATACCGGCAGCAACGATAGCTCCGTACACCGGCCGTATCAATCGGGCAATCCCCGATGATGTCCATCGTTCGACGGCGACACCGCCGCCGGCAAACAGCATCGAGTATGCCGGGGATAAATATTCCGGCTTGGAGTGGCCGTTGAACAGCAGCACGGCCAATGCCGCAAGATAGACATACGCCACGATCCTGAACCGCCGCTCATCCTTCGAAAAAAGAAACCAGAGAAGCCCCGATAACCACAACGGCAGGGTGACTGGATTTTGTACCATCATCTGGCCGATAAGAAAAATCTTCGGCGTAAGCGAAGAATATTTTCCACCCGATGCGTTGCGGATGAATTCGAGATGAGCGAAGCCGTGCGTCGCATTCCAGATAATAAACGGAAGAAAGAACGCGAATGCGATCACCGCGGTGATATACGGATATTCGGTTTTCAGCCAGCGCCGTTCAGGCGTTGCCGCGACACCGACAAAGATCCCGAACCCAAGCCACAGGAAGCTGATCTTGTTGAGCAAACCAAGCCCGAGAAGTAATCCTAAATGCATCCAGTATTTCTTGTCTCCGGTTTTCACAAGAAGAATGAGAACGTACGCCGACCAAGCCCAGAACAGCACGTCGAATGCGTTCATCGAAAAAGAACCGTCAATACCAAGAAGGATGAGCGATACTACGGCGCCGAGTGAAGCGAGGCCTTGGGCGAACCTGCCTCCGCCAAGTGCTCGCGCCATGAGGCCGGTAAGAAACACCGTGGCCGTGCCCGCTATCGCAGGAAGAAGGCGAATCGCAAAAAGAGAATCGCCGAATACCATTCTGTTCAATGCGAAGATAAATATAGAAAGCGGCGGCTGGTCGACGTAGCCAGCGCTAAGATGTTCGCTGCACGCTGCGTAATAGAGTTCATCACGAAATATTCCGTAGCCAGCAAACGCATTCGTATAAAAATGGATCAGCAATTTCACCAGCGCGAACAGGAAAAGTAACGCTGTCCCGCCTGCAAAGAAGTCTTTTTGGCCGGTGTGTGTCTGTCGGAAAAATAGCGGGGATTTCATTCAACTATTGTGAGCCGTCATTTCTGCTCTGTGATGTACGCCCTGAAGCGTGCAGCAAAATCAGACTTTGGGGCGAAATCGTTCTCCCTGGTTGTAAGGGAGATCTCCTTCGATGCTGAAATGCTCCAGTATACGATCGTGCTGTCTTTTCCGGGAACAACAATACCGTTCGTCGCAACAATGCTTTGATCTTTTTTGATGATAAATCTCAGCGTGTCGTTATGAAATTCATGTTTGAAGACATCGCTGAGGTCGGCAAAAATCGCCTTTTCTTTCCAGACAAGGACGCTGTCTTCGATAGCAAGATTCCGATCTTTGACGTACAGTCCGTCGTGCACGCGCCCGAGAAGATAGTCGTCTCCTTTCCATGACCGGATTGCCTCGTCAAAATCTTTTCCTTGTTTTGCTTCTTCGGATTCGTTGGATTGAATGTTACGCATAATGGAAATAATTGTTCCGCTTTTCCCATCCTCATTCATCGTGATTTTGTATTCAGTCGTTTCACTGGCGAGACATCCGAGGCCGGCAAAAGCAAGGGAAAGGGAAAAGAGGAGAGAAGCGCTCTTCATAACCGTAATTGATTGTTTCATGATGACCCTCCTTACTATTGTGGATCGAAGCAAGAATTCATCGCGCCAACGCAAGAGCAAATGTTGTGTTCGAAAGTTTAGCGATTATTGGCGAGAGAAGCAAGGAAAACGAGAGGAATGCAGGAGAGGACTCATCCCCTCCCCTGAAGGGGAGGGTTAGGGTGGGGTCCTTTATTTTATTCCCCGTTTCTTTTTCTCAATGATCACCTGCGAATCCACCGAAGCGGCGCAGAGCGGACAAACGTACCGCTTCGTCGTCTCGTTAAAATCCGGTTCGTGTGTCTGGTGGCAGTTGGGGCATTTTATCATCAGCGGCTTTTCTTCGCGGGGTTTTGGCATACATTAGTCTTTTAGCAAGTGTGTTATCAAAGCAATCATCTCTTCTTTTACTCTCGGCTTTCCCTCGGCAATAAGAAGGGCAAGAGCAGTCAGGGCGGTATCGCTGATCTTCATCGTGCTGTTGTTCTTGTACAATGCTTTGTTCCTTCTCAAAAACTCGAGAAAGAGAAAGGCACCGCTTCTTTTATTACCGTCTATAAACGGGTGATCTTTGATCGTAAAATACAGGAGATTCGCCGCCTTTTCTTCAATACTCGGATACAACTCCCGACCGCCGAAAGTTTGATCCACGGCGCCAAGTAGTTGCTCAAGACCGTGATCTTGTTCTGCGGCGAACAGGTCGCTCGCCTCTCCTTTGCGGATCAATTCTTTTTTCAGCTCACCAAGTCTCGCGCGGACTTCCTGAAGCGTAAGAGAAACAGATTTTTTAGACGATGTCCGCTTCTCTAATTTCCCTGAATCGTACGCTTCTAATGTTGTCCACGTATCCGCATACTGCTTAATGATCGTCAATAATCCTTGCGCCTCATCGGATGAAAGCTTTTTATCGCGGACGCTGGTGATAAGCGCAATGGTCTTTTGCAATTCCGCAATATTTGCCGTTGTGCGGGCAAGCGCCTTTTTGTTGACGGTATATCCTTTGACAAGATGGTCCCGGAGAACATCGGTTGCCCAAATGCGAAATTGTGTTCCTCGTTTCGATTTTACGCGATAACCTACGGAAATAATCACATTAAGGTTATAGTGCTGCGTTTTATATGTTTTTCCGTCTGCCGCAGTATGTAAGAAATCCTTACATACTGATTTTTTCTGCAACTCTTTTTCCTTGAAAATATTGCCGATATGCTGCGTAATGGCCACCCGATCTCTGCCAAATAACGCCGCCATTTGTGCCTGATTCAGCCAAACAGTCTCGTTTTCTAGGCGGACATGAATTGCTTCCCGCCCGCTTTCTGTTTTGTAAATAACAACTTCACCTTTATTTTCGATTCGATCTTTCATTTTGCCATCTTATTGGATATTGGGCAGCATATTCCAAAAAGAAACCGTTAAGGATTGCTTAATAGTTGAGCCCATTGGTAGATTGGTTCTGCCAATACCTCGTTCCCAACGCCCCGTCACGAAGGGATGCCTTCGGCGTTCACTTCGCCCCGCTATCGCGGGACTCTTCAGAATGACATTTACTCCTGCTTCATTCTATCATACTTCATTGTTCACTTCAACCGTATTGTCTCTTTCAGCGGCAGATTCCGCGACGATGTGCCGACAAGAATTTCGTATGTTCCTTTCGACGTTGCCCATTCATGCTTGACATCATCGTAATATGCGAAGGAAGAGGTGTTGAGATGCAGCTCGACGTCCTTTTTCTCTTTCGGCTGCAAAAAGACTTTTGCAAAGGCTTTCAATTCCTTTGCCGGACGGAGCACCTTCGCGCTGTCGTCATGAACGTAAAGCTGAACGACTTCCGCTCCGGCGACATCGCCTGTATTCTCAACGCTGGCGGTCACGGTGTATTCATTATCCGTACTCTTAGGAACCGGCGTTACCTTCACATCGCCGATCGAAAACTTCGCGTACGACAATCCGTAGCCGAACGGATACCTCACGGCGATGTTCTTCGTATCGAAATGGCGGTAGCCGACAAGGATGCCGTCGCTGTACTCCGTTTCCTCATTCGCGCCCGGATATGAACCGTAGGCAGAACAATCTTCCCACCTCTTCGGCATAGTTACGGGGAGTTTTCCCGACGGATTTGTCTCTCCCGAAAGGACCTCAGCGATGGCCTGGGCTCCTTCCTGACCGGGATACCATGCTTCCACAAGAGCGTTGACATTGTCAATCCAATTCTCCATAACGATCTGTGCGCCCGCTTCAAGGATCACAACTGTACGAGGGTTTGCTTTCGCAACCGCGTTGATCAAGTTTACCTGCGAGGCGGGCAGATCTATTGAGGGACGGTCGAAGCCTTCCGATTCCTGCAGCTGCGAATCGCCGACAAATAACAGCACGGCGTCGCTCTTATGAGCAAGAGCAATCACACCGGGCATTTTATCCTCGCTTGGTTTCAACAGCCCGAGACGCGCAACAGCCCCTCCCTGGTTTTGATAATACTCCATTTTTATATCGTATGATTTTCCCGCCTCCATCACGTAGTTTACACTTCGCGCTTCTTCCCCATGGTCGTTCCAATTGTCAATCAACAGTTGATTATTAATAGAGAGTCGAACACCGTCGTCCGTCGATACGGATAATTCGAATGTGCCTGACTCAGTCGCATGGATACTTCCCGTCCACCGGACGGAAAAACTATCAGCACCGATTCCTGCCGCAGGGCCTCTCTGTCCCCAGTCAAAATTCACGATTGAATCTATCCGGCGCACGGCGGGTTCGCCGCGCAATTCTACGTTGGTAAAATACTCTCCAAGCAGGCCTTTCTTTCCCGGCTCGTTCGGCGGAGAAAGCAGGTCCGCGCTGATCGGTGTGATTGCTCCGGGCAACTCCACTCCGGCCGCGTAATTGAACGTAACCGATTTTCCATACATTCTTTTCAAAGCAGCGAGCGGCGATTCAGCGGGAGCCGGGTTCACCATCGCACTTCCGCCGCCGCCAGTACGCGCAACAGCTGCGTTCGGACCGATCACGGCGACCGACTTTAACGACGACATATTCAAAGGAAGAGTATTATTTTCATTTTTCAGCAAAATAATTCCTGCACGCGCGACATCCAGCGCGACCGAACGCTGAGGTAAACCATCGGCTTGCGGTTTTTCAGATGATGCCTGGTCGAAGAGGCCGAGACGAAACATGACACGGAGAATGCGCCGGATTTTATCGTCGATGGTCGATTCGCTCACCGTCCCCGCTTTAATTAACGGAAGAAGTTTTTCTTTATTCAGGAAATCGCCGGTGGGCATTTCAAGGTCGAGGCCGTTGTTTGCAGTTGCCAGCGTGCTGTGTACCGCACCCCAATCCGACATGACAAGTCCCTGAAACTGCCATTCTTTCTTCAGCACATCTTTGAGAAGAAATGTGTTTTCGCTGCAGAAAGAGCCGTTCAATCTGTTGTACGCCGACATGACTGCAAGAGCCCCGCCATCTTCAACCGCAGCTTTGAATGCAGGGAGATATATTTCATAGAGTGCGCGTTCTCCCACTTTGTTATTGATCGTACCGCGCTCCCATTCCTGGTTGTTCGTCGCGTAATGCTTCACGGTGGCAGCAACATTTCCGCTTTGAACTCCCCGCACGTATGAAACGGCCGTGCGAGATGACAGAAATGGATCTTCTCCGTAACTTTCAAAGTTCCTTCCCCCTTGCGGAACACGGTTGATGTTGATACATGGTCCGAGGATGACATTGCGGTCTTTTGCTTTCACTTCCTGCGAAATCGCCCATCCGTATCGTCCCGCTAATGATGTATCCCACGTTGACGCGAGCATAATGGCCATTGGAAACGCCGTTGACGTTCCCCATCGGACTCCAACCGGACCGTCAGTCATTTTCAATTCCGGAATCCCGAGCCGGGCGTTGGTTTTGGTTCCAAAACCGGTTCCGCCAATCATGTCTATCTTTTCTTCAAGAGTCATTTTTGAAATCAGGTCGTCGATCCGTTTTTCGACCGGCGTTTGCGGGTCTTTGTATCCGCCCGCAGCAGCAAAAGAAAGCTGAAGCCCGAGAATTAATATTGAGCAAAGTAAGAGAGAATGTTTCATTCGATTGATCCTTTGTCTATGTGAGAGAGAAATTACCGCTCTAACTTGACCCCGCCCTAACCCTCCCCTATTATGGGAGGGGACGCTTCCCATATTATTTTTCGTCGCCGGTTCCTTTATCACGGTCCAAAACCTTAGGGACGAGAAGCGATTGCTTACGCCGGGCTGAGTCGGCGGCTTTTTTCCGTGATGCGCCGATTGCGGTGATCGCCCGTTCGTAGGCATCGTCGTATGGAACGCCTTTTGACATCAGTTCCCGTTCGTACAATTCTGTTGCGATGGAGAACTCTGTTTCCTCGCATGAAATTTGTCCGTCAATCCAGATCTCGTTCGCCGGAATGAAATGGCATGCCATGTCATTGCCGCTAAATCCGAAATCGGGATAAACATCCCGGCGCACCACCGCGCCGTCGACGATCCAGATGGAAATGTCTCCGCGGTTTTCGAGAGGAACACGGTAGATGTTGCGAAGAGCTATCGAATCCGGAAGCTCCGCTATTTCTTTGATGCCGTCGCAATCTGTCGGCGAAACGCGCGGAAGTTCCCGCTCATGCGCGCGGGCCAGGGAATCATCCGCACGGCGCATTGCGTGCTCGAGTTCCAGAGCATGATTGTGTGCATTGTCGTACGATAATCCCTGCCGGGCCATCAGCGAACGCTCGAGGATTTCATGGGCAACCGTATACTCGTATTCATCCGCAGCGATCGCATTGTCAATCCATATTTCCTTTTGAGGAATGAAAGGGTAACGTTGAGGATTACCACCGTACAAAAATGACGGATATATATCTCGCCGCACTTCATCACCATCAACGATCCACACATTGAAGCCTTCCCTCGCCCCCATATGAAGCCGGTATACTCCGCTGACGCGTTGAGCTGCCACATCGCCGGCGAGAAGGAGGATTACTAGCAGAATGTACTTGGTCATTGGTTTGGGGAGGTTTTAAGTTTTACGTTGTAAGTTATACGCTTAATCTTCAAGTCTTTAGCTCTTTAACGTAAAACGTATAATTGCATTCACCGCCACTGCACAACTCCCACTTTGACAAGGTCTTCTATATAATGGGCAACAATATTTGTCCCGACTGGCGTATACTCCGCACTCAGGACATTCCGGATTTCCAAGACAGTTCTTTTTCCATCGATGAAATTAACAAGCTCGAACCGTTCATCCCCGTTCAACGTAAACTCCGGGGAGCTATAATAGAGAGAATCATTCCCTTTCAGTTTGCTGGCGGGAAGGCCGAAATCGAGTGGCCCTCTCGTCAGGCGGACGGGAATTCGTTTATCGGTATTGACCATGTCTGTCGGCGAATTTTCTTTTGCCCCCCGCCGCAAAGCCGCAGTTCGGAGTTCTTTTGAGAAATATTCTTCCTCACGTTGAATTTCTTCGACTGCTGACGTTACTTCGCCCTCAACGCGCTTGCTTGCATCAAACGTCAATACTGATTCCAGTGTCTCGATCTCCCATCCGGCCCGATGTTCGACAATATTTAAAGCGTCTGTCCATGCTGCGGCGAGGTCTTTCACCGCTGCCGCTGCAATAAGTTGGCAGGCCCGCCTTCCATCGACACCCAAACGCTTTGCCGAGTTTGCGGATGCGAGATGAACAAGGTCGATTGCCTGGTCCTCATCGAGGCCGGCAAGATACAGCATCGTACCCGTAGAAATTATCTCGCATCGTTCCAGTTCGACGGGGTCGACCTTGTCCGGCGTGTCTTCGGAAGTGTGGTGCGTGTAGTCGGAGTGGCTGAACATCACGCCGGGAATTTTTCTGTCGATGAACATCATGTGGTCGCTTCCCCCTTCGTACGGCGTGATGCGGTAATTAAATTCTGACAAACTTCCGCGGGGCGTCCGGATATCCATACCGTCCACCATTTGTGCCATATTCTCGACGACGTCGTTCAGTGCGGAAGGATTCGAATCCGGCGTTCGCGTAATTCCCATCTTTGAATGGAGGAGGTCGAGGTTTTCGCCGACCATATCCATGTTGATATTGGCGAGGAATTTTCCGCCGAGCGCCGGTCCGACAAGTTCCGGATGCGCATCAATGTACGGCATCGTTCCGTTCCACTCCGGCACCCAGAGAAACCTGAAAGAGCGTTTCGGCTTTGGCAACCGTCCGTTCGCAATCAATTCTTTCAGCGTGCGGGCTATGTCAAGAATTGCGCCAGAGCCGCTCGCGTTGTCGTTGGCAGATTCTTTCGGATGGTCGAGGTGCGCGCTGAACACAAGCTCCTCGTCAGGTCGCTCGGTGCCGCGGATGTGCGCGACAACAACATCCATGAAATACGGTTCAAGCCCGATTCCCTTCACCTGCCCGTGCACCACGACTTTCTTTCCGGAAAGGAGTAAATCGCGGAGCTTTGTTCCCTGCCTGTTGGTAAGGTTAAAACCGAAGGTTACGCGGCTCAACTCATCCGTTCGAGGCCATATGCCGGTGTATTGAAGCATATCGGGATGTTCTTTCGCCCGGTCATCGTCCAGAAAACAAACGACGGCTTTCGCGCCGTACTTAAGCACCGCAAGACGATGGACGGCACCGCCGTATCCGGTTGCTAGGGCAATTTTCCCTTTCACATTTTTTCCAACGTAATCTTCATCCGTTTCTCCGCTGCCGACCCACACGATTTCGGCGGTCACATCGCCGGGATTAGAATACGTCATCACACTCATCGCAATTTCAGGGTAGCCGACAATCCTTTCGTCGTACGGCTCGACCATTCTCAACTCTGCCCAGGAAATATCCCAGCCTGAAGGCGACTGCCAGGTTTGGTATGTGACTTTTCCATCCGATTTGAACGTCTCGATATACGCATCCTTTTCGGAGAAACCATAATTGCGAAGCTTTCCAAGCACGTAGTTGGCCGCATCTCTGTACTGTCGTGAGCCTTGAATGCGATGATATCGTGTGATCTGATACACGTGTTCCTTCGCAAGCTCGCCGCTGAGGGATTCGTGCAAAATGTCCCGTGTTTTGTTGTCGAGAAGGATTGATTGTTCCTGGCTGACGAGGGGAACGAAGTACATTATTGCAGCCACAATAACTGCAAAAGTAATCTTCATGAAATCTCCTTTCGAATTCCGGATCCGGGGTTATGATTTTTCTTTTTTAAGTCGTTTGAGCAATTGAATCTGTCCTGCGTGGTACAGATCGTGCGAGGCGATGCCGGAAATGGTCTGCAGGTTTGTCCACTTGCTGCCGGCAGGATTTCTTTTGAGGTCGGATATTTTTAATCCGGCTATTGCCTCACGCAGCAACCGGTGAGTTTCTTCAAGAAGTCTCGCATCTGCGCGCCATGCGTCCTCGGTTGCGTCCATCGGGCGTTTGAACCAGTTGCTCCCTTTTAGCGGAAACGAGCCTTTTTTCTCTCCCAATAACCTACGCCGCACGATATATTTCCAATACGCGCAGTGAACAACAATTTCCCAAATATTGTGACGATCAGACGCGGGTCTCCAAACGGCTTGTTCAATCGTTAAGCCCTTGATAGAGCCGCGAAGATTCGTACCATGCCAGGCCCGCTTTTTATACGACTCGTCGATAATCTGAAGAAGAATCCCTATCGACTCTAAGGTGTTGCTGTGTTTCATTATGACATTCTCTCAAGCCAACGCATCACGCCAAACTTTCCCATGTCGACCTTTCCCTTCTCAAAAACTACTCCTTCTTTTTCCAGCATCGTTTTTTGTTTTCTGTATCTGGCTGTTCTTGAGGGAAAGGAAATCTCTCCTCGTGCGTTAATGACCCGCTGCCACGGAACGCCCGAGTTACGTGGAAGATTGTGAAGTGCATATCCTACGAGGCGCTGTTGTCCGGGAAGGCCGGTCAGGCGGGCGACGTCGGCGTACGATGCAACCTTACCTTTGGGAATCTGTTTCACCGTTTCCCAGATTCGCTCATACGTGCTCGGCTCTTTTAGCATTGACAGTGCAAATTTTCACGCAAAGCCGCCAAGCCGCAGAGCCATGAGGATTTTGCTCTGGTGTCAATTTGCGGCTTGGCGAGAGAAAGTTTCTCAGACGCTTCTTTTCAATACTTTTTCTTCACGCCCCGGAGGTCGAACGCTTATTACTTAATCCCGAGCAGCTCTATTTCAAATATCAGCACAGCATTCGGCGCAATTTGTCCCCCCGCACCTTGTTCGCCGTATCCGATATCCGAAGGAACGACAATCTGCCATTTCGACCCGACCGGCATCAACTGCAGCGCTTCAGATAATCCTTTAATAATACCGCCGACCGGAAACACGGCAGGCTCGCCTCGTTTGTAGGAATTGTCGAACTCTGTTCCGTCGATCAGCATGCCGCGGTAATTCAGTGTAACCTTGTCTTTCGCATTCGGTTTTTTGCCGTTCCCCATCGTCAACACTTTATACTGCAGTCCGCTCGGAAGCGTTACAACCCCGTCTTTCTTCTTGTTCTCGGCAAGAAAAGCTTCTCCGTCTTTTTTATTCTTTTCGCCGTCTGCCTTCATTTTCTCGGCATGTGTTGCCATCATTTGTGTTTGAAAAGCTATCATTGCAGACCGCGCCTGGGCATCCGTTAACATCGGTTTGCCGTCGCCGCTCAGATCTTTGAGCGCTTGCGCGAGCGCATCGGGGTTGACGTCAATCATCTGCCCCTTCAAATTTCTCCCTATGTCCATGCCGATGCTGTAGCTGACGCTGTCCTGCAGAGTTTTCAATTCGATTTTATGCTGAGTACTCTGGCATGCCGACAGTATGAAACTGAGTCCAAGTGCTGCGACCACTAAAGTGTACTTCATTACGAGGTTCCTTCATAAATGTGTTTATAAAAAGAACGGGCGTTGCCGCTTTCCTTTTTGAATGATGTCTATAATACGATTTTTACTGGGCTTATTCAAATGATGGGGAGAAGAATGGAGGAAGCAGACAGCAATAAATTGCAACTGAGATGATACTATCTACAGTGTTAACCATTGGGGATAAGGAAATCATTTTTAGAACCTATCTCAAAAACCCGGAAAAATGTATTCTGTCCCAAAGGGATCCCTTCGGGAAACGGAGCGAAGCGGAGTGAATGCCGACCCAAGGGGTTCCTTCGGGAGAATCCATGACAATCACGCATCGTGAATTTACGAAGCTTCGGTGTCGTGGATGCTTCGTCCCGCTCTAAGGCGGGACTCAGCATGATATTTACAAGTGCATTCTGCATCAAACCATTTTTGAGATGGCTTCTAACAAAACCGTTGAGGATTCTTACAAATAGCTTAACCAAATGTCCTTTCGCCGCTGTTTCACTCCTGCAAACCAACGGCAGACTGGGTACAGGCTTAACACAACAATAAACCAAATGACGTATACGATTCCCAGCCTGAACCCAAACGGAACAGCCCATCGGCCCGGGGGCACATTTGAAAGCAGAAAACCGACATTATGAACAGTGAAGTACGCTACGACGATTGCCAACGCATGGATAACGTAGATATGGAGAATATAATAGAACATCGGAACGCGGCCGAACGTAATAAAGAATTTCGCCGGCCAGCCTTTCACCTTTTCCAATACCGGAAGAATGGCGATTGCGGGGCCGAGCGTCATCAATAGGTACACTAGGGATGGAGGATATTTTTCGCATTTGATGAATGAAAAGGCGGTAAAGAGAAAACTTTTTTGTGATGACCATTGCACGGGGTCGCCATAGATATTAGCCCCCCGAATAACAATAAATGCTGCAATCATTCCCAGACCAAGCCGCAAAAGCATCATTTTTCGAACGCGTTCTTCTTTTAATAATACCGTTCCAAAGCCGTACCCGGCCGCCATCACTCCGATCCATGGAATCACCGGATACAATGCAACGTAGACATAGTGTGGTGCAAAAAAAATTACACCGCCGCTGTGAATAATTTGCCACGGCCAGCCGAATATTCCCATCTGCGACGGTGTAATGCTGTCCAACAAATTGTGAAAAACGATCATTGCTACGCCGAACACTGTAACGGTCCGCGTTGAAAGAAAAATTAACCCGGCAAGCGCAATCATCGATACACCGATTGTCCAAATCACCTGCCCGAACGACAATGTGTAATCAAGATTGAACAGCCAGCCGAAACGGATCACCGTAAATTCCAGGAAGACGAGCCAGAGCCCCCTTGTCAGCAAGAATTTTGCAAGTTCCGGTTTGGTCTTTCCGCGCGAGCCCGAAAGAAGCGCCCCTGCGCCGGCAAGAAAGACAAAGACAGGAGCGCAATAGTGAGTAATCCATCGCGTCATGAAAAGCAATGCATGGGTCTGCGTCAGGTCGAGCGGGTCGAACCGGTAGAATGAAAAGAAATCGCGCGTATGGTCGAGCGCCATGACAACCATAACAGCTCCACGGAGAAAATCGATGGAGTCCAACCTCGGTTTCGCCGCCGGAATTGTAATTGGCGTTGAGTTACTGTGTGTCGTGTGGCTGAGCATGACTGAGCTGTCGCGCACGGCGATTCTCCCTCAATAGAAAATCAGTCTTTCAAGCAATGACACTGCCTGTTAGCAAGAAATCTCTTTATCGAGTAAATGGCGCTTTTACGGAAGGGAAAAATTCACAACAATTTGTGATAAAGGGGGGAAAAAGTCAAGACAGTGGATTGATTTCACAGCGATCCGGTTTGAGGAGTGATGGACTCACTTCATCACTTTCCAAACGTCGACGTCCGAACCCGATTCGACTCCGTATTCTCCTTTGGCGGCGTTCACAATAATTCTCGCCACGTCTTCCGGGGGCATTCCCTGGAAATCATTCATGCGTGTTGCCGTCACGGCCGGGTTCACAGTATAGACCATCACGTGCGGCAATTCCTGAGCAATCGCTTCTGAGAATCCGCGCACACCGAATTTAGTCCCGCAATACGGTGTCAAATCTCCGTAGCCTGCTTTTCCGGCTGCGCTCCCCAAGTTGATAATTACGTCCTTCACGTACGGCAAGCTCTGCTTTGTCACCTTAACCAAGCCTTCCAGATTCGTCCTGATCTGACATTCAATTTCTTCGAAACTCTGATCTTTCAATTGCTTCCACACGATAACGCCGGCGTTATTCACTAATACCGATATTTCACGGAAATGTTCAACGACGTCCCGTACTGCCCCAATGATGCTTTCGTTGTTCATGACGTCAAGATGGAGAACAAGCACGTCGGGCGATCCTAGTTTTTTGCATCGCTCGGAAACCGCGATCGCTTTTTCTTTGTCGTGATAGTAGGTGATGGCAAGTTTGCATCCTTCTTCTGCAAATTTGTATGCCGTCTCTGTGCCGATCCCGAGGCTCGCCCCGGTGATGAAAACGATCTTACCTTTCAAAGATTTTTTCATTCTATCCCTCGTTTCTATTCATCTCACTCAAACTGTAATTTTATGTTCACAATCTCCGGCCGGTTTCCTGTGCGAATAGGCGGCCCCCATGTCCCAACTCCGCATGAAACATAGTAATGAGTATTTCCCTTTTTCTTGTATCCCCAGCTTAATTCGTAAACTTTTTTCGTAATAAAATTGAACGGCCATAATTGCCCGTGATGAGTATGGCCCGAGAGCTGCAGGTCCACTCCGTTTGCCTCCGCATCCGCGAGCCGGAATGGCTGATGGTCCATCAAAATGACCGGATAACTCTTGTCCACTTCCGCCATCAATTCCGGAAGAGGTTTCCGCGTCTTTCCGGTGAAGCCGCGTATGCTGATATCTTCTCTTCCCACAACATACAGGCCGTCGCCGATCTTCACCGAGGCGTCCCGCAGCATTGTGATGCCGTGTTCTGCAAGATATCCGCACGCTGGTTCCACTCCGCCAATGTATTCATGATTGCCGGTAATTGCAATAACCCCGTATTTTGATCGTATCTTTCGCAATGTTTCGCCGAGATTGTTTTTGATCACGGGGCCGATGTCTTCATCCACAACGTCGCCGGGAAGCAAGACAAGGTCGGGCTTGAGTGAGTTGATGTGTTCAACAATTCTTTCCAGTTTTGATTTGCAAACGATCGTGCCGAGATGAATATCTGAGGCGACTGCAATATTCAACGATCTCATCGTGCGCCCGTTTTTCGGGATCGACAACTCAAGCGTCTTAATGACCGGCGTGCGGGCATTGATGTATCCTCCAAGCACAATGATCAAAACCACAACGATGACAGCAAACGAGGTTAGTTCTTTTGTTCGCTCGGGATTGACGGTAAGGAAAGAAGGAAAAAACGGAACGATAAAATTCAAAAGCCGGATGATATCGATCGCAAACGCAAACAGTAAAAAATAGACCATAGCGGCAAGCCAGAACGATCCGAGCAGAACCAATGTGCTGCTCAACCAGGAAAGCGTGACGCGTTCCAGCATTCTTCCGGCAATAAACGAGAGGGACAAAAGAAGAAACGCCGCTACGTAGACTGTTCTCCATGTCGATTGAAATCCGCCGGCTTCCCATTCCCTGATAAAGATATAATAATTGATGAGCGCGTAGACTGACAGGGCGACCGAAAAGAAAATAACGAAATTGATTTTTTTCATGGAAGGCAGAACAATAAGGAATGAGAAATCATGGCGAATACCTTACAAGCGAATCAAAATAAGGGGGACATGAAGCAATGCCCAGATGGAATAAGTAATCGCCGTTTCTTTCCTGGTTGTAGGTGAAAGCACGGCGAAATAGACCCCTTTTGCGATTGTATTGCTTAACATTGCAATAATGATCGCTGGGACCACCATTTTCGATACGGCATCCGAACTGTGGATGAGCGAAAGAATGAACGGGTCGATATCGGTTACTCCGACGATCCCGGCCAATCCGAGAACGCCGGCGTCGCCAATGTTTTTTTGGACAACACCGGTAACAACAGAAAGAACGACGAACAATGCGGCAAACGCCATTGCCGGCCGGATTTCAAACGGGTTCTGCAGAGTTGGAACCGAAGCCCGATGATCGGACGAGTTCCGCCACATAATTCGAACCGAAAGCGCAACGCCGATGAAAAAGAGAAGCACCAGCCGCCACGCCAATGCAGGAATAAGGCTCGCATTGATAAACCAGATCAATACCAGAATCCGGAGATTCATGATGCTTCCCGCAAGAACCGCCGCTTGCAGAGCTTCCAGCGCGCGCTGGGGATTTTTTTGCGCGATTCTTCCTACCGCCATTGTTAGTGCCGTGCTTGAGATAATTCCGCCCAGCCCGCCAGAAAGCCACATGCCGATTCTTTGTCCGAATTTTTTAGAAAGAAAGTAACCGACAAACCCTATGGAAGAAACGAGGATAACAATTTCCCAGATCTTAGCGGGGTTGAGCTTGAAAGGGGTGTATTCCTGGTTTGGAAGAACCGGAAGAATGATGACGGTGACAAGAAGAAACTTTATCGTAGCAAGAAATTCGACCTTGTTGAGCCGCTCTACATACGATTCGAGCGCAGACTTTTCGGAAAGCAGGATTGTGTTGACGACGCCGATTGCCATTGCGATCCAGACATCGCCCAGGAGCGCAAGTGCGCCAGTGACAAAGGTGAGAAGCGCCGAGATTTCACTCGTCGATCCAAAGCGCTCAACTTTAATTTTTGCCAAGTACGCAATCGACGTCAGAGCGGCAATGGACAACAAGCCGACCGGAAGCATAAACACTGCGCCGACCTTGTAGAACCATGCACAGCCGAACCCGAGCAGGCTGATGATCGGATGCGTCCGCACACCGCCGAACACCATTTTCTGTTCTTCGATCTTTGTGCTCTCCCGTTCCAGCCCAACGAGAAACCCGAGGGCGAGAGCGACAAGAAACCGCAGCTCCGGCGTCCATTCAAATGTATTCATACTTTATGAGTCATTAAGTCGTGAACGTAGAAGATAGAATACAGAAGACACAAGACACGATTCTAGGTAGTCGGGTCTTTTGAATGAATGTGGAGACCAAGCGATGCTAAACTGGTCCCTTCGACTCCGCCGCGACGGTTCATCCTGAGCAAGCGGAGCGCGTCGAAGGAGACCGTCGCGGCTTCGCTCAGGGTGAACATCAGGTTTTACGAAGAGAAGCAAAAGACCCCACTACTCGATTCTATGATTCTGTATTCTGAATTCTGTATTCTGTATTCTGAATTCTACATCCTAAATTACTTCTTCTGCCTCACAATATCCCCGACCTTGATATCTGTACCATCGGTAATTTTCGCCTTGCTCGCTTTTCCCTTCAGCGCATCTTCAATAACTTTGATAGAGCCGACCTTCGTTTCTTCGGAGCCGAGCGACGCACCCGTATCGGGGTCTTTCAATTCTTCTCCCTCCCGGAAAATAATGAATTCATCTCCAACCGACACATTACCTTCAGATCCCGGTTTCATGAGCAGCGTTCCATCGGTATTGACTTTCAGGACTTTCCCCGACCACGGCACTTTCTCCATATTATCCGCAATAAGTTTCGCACAACCGTCGACTGCTTCACGGCATGCTTTGCCGATATCGGTGTCGTTCCAATTATTCACGTCGCTGAAATCCATGTCCTCATACCTTACACTAAGGCCCGTAGTCGATTCAGAACCTTCTTCTTTTTCCGCCGCGATGACTTCACCAGTTGTCGTGTTCACGAGCCGAATATCAACCGCTGCACGTGCTGTCTTTTTTGTGATTCCGCCGCCAAAAATCGAGACTCCGCCGGAGACGGTATTTTGCTTTGTCCCGAACTCGCTCACACTGCCGATGACGAGCAATTCAACGCCGAGGGCTTTTCCTACTTTCGGTGCTGACTCGGGAGTTACGACGCCGGACTGTCCAAGCTTCTGTTCTTCAAGCACTTTATCGAACTCCGCCCGTTCAATGACGATAAACTTCCCCGATTTCACGAGCGCCGTTGTCAACATATCCGAAACGCCGACGCCGACATGATTGTATCCACAGCCGGAACGGTCGTCAAATCGCGAAACGGCAACACGCTTTTTCAGTTGTGCATATGAGTTCATTGAGAAAGCCGCAAAGCAGAATAGAGCAATAAGGCTGATCGCTTTATATTTCATAGTACCTCCAGATGTCTTGTGTGTGGAATGGTTTTTGAAATTTTTATGCGTGAATATAAAAATTCCCGGTTACAGAATCAAACGAAGGGTAGTATAGCCAGCTTCAAGGTGTCCGATTGCTCACGGAAACAAAAATGTAGAAGCCATCTCAAAAACCCAGATTACAGTCATCCTGATCCTCGCCAAGTCGTTTATCACGATTCGTAGAACGACCATCCCGTCGGGATTTCGGACATTCGGAGGATCCACAACACTGAGGCCAGGTCAATGCACGGTGCTGCCGTGAGTGGATAATGCTATAACTCGCGGGTGGTAGTACAAAGACTGCTGGACTATGAGTTTCTGATTTCTCTTAACTCACTCCGGCTTATTTCACCCGTTTGATAACGACAACAGTCTTATCGTCGGAATATTTCCCCTTCGAACTGAACTTTTGAACATCTTCCAGGATTAATTGTGCAATATCCTTCGGGCTGTTCTGCTTGTATTCCAACAATTTATCGACCAACCGCCTCTCCGTATATTGATTTCCCGTTGCGTCCATCGTCTCCGTCACCCCATCGGTGAATAGTAACAGGATATCTCCCTTCCCGATCATAATACCTTCGCTTCGAAAGACCTGGTCGGGAAATGGTCCGATAACATTTCCCGTCGACTCCAGCGATTCGGTGGCATTCGTCTTCGCCCGGTAGAGAATAGGGTTGGGATGTCCGGCATTAACATAAACGCACAAACCGTGCTTATCGTCAATGAGTTCGGCATAGAAAAGAGTGAGAAATCTGTCATCACTGAATGCCCTGTGGACAAGCGTGTTGATAGTGCGGATGAGTGCAGTGATTTTAGTTTGATACGTCGCTCCCATCCGGAGAGCGCCGGAAACGTAGAGCGCTTGAACGGCCGCAGAAATACCTTTGCTTGCCGCATCGCCGATGACAATGCTGACGCGGTCATCTTCATCGCTTACGATGTAATCAAAAAAATCCCCGCCCACAACCCTGTCGGCAAGGGATACGCCGAACATTTCATAATTGTGGAACCGCAATTCGTGCTCGGGAAGAATGCTTCGTTGAATTTCGCGCGCCTTGTCCAGATCCTTTTCAAGCGCTGCTGTCTTCCGCTCGATGTGCCTGCTTTTCAACATAGACGTTACCGCAACGCCGATGATGTTGAGTGTCGGCGCAACTTCGTCGTGTGTTAAGTCGGTGTTGAACGACATAACATACCGGTAAAGCTCGACATCCCGCACTTTCACTATTTCCCCCACACCCGTCGCCGAGTATTTGAATATCCCCTTACTTCGAAGATATGCGTTGGTCTCTTTCGCAACGATGGTTCGCTGCTTTGGGAGGACTTTAAACACGCGGTACTCATCTACTTTAACGAAAAAATGCGGTTTGATTTTTTCTATCGCCCCCACTTGGCCGATAAGTTCGTACGCATATTTTGAAGTGTTCAACTTCCATACACGCCCTCCTTGAATTTCGATCCTGTCATTTTGAACGATCTGATGGAGCACGTGCTTGAGGAGCTCTTCGCTCGATTCGAATTTTCTGCTGTCAAAACTTTCGATCGTCTTATGCAATAGTCGTTGATTCATAGATCCTTTGCTGGGGTTTGATAATTTTGGCTACAAAATGTAACGACATATTCCTGAAGAAACAAGATGGAACGAATTACCTTTTTCTGAAACCAAGACTTTTTTTTGACCGCCGAGACGCGAAGTCCGCAAAGAAGCTTGAGTATAACGAACAATAAACCATTGGCGTTCTTTGCGTCTTGGCGGTAAAGAACAGATTTATGCATTGTCATCAGTGGGCAAATGGTCCGTTCTTGATTGCCCGCCGATTTTTTCCTACCTTTTCATCATGTCAACCCCGTTAATGAAGCAATACTCCGAGGTAAAAGCGAAGTATCCCGGCACCGTACTTCTCTTTCGCATGGGGGATTTTTTTGAGACGTTCGACGAAGACGCGAAGATTACATCGCGCGTCCTGGGCATCACGCTCACAAAGCGCGGCAACGGCGCGTCGGGAGAAACACCCCTTGCCGGGTTCCCTCACCACGCACTCGATACATACCTGCCGAAACTGCTGAAAGCCGGGCTCCGCGTTGCGATATGCGAGCAGCTCGAAGATCCAAAGTTTGCCAAAGGAATCGTCAAGCGCGATGTGATCGAAGTTGTCTCGCCGGGGGTTGCATTCTCTGACAAGGTGCTCGACCAAAAACAGAACAATTATCTGGCGGCGATAGCTCTCCCCTCTGCCGTGGCAACCGGCGACGACATCATCGGCTTTTCTTACGTCGATATTTCCACGGGCGAATTTGCTGCGGCAGAAATTCCGTTCCGCGCCCTTGAACAGCAGATCAACTCCATTACTCCGTCTGAAATCCTTGTCCAGAAAAGAGATAAGGAAGCACTGCAGCAGCTCTTGAGGATATGCTATAACGGCCTTTTTACCACTATCGACGATTGGGTATTTCATTTCGATTATGGCTACGAAACGCTCATCCGCCATTTCCACACTCAATCGCTAAAAGGCTTCGGCGTGGATACAATGACGGTCGGCATCGCGGCTGCGGGATCCGTGATGCATTATCTCAACGAGACTCAAAAGGCAAACCTCGCTCACATTCTGAAAATTGTCCCTCTCAACATCTCCGACACAATAGTTCTTGATCCATCAACGAAGCGAAACCTCGAAATTACCTCATCGTTTGGCGGGTCATCCGACGGAACGCTCTTCTCTGTGCTTGACCGATGCCTGACGCCGATGGGCGGAAGGCTTTTAAAAAAATGGATCTCACACCCGCTGAAAAACCTCGATCAGATCCGATGGCGTTCCGGCGGCGTGTCCACATTTGTGGAAAATGATTCCGCGCGGAAAAAGATATCCGCCGAACTGGCCGAGATTGGAGACGTCGAGCGCCTTATCGCAAAAATCGCGACCGGCAGGGCAACCCCGCGCGACATGGTCGCGATGAAATACATCCTGCGCCGGATTCCGGCGCTGAAAACCATACTCAATGATATTCCAACGCCTCCATGTTCGGAAATCAACTCAGCCTTGCTGCCTATCGAGCCGGTTGCCGACGCTATTGAGCGTGCGATCGTTGATGCTCCTCCTATAAATTTCGCCGACGGCGGCGTCATCCGGCGCGGATATAACGCCGAACTGGACGAGCTGACGACGCTCGCGCATTCCGCGAAAGAGTGGGTCGCAAACATGCAGAAGAAAGAACGGGAGCGCACCGGAATTTCATCGTTGAAGATCGGCTTCAACAATGTGTTCGGCTATTACATCGAGATCACTCACACGCACAAAGACAAAGTGCCCGCCGATTACATCCGCAAGCAAACGATGACGAATGCCGAGCGTTTCATCACCCCGGAGCTGAAAGAGTATGAGGAAAAAATCCTTCACGCGGAAGAAAAGATTCTCGCGTTGGAGACAACACTTTTCAACGAACTGCGAATGCTTGTCGCATCGCATGCCGGAACCGTCCAGCAAAACGCTTACCAGATTGCCGTGATCGATTGTATCATATCGCTTGCTCAGGTAGCCGCCGCAAACGGGTATGTCCGTCCGGAAATAAACGACTCGGCGCAGCTTTATATCGAAGACGGACGGCATCCCGTTATTGAAATACTTTTGCCCGTCGGAGAAAAATATGTTTCGAACTCGGTGTCGATCGATACCAGCGAAAACCAAATCCTGATCATCACCGGGCCGAACATGAGCGGGAAATCCTCTTACCTGCGGCAGGTCGGCCTGATTGTGCTGCTCGCGCAGATCGGGAGTTTTGTCCCGGCAAAAAAAGCCGTGATCGGTTTGGTCGATAATATTTTTACCCGCGTAGGCGCAAGCGACAATATCGCTTCCGGCGAAAGTACGTTTCTGGTGGAAATGCACGAAGCAGCAAACATCGTCAACCGCGCGACGTCGCGAAGTTTGATTCTTCTGGACGAAGTCGGCCGCGGCACCAGCACGTTCGACGGCATCAGCATCGCCTGGGCTCTCACGGAATATCTGCACGAACACATCGGAGCCCGGACACTGTTCGCGACGCACTACCACGAGTTGAACGAACTGGCGGAGCTTTTTCCCCGCATCAAGAATTACAAGGTGGATGTGCGGGAGTACGGCGATAAGGTCATTTTTCTCCATACCGTCACGCCAGGGACGGCCGACCACTCATACGGAATTCAGGTTGCAAAGATGGCGGGTTTGCCCGAAGAGCTCACGGAACGGGCGAAGAAAATTCTCAATAATCTTGAAGACACACAGCTCCGTCCTCACGGGATGTCGGATGGAGAACGTCCTGAAGATCTCCTCCATCTGCGCGCCGGCGGCAGAAGAAAAATCGGCCCCAACCCCGAGGAGAAAATTCAACTCACGATGTTCGAGATGAAAGACGACGAACTGCGGGCCACACTTACCAAACTGGACATTAATTCGTTGACACCTCTCGAAGCACTCAAAATTTTAGCCAAACTTAAAGAAAACTCTTCACCTCATCAAAAATAAGGAACCGTATGACGCTCAACGACATCAACCTGCTGTACGAATTCAACTATTGGGCAAAGGGAAGAATGCTGGGTGCGGTTGACTCGCTTTCGGAAGAATTGCTCCACAACGATTTGAAAACAAGCTTCGGCACGCTTCACGGAACGCTCGTCCACATCTGCGCTGCGGAACAGGTCTGGCTGCAACGGCTCATCGGTACGGCTAATCCAAAATTCCTGACGGTCGCCGACCTGCCGAATTATACCGCCGTCAAAACAAAATGGGATGAGGTAGAGAAAGGAATGCTTTCATACGTCCACTCTCTCGATGAAGGGCAGCTACAGACAACATTTACGTTCTTAAACATCAAAGGCGAACCGGTGAGCAACGTGTTGTGGCAGGCGCTCCAGCATCTCGTCAACCACGGCACATACCACCGCGGTCAGATCACATCGATGATTCGCCAGCTCGGAGGAACGCCGGCGAACACCGACCTCATCGGTTTCTACCGGCAAAAGAAGTAGCGAGTGTCAAAACAACAAATCCCGTCGAGCATTGCTGGACGGGATTTGTTTGCACACCAGATTGTTGGTTATTATGTTACGTCCGCTTTCTTCTCTTCTTCTTTCTTCGGCTCTTCCTTTTTGCGGTTCTTGTTCGCATCGATGAACTTAAGTTGTTCGGTTTTTTTATTGAACTTCACCTTAATCTTGCTGCCGTCGCTGAATTTTCCTTTCAGAATTTCTTCTGAGACGGGGTCTTCTACATATTTCTGAAGCGCGCGGCGGAGCGGGCGCGCGCCGAATGCCGGGTCAAACCCTTTTTCGGCAAGAAATTCTTTCGCCGGTTTATTGAGTTCGATCGTAATATTCATCGAGCTCATCCGTTTGAACAAGTCCTTCGTCGCGATGTCGATGATCTGCATAATATGCGATTTTTCCAGCGAATGAAAGACAATTGTGTCGTCGACGCGGTTGAGGAACTCGGGGTTGAAGACCCGCTTCAACGCTTCCTCGATCACGTTCTTCATCGCCTTGTATTTATCCTGAATAGTATTGTCGCCGAAACCGAAGCCTCCGCTCGACTTAATATCGCGGGCGCCGATGTTCGACGTCATAATGAGGATTGTATTTTTGAAATCGACCCGGCGGCCCAGGCTGTCGGTCAGGATTCCGTCATCGAGCACCTGGAGTAAAATGTTGAAGACGTCGGGATGCGCTTTTTCGATCTCGTCGAGCAGCACGACGGCGTACGGTTTGCGGCGGACTTTTTCCGTCAACTGTCCCCCCTCTTCGTAGCCGACATATCCGGGAGGCGCGCCGACAAGCCGCGAGACGGAAAATTTTTCCATGTACTCGCTCATGTCGATGCGGATTAATGCATCTTCCGAATCGAACAGGTACCGCGCAAGAGCTTTTGCCATTTCGGTTTTGCCGACGCCGGTCGGACCGAGAAAGATGAACGAACCGATCGGCCGCCGCGGATCTTTGAGCCCGGCACGAGTGCGCCGGATCGCTTTCGTCAACTGTGTCAACGCCTCATCCTGTCCGATGATCTGCGTGCGCAGCACGGTGTCCATTTTCAGAAGCTTTTCGGATTCGGATTCGGCAATTTTGTTGACAGGAATTCCCGTCATCATCGCAACGACGTCGGAGACGTTATCTTCGCTTACCTGATAGACCGTGTCCTGTGCTTTCAATTCCCATTCGCGTTTGGCAATTTCCAAATCGCTCAATAATTTCTTTTCCAGATCGCGCAGGCGTGCGGCTTCTTCGAAGTTCTGATTCTTCACCACCTGATTCTTCGACTGTTTGATCTTTTCAATCTCTTCTTCGAGATGGAGAATTTCCTGCGGCACGACGATGTTGGCGAGATGCACACGGGCGCCGGCTTCGTCCATCACGTCGATCGCTTTGTCGGGAAGATTTCGGTCGGTAATGTAGCGGTCGCTCAATCGGACGGCAGAGACGATCGCTTCGTCGGAATAGCGCACGCCATGATGCTCTTCATATTTGTGCTTGATGTTCTTCAGAATCTGGATCGTTTCGTCAACCGTAGTCGGGTCGACCATGATTTTCTGGAAGCGGCGGTCAAGCGCGCCGTCTTTCTCGATGTACTGACGGTATTCGTCCAGCGTCGTGGCACCGATGCATTGAAGCTCGCCGCGCGAAAGTGCCGGCTTGAACATATTCGATGCATCGAGAGACCCCGAGGCTCCGCCCGCACCGACAATCGTATGAAGCTCGTCGATGAACAAGATGACATCTTTCGCTTTTTCAAGCTCGTTCATCACCGCTTTCATCCTCTCTTCAAACTGGCCGCGGTATTTCGTTCCGGCAACAAGAGCGGCAAGGTCAAGAGTCACAACACGTTTGTCATGGAGAACCCGTGAAACCTTCTTTTGCACGATGCGATTCGCCAGTCCTTCGGCGATAGCGGTTTTACCCACACCCGGTTCACCGATCAAGACCGGATTGTTTTTCTTGCGGCGGCTTAAGACCTGTGCCACTCGTTCAATCTCTTTTTCCCGGCCCACAACGGGGTCGAGTTTTCCCTCGACGGCCAGCTTTGTAAGGTCGCGGCCGAAATTATCGAGCACCGGTGTCTTGGATTTGTCCTGTTTTTTTTCTGCTGCCTGGTGCGCTTGCGGCGCCGCCGATGGTTTGCCGCTGATAATATTGTCAAGCTCGTTACGCACAACGTCGTAATGGACGTTGAACTGGTGCATGATCTGTGCTGCAATGTTATCGTCATCGCGAAGGAGCGATAAAAGGAGATGCTCGGTGCCGATCACATCGGATTTATAGAGTTTTGCTTCGAGATAAGTGATCTTCAGTACCTTCTCGGCCTGCTTTGTCAACGGAATATTTCCGATCGTCAATGTGCCGCCCGAAGTCCGCACAGTGTCTTCAATCGCTTTCTTCAGCTTGTATAAATCACAACCGAGATTGCGAAGAATTTTCACCGCAATACCTTCTCCTTCTCGGATTATTCCAAGCAATAAGTGCTCCGTCCCGATATAATCATGGCCAAGGCGGAGAGCTTCCTCGCGGCTTAATCGGATGACATCTTGTACTCGGTTGGAGAAATTTCCTTCCATTTACTTTCCTTTAGGTTTATTGTAGTCGCTCTTCATGTATATATTGAACACGCTTCTCTATGAAGAGGTTTCATCGGCAATTCCCTATAGTCAATATAAATAAAAATAGGGGGGGTGTCAAGAAATCGACTTTTATTGAGAGGATTATGCGATTTTAACGTTTAAAGGCCGGTTGTGCCTTGACTTTTCGCATCGTTTTGGATATATTTTACGCGCTGAATTTACTGTACCATTCCGCGATAGCTCAATGGTAGAGCATGCGGCTGTTAACCGCAGGGTTGTAGGTTCGAGCCCTACTCGCGGAGCCATAAACCGGGTGTGTGAATTTTCTTCGCCATCCGGTTTTCTATTCCCTTCCATTCTCCTTTTCTAGTCTTGAGCGGGCAACAACATCCGAAGCCGATCCATATCGCGCATCGGCGGCTGCCCAAAAAGTCTCCGATACTCGCGGCTAAACTGAGACGGGCTTTCGTAGCCGACCTTGAACGCAACACTCGCTGCATCTAAAGTCTCGATGCTGAGCAGCCGACGGGCTTCTTGAAGCCGGATCTGTTTTTGATATTGCAGCGGGCTCATGCTTGTGACTTGCCTAAAATGAAGATGAAAAGACGATGGACTCATGTTCGCCATTCGTGCCAGATTAGTAACCCTTAGCGGTGCCGCGTAGTCCTTCCGAAGGTGTTCTACCACCTTCCCTATCCTCTGCGTCTTACTCCCGACTACTCCGAGCTGGCGAATCTTTACGCCAAACCGAGAGCTCATCAAGCGGTAGTGAATCTCGCGGATGATGGAAGGGGCCAGCGCTTTCAGATCGTTTTTGTTCTCCAACGTTCTCATCAAGCGTGAAAACGCGTCGGCAAGTTCCGCAGTCACCTTTTCCACAAAAAATCCTCCTTCTGCTTTTTCGTTCTGAAGTTCAGCGGAGGGCGTCTCCTGCAATATCTCATACACCACCGATGGCTGAAGCTCAAGTTTGAGGCAAACGAAAGGTTGTCTCGGTGATGCTGCCACTATTTGTGCTGTAGCAGGAATATCCATGCAACTGACCAGATAGTTTGCGGGATTATAGCGGTATACCTTGTTCCCGGTCCACACATCCTTCTCACCCTGCAGAACAAAGCAAACCTCAGGGTTATACATTCCAGGTGTAGCATCCGACATCCTGTCCCTTCTGATCACTGAGAGTCCCGGCAGGGGTGTAGGGTGTACCCCCTCACTTTTGCAGTATTGCAGTGCTGCAGCGAGGAGGTCTTTCGTTATGTCCGTTCCAGTCGTCTTCATTATCTTTAACTCCTTTCTTTACGTGATTATACTCATTAATAGCATAAAACTCCACTCATTGGGAGAATTAGGCAATCATTCAATAGCAATGTGATAGTTGCCCAACGAGGTAATTTCTATATTTGTTCTAGAAACTTGCTGGATCAGAAGCGAAAAAAGGAAAATAATTAAAAGGAGAAGCAATGAAGAAGCGCATGCTTGGAAAGAGTAACCTCGAAGTATCTGCCCTGGGGCTTGGCTGCATGGGAATGAGTTTTGCCTACGGTCCAGCCGCGGACAAGCAGGAGATGATCTCACTAATTCGGGCTGCCGTCGAACGCGGCGTTAGACTTTTCGACACCGCTGAAGCGTACGGCCCGTTTACGAACGAAGAACTTGTAGGCGAAGCGCTTGCCCCCTTTCGTGGACAAGTAGTGATAGCCACAAAATTCGGTTTCAAATTCGGTCCCAAGGGAGAGCAGACGGGCCAGGACAGCCGGCCGGAGCACATCAAGCAAGTTGCTGAGGCCTCACTGAAACGGCTCAAGATCGATGCCATCGATCTGTTCTACCAACATCGCGTTGACACGAGCGTGCCAATCGAAGACGTTGCCGGGACGGTGAAGAATTTAATTAAGGAGGGAAAAGTTAAGCATTTCGGTCTCTCTGAAGCCGGGGTTAAAACGATTCGCAGAGCACATGCAATACAGCCAGTGACCGTGGTTCAGAGTGAATACTCGTTGTGGTGGAGAAAACCTGAAGAAGAATTGATACCAACGCTTGAAGAACTCGGAATCGGATTCGTTCCATTCAGCCCGCTCGGGAAAGGCTTCCTCACGGGAAAGATCGACGATAAAACGACGTTTGATAAATCCGACTTCCGCAACATTGTCCCCCGCTTTACATCTGAGAATCGAAAAGCGAATCAAGCCATGGTTGATTTGCTCGCTCAGATTGCAACTCAGAAGAAGGCGACACCGGCGCAGATCGCACTCGCATGGCTGTTGGCGCAAAAGCCGTGGATTGTGCCAATTCCGGGAACTACGAAATTGAACCGTTTGGAAGAAAATATCGGAGCAGCAAATATAGCACTGACTTCTGAAGAACTGAGCAACATTAATTCTGCACTTAAAAAAATCAGCGTAGTGGGCAACCGTTATCCGGAGGAATTGGAAAAAAGAACAGGTCTATAAAATAAAGGACTGTTATGAACATGGTAGAAAATCAAAATGCAATTTTCCCGAAAGGTGAAAAAACATCTGCCGATTACTTCACCGGTACGGCATGGCTGAAAATTTTGGTTCCACAGGATGAAACGGGAAGTTATGCGATCGGCAATGTCGTTTTTGAGCCGGGTTGCAGAAACAACTGGCACACGCATCCGGCGGGACAAATCCTGCTCGTTACCGATGGCAAAGGCTGTTATCAGGAAAAAGGCAAACCCGCGCGTTTGCTTACTAAAGGCGATGTCGTCGTTATCCCATCTCATATCGAACACTGGCATGGCGCTGCAAGCGACAGCAGCTTCACTCATATCGTTGTTACCAACAATACAAAAGAAGGTGCTGTGGAATGGTTGGCACCCGTAACCGACGAAGAATATGCCGGATGTCAACCCGGAATTTCTACGCCTAAGAAACCAGGTCTGACCGAAGCTGCAATAAAGAATCATGAGGAGTTGTTTCCCGGGCTTCAATCAACGTTACAATTAACAGACCCGGAATTGATCGAAGTGTTTGACAACTTTGCTTTTGATGAAGTAATCAGTTGCGGAGACTTGGAAACAAGAACCAGGGTCATGATAATTTTGGCGTCAACCATTGCAAGTCAGGCATTAAGCGAATATAAAGTGATGCTTGGCGCCGCTCTTAATGTTGCTGTAACACCCATTGAAATTAAGGAGATTTTATACCAGTCCGTACCGTATGTAGGTATTGCAAAAGTTCTGGATTTTATTCACGCAACAAATGAAATACTTCAAAGCAAAGAAATAGAATTACCATTAGAAGGTCAATCGACTACTACACCCGAAACGCGGCATGAAAAGGGGTTAGAAGTGCAAAAGGAAATCTTTGGGGAAATGATTGATAAGATGTATAAAGAATCACCGGAAAGTCAGCTTCATATCCAAAAATATTTATCGGCAAATTGTTTTGGTGATTACTACACCAGAAAAGGATTGGATATAAAAACAAGAGAGCTTTTGACACTCTCTATGCTTGTCGCTATGGACGGAACTGAACCTCAAATAAAAGGGCATATTCAGGGCAATGTGAATGTTGGAAATGACAAACAAGTGTTGCTAAGTGTGATGACACAATTGTTACCCTACGTGGGATACCCCAGAACGTTAAATGCAATAAAGTGCTTAAATGAAGTAATACCGGAGTAAGAACAATCAAAAGAAAAATTATGCAAAAGGTTGTCTTAAACAATGGCGTAGAAATGCCCATATTGGGGTTTGGCGTTTTTCAGATAACTAATGCCGAAGAATGTGAGAGAGCCGTTGTTGAAGCGATACGCACTGGCTATCGATTGATTGATACCGCAGCTTCTTATGGAAACGAAGTGGAGGTCGGTAAAGCAATTAAAAGAAGCGGTGTGGCAAGGGAAGAGCTGTTTATTACCACAAAGCTTTGGATCCAAGATGCCGGGTATGAAAACTCTAAGAAGGCTTTTGAAAAATCGCTGAAGAGATTGCAGTTAGACTATCTGGACTTGTATCTGATTCATCAGCCTTACGGAGATATTTATGGCTCCTGGCGAGCGATGGAAGACTTGCATCGGGAAGGCAAGATCAAAGCAATGGGTGTTGCTAACTTCCAACCTGACCGGATAATGGACTTAATAATTCATAACAAAGTGGTTCCTGCGGTAAATCAGATCGAAACACATCCTTTCTGTCAGCAAATTGAAACACAAAAATTCTTACAAGAAAACAATGTTCAAATTCAATCGTGGGGTCCGTTTGCTGAAGGCAAAAACAACATTTTCAAAAATGAATTACTGCTTTCTATCGGTGGAAAATACAACAAAACCGTTGCTCAAGTAATCTTGCGGTGGATGACACAAAGAGGGATAGTTGTCATTCCAAAATCAGTTCGTAAAGAAAGAATTATTGAAAACTTCAACATATTCGATTTTCAACTAAGTCCTGAAGATCTGGCTGCGATTGCATCGCTCGACACAAAGAAAAGCCTGTTTTTCGACCATCGCGATCCAGAAATTGCAAAGTGGTTAGGTAATAGAAAACTGGATATCTAAGATGTACAAGTCAAGACGTCATCTGACAGCTCCGTTCTAACTAAGTTAAAAATGTGTCAGCTGATATTCTAACTAGAAGCTATCTCAAAAACTCTGGATTGTGTCCTCTTGAAAGAACACAGCCAAA
>CAZXQG010000035.1:0-29279 GCA_964642725.1 uncultured Chitinophagaceae bacterium
CGTATCGGGATACTTCGGATATACCATTAAGATGTTCATTGGCTAGACCTCACGAATAATCATATAAGAGTCAGTTTTGTAAAATTGATATGATGCTATAAAGAACAGAGGTATCATCCTCACACCTTGAGAAAGGCGAGCATGTTGGCGTTGAACGTATCCTTGTGCGTCCAGGGCAAGCCGTGAGGGGCGCCTGGATAGACCCTCAAGGTCGCATTCGTAACGAGTTTGGACGCGGCCGGCGTGAGCCGAGTCGCCGATCGGGACGATCATGGGCGAAGCAACGATAACCGTTGGACGCCAGGTAAAGCGCCGTGTTTTCCCAGGCATCGGCGTTGGGCGGCCGGCCGTGGCTGAAGACAACAGGTTGTCCCGATCCCCAAATTTGTAATACATTTCTGTTTTGTCTTTGGTGGTAATCATGTTCATGTTGATACTTCCTTAGTTGTTTCAGACAACATACCCTGCTCGTCTGTCAACTGAATTTGCAGCCTAAAGGAGCGTGATTGCCGGAACTCAGAGCGCATTCCGTAGAGCGTTCCTAAAATTGAATCAACGAGGGAGTGCTCTTGAGCGATCACTACAATTTCTTTGCTGGACTTCGAGGAGGCGGGGTCTCCGGAATTTGCAGGTTCATTTGCTGCAGGCTTTTTTCGCTAACCGTGGAGCCGCATGATGGATGGCCTGACGCTGTAATATTATAGAGGGCAACCGCTTCTCCCGATTTCGTTTCTTGCCATCCAAGGAATTTCGCATCTGAATCCCAACCGGACTGATTGATCTGTTCAGGTATGTTCTTTTCCGTTGGCATTGAACCATCCGCTATTGTTGTTTGCATATGTTTTTGAACCTCCCAGTTTTCACTCCTGCCTTTTCTTTAATGAGGGCGAACGGCACCAGCGGTTCCCCTTTGCCGGTTGTTCGAGAAAGGCTATACCCACCCGTCAATGAAAGACTCACATATCGCTAAATGTTAATAAGGATAATACCATAGATGTTAAAAATTGGGAATACTCCAAAGGGATGAAAAAGGGATTAATCCCTTTTTTAATAAGAGTTGCGGCGGTTGTTGGTGTGAGTCGGACCGCATTCTAAGTTCAGCAAATCCCGCAAACGACGGCATGTTTACAGTATACATTGGCTCGGACTGGCGTAAATGAGTGATGACGCCGGCAGGAGTTTTTTGTCTATGCGCGACCGGATAGTCGGACGTGACAGAATCTGTGCAGACAGGGGCGGTTGGATTTATCCTCAAGGAAGCAACAGTAGGGGATGTGATCTATACGATTCGAGCCGCAGCCGCAGGAAAAACAGGACTTCCCGTCCCGATGACCGGGTCGCTCTTTTATCAAGTTGCGGCCGCGCACTCAAGCGGCTTTTTCGGATGACGGAGCGAGAGAAGGAAATTATTGCATTGATAGCCGGCGGTTTGAGCAACCAGCAAATTGCGGGAACTCTCGAAGAGGAACATTTACAGTCAAACGTTACGTCCATAACATCGTAGAGAAATTAGAATTGCACAGCCGTCTTCAAATCGTAAGCTGCTCCCGAGATGAAGAGACACAGAAACCCCGTTACGACAGACCCTCCTCATAACAACACGCCGAACTTCTCACCGACGAACACACCGCCGTTTCTTGTGGTCTTTCAGTTCAGTTTTCCAACCGAACGGCTGACATCACTTCTCGTCCTTGAAAAAGGATTAGCTACTTATTCGTCCTTTTGGGCTATTACGCATCCGCCCAATCGGCAGTATATTTTTCTATGCTCTGGCAAGAGTTTCTTCCGTCTTTCGACGGAATGACATTAAAACTGACACTGAGAAACTATCAATGTCATAAATCACTCCTTTTCATAAACGCATGAAGTTATCGTATGAACACGCTCAGAATGAAGGGCAGCTGGAATGAAACTGTTGGTAAACTTAAACAACAATTTGCCAATATGATGGATGATGATATGCTATTTAGGAAGGGGGAGGATGAAGAGGTCTTGGGAAGGCTTCAGCAAAAACTCGGGAAGACGAAGGAAGACGTACGCAAGCTTGTTGGAACATTGTGAAGGATCGTTCGGCTCTGCATCGTTAACGGGCAAAAACCGCATGACTTTCCGTAGCTGTGAATATAGAAATTACATTGTGGGCCTATCCATGAACAATACAATCTCGCTCGCAATTATTGCCGGCGGCGTTCTTCTTCTGATCTTCGGCATTAACGCGTAAAATTGGAAGGTGAACATTTGCAAATGACAGATGATACTCGCATGACGCACGGCATCCACAAAGGAACTCGGATGAAAGATGTTCCGGCCGCGTATTTGCTCCGCCTGTCGAGAGACGTGACGACTGTGGGGCTTACGAATTACGTTGCCGACAATCATGAAGTTCTGAAATTGGAGGCGAAAAGGGACGGGCGGCTGCAATACAAAAAGAGGACTGTACGGCGATAATTGAAACAGGCAGATTCCACGCCGATAAGAAGGTCATTTCTAACCAGAAGAGGACGTAAAGCATTATGGCCAAAATCAAAGTAACCCGCAAGAGTTACGTTCGCAAAGACCGCACCGTGGTAAAGGGCACTGCCTATTATACCAAAGACAAGGGTAATCCAGGTAAAACGCCGGAGAGTAAAAAGTTCTATCATCCCAAGGTAGAGATGCACTGGCATAAGGACCAATCGGCTGAGGTGAGGCGAAAAAACGCGCTTACGGCTCACAGCGGCAATAAGCTCTCCACCGCCAGAGCTTTGCAAGCACTAGCCAATGTGACAACCGACGCCAAGACTGGCAAGCTGGCAAAGGCCGACGCAGACTATTTCTTCAGGCATTAGTTCTCTACATACTGTAGCATGATACGTTATGACCGGGCACGGTTCTAAATGAGGAGAAAGCATGAACACTAATATCCGCTTCCATTTTATTGCTGCAATGACGGCGTCGCTCTTATTGTTATCCTGTACATCGACACAACTTTCGCATACATGGCGAGACGCATCATATACGGCGGGGCCGTTGAAAAAAATACTGGTGGTGGCTGTCAGAAAGGATCAAGTACGGAGACGGATATGGGAAGACGGGTTCGCGGCAGCTCTATCGGCACACGGTGTCGATGCGATCCCATCATATCGCAGTATCGCTGAAACGCTCCCCGACACGGGCCACATCAATACCATCGCCAGGGAGGGGAACTTTGACGGCATCATGCTTATCGGAAAAGCCTCGGCCAGGACAACAGCGGGCGTCACTACCAGCTCAGATCTCACTTCAGAGGATTCCCCGTACCAGCAATGGGGCGGGTGGTACTCTGAATATTATGACCGCGAATATTATCCAGGGCATCCCGTAATAAATGAAATCGTGAAAGATGAAATCAAAATATGGGCGATGAAGGGAGGGGGACGAATGATTTGGACAGGAGTGAGTGAGGTGCGCGAAAGCGATCAGGTCGAAGACGTTAGCGGCGAGATAATTTCCCGTATCGTGCACGCGCTTGTAAAGCAGGGAGTAATCGCCGAAGGATCCTGACGAACAATACGTGCATGGAAGGTTACGGGAATGTCTGAAAGTTACCCCTTGCTTAAAACGCTTCCGAAGATGTAAAATACACTCCCGATGAATTCTTGCCGAATCCGAGGTCGGCGCGGAGTGTCACATGCTCTTCGGCGTCAAGAATATATCTGATGCCGCCGCCGCCGCCGATTTTGAATTCTTTCACACTCCACTGGCCCACCCTTTCCGCCACCTGGCCGATGCCCGCAAAAGCAACGACGCCGATCTTCCACCAAACCGGGATCCTGTAATCCGCTTGAAAAACAAGAGAAGTGTTATCTCTGTATTGTCCATCGAAATATCCGCGGACCAGGTTTTCTCCGCCGAATCGTGCGAGATTCTGGAACGGCGCCATCCCGCCAATGATTTCAGCTGCCGCCTGCATCGCCAGTATCTGAGAAGGAATCAACTCATAAAAATGACGTACATCGAGGAGAAGGTCGTTGTAACTAAAATCGCTCCCGAAAGCTTTCCTATTGAAAATAGATGTTGCCTGGAAAAGACCCCCCGCCTGCGTTGCTTGCGCATTGTCCCGGGAATCCCAATTAAGAGAAAAACCTATACCCGACACAAACCCGCCTTTGCTCCCGGGAATTATCCCCGGCGCAAGGGCTCCCGACGGATCGGTCTCCACAATCGACGTTGACTCGTATCTAAGCAGCGGACCACAATTGAGGTTTGACTTAATTTTTTTGTAGAGAACAATCTGTATGAGGAATGACCTCGACGTATAACTTTCCGCTGAATCGACCGGAGTGTTGTTCCCGATTCCATAGAACTTGTTTGGGAAATTTTTAAACGAAGAATTCGCCAACAAACGGTATTCATCGTTTCCGAAGAAATAGTAATCCGAGTTTACCTCGGCGATAATTTGCTTCTTCAACGTGTAGGTTATGTCTCCGGTGAAATCGGATGTCCGGCTCAGCGGGCGTGCGAGGGAATCCCGGTAGAGATATAACGCGGCGGCGCCGATCGCAACTCCTGTCTCGGGAGTAAAGTAGACAATGGGAAAAGGATAGACTCCTAATCGTTGTGCGCGTGTTGTGTCTTTCGGCGACTCCCCGGCCTGCGCCCGCTCAACGAAGAGCGGCAAGGTCGAAAAAAAGGCAGCAATGAGAATAAGAGAGGTTCTAAATATCATTATCGACGTAAAGGAAATCTTGTCTGAAGTTCCACAATAGTACGAAACGTGCTTACCCTGCCTCCGGTCTGTGCGCCCGCCTCTTTTGAAAAATCGGAAATCATCTTAGGACGCATCGGGATTCACCTCCGTCACAGTCATATTCTATTCCTGGGTGTCGTTTTTCTATCGGCGCCGTTCGCAGCAGATTGCTTTTCTCCGAATCAATCATTGCAGTTTTGTGTTCCTGCCGGTAGTCATACGGAGGATCTTCTTTAATTGTTTGCCGTCATCGTCAAAATGGTTGCGTTTAATATTTCGAACGCTGGTTATCTCACCGTATATCGAAACTCCTTCGTTTTTGATTCTCCATGAGCGTTAACGGTCACAAGGAATTGGTATTTCCCTTTTTCCTTAAGCGTGAGGCCGATTCCAAAGTGTTTCATCATAGGTTTGAGGTCGACCGATGAGTGCTTCTTAGACGGGGACATTATCATGACCGCGGCGCTGGCATCAGGGATTCCTTTCTTGGTGGCAGCATCCGATACTTCGAGCATGATGCAGTGCGTGCCGGCCATCATAGAGTCCATCATCGCCTTATTCATTCCCATGCCATTGTGTTTCATTCCCATCATATCTTCCCCCATTCCCATGCTGGAGTCGTCCATCTCGCCCATCGACATGTGTCCCATTGGGTCTTCCATTTCGTGATGCATCATCATTTTACCCATCATTCGCTTCATTATCTTCTTATGCTGTCTTTGCGTCATGATCCAAATCTTCATATGAAGGCCTTCGACTGTCGCATCGACTGTCGGTTTGCCCATCAACTTCGACATGTCATATCGCTTCATTCGGGTCATTGTCGTGTCGCCGTGATCGTGATGTCCAAACAAGGGGAGCGTTAAGACGATTGTCAGGACTGTTAACAATAGCATGTTTTTGGTTTTCATCATAAATAATTTCTGATTTAGTTTCTGAATTGTGTAAGTCGATCCCGATTTATCTCAGTCGAACTTATCTTGTAGATGACTTGACCGAGTCGGTTGGAATAAGCATGAAAATCTACACCGTTTGCCGTGGCAATGGTTCTACCAAGATCCGCCAGTACCGATGCCTGGCCGTGTGCATCATTGTTGCCAAAGAGCAGTTTAGGGTTGCTTTGCTAAATCGTTCTCAAGAATTTTTTTCTTCTCTTGATATTCTTCAGTTGTGATTTGCCCGGAAGCGAATCGCTTCTGCAAAATGTCAAGCGGAGTATCCTTCTTCTTTCGCTGGCCCGGTATATTATAGGGAGTTGCGAAAATCCAAAACAGAAATATTATCCAAATGAACCACCAAATGAGGTGCATTCCCCAGAAATGATAGCCTTCGTAGAACATGATTTGCGACCTTTCATGATTAGTGATGTGATTGTTCTTTCTTGACGTAGATAGCCAAAGAATGCTTCTGCCCAAAGGAAGGTGTTACATGATTACTTTTTACCCGTCTACCTGCATTCGGCAGCACAGGCAGTACACATATTTGCACAAAGTTTACTACGTGCATGTGATGGTCAGAAACGCAGGAAATGTATCCCAACAGCAACATCGGTTACGGTAATCGTACAGTTAATGAGGAGCTTGGTTCACCGAGTCCAAGCCGAGTTTTTTTGCCGACATTCTCTCTCAAATCATTCAATAATTTTTGGGGAGCGATGGAGCTTCCTACTTTGGCTCTCGCTGTGGGTTTCGTGCTGCCGGCGTGTTTGGTTCGGCAGACGATGAGATGTTTAATCTCTTTCTCAACAGCGAACAAGCAAAGAGCACGCATATAGAAGCGGTTGAATTCACTTTCTGCGATCGTTTCATCTGCATTCTTGGGAATATCGGAGGTGATGGTTCCTTTCTTTGATTTCGTGAGTTCAATCGAATCGAAATAGCCGTGAAGCTGCTCTGCAAGCCAAGCGGCGTCTTGAGATTCAATAGCATGCTTGAGTTTGGCCAAGTAGGTTATTTGTCCAGTGCGATTGAGACGCGGACTCAAATATGTTTTTCCTCTTTGTGCATCATAATCGACCTCATTCAGCATCAGCTTTCGGATAATATCATTAAGGTTTAGAAGGTTAAGAGCCATTTGAAACTCCGTATGATTCTTGTTCTAATAAGGGTAAGAACATCTGCATCGCAACTGAAATGAGTGTGTCAAGGAATTCACTTCAACAGAAGCATCTTCTTCACCTCAATGAAGCGTTGGCTAGGATCATTGAGGCTGACAGCGTCAATGCGGTAAAAATAAATACCCGAAGCAACATTTGCATGCCATGTAACTTCGTTGATACCCGCTTCGCGTTCTCCGTTCTCCAGCACCTCAACTTGCTGCCCGAGCGTGTTGGTAATGACAATTCTTACGTTGCTCCGGCCCGGCAGACTATATCGAATTGTGGTCGACGGGTTGAAAGGGTTTGGATAATTTTGCGATAACGCTATCGCCGTTGGAATCGCACGAACGACGTCTCTAACTCCCGTGGTGCCGACTTTTTTGTAAACCCATACACCTTCGTTGTGACTATCCGTTACAAAAAATCTTGAACCGTCTGGCATCGTAGCAACACTGGTGCCTCCCGAAGAAAATGTTTGTAGTACAGAATTGTTGGCAAGGTCGACAATTACTTTTTCAAAAGAACCCACAACAAAGGCGTAGTTATCGTCGGCAGTGATGGCTATGCCCTGCAGCTGGGTGCTGTAGATATCCGATACTGTTTTTGTTGCCGTATTGCTGGTTAATGAAACACGCTTAAGTGAATCTCCCTCTATGAGTGCTTCATTACTATGATGCAATGTCGCAACACCGTACGAACCGTTAAAACCTGTAATATTTTGAATTCCGGAAGTGCTGAGGTCGATTTTTTTTGGAGAATCGAAGATGAATGTTGTAACGATAGCAGAAGTGCCGTCGGGAGTAATGGCGATCCCAAACAGTTCACCCGAGGAACTTACCTGAACAAATGATGATCCTGACGATCCGCCTGTCGCATCTATCGATCTCACTCCTTGCTGAGTACAACCGGAACTTAAATCCGGCAGGACGGCATTTTGGCCATTAGGCGTGACGGCGATGCCGTAGAGGGTAGTACCGACGCATGGGGCTGCAAAATGTCCAGTCATTGAATGGCCAATGAGATCGATGTATATCGTGTTGTGAGTCGTGTTCACAAGTGCTGTTACGTCATTCGGCGCAATAGTAACTCCATTCGGATAATTTTCTACAGAGCTAATATCAACGGTGTAGATGGCATAGTTTGACGTGGAAATAATCTTCACCGCTCCGGGATTAGCATTATTTGTTACAACTAATTTGCTGCCGTCCGATGTAATAGCAATTCCTGAAGGATTTGTTCCGGCTGATATAACAGTGTCTAATGCCCATTGCGTCTGTGCAACGGCAGTAGTGTCTGCCATACATATTAGAGTCGAAATCGAGAGTACAATGGCTTTTATTGTGGTACTCATGAGCTTCACCCCTTTCAGTGAATTGTGAACAGGAATTAGACGTAACTTGCTTCTGACAAGATCGCGCCTAAACTTCCCCCGGAAGTTGAATTAAGTATAGCGATATCAAGGTTGTGGAACAGTAGCCCAAAGGGATGAAAGAGGAATTAATCCCTTTAAAGATGAACGCGATTCGTCTTTAAGGCATAAGTAATTGTGAGGGACAAAAGAGCTAATGTCGTTCCAGCTCTTTTAAAAGAGGCGGGAGTGCCCGGTAAATTATAGCGGAGAATTCTCTGTGGCAGCAGTGGTCTGGATGTATCCTTGTTTGAACGAACCTGTCAAAAACTAATGTCACCTCGACTGTCCCATCCTTGCCGCATACGGGACAAGAGAGGGGCGAAATAATAGCTTCCAATTTCGTAGATAAAGAACTTGCTTTCATCTTTATCTCCGGTTCTTTGATATCATCCAACCTGGTGGAGCTATCCTCAATCCGAAGATTTATTTTTATCATGTGCCCTCGCTTCGACCTGATATTTCAAAGCTTAAGCTACTGTATTTTACATACAAATGCAAAACTCGGCAGCGGGCGGCTTTGTTTAATCGACCCTTCGACAAGTCCCGATAAAGAATATAGGGACTTACTCTGGGTGAACATTGCTATTGGGAGATAAAAGGCCCCACTACTAAAGCTGTTCATCCGTGATTTTGTGAAGCTTGGGATCCTGAGGGAGACGACGGGAGGAATGCGTAACAGAATGTTTGCGTTCGATGAGTATCTCGATTTGTTTGCGGAGGCGGGAAGCTAGAATGTTATGACCCTCGATCTCAAGCCTGAAGACATACAGTGAAGAAGATAGTCATTGACCAGAGGACAAGGGTTGCGAAGTGCTACTTACTAAAGATACCGAAGCAGGATTTGGGTCTATTGAATAAAAAAAGGGTGTTAACAAAATAACACTCCTTTCAAGTGTGTCCCCAACGAGATTCGAACTCGTGTTAGAAGCTTGAAAAGCTCCGGTCCTAGGCCTCTAGACGATGGGGACTTTTACAGTGAACAATCAGCAATGAACAATTATCGATGGAGGCAATGACGAGAGCAGTCAGCGTTTCATTATGCTGTTCATTGATCATTGTTGATTGTTCATTGTACTCGGGTGGCCAGAGGGACTTGAACCCTCGACCTCTAGGGCCACAACCTAGCGTTCTAACCAACTGAACTATGGCCACCATAGATTCAAAAAGCCCGTCGTAACACGACAGGCTTTTTAACGCTACAAAAGTACGAAAAATCCTCCTGTAAGGCAAGACGTATTTACTGCGGCCGATGAACTCCTGTTTCAGCGCTCCTCAGCTTCTTCTTATGAGCCCGCCATTCTGCATCGATTCTTTTCCCGCTCCAAACGGTAAAAAGAAAAAAAACTCCCCCCGCGATCACGTCGATCGCGTAATGGTACCGAAGGTATACCGTCGAAATTATGAGCAATGAACCCGCGACAAGTATAACCCACCGGCTTTTAAGATGATTCGAGAATGAAATGTACATGATCGTAAGTGTGAGCTGCGTGTGCCCGCTCGGGAAAGCATCCCGCTGTGCAAAGTCGATTGCATTCGGTACGTTCTTCGGTATCGATTCACCCGCGTTCACAAAATCGCGCAGAGCACCGGTCGCCCAGATTCCCGGCAATGACCTGTCCAGCGAAGAGAAATCATACAGCGTAAATCGGGGGCCGACGGCCGGCAACAGGAAATAACCGATATATGATAAATAGAAGCCATAAATGACGAGGAACGATCCCAGAAAATATTCCGTGTGCCGTTTTTCAAAACTTAGTTCGAAGAAAACGCTTAGCAAGATGAGATAGTAACTTGCGTAACTGATTTGAAGAATTTCGGTCACGACGGGGTGTGCATAGACTGACAACCAACGCGTCGGGTCGCCGCCGAAGATCCACCGGTCGATGTCGATGAGCAGCCAGTCGAAGTCCTGAGGATGAATTGGGTGAACCATCAGGTATGTTTGCTTGAAGACATAAAGAATCATCGGAACGGGGTACCAGTCGCGGATATACTTGATGACGCGCAGGCGGCTGTCTTTTGCCTTCAGGGCGAAAAAGGGGATGAGGAAAACGAACAGCAGATTGCACCCGACAAGGACAAACCAATACGGAATCACGGCGGCAAAAATAATATTCAATAATGAGAGTACGATAAGAAAGAGCATCGTCGCTATATCGCTCGTCGTTAACAGCGTAATGCGGAAGCGGGGATATAAGGTCATAGCACAAGGCGGAGTGTGTTTGAAGGCGAATCGTTCATGAGGACTGATATTTCGTTTGACAGGCTGACGAATTCCTCGACATCTAGTTCCTCAGGACGGCGGTTTAAATCTACGGCAGAATTTTGGAAATAAATTGACGGCACGTTGAGCGCACGCAGCCCATTGCGGAGCATTTTGCGCCGCATTCCGAACGTTCCCCGCACGACCGTGCGAAACATCGCGTCGTCAACAGCGCGTGAAGAATGCGGCCGTGCAAAATCCAACGATACCACCGCCGATGTTACTTCCGGCACAGGGTAGAATGATCCGGGTGCAACGGTAAATTTTAATTCCGGCGTCGAATAGTACTGCGCAAAAACTGACAGAATACCGTATTCTTTTGAATGTGGTTTTGCTACCAGGCGCTTCGCAACCTCATGCTGCATCATCACGGTGCAATCTGCGATGACATCCGAAGAATCGATGGCCCAGAAGAGGATAGGACTTGTAATGTTGTATGGGATGTTTCCTACGATGCGGAGCTTGCCGTTCTGTTGTTGTGCGATGGAGTGCGGGTCAAGATTCAGCACATTGTCGTGATAAAGAGTCAATGCGTTTCCGTATGCTGCGTGTAATTCTTCGGCAAGTTGATCGTCGATCTCGACGGCAGTGATTGTTGGCAATTCAGCAAGCAACAGCGCTGTCAACGCACCTTTGCCGGGACCGATTTCGAGAACGCGGTCCGATTTCCGGAGTTCCAGCGACCGGACGATTTTTCGCGCCACGTTCGGGTCGATAAGAAAGTTTTGCCCGAGAGATTTTTTTGGCCGGTTCACTCAATGCCAGTAGGTTGGATCTGCGTAATAGACGTTCAGTTGTAAAAAAATATAAGAAACTGTTGCTGGTTTGTCAACGAAAAGCCCCACTACTCCCCGCTGCCAGTGAAGCCGCCATATGGCGTAATTCTGACCTTGACATTGGCATCTCTATTAAATACTTTTTACCATAAGAAGATATGTTGTGAAACAAAAGGAATGATCATGAAAAGAATTCGCATCGTAATGGCTGACGACCATGACGTCGTTCGCCTTGGAGTTTCAGCGCTGCTGTCGACAGTAGCCGATTTTGAGGTAGTCGGCCAGGCGTCCGACGGCGAAGAAGCAGTCGCGGCAGTCAAAAAACTCAAGCCCGACGTTGTGATTCTCGATCTTGAAATGCCGAAAATGTCGGGCGTCGAAGCCGCAAGGATCATTAAGCTGCAATTTCCTCACACGAAGATTCTCATTCTGAGCGGCTTTGAAAACGAAAAATACGTTACGCAAATTCTTAAATCGGGTGCAGGCGGTTATGTTGTGAAGAATGTCGGGAAGGACGAGCTGGCGGAGGCCATCCGCATCGTTGCGGAAGGGAATCGATTCTTCAGCCCGAGTGTCTCGCGCATTATGGTGGAAGGATTGCTGAAGAAACATTCCGCCGAGCTGGAAAAACTGTCGCATATTCGCGAGCCCCTGACGGACCTCGAGATGGAAATTCTCTCATTCCTGACGCAAGGACTTAAAACCGAACAGATCGGCGAGCGGCTCTCGATGAGCAAATCGACTGTCGACAAACATTTCACGGCGCTGAAGAAGAAAATCGATATTTACGATATCGTCAACCTTGTCCAGTTCGCGAAGGATTACGGTTTCATTGTCATTAAAGATGGAGCCTCGGGCTAAGAGGTTTAATTGGAGTGTCATCCGTCGATTTGCTCGAAGAAGGCCCGAAAGTTTTTTGCAGCACCTCTGTACATTCCCTCGAAGAGTTTCTTATCAGGATTATCCCTTCACATCAAACCGTGCAAAAACCCCGCAGCGAGTAGAAGCGATAAGAACCCCTATCGTGATTGTACCATATCGCGAACCATGTCCGTGATTCTTCTGAAATCAATCTTGCCGCTTCCCATTTTCGGAAGTTCGTCGAGCACGACGAATTGTTTCGGGAGGGCAATGTTTGGAAGATGCTCGGACATTTTTTTGAGAATTGTTTTTTCATCAACCGTCTGCGTGACGGCCGCGACAATCTTCGCTCCCCGCAAATGGTCCGGGACTTCCACTACGCAGCATTGGACATCGCGGGCAAGAAACCTCTCCAGAATATCTTCAACCTTGATAAGCGAGACCATCTCGCCGCCGATTTTTATGAAACGCTTCAACCTGCCGACATGCCAGAGATAACCGTCGTGGTCCATGTATCCCATGTCGCCGGTATCATACCACCCGTGACGAATGCTTAGCGACGTCTGCTCGAAGTCGTCGAAGTATCCCTTCATGACATTGTCGCCCTTCACGAGAATTTTTCCGATCTCGTTCACTCCACACTCTTCACCCGTTTCGTAATTTTCCATCCGCACCTGTACGTTTGGAATTACCTTGCCGACGCTCCCGGGCCTGTTGTTGCTGTGCGTGTTGACCGTGATCGCAGGGCTCGTCTCGGTCGCGCCGTACGCCTCGAGAAGCTCCATCCCGTGCTTCTCTAAAAATCCCCGGCGAAGCGATTCCGGACATTTATCTGCGCCGGTAATCATGATCCGGACGGATGCAAAATCTCCCGGTTCCGATTTATTTAAATAACCCAGGAAAAATGTCGGCGTTCCAACCATCAACGTCACCTTTTCTTCGCGGGCGACGGTGCAGATAGCTTTGAAGTCGAGAGGGTTTGCGTAAGTCACCATCGTCATCCCAAAATACAAAGGCGCCCAAAGATTTGCCGTCTGGCCGAAAATATGGAAATACGGAAGGTTGGCAAGGAACGTGTCGGTCGCGGCAAGGCCGTACACTTTTTCAAGGCTGTCAATATTTGAGGCGATATTCCGGTGTGTAAGCTGAACTGCCTTCGGCTCCTTCTCGCTGCCGCTGGTGAAAAGTATAAAAAGAGTATCGTTCTCGTCTCCGCCGTAAATTTTCTTGAGGATGTTCTGCACGGGGAGTTTGGATTTTAGAGCGGCCTTAATTTTGTCGAACATCGAAACGCTTGCCATGATGTCTTCGATGAACACCATTCCGTCGACCTTGCGGCAGTTAATTTTTTCAAGCAGCGCTTTCGATGTGATGATTGTTTTGAACTCGCATTTCTTTTGGGCGTATTCAGCGTTTGCAGCAGCTCCGGTTGAATAGTTAACCATCACCGGTACCCTTCCGTTCATCAATGCTCCGAGCACAGCCAATGCGCATCCGGCGGATGTCGGGATCATAATCCCGATAAATCCCTCATCGTACTTCTTGAGTTTTTCCGAGAGAATAAGCGAAGCGATAAGCGCTTTCCCGTACGTCAGTCGCACATTTGTCGTCCGATCGACAATCGCGATTTTATTTTCAAATTGCTTGGCGATACGGACAAATTGGTGATGAAGAAGCATCTGACTCTCTTTCAAAAGCCGCGGTTTGAAACCGGTTATTTATCCGAGCACGTTTCGCCTCGGAAGCGTCTCAACGAAGAACACGAAAACAACACAAACTTGAGAATGCTTTATGAACTTCAATACATGCGTTCATAAAGAACTTGTTAAGTACCAAGCTGCAACACTATGTTCTCACTGTGTGCTTAATGAAGTGAGTGGTAATTCAATTCTTTTCTTGTACCGGGCGCCCGGCACGGTCGATACCGGCAGGTGGAACTGGTTGTACGGTGTAGTCACACGGCGGCAGATATCTAAAAAATTTAATGGAGTTTCATATGAATGGCAAGTAGTATTTTGCCGCATGCGTTTCCGGCCGGATTTTCTTGAACGAAGCGCGAAATACAGCCGCTTCGTTGCATTTCTAAGCGAATTATGTTACTTTCATTCAATCACGAACCGATTACAAAGAATGGCATTGTATGGCAGAAGAGACAAGCGAACAGAAACCGCAGGATGAATCCTTTCGGCGCCCGCGCTACCCGCGCTACCGCCGGCCGAACAGAAAACCGCCGGAACAAGCTTCGGCTGAAGGAATACCGGCTGCTGACTCGTCTGCCATGAACGGTTCGCCGGCCGAGACGACCAATGCCGGCACCACGCCCCAGGAAAGTAAAGCACCGCAACAGACAAGCCAACATCGTCCGCAGAATATTGAAATATCCGTCGTCATTCCTCTCTATAATGAAGAGCAATCGCTGAAAGAACTTGCCGACCAGCTGAAAAGTACTCTTGTTCGCTTCGGCGGACGCTACGAGTTGATCTTTGTCGACGACGGCAGCACCGACAATTCATTCCGCGTGCTGCGCGACCTTCATTTCCGGAACAACCGCATTAAAGTCATCCGCTTTCGCAGGAACTACGGGAAGAGCGCTGCCTTGATGGTCGGTTTCCAGCGGGCGCAGGGCGATTACGTCGTTACGATGGATTCCGATTTGCAGGATGACCCGGCAGAAATTCCAAACCTGATAAGGCAGTTAAAGGCCGGCTTCGACGTTGTGTCCGGCTGGAAGAAAAAACGTCATGACCCGATCACAAAGACACTCCCGTCGAAGTTCTTCAATTTTGTCACCAGCGTTATGACGGGCGTAAAAATTCATGATTCCAATTGCGGCCTGAAAGCGTACCGCCGCGAAGTCGTGAAAAGTGTGAACGTCTACGGCGAATTGCACCGCTACATTCCGGCGCTTGCACACTGGCAGGGGTATCGTATCGGCGAGGTCGTCGTTCAGCATCGCGCCAGGAAATATGGAAAAACAAAATTTGGTACTGGAAGGTTTTTCAAAGGATTTCTCGATTTGCTCACTGTTCTTTTTACAACCCGCTATATCGCGCGGCCGCTGCATTTATTCGGCGTGTGGGGAATGGTGTCTGCATTTGCCGGCCTGTGCATTGACGGGTATCTCGTTGCGGAATGGATTGTCGGCAAAACATCGCTCAGCAACCGTCCGCTGTTTCTCGTCGGATTGATTCTCATCATCGTCGGGATCCAGTTCGTGTCGATCGGTTTGCTCGGCGAGATGATTACCAAAGGGCAGCACGTTGAAAAGGAATACTCGATCAGGGAAATCATCAAATAACGGGTGAAGGCAAAAAGAAGTTAACCCTTCATATCAATCGATTGCAACGTTCCTGGATTGCAGCCAACCGTAGACAACGTTTTCGTTAAAACTCATGATTCTTAAGACCGACTGCCGCCACTTTCGCGGCGATGTCCCCTGCAAACCTCATAAACAATACGGCGTTCACTGCGAGAGCTGCACGTATTACGACCCCGTCGATAAGAATATTCTCATCATCAAACTCGGCGCTATCGGCGACGTCATCCGGACGACACCGCTTCTTCATCGCTTGAAAAAAGAGTTTCCGCGCGCAAAAATCTGGTGGCTCACGCTGACCCCGGAAATGCTTCCGGATTCCGTCGATATCCGGATGAAATTTACGCTGGAGAATATCGTAGCGCTCCGTTCGGTGAAATTCGACATCCTCTACAATCTTGACAAGGACCGCGAGGCATGCGCGCTTGCCCTCCAGATTGCGGCGGATGTTAAGAAAGGATTTGTCCTGAAAAACGGCGTGTGCGCTCCGGCGGACAAGGATGCCGAGGCGAAATTTTTCACCGGTGTTTTCGACGACACGAACAAAGCGAATACCAAAAGCTATCCGCAGGAAATTTTTGAAATGTGCGGTTTCAGGTTCGGCGGGGAAAAATACATCCTTCCTTTTGAACCTTGGAAAGATAAACGGTGGAAGATCAACGGAAAGAAAAAAATCGTCGGACTCAATACCGGCTGCGGCGGTCGTTGGACATCGCGCCTCTGGCCCGAGAAGTATTGGATTGCTGCCGCCAAAACGCTGAAGAAATCGGGCTGCGAAGTAATCCTTCTCGGGGGGGAGCAAGAGGATAAGAAAAACAGGAAGATCGCGAAGGCGAGCGGGGCAAAATATTTCGGCTATTTCCCGTTGAAACAGTTTATCAACCTTGTCGACCAGTGCGACCTCGTCGTTACCGCGGTGACGATGGCGATGCATATCACCATCGGTCTCGGAAAGAAGATCGTACTTTTTAATAATATTTTTAATAAGCACGAGTTCGAGTTGTACGGGCTTGGAGAAATTCTTGAACCCGACTTCGAATGCACATGTTATTACTCGCCGACGTGCCCCAATAACTGTATGCAATATCTCTCCCCCGAACGCGTGGTGAAAGCGGTACGGCAACTTCTCGGAGCATCGGCGTGATGCGCGCGAAATGAACATTATCATTCTCGGAACGGCGTATCCATTGCGCGGCGGTATTGCTCACTACAACGCACTTCTCTATACTCATCTCAGGAAGAAACATACCGTACAAATCATTTCTTTCAAAAGACAGTATCCGAAAATGTTTTTTCCGGGGAAGACGCAGGAGGAACAGGGGGACCCCGGTCTGCCGGTGGAAAGCGAGCAGCTGATCGACTCGGTGAACCCGTTCAATTGGATCCGGGTTGGAATAGCGCTGCGAAGGCGAAATGCAGACGTTGTGATTTTTAAGTACTGGCTCCCGTTTTTCGGCCCGTGCATCGGAACGATCTGCGCATTGCTGAAATACCGGAGGAAAACGAAGGTTGTGGCCATTTGCGATAACGTGATCCCGCACGAACATCGCCCCGGTGACCGGCTTTTTACGTGGTACGTCTTCAAATTTGTGGATTCATATATCGTTCAATCGGACGCGGTCGAGAAAGATTTGCTCGCAACGGTAGAGAATCCCGTGTACAGGAAAGTTCCGCATCCGGTCTACGAAATATTTGGCCCGCGCATCGACAAAAAAAAGGCTCGTGCAGCACTGAACATCCGCGACGAAAAAGTGATTCTTTTTTTTGGCTACATCCGTCCTTATAAAGGACTTCATGTGATGATCGACGCGATGAAGGAACTGAAGAAATATCTCCGGGTCAAATTGCTTGTCGTCGGAGAATTCTACGGTGACGAAGAGAAATACCGATGGCACATCTCGGATGCACAGGTCCGTGATGTCATCGACGTTGTCTCGGATTATGTGCCGAATGAAAAAGTGGGGGAATATTTTTCGGCGGCGGACGCGGTTGTTTTGCCGTATCTTTCGGCGACGCAGAGCGGAATTGCGCAAATAGCGTACAATTTCGATAAACCGGTCATCGCAACCGGTGTCGGCGGGCTTGCCGAAGTCGTCGTTGACGGAATATCCGGATTGACCGTGCCGCCGAACGATCCGTCGAAGCTCGCAGACGCAATCAAAAGGTTCTACTCGGAGAACTTGGAAGAAACACTCTCCGCCGGCGCGGCCCGTGAAAAGAAGAAATACTCGTGGGAGAACATGGTGGAAGCAATAGAGCAGTTAACGGTGAACAGTAAACAGTAACCATCATAAATGTTGTTTACCGTTCGGATCAACATATTAACTGATCATTGTTAACTGTTTACTGTTCACTGATTAATGATCACTGAATATGCACTACGACCCTATTAAAAATGTTATCGGCAATGTTGCGCGGACGAGCCCGCTGGTGCGGAGGTTCTTCTACGCGGTTCTCGGGATCATGTTCTTGCGTGAGTGGTATGTTAAGCGCGCACTCCGGGTATTGTTAGGCGGGAAGAGAGATCCCTTTACCATGTTCGACGCTGGAAGCGGCTTCGGACAATACTCGTACTATTGCGCGAAACATTTTCCTTCTGCAACAATCTATGCAGTAGATGTGAAAGATGAACAGATCGCGGATTGCCGTTCCTTCTTCTTGAAAGAAAAACTCGGCAACGTTTCCTTCGAAGTTGAAGACCTGACAATTCCCAAGCACGACGGGCGGTTTGATTTTATTTTGTCCATCGATGTGATGGAACATATTCAGGAAGATCTGCAGGTGTTCAGGAACTTCTACCATGCCCTGAAACCGGGCGGAAAAGTTCTGATTAATACTCCGTCAAATCTCGGCGGCTCGGACGCCCACGACGAGAGCGACCCGAGCTTTATTGAGGAGCATGCCCGCAACGGCTACTCCGTCGACGACATCACGCGAAAGCTGAAAAGCGCCGGTTTTCACTTAGAAAAAGTGACGTATACCTACGGCCCCATCGGAAGCGCCGCATGGCGGCTCGGCATCAAGTATCCAATGCTGATGCTGAACAAAAGCAAGCTGTATTTTATCCTTCTTCCGTTCTATTACATTCTCACGTTGTGGCTGACACTCCTGCTGATGTACGCCGACTATAAATTCGCCAACAAGCGGGGAACAGGACTGCTTGTGGTGGCTGTGAAAGCAGTTTCGTAACGTGTAGGCATCTATCTTAACTGTCACACCGCGCAACTTCTCCTTGTTTTTCTTCTCTCCTTTTTGTATTATTGAAAAACCACAGAAGACCAACCCTCGCGTTGTTTCGTCCATGAAAATCTTTCGTGCCGTTGAAGCAGAGTCAACAAATGCGCCGGCACCATCATCTCAAGCAAAAAAATACAGTCGTATCAAGTTAACGTTGTCTCTCATCGGGACAACGTTTTCGTTTATTGTTACGTTGGCGATAGTTGTGACAGGCTTTTCACTCCGCGTTGAGAATGCCGTCCATTTATACACACAGTCGCCGTATGTTGCACTGCTTCTTTTTGGGGCAGTACTCGGCGTACTCAGCGGCATCGTATCCTTCCCGCTCAGTTTTTATTCCGGCTTCATTCTCGAGCATCGGTATAATTTGTCTAACCAGAACTTCTTTCAGTGGCTGTTGGAGCAGGGTAAAGCGTTCCTTGTCAGCATCCCGATTGCGGTGCCCCTGATGCTTCTGTTCTATTTTTTCTTGAGGGAGTATCAGGCATTATGGTGGCTTCCGGTGGCGACGGCCATGTTTGTCGTGTCGGTGCTGCTTTCCAAAATTGTGCCTGTGTTCATCATGCCTCTGTTCTACAAATTTACCCCTCTGGAGAACGATGCTCTCAAGGAACGAATTCTCTCGCTGTGCAAGAACACCCGTATGAACGTGACTGGCATCTTTACGTTCAACTTGAGCAAGACGACGAAAAAAGCAAACGCAGGATTCACCGGCATAGGAAAATCGAAACGGATCATTCTGGGCGATACGCTCATGCAGCATTTTTCGGATGACGAAGTCGAGACTGTTTTTGCCCATGAACTTGGGCATTACGTTCACGGGCACATTTGGAAAAACATCCTGGTCGGGACGCTGAGCATCTATGCCGGGCTTTTCATTACATCGAAACTCTATTTTCTTTCTCTCGGATGGTTCGGTTTCTCTTCGGTCGATCAGCTTGCGGCGCTGCCGCTGCTCGCTCTTTGGCTCGGCGTGTATTCGCTCTTCACGTCGCCGTTGTCGAATGTTTTATCGAGGAAGTATGAGTTCGAAGCCGACCGCTACGCGCTCGTGAGAACCGGAAATGCATCGGCGTTCACGTCGACGATGAGGAAGCTCGCCGAAATGAACCTCGCCGATACGGCGCCGCACCCGGTTGTAGAATTTCTTTTTTACAGCCATCCGTCAATAGAAAAGAGAATTCGCGCTGCGGAGAAAGCGTAATGCGTGCGCTGTTGACAATCGTCAGGATCGTTATTATTGTTGCAACGAACGCCGGCTTATCGATCATCGCGCTTCTCAGCCTTCTCGTTGAAAAGGACGGCAGAACATATTTTTGGGCGGGGAGTACGTGGTCGAAGCTTTGTTTGAAAATATGGGGGATCGACGTCCGTGTGCGGGGAATGGAAAATATTCGGCCGGACGGGGCGTACATTTTCGTGACGAACCACGCGAGTATGTTCGATATCCCGGCGATTATGTCGGTGCTGCCCCGTGTGCGGATCATGTTCAAAAAGGAATTGTCGTACGTGCCGCTCTGGGGGTGGGCGCTGAAATGGGGGCACCACATTATGGTCGACCGGGCGAAAGGAAGCGAAGCGATGAAAAGCCTCGACCGTGCAGCGAAAGCGATCAAAACCGGCGGTTCCGTGATCCTTTTCGCGGAGGGGACGCGCACGCGCGACGGAAAATTGCTTCCGTTTAAACGGGGCGCATTTACACTTGCGGCGAAATCGGGAGTTCCACTTGTCCCGATAGCAATCAACGGCAGTTTCAAAATTTTGCCGAAGAATTCGCTCGATATCCGGCCAAGCCCGATTGAATTGGTGATGGAAAAGCCCATCGATACATCATGCATCACCAGCCGGGAAGAGGAAATTGCATTGATGAAGAGCGTAAGGCAAATCATTGAACGGAACTATCGGGAAGATATTTCATAGAGGAAAAGAGATTAAGGAGGCAGATAAATATTCAGTCTGCATTCTGTCTCCTGTATTCTGAATTCTTTTTACAGGGAGTAGCAACAATGTCCGTAACCATCAAAGACGTCGAGCACATTGCCGAGCTTGCGCGGCTGGAATTCGACGAAAAGGAAAAAGAAAAATTGACTTACGAGCTCAACGATATATTGAAGTATATCGGGAAATTGAACGAGCTTGATACATCGAACGTGGAGCCGTTGTCCCACGTGATTGAATTGAGCAACGTCTTTCGAGACGATGTCGTGAAGCCGTCAATTTCGCCCGAGGAAGCGCTGAAGAACGCGCCTGCGAAAAAAGACACGTTTTTCAAAGTGCCGAAGGTGATCGGATGACGGTTCATTTTCAATTTTCGATTTGCAATTTACAATTGTCAATCATCCTATTCTGTACGGGTACTGTTGTCTTAAATCAAAAATTGGAAATTGCAAATTGAAAATTATAGGAATCATACCGTCCCGCTATGCATCGCAGCGTCTTCCGGCAAAGTCGCTGGCGGATATTGACGGCAAGCCGATGGTACAGCACGTTTACGAGAGGGCAAAACGATCTCGTTTACTCACCGATGTTATCGTTGCAACGGACGATGAGCGGATAAAGACGGCAGTGAAAGAGTTTGGCGGGAACGCTGTGATGACGCCTGAAACGATTCAAAGCGGGAGCGATAGAGTCGCATTTGTTGCCCGAACCATGGATGCGGATATTATCGTCAATGTGCAGGGAGACGAGCCGCTGATCGATCCGGCTTTGATCGACCAGACTGTTCAGCTGCTGATTGACGACACCGCCGCTGTCGTCGGCACGGCGGTGAAAAAGATTACTTCACTAGATGAACTGCTGACTCCCAATGTCGTGAAAGCCGTGATCGATAAAAACAATTTTGCTCTTTATTTCACCCGTTCGCTTGTTCCGTTTGTCCGCGATTCGGCGGAAGTAACGGACTGGCTCAAACGCGCAGTGTTCTATAAGCATTTTGGGATTTATGTGTATCGGGGCTCTTTTTTGCAGCAATACGCAACGTTGACACCGACTCGGCTCGAACAAGCCGAAAAACTCGAACAGCTTCGTATTCTCGAGAACGGTTTTCGTATTAAAGTAGCGATCACCGAATTTGATTCAATCCCGGTCGACACACAGGAAGACCTCGACCGTGTCAGGGCAAAAGTAAAAATTCAAAATTCAAAATGAAGAGCCGAGCTACAACAATGTTGCGCGCAAATTTTTTAATTTTTCATTCATAATTTTTAATTTTCCTTAAGGGTGTTTCCTTGGCTACCAATCATGTAAAATATATTTTCATTACCGGCGGAGTAGTGTCGTCGCTGGGCAAAGGAATAGCGTCGGCATCGCTTGGATTGCTTCTCAAATCCCGGGGCTTGCGCGTGACCGTGCAAAAATTCGACCCGTATATTAATGTCGACCCGGGAACGATGAACCCGTTCCAGCACGGCGAAGTCTACGTTACCGACGACGGGGCTGAAAGCGACCTCGACCTCGGCCACTATGAACGCTTTCTCGATACCAGTACATCGCGCCAGAATAATTCTACCACCGGGCAAATCTATTACGAAGTGATTTCGAAAGAGCGCCGCGGTGATTATCTCGGCGCCACTGTGCAAGTTATTCCCCACATCACCGATGAAATCAAGAAACGCATCGGCCAGCTCGGCGTATCCGGAAAATACGATGTCATTATCACGGAAGTCGGCGGCACGGTGGGCGATATTGAAAGTCTCCCTTTCCTTGAAGCGATCCGTCAGTTCACGCTGCACATAGGGCGGCGTAATGCGTTGAACATCCACGTCACGCTTGTTCCGTACATCAAATCTGCCGGCGAGCTAAAAACAAAGCCGACGCAGCATAGCGTGAAAACACTTCTCGAGATCGGCGTGCAACCTGATATCCTTATTTGCCGGACTGAACGGCGGCTCTCGAAAGAGATGAAAGAAAAAATAGCACTTTTCTGTAACGTTGAATCGCAGTCGGTGGTCGAAGGGAGGGACGTCGATTCAATTTATGAAGTCCCCTTGTTGTTCGAAAAGGAAGGATTGGACAAGATCGTGATTGAAAAATTGAATTTGAAATGCGGCAAAAGCGATCTGCGCCACTGGTCCCGCACGGTGAATCGCATAAAGAATCCAAGCGACCACGTCTCAATCGGCGTCGTGGGCAAGTACACGGATTTGAAAGACGCATACAAAAGCATCAACGAATCGTTTATTCATGCCGGCGCCGATAACGACGTGGCGGTTGAGTTGAAATGGATCCGGGCCGAAGACCTCGACGCTACGAACCTCGACGAATACCTCGGAGACATTTCGGGATTGCTTATTCCCGGAGGGTTCGGCGAGCGGGGAGTTGAAGGGAAAATAAAAGCGATCGGCTACGTCCGGGAGCGCGGTATCCCGTTCTTCGGGATTTGTCTAGGTCTCCAATGCGCGATCATTGAATTTGCGCGCAACGTCTGCGGCATGAAGGGGGCGAACAGTACCGAATTCCGGAAAACAAAATATAATGTGATTGATTTGATGATCGACCAGCGGGGAGTAAAGAACCTCGGCGGTACGATGCGGCTCGGTGCATACCCCTGCATCGTTCAGAAGAAAACGAAAGCGCATCAAGCATACAAAAAAGAATTGATTTACGAACGCCATCGTCACAGATACGAAGTCAACAATAAATTCCGTAAAAAACTGAGCGAAAGCGGCATGGTGTTCAGCGGACTTTCTCCGGACAATTCACTCGTCGAAATCATCGAATTGCCGTCGCATCCATGGTTTGTTGCCGGACAATTCCATCCGGAACTAAAATCACGCCTCCTCAGCCCGCATCCGCTTTTCAGAGATTTTGTGAAAGCGGCAGTAAAGTACCAGGATGAAAAGCTGAAGAAGTAGGCGTTTCAAATTGTTGATACGGCTCTGTCCTTGAAAACCGCTCCTTGTTTTTGTATCATATCGCAGTACAGCGTGCCCATTTCATCCGTTCCGTTGTGATTGTTGGATCTATTGGTGCGACGCGGGCTGTGGCCGGATCGGTGCACTTTCTCAATTGCAGGATCAACTATGAAAATTCTCATTACAGGCGGCAGTGGATCGGTCGGTAAGTACATTGTCGACGAACTGCTTCGGTACAAACATACGATTGGCGTTCTCGACCTAAACCCGCCGACGAGAAATGTATGGTATCATGACGTTGATGTCATGAACCTTGATCATGTCGTCAAAGCGGTCAAAGGATACGACGCGATCATCCACATGGCAGGCATCCCTCACCCGTTGAACCATCCTCCCGAAAAGGTTTTTTCCCTTAATGTGAACGGAACCTTCAATGTCCTTGAGGCGGCGGCACGGGCCAATGTCAAGAAGGTCGTGTTTACCTCGAGCGAGTCGGTGCTCGGCTTTGCGTTCATGACGCAATACATGGCGCCGGAGTACGTGCCGATCGATGAACTGCATCCGCTGCGACCTCAGGACCCGTACGGATTGAGCAAATTCATCGGCGAACAGATTTGCCGGACGTACTCAGCGCGGTACGGCATCCGCACTGTCTGTCTTCGCGCGCCGTGGATTTGGCTGCCTGAAGGGGGCGAGCGCGAGAGGTATAAATCGCTCGTTTCGGAACATCATAAATGGTGCAACAATCTTTGGTCCTTTGTTCACGCCTACGATGCAGCTCAGGCGCACAGGCTTGCCGTGGAAAAGGATTTGGAGTCGCTCCACGAATGCTTCTTCATTACCGCACAAGACAATTGGACCGGCATCGATTCCAGGAGTTTGCTGAGAACGTATTTTCCTGAAGTCAAAAACTTCGCGCAGGATTTCACCGGGGCGGCCTCTTTGCTGTCGTACCGCAAGGCGAAAGAAATGCTCGGCTACGAGCCGCGGCACACTGTACGCGATATACTTTTCTGATGAAGCAAACGCCGTTCCTTTTGTGCACTCTCAATGGTTGCCAACCCTCGACCGTTGTTCGCCGATGGTTTCACCGCCGCCGCAGCGCAGCAGATTTCTTCAAACAAGAATTTTTCGATGCACTGGCGAACGCATGATAAAGGAACGTTCAAACGATTGAGCAATCTTTGTCCGATAGTTTTTCCATTTTGGTATTGGCCGGGAGAACGTAATTTCGCTCGCATTTCAAAAGCTGCCTCTGCGCGAAAAGATCTGATTGGTTCCATCATAGTACATTCGCTTCAGGGATGTATGATGATCGTTTTCGTTGTCCTTCCGGCGGTTGCTCAGGCCCAGGCCGACACCCTGCGATACAGCATCCCGGCGGCGCGGGATTCCAATGACGCGGGCGTTCGCTTTGAACGAAATCTGAATACCTATCTTTGGAATTTCAGGGCCGATTACAGCGCTCGGGACAGTGAGTTTGCCGCGGACGTTCATGACCGTTACAGTTCATCGTTCATCCGGCAGGATCAAAGCTCTCTTCGCGATGAGCAGACGCTGTGGCTGAATGCATCCCGGAAAATTTCTTCGGCGCTGGATTTGGATGTTGAAGCATCGTCGTTCATTTTATCGGACAATCAATCGCTCGATGTCAGCAATGCAGCACTTCACACCGGCCTCGTCGGGGTTTCGATTCGGCCCGTTCCCTACGTTTCCGTTTCGCCTCTTGTCGGTTTTCGCGTCGACCGCCAGCAGGACCAAACGGATCAAGGCTGGAATTACAAGTTGTCGTCGGAGATGGATACCGTCGACATCGACGGGTACCAAACGCTCGCATCAATGCGCTTGAACGTCAGCAATCTATCGCCGCGGTATTTCCGCAACAACGGCGCACAAATGTTTTTCCAGAAGGATTTTCTCGAAGGGTCGTTCGACAGCCTTCGGCTCCAATGGTCGAATAATCGGTGGGACTTTTATGTGCCCGCCGACAGCGTCATGCAAAAGGAGTTTGGCGTGGAATACAATATTCGAAGCAGGGTGGACGAGATCTATAATGTGTCGAACTCTCTTCACTATGCGGTCGGAAAGGAAGTTTCCGCAGTTGTGCAGACCCTCGTCGAAGCGCGGACAATCAGCAACGCATTCCGGTACAAATCGCTGTTGGAACCGACGTTGATTCCGTACGATATCACAGTGCAGGAACAACGGCTCGAGGGGGGGCTTGACATCAACTACCATGATGTCAACAACGTCTTTGGATCGATCGGCATCCACGCCGGTGAACGGGATGAACGGCATATTCTTCAAAAGATCGACGGGGTGGACAAGGATATCGAGCAAAGCGCTTCGGAACAGGAAACGCAACTGGACAATGTCGCGCGCCGAACGTCGTTGCGGGGAATTTTCTCCATGCCGGTTTCTTCGAGCGATTTTGTCTCGTTTGAAAGCTCGGCCGGCATTCTGCGCTATGATACTCCCGATTCAACAAACACCGACGACCGGGATGAACTCCTTATCACGCTTTCCGGCAGGGAATCGCATCGCTGGAATGAGTACTTCGAAATGAGCGTTACGGCCGAGGTCACACTGAACCATATCGTCTACCTGTTTGCGGACCGGAGCGCCAACAACAACTGGAACCGCATTTTTCGGTTAGCCCCGGAATTGACCTATTCACCCTCTCCAGCCCTGCGCTCGGTGAATACGTTCGAAGTCCTGGCGAATTACACGGTGTTCGATTATGAAACGATAGTCCCTACGGTCGAGAGCTACTCGTACAGGCAATTTGCATTTCTCGATTCGACGTCGTATGATATATCATGGCGGACAGCGCTTGATGTTCTCCTCCATATTCGGCTCTATGAGCGCGGACAGCTGCAATGGAAGGAATTTTCGGAACGGCCCCAGCAGTACTTTGAAGAAGTAACTTTTTCGCCGGCGCTGCGGTACACCATACAGGACAGGATTGTTTGCGCCGCCGGATTCCGTTCGTTCGTGCAGAACAGGTTTCGGTATGATGGAGGAACGCGCGTTACGGACGGGAGTTATTTCAGTTATGGGCCGACAACATCAATCGTGATGATGGTTCCGTCCGGGTGGCGGCTCGAGATTCAGGGATGGAAGGAATTTCAAAAAGAGACCAACCAGCCGATACGCGAAGTGTCGAATATCATGATGTCGGCAAAAGCGAATTTTTGAAGAGGACTGCATTGGCAGCACAATCTCGGCGGCGAATGGCGCAGAAAACTTTTCGGCTCACAATGGGAAGCGATCCGAAAAATGTTCATCGCGTGGAGGAATTTTTGCTGAAGATAAACTCGGCACTGAACATCGATGAGGAGAAGTTCGGTTCATTGCTCGTAGTGGTTTCCGAGGCGGTGAATAACGCGATCATTCACGGGAACGAACGCAATCCGGCGAAAAAAGTGGTCGTAACGTGCGCACACCGGGGAAACAATCTGGTGATAAAAGTCAAAGATGAGGGGAAAGGGTTCAACCCTGACACGGTTCCCGACCCGATCCACGAGGACAATTTGTTGCGAGAGACCGGCCGGGGCGTCTTTCTGATGCGTCAACTGATGGAAAAAGTCAGTTACAACGCAAACGGGAATGAAGTAACGATGACGATGAAAATGTAAGGTACTTTAATAAACCCTCCCCTAACAGGGGAGGGCAGGGTGGGGTCCGCTCCCGTTTTTACAACTTCACTTTATCCATACTTGATTTTACTTCGTCGGCGGATTTTTTCAACGCTGCCGATTCTTCAGCGGTCAGTTTGATTTCCATAATCTGCTCAATGCCGTTCTTGCCAAGCTTGACCGGCACTCCAACCACGGTATCCCGCAATCCATATTCACCTTGCAGATAAGCCGCACAGGGAAGAATCCGTTTTTTATCCTTCACGATTGCTTCCACCATTTGAACGGCGGCAGACGAAGGCGCATAGTACGCGCTCCCTGTTTTCAGATAATTGACAATTTCAATTCCGCCGTTGCGCGCCCTTGTAACAAGCGCATCGATTTTTTCTTGCGGCAGTAAGTCACCGATGGGAATTCCTGCAACCGAAGTGTAGCGCGGAAGCGGCACCATCGAATCTCCATGTCCGCCGAGGACAAACGCGGTGACATCTTCAACGGAGACGTTCAGCTCCATCGCGATGAATGAGCGAAAACGCGCCGTGTCCAGCACTCCCGCCATCCCGATCACGCGATGCCTGTCGAAGCCGCTGACCTTGAGAGCCACGTACACCATCACATCGAGCGGGTTGGACACAACGATCAAGATTGATTTTGGAGATTTCGCAACCGCTTGCTCGGTGACCGTTTTGAGAATTGCGGCGTTGGTGTTAAGAAGGTCATCGCGGCTCATGCCCGGCTTGCGTGCAATGCCGGCAGTGATAACAATGATGTCGGAGTTTGCCGTTGCATCGTAGGTGTTCGTTCCTATGATCTTCGAGTCGAACCCTTCCACCGGCGCCGATTCGTACATGTCAAGCCCTTTCCCCTGGGGAAGGCCGTCGACAACGTCGACGAGAACAACTTCATTTGCCAATTCTTTTTCCGCGATACGCTGCGCGGAAGTTGCGCCCACGTTGCCTGCACCGATCACCGTAATTTTCATCGTAGTCTCCGACGATTAATGAGCTGCTGCATGAGATAAAAAAATGCGTAAGAGCGAAACTCTTACGCATGAGATATTTTTTTTATGAACGAAGAAGTTGTCTCCGTTTATGCCGTGACGATTGAAATTGCCTGTCGTGTTTTGCCGACCCGTTGAAACTTCACCACGCCGTCAGACAGGGCGAACAACGTGTCGTCGCCGCCTTTTGCAACATTAGCGCCGGGATGGAACTTTGTTCCCCGTTGGCGCACCAAGATTGTTCCGGCGAGAACCTTCTGACCGCTGAAGCGCTTTACGCCAAGCCGCTGGGCATTGCTGTCGCGTCCGTTACGAGAGCTTCCGCCCCCTTTTTTATGAGCCATGCTTCAAATCTCCGTTATGCTATCGATGTAATTTCTATATGGGTGTATTGCTGCCGATGGCCGCGTTTCACGCGGTAGCCTTTGCGCTTCTTCTTTTTGAAGACTATGACCTTTTCATCCTTCACATGCGCAAGCACTTTTGCATTTACTGACGCACCGGAAACGACGGGCGCGCCGACTTTGACCTCTTTGTCGTTGGAAAGCAGGAGCACTTTCTCAAATTTCACACTGCTGCCGACTTCATTTTCCAGCCTCGGCACGTAAAGCTTTTCTTCGGGGTTCACCTTGTACTGCTGCCCGGCGATCTCAACGACTGCATACATCGGATACATCCTTCCTCAGAATAATGGTATTTCAAAATTGGACTATCATAATACCAAAAAAATGCAAAAAAGTCAACGGAAAGTTGCGATAAAGATCTGAGATGAAAACTGAGTGAAATTTCAGAAGAAGTCGGACTTCCGGTGAATTAAGGCAACCGAAATTTGCAGTTAAATGCGATTTTTCGATGCCCGATCCCCCCTCACAGCATCCACAACACGGAAACGATGATTTGCGCAAGGATGATTTTAGCGATCATGGAAACCGGATACACGGTGGCGTACCAGATATTCGGCTGCTCGTTCTGCGTTTGTTGGTTCGCATAGGCAAGACATGCCGACTGGGTGGACATGCCGGCCACAATTCCCATTACTGCGGACATGGGCAGCTTCAAATATTTATAGCAGACCAGTATTGTCAATACGACAACGCATGTCGTGATGAGTGCGCCCG
>CAZXQG010000036.1:0-29083 GCA_964642725.1 uncultured Chitinophagaceae bacterium
CGCGGGCGCTTACAATTGGGGTACGGGAAGCATCGGGGCAATTCCACTAAGTAGTTATAACCCAACGCTCAAAGTCCTCGATGTTTATTTTACGATGAGATTAACACGCTATGACACCAGCAACCCAAAATTCTGGGGTGGTATGTATGCTGATGGCCAAGGGAACGCAGACACTTATATAAATGATTACTACCAAGTTGGCGGAGGCACAGGAACGTATGATCAAACGAGCAATTATGGCTTCGGCAGTTCCAATCAAACATCGGTCTGGGTGACAAATCCACCCGCAGTAGGAAGTTACAACACTACGGATAATGGGAACAAAGTTTTTTTCGCAGATACGAGCTCGGTCCAAAATTCACCTGGTAATCTACTGGAAGCACATCTTCCTTATTATCAACAGGATCGAGTGCCCAAACCTTCTGCTGAGGCCGATTCTGTAAAATACCGGCTTGTATTAAACGCTCGAATTGACGGCTACACAAATCCGAACGACCAGGACACTGTCGCAATTGTCAAACTATTCGAATTTGTCAAAAATTCGAGCCAGAAGAATGTTCAAAAGAGCCATCCTTTTTTTTCAACGGGAAATGCCAATCCACTGACATTGTCGACCGACACAACAAGGTATCCTTTGCTGGTGAAAAATTTCGGAGGCAACGGTTATATCGATCTCGCCTCGCCTTACTTTCTCAAAATAGATGGGGACGGGGCGGATTTGGGGATCAAAGTCTACTGGACGAAGAAGAAAAATTTATACATTGACCACTTTTTCGTTTACGACAATTTTTACGATTCTTTATTTATCAGCAATGATTCATCGGCAGTCTACACCAACCTTGAGAATCAATTCCAGAGTACGTTTGGGTCTGTTGTGAGCGATTCTCGCTATTCACACTTTTACAACGATGAACCGTGGCCGAATTCTTACCGATCAGTTAATAAATTGAGCAGTCTCTCAAACCAGAAGTTTTCAGCAAATAAATACGTCAATGGTGCTGCAGGAGACTATGCCAATTACATGCTTCAATACGGGAATTCACAAGGCAGACCTCCCTATCTTATGACCGACAAATATCCATTTTGGTATTGGTATGACACGGTTTCAACGAGAAATGATTCTGCCAATGTTCAATGTGCTTTAGATTCACTCATCAACGCAGGGAGACCGAACAACTCATCGTCCGGACTAGTACCTGCGATAACTCTTGCAGAGAATTATACTCCAACGAACCCGAGTGACGATATTCCACTTGTCTGCTCAATCCAGGTGCAGGCTGAACAGAAGATTGCGAACGGAGTGATCAGTAGTTCGGTGCACAGATCACCGACTCCCAATGAAATAAAGGTACAGGGCTTTCTCTCAGTTTGTTATGGGGCGAAAGGATTGGCCTATTATACATTGAACACACAAACACCGTCCCCTAGTAATTCCGGAGCTTTGGCAACATACGGTTTGTTTGATGCGAGTGGCTCTCAGCCGTACAATGACCGGACTCGGCCTATTACGGGTTTGGTCCAAGACCCTGCTAATTCTCAAGTTCCCAACGCAAGATATTATGCGGTGCAAGCCTTAAATGCTGCAATTGATAAAATTAGTGGCACGCTTCTGCAATCGACCTGGCAAAGTGGTTATAGTATAAGTCATGGCCAGCCATCAGGAACGTTCATTACTTCAGTGACAACACCCGACGCTGCCAATCAGACATACGTAGAGTTAGGTATCTTCAAGGACACATCGAACGACAGTTTATTCATGATCGTTAACCGGAGAACATTGACAGCGGAAAGCAGAGCCATCACTGTAAACTTCAATATGAGTGGTAGCTCGAGGGAAATTTCTGATGTTGCGTCCGGAAATGCATGGATCATCGCGCCAAATGGTAGTTTTACAGACAATCTTAATCCGGGTGAAGGGAGGCTGTACAAAATTTCTTCGGCTACGTACGCCACAACTCGTACTATCGCTCTTGGTACAACGCTAACTGTAAACGCCGGAGCGACAGCGACGTTTGCACAGAACGCCGGTTTGACAATTAATGGAAAATTAATTGTCAACGGTACACCGACGTCGAAAGCGACATTCACACAATCTACATCGAACGGCTGGAACGGCATTGCGTTGAATCACGACAGTTCGACGATTCAGAATTGTATAATCTCTTACGCTTCCTCTCCTTTAACGATCACTAATGTCAATCTAGCTACAATAACCAGCTGCACCATAAACAACTCTGCATTTTCCGGGACGCAAGGAGTCTCGATCTCGAACTCCACGCCGACTATTACCGGTCTAGAAATCGACGGTCTATCAAGTTCTTCCAACGGAGTTCGTTACTCAAACGGCAAAGGGGGCGCGCTCAACGGTTCGACCATTCGGGCATGTGGCAGCGGGAACGGCATTGTCATTCAAGGGAATTCCAATCCCACAATTTCAGGCTGCCTGATCGACACTAACTATTACTACGGAATCATTGTCACCAGCAACGGGACTGCCACTCCGTTGATTACAGGGAACCAGTTTACTAACAATGGCACGCATGGCAGTACCAGAGTGTACCATAATCTAGTATTCCTTTCAAGTTCCAACGGAACCGTCCAATCGAACTACATGACCGGCAGCATCGCCGGTATTGGCGTCTACAGTGGTTCCTTCCCTACGGCAGGGAATGGGCAGGAGGGATCGAACACGATAACTGGGAACGATTACGGTTTGATGTGCCGAGATAATGGAAGTGGGATGGGTTTTGGTTCTGGCGTCCCCCAAAAGCACCAATACTCCGGAACATGCAATAACATTTACGGAAACACATATTACGACGCATACGCAGACGGAGGCGCGGCCATTGTCGCGGAGTACAATTGGTGGAACGTGTCACCCCCCAATACGGATAAGATAACAATTTCAACTGTGGACTACAGTCACTGGCTAACGTCTCAAGATGGTTGTCCGTCTGAAGGGGAAAACATGATCGTTCAGGGAAAGAGCTCTTTGACAACTGCCGTTGATTCGTCGGGTTCAATATCGGATGTCTATCAGCGTGCGACAAATGCCTTCTTCAGCCAAGACTACGCAACATCGTCAATCCTATCTCGATTCATTGTTAGGAGCAATGCTTCTACGTCCCAAAAGCAACGGGCGATGGTTCGACTGTTGAGCGTTTTTCTCCAATCCGGTGACTCCACGATAATTTCTGATTTGAAATCGTATATCGTAGGCTCTGACACCCTCTCACAAACTGCTGAAGGGCTTCTCGCCTATGCGTATGCTACAACAGGCAATACCTCGAAAGCGGTCTCTCTATCTAATGACCTTATCACTAAAAACCCAGGAACGGAGATCGAGAAACAATCCCTTTTGTTGCTCGTGTCGCTGCGAACTTTTGATAAGAGTGCCGAATCAATATCAGCCTCTGCACTGGCAGCTTTAGCAACGAAGTTTGGAACTTCGCTGGACCAAGGCTTGATGGCAGCATTAATCACAGGGAGCGATGTTGTATCTGCAGGTGTCTTCTTAAACAAGGAAGGTGTTCAAAAAGCCAAAGCGAAGGTCGCTCTCGATAGTTCAAATACGGCGGTGAAAGAATACAACATCGCGAATTACCCTAATCCGTTCAATCCGATAACTACTATTGCTTATCAACTACCGAAAGACGGCAGGGTAACAATAAAGATATTCGACGCGATTGGCCGGGAAGTAACGACGCTGGTCGATGAGTTCAAACCATCCGGCAGTTACTCGGCGCAATTTGATGCCTCACGTCTTTCGTCAGGTATCTATTTCTACTCGATTAAGTCGGGCGATTATAATGCGGTGAAGAAAATGTCTTTGATCAAGTAGAGACGAAGAAATGGAATAAGAATTCAGCGAAGGCCGGCATGCAGCCGGCCTTTTTTTGCCGAGTGTGTGGAGAAGAAATCGACAATCGGAAGTAGAAAACCTCAAATGTATCAAAGACAGCTTTACGAATTTGGCAATTCTTGTCTCTGCTTTAGGTCGCAGGCATTTTTTCCCCTTTTGAAAAATAATCTCGTAATTCCGCTACCATCAACACAATCATCGGAAGATATTCTATTACCAGGACAACCGGATACTGTTCCCAATTTCCCGTCAGCCGGAAATTCATTACCGTGAAACTCGTCAGGCTCACTCCTGCAGCAAGTGCGATCCCGGACCACCGCCGCACGACCGGCAGCAGAACCGCCACCCAGGCGACATACCAGGGATGTACAACAGGTGAAAGAAGAATGAGCACAAGGATGGAATAGTATGCAGTCAGCAGAAAATCCTTGCGCTTGAAATTCAGCAAGAGAATCAATACTCCCAGCATCCCGCCGCAGATAAGCCGCGACAGTTGATTGTCTTGAATATATAAATATACCGCCTCGAACACCGCACCGTTGAAGCTCCAATCCTTCGTGAAGAAGAACAATGTCTCAAACGGATTTGATGTAAAGACGTACGGAATGAATTGAACGCCGACAGTCGCGAGCGGGACAAGCAACGCATAAAGTTTGTTCCGCCGCCCTCTCTCGAAAAAAAACATGGCAGGAAGCACGATCAATCCGACGGGTTTGATAGACATCGAAAGTCCGAGAAGGACGTACGAAAGGATTTTCCTCTCTTTGAGATAGAACAACGATGAAAAGAGGAAGAGCGGCAGGCCGACGGCGTCGAGGTGCGCATCAACGGCAAATTCTACGATCGGGAGAGGACAGAGCGCATACAACAAAATATACTTTCGCGGTATGTTGAGCATGGACAGAAAAAGAAATAGCGCAGCGGCAGATCCAATCTCTGCAATCAGAAGTATTGCTTTATACCCCCATAGCGCTTCGCCGCTCAATTGGTAACAGAAATAAAAAATCCATTGGCTCAACGGGAAATATATCGTTTTCAAATCAGCGTGGTTCATTGATGCCGGCAGCAGCGGAGAATGAAGAGAATCCAGCCGCGCATCGAGGGCCGTGTAGAGGTATGGATTAACTCCATGCGCTTCGACTTTTCCATCCCAGATATACCGGTATGCGTCTTCCGAACCGATCGGACTGCCGAAGATAAAACTTAACCGTACGACCAACGCGACGACAACAATTAAAAAAAGGGCAGCTCTTGATATTTCCACGCGGAACAGAGTCCACGACATTACTGCATACAGGATGGAAGCGGCGATAAACACAACTCCAAATATCACAACAGGATGCGCCATCGGAAGATGGAGAAGCATTGTGCCGGCGACAATCGAGGCGACGGAAAAAAAGAAGACCGCCTCCAGAGATTTTTTCATAAGGTATTCAACCATTGTGTTCAATTAATCTCTATCTTGCTGCTATTGAATTATCAACTAGTGCCGTTTCTCAAAACAAATATTGTATTTTGTAATCTATCGTCATCCTTCGACGCAGCCGCGACGGCTCATCCTGAGCAAGCGGAGCGCGTCGAAGGAGGCCGTCACGGCTTTGCTCAGGATGAACACATTTACAAAAACACAAGATTATTTTTTAAAGACGGCACTAAGTTCACGAAGTGCACGAAGACAAGGTATTTCTGCAGGTTCTTATCTAACAAATTCTCTATGAAAGTAGAAATTGACTCTATAAAGCGAATGAACCTTCGTGTCTTTTCGTGTACTTCGTGGATTCCACATCCTTCGTAACGCCAGTTTGTTAACTCATTAAAAAGAAAAATACGGAAATCAATCTTGTTTATCACTATAATAATCTTTATCAATATGATAGCCGGTCCGGGCTGTTTTGGCGGGAAAGAGCTAAATTGATCCGGCGTTTGCAGAAATTCTTGTTGCAGGATATCTATCATTGGCATACTATGTGCCATGTATAGAGTGATTTATCTTCATTATCTTATTCATGCCCCGGAGAGTTGCGGATGGTGCGCAGAACATTTCTTTTGCTTTTCCTTGCGGCTTTTTTTTCCTCGTGTTCCACATTCCTTTTTAAAAGCGAGCGGGATGAATTTGTACGAGTGAACGGAACGCATTTTGTCTATGACGGCAAACCGTACTACTATGCCGGCACCAATCTCTGGTACGGCTGCTATATCGGATCTCCGGGAGAGACGGGGGACAGGCCTCGTTTGCTGCGCGAGCTCGACTCGCTGCATGCTATCGGACTGGACAACCTCAGGATCCTGGCAGGCTCGGAAGCATCAAAAAAAATACGGGGCGTTAAGCCTGCGATACTGCGTAAGCCCGGCGAAGTAGACGATTCGCTCCTCGCCGGCCTCGATTTTCTTCTTGCTGAAATGTCCAAAAGAAATATGAAGGGCGTGCTGTACCTGACAAATTACTGGGAATGGTCGGGAGGTATGTCCGAGTATGTCGCTTGGGCCGACACTTCGCACGCGCTCGACCCCGAGGTTGACGGCTGGAGCAAGTTTATGAATTTTTCTGCCCTGTTTTACCAGAATGAAAAAGCAAACGGATATTTTCGATCGTACGTCAAAAGCATTATTACGCGCAGAAACACGGTGAACGGAAGAAACTATTCGCAAGACCCGACCATCATGTCATGGCAATTAGCGAACGAACCCCGTCCGGGAACCGGAGGCGAAGGGGCGCCGAATGTTCTTCCGTACTTTTATCGATGGATTGACGGGACGGCCGGATATATAAAATCGCTCGATACCAATCATCTGGTTTGCTCCGGCAACGAGGGACTCGCCGGAAGCCTGCAGTCCGAAGAGTGCGTCCTCACTGCTCACCGGTCTAAGAACATCGACTATCTCACCATTCACCTCTGGCCCCTCAACTGGGGATGGTTCAACCCGCAGAAATTCGAGGAGACGCTTCCGCCGGTGATTGAAAAAGCGACGGACTATATTGCGAAACATATCGAATACGCGCGGGAACTGAACAAGCCGATGGTGATGGAAGAGTTCGGTCTGGGACGGGACACCGGTTCGTATGCGCAGGGAACTCCGACAACCGCGCGCGACCGCTACTACAAAATAATTTTTTCCATGCTCTATGATTCGGCGCGGGCCGGCACGCCCGTGGCGGGGTCAAATTTTTGGGGATGGGGAGGAGAAGGAAAAACTCGCAACGCCGACTTCATGTGGAAAGAGGGGGATCCATTCACCGGCGACCCGCCGCAGGAGCCGCAGGGGCGCAACTCAATTTTCATTTCCGATGTCTCCACAATCGGCATCATCAGAGACCATGCCGCAAAAATGAAACGGCTTGGAGTCGAAGACACGCTGAATGTGCAATCATCAAAATAGTTTATTTAATACATCCAATTTGCCGGACCGGAAACACTTGTCCGTCCCCAAGAAGAAGTATTATGGCTCGTCGTAGTATCCGCAACTGTATCGGCACACAAAGGGAAATCATCGCGATGCGTTATGTGCCGCTCAACTCCTATCGTGCGGCAATCTCTGATCAGAAAAAAACAGTTTTCATCGTTTTCATTTCCCTGCTGCTGTCATCCTGCGCTTCGTTCAACAGCCTCGAGTATCAGAAAGAGATCGGGGTCCGTCTGGTTGACTCCCTCGCGACAAAGGAAACCGTACTTCTATTCCGCAATCTCAAGACAATTTCAGAAAAGAAAATTATCTTCGGACACCAGAATTCGACCCATTACGGCGTTTTCTGGATAGGGGATTCTGCCCGTTCCGACATAAAAGACGTTACGGGTTCGTTCCCCGGAGTATATGGCTGGGATTTTGAAAGCATTCCGAAACACGACAGCACAAAACTCCGCGACAGAATTCCCCGATTGGTTCGTGAAGCGTACGAACGGGGAGGAATCAATACATTTTCGTGGCATCACAGTAATCCGGTGACAGGAAAAAATTTTTACGATACGACAATTGCCGTCAAATATATCCTGCCCGGCGGGCCGTACCATGAACAATACCTGCGGGTCCTCGACTCGCTTGCAGAATACAGCGGCACACTTGTCGACGGAACGGGAACACCGATACCGATCATCTTCCGTCCGTACCATGAATTGGACGGCCATTGGTTCTGGTGGGGAAAACCGTTTTGCACTCCGGACGAATTCATCGCGCTTTGGAGAATGACGGTCGACTATCTTCGATTGAATAAAGGCATCAGGAATTTTTTGTACGCATTTTCGCCGGACCGCTGGTTTGACACCGAAGAAGAATACCTTGAACGATACCCGGGAGACGGTTACGCCGATATCGTGGGGATGGACAATTATCACGACTTTACACCGAAAGGGGACAGCGTGGTGTTTGTAACAAAGAAATTGCGTGTCATCTCCTCCATCGCCAAAAAGAGGAACAAGATTGCCGCTTTTACTGAAACCGGTTCATTGTCTATCCCTGATTCGACCTGGTGGACGAATCAACTTTACAAGGCGATGGATGATGACAGCATCCGGATTGCGTACGTCATGGTCTGGCGAAACACAGGAAAGGAACAATTTTATGTTCCGTACACGGGGCATCCCAGCGCGGAAAATTTCAGGGAGTTTCGCCGCAAACCAAAAATGTTATTTCAAGATGATCTTCCAAACTTGTACAAAAGCGTGATAATGGACGATTTGATCTCGAAAATATTTCGTCAAGATTCCACCGGGATTCTGCATTGAACCGGCAGGAATCAGGTATTTTATCTAGAACCTATCTGAAAAATGGTCTTGCGTTGACCCTTCGACGCTCCCGTTCCGCAGAAGCGGAACGGGATTGCTCAGGGTGAACAACTCACCCGTTCATCCTGTCCCGAAGGGATCCCTTTAGGAAGTAAGCGATCCCGCTCGAAGAGCGGGAGAGCGCATCTGGCGAAGCCATCCCTTCGGGAGAAGGATCAAGAGACATGTTTATGAGATAGGTTCTAAAATACATTCTTAGAGCAGGATCAATGCCATGAAAAAACTATGTTCGATTTTCCTCTTCCTTTTGGTATCGCTTGTCTGCGGCAATACACAGGCGAAGCAGATCGACATCCGCGAGATGGGAGCGGCGGGGGACGGATCCACGCTTAATACACGCACGATTCAGAATGCTCTCGATTCGGCGGCAAAACTGGGAGGTGGAACGGTGTATGTGCCGCCGGGTGTGTACCTCACCGGGACTCTTCAGCTTCGCACCAATGTCAATCTGTATCTGGAGAGCGGAGCCGTTCTGCGAGGGAGCGCGAACGTAAACGATTACATGCTCAACGGGAGAAGAGTCGGATTGCTTTTCACGCAGGATGCCGAAAATGTTTCCATCAGCGGGCACGGTACGATTGACGGAAACGGCGATTCGTTTATGGTACTGGATACTGCGAAGAAGATGGACCACACCGGTGTGATGTGGACGAGGCAGGGGGATGGATTCAGGCGTGTTTCCGAGGGGATCGGCGACGGACCGCTCGTACCGAAAGACCGCCCGTATCAGATGATCATTTTTTCAGACTGCAAGAAGGTGACACTCCGCGATGTTTCCATCATTAACTCCCCATTCTGGACGCTCCATTTAGCCGACTGCGACGGTATCATCCTCTCAGGCCTGCGGATCTGGGGCAGCCTTTTCGTTCCGAATAACGACGGGATGGACCTGACCTCATGCAGCAACGCGCTCATTTCCGATTGCGATATCCGGACGGGGGATGATTGCATCGTGCTCACCGGGTACAATCATCATTACGAATTGCCGGGATACAAGTTCCTCAAACGGACATGCGAGAATATCACGGTGACGAATTGCACGCTTGTTTCCCGCTCGGCGGCAATCAGGATCGGCGGGTTCGACCAGAACCCGATGCGCAATTTCACGTTCAGCAATATCATCATCACCAACTCAAACCGCGGAATCGGGCTTTTCGTCCGCGACCAAGGCTCCATCGAAAACGTCATCTTCTCAAATATCATCATCGAGACACGTCTCTTTACCGGCGACTGGTGGGGAAACGGAGAGCCGATTCAGCTTTCTTCTGTCCGACTCACCAAAGATGTTCCCCTTGGAAAGATGAAGAACATCAAGTTTGATCATGTCGTCTGCAAGGGTGAGTCCGGTATATTTGTTTATGGCACTGAAGAAAGCGTAATCGAAGATGTGTCGTTTTCCGACGTGCGATTTCATATGGCAGACGGCAAGCTCAACGACGTCAGCGGCGGAAATTTTGATTTGCGGCCTGTCATGGATCCAAAGTTGTCACTCTTTTCGCACGACATTCCGGGATTCTACGCCCAGTATGTCAAAAACCTGCGGATAAAGGATTTCGACCTAACGTGGGATGCGATGAAGGAACCGTATTTCACGAACGGCATCGAAGTCAATAACTTCGATGGAGTAAGAATCACAGGCTTCCAAGGTACTGCCGCGCCGAATAATTCAAAAGCATCTCCAGTATCGTTGCGCGACGGAAAAGGCTTTGAAATCGTTCCGGCAACTATTGCGGTGTCAAAGGAGAATGTAAGGGAAAGATAGACGGAATCAGTTGTTCACCAACGTCCCGTCACTCACGAAGTGATCCCTTCGGGATTGGGAATATATGGAACAGCTTACATCAAGAACGTTCCCAAACGGAGTTTGGGAACGAGGTTTAAGGAATTCACCTTGTTCCCAACGTCCCGTCACTCACGAAGTGATCCCTTCGGGATTGGAAATATATGGAACAGCTTACATCAAGAACGTTCCCAAACGGAGTTTGGGAACGAGGTTTAAGGAATTCACCTTGTTCCCAACGTCCCGTCACTCACGAAGTGATCCCTTCGGGATTGGGAACATATGGAACGGCCTACATCAAGAACGTTCCCAAACGGAGTTTGGGAACGAGGTTATTTCCCTCCCCTTATAGGGGAGGGTTAGGGTGGGGTCGGTTGATCGCCGGTTGTAGATTTTCGTTCCAACAGTACGAACGATGTATTCTCGAAACGCAATTGGAAATTGTTCATGAGCATGTTACGATCGCCTGGTAACGGAGAACCAGGCAGTTCGGATTCGGGCGTCTCATTTTTCTGAACAACAAGATAGTGTTCGGAGAGCAATGTCGAATCCGGTATTTTTTTATCGGCAGAAAAACGAAAAATGCGTAACTGCTTTAACGGCAGGTTGCTCGAAATTTGGATCCTGACAGTATAAATTCCATTGGTGACCAATCCGACGGATCCGCCGTTGACCACGCAAGGAAGTTGTTCACCAATATCCATCGCGTCCTTAACGCTGGCATCAATACATTTCGCGGCGTCTTTATATACCGCGACTCCGACCGAAGGAATGACGAGTTGGACAATCGGCATGGCAAACAAAAGGCTCACTACGATGCTGCGTCCCCAGACTGTTGGAATTCTGCTGAAAATATTCAGGAGGCCGATTCCCCCCGCTGCGGCGAGAAAAAGCCCGAACGTCAATACGTATCTCCAGTTCCACCACCACTCATCAATCCCTACATAGCCCGACAGAGCTGCAGTTATTGTAAAGGACAAAGGGAGAGCGAAGAACAGGAGCAAGAGAAGAATATTACGATCGACACTCTTATGTTTTCGAGGAATGAACGATGCGGCAGCGGTGAGAAGTAAAACCGGGCCGAAGATGATGAGTATCGCCCGGCCGAAAGTTCTCAAGATGTTTAAAGGAAGATGCTGCGACGATTCACGATAAGCCGCGGAAAGAACCGAGTATGTTCCATGGGCAAATTCGAACGGATTGCCAAATATGATTAAGTGCCATAAAAACCAGAGGATTATGCCTGAGCAACTGGCGGCCGTGATTGCGATGATTCGAATTGCTTCCACTCTGTGCAGCTCCCGCCATCGGGAAACCGCCTTCGATGTTCCTATGAATACGGCAAACGCTGCAAGAGGCCATGCTTCGTACCTGCACAAGGTTGCCAGCATGACCGCAGCGGAGCACAAAAAAAGCCACAGGTCTGAATCGGTTGTTAACCAGCGGTGCAGTGCATATCCGGCGAAGGCGACAAGGAAGATGAGGATCGGTTCGTCCATAGGCGTAAGAGACATATAGACGACATTGGGATTGAGCCCGTACAGAATCGCCATCAGAAAAGCAATCGAGGCAGATCCGGTGATGTTCCGCAGCAGCAGAAAAAGCAAAACGCCGGTCCCGACGAGACATGGAATCCCGACAAATGCCCCGGCGATTCCCGAAAAGAAAAGTGCATTAACCGATGCGAAGGGAAGGAGAAGGAAATGCGGCAAGGGAAGCCAGACCGTGCCGATGATCGGGATCTCATGCGGCTGGGAATCCGTGAACTCGCGCGCTTTGATGATGTGTGATGCCGCATCTCCGAAATAGTAGAAGGAATACTTGTCAAAATGGTGAAGCACAATTTCGGCGGTGCATGCCGTAATGAAGAGAAGAAGAGTCAGGACGTATTGCTCTCTTCCACGGATAAAACTTCTTATCCGCTGCACGAGATGCTCTTGATTCGTAGCGCCACCAGCATGTGTCATCATGTTTTATTGCAGATAAATATGCACCAAAAGTTCTCGTTGAAATGAAAAGGAGAAGTCTCAAGCAGAAGCTATCTCAAAAACATGTCACTTGATCCTTCTCCCGAAGCCATGCCTTCGGCAGAAGGGCCAACGCAAGGCCATTTTTGAGACAGCTTCTAATTATTTTCCGCTTGTTCCTTGAAATAGGTTGAAGGTTTCCATCGCTGAGATTATTTGATCCGCCATCTTTCGATGTGTTTCGACGGTCGGGTGTCCGTTACCGACATAGCCGCCTGGGAACTCGTCGAATTGAGTGTAATAGATGTCGTGTTTGCCGGAAGCGATCTCATCATCGACGACCTTTTTGACATTTACACGGATCCATTCATGAAAGGCAGCGACCGCAACGATTTTAGCATTTGGATAGACGCTGCGGAGAGTATCAAGAAAATCGTGATATGTCTTTCGGAAGGATGCAGATTTTTCATCGGTGGTTTTCCCGGTGCTGTCTCTTAGTCCGGAATGATCGTTCAAGCCAAGGCAGACCACAACGACGTCGGGAACCCATCGTTTGAAATCCCATTTGGGTTCGCTTGTTTCCATCAGCGTGCGATCAAAGAATCTTGGAATTGTTCCGTCGGTCTTTCCTTGCCAATCGCAGTACATTCCGGCCCCCGAGCGGCAGGTGGTCGTATATTGCGCGTTGAAATGTTTGGCGATGAGGGGCGCGAAGCCTTTATCGATGTTGGTGACGGGATACCGCGCCTCCCAAGCCAGCTGCTGTTCGGTGGTCTCGTCGCTTTCGGCCGCCGTGAAAGAGTCTCCGATGAATTCGATTTTTCGCGGCGGCTTCGGAGGAGGCGGAAGAAGCATTGCATTGTCGTCGAGAATAATGCCGGCGAATGTGTATGGCTTTTCAAAGGTAATGTTTCGCCTGCTGAGCAGGAATGTATGGCGCGTGTTTTGAAGGCTGTCGGCGAGAATATAGTCCGTTTCGCCCGGATTTGTTCCGTGAAAAACGCCGTGCAGTTTGCCGTCGATATAGACGTTGAAATAGTCGGTGCCGTCGGCTATCCGTATCCCAATTTTTGTTCCGGAAAATTCAGCATAAAGATAGACGCCGGGCCAGGAGTATTTTGGATGGAGCGAGTCGGTCATATCCCACCGGCCGAAATATTGAATGTATGGATTGTTTGGAGGAATCAAATTGGTTGCTTCCAGCGAGCCGGCCGATCCTAAAAGCTGAAATGCAAGAGCAGCAAGAAGTAAATAATTTTGTTTCATAAATTCCCTTTATTCTTTATTATGAACCGTTCAAACACACAGTTTGACATTGAGAATATCCTTAGATTTGCATTTAAATACAAATTTACGTAATCGTACGAATTGGACTTTTTGGAAGATGTCCGATATCATGCGAAATGCTTGGAATGATCAACGCCATTATCTAACAGAAAGCGAAACACATCTATGATAAAGATACACATAAAAAAGAATGGGGTGGCGGTCATATACGCGATCGCTCTTATGCTCTTGTTTTCTCGATGCACGATGGGGAAGACCCCGACAACGAACCCGGCCGATAGTATCAAAACGGACAGGGTTGCTATCACCGCCGAGCTGCAGCGAGTTCTTGATGACGAGTTCAGGCTGTGGTATCCCCTGTCAATCGACACGGCATACGGAGGTTACTTCAGCGACATAAACTATAAATGGGAGCTTGACGGCGCACAAACCAAAATGATTGTTACTCAAGCGCGCCACGTCTGGTCGGCGTCGAACGCTGCAATGTTTTATCAAAAGGACAACGCGCTTCGCACTGTAGCGGCCCACGGCGTTGAATTCCTCAAGAACAAAATGTGGGATCCGGAGTTTGGAGGGTTCTACGATTTAGTCGATCGGAAAGGGGAGCCCTTCAAGGAGAACGGGCAAATTGTAAAACGTGCGTATGGAAATGCTTTTGCTATTTACGGTTTAGCCGCGTACTACCGCGCATCAGGGGACACCAATGCGCTGCATTTGGCGGAAGAGACGTTTCATTGGCTCGATAAGCACAGCCACGATCCGCAATACGGCGGCTACTTTCAATTCATGTCGAGGGATGGGACTCCGTTTCCGGAGGGCTATGACGGCGTCGGTCCCAAAGATCAGAACTCCATGATTCACATACTCGAATGTTTCACCGAGCTGTACAAAGTTTGGCCCGATCAGGTCTTGAAAGAACGGCTTCATTCACTTCTTGGTCTCATACGAGACACCGTTACGACAAGCAAAGGATATCTCATATTATACTTCAAGCGCGACTGGACACCGATCTCGAACAAAAATGCCAGCCCCTCTGACGGGCAGAGGAGTTTTGAATTCGACCATGTCTCATTTGGCCATGATATCGAAACGGCATACCTTATGCTCGAGGCGTCGGAAGCGTTGGGGATCAAGAATGACACCACGACCTTGAAGGTAGCAAAGAACATGGTCGACCGCGTGCTGCTGAACGGCTGGGACAACGACCGTGGCGGAATTTACGACGCGGGATATTATTTCAACGGAAGCGACCGGGCGACAATCCTCAGAAACACAAAAGAATGGTGGGCTCAGGTTGAAGCTCTTAACTCTTGCCTTATGATGTCGCAAATATTTCCCAATGACACATTACATTACTACGAGAGATTCTGCAAACAATGGGATTATTGCAAAAAATATCTTATCGACCAGGAGCACGGCGGCTGGAATTGGGGAGGTACCGACATCGTACCGCAGGACGCATTTGCCGCCAAGGGGTCGATTTGGAAATGCAATTACCACACCTCCCGTGCGGTAATCAATTGCATCAACAGGCTCAAAAGTGAAACGCTCAATCGCAGCCAAAAACAGTATGACCCGGTAAACAAAAATGCTACTCCCGGGGCGAGGAAGCTGCTGGAATATTTATATTCAATCAAAGGAAAGAAGATTATCGCCGGCCATCACAACTCTGTCGGAAGACCGGACATGTTTCCCGACCGTGTGAAGGAGCTTACCGGGAAACGGCCCGAAATCTGGGGATGCGATTTTATCAACTATTATAGAGAAGGAAATGCGGACTCGCTGGTTCAAGAAGCGTATCAAAAATATAAAGACGGTTACATTGTGACGCTTATGTGGCATGTGGGCAGACCGCAGGATGACCCTCCTTTCAAGTGGAAAGAAAGCGTTCAGGGGAAGATGACCGATGAGGAATGGAAAGAATTAACGACGCCCGGAACCAAGTTGAATTCTCGGTGGATGGCCCGTGTGGATACGGTCGCAAAATATCTGAACGACCTGCAGACACTCGGCGTTCCGGTGTTATGGAGACCATATCATGAGTCGAACGGGGTCTGGTTCTGGTGGGGGAATAAACGAGGAGAGAACGGATTTGCAAAACTCTACAGGATGATGTACGACCGTTTTGTCAATTTCCATAAGCTTAATAATCTTATCTGGGTTTGGAATACTAATGCGCCGCGGCAATTGATCAATGATGAAGCATATAGCTACGATGATTACTTCCCGGGTTTAGACTATGTCGACGTTTTTGCCACGGATGTCTATCACCACGATTATCGTCAGAGTCACCACGACGACCTGATGCGGTTGGGACAAGGGAAAATAATTGCGCTCGGTGAAGTGGGAGAAGTGCCGACGCCGGAAATCCTCGACCATCAACCGATGTGGTCTTGGTTCATGATCTGGGCGAATTTTGTCAATATGCGCAATACGCCCGAGCAAATGAGAGATCTCTATAATTATCCAAGGATTCTCACACATGAAAATTTCGAAAAGGGTAAATAGGGATTTCTGAACACTCACAAAAGTACGGCTCGCGCTAAGTCGCCAAGGCGCGGAGATTTTGTTCTATAGTCAATTTGCGATTTTTCCCGAAGGGATGGCTTCGCCAGCGTCTTTGCGCGAGACATTTTTTAAGATGTTCCAAATAATAACCGCTCCAATTCTTTTATAGACATCGTTATGCACACATACCGTGCTCTTATCTGGATAGGATTCAGTCTCATGATTCTATCGGCTTCGTTATATTCTCGTGACGGCTCGCGGCTAGATTCATGCTGGCGATTTAAGCTGGGAGAAATCGCCGGCGCCGCGCAGCCGCAATTCGACGATCACGACTGGCAAACGGTGGTTCTTCCTCACAACTGGGGGTGGCAGGAAGCTCAAGACGGAAAAGAATACTATCGCGGTCCCGGATGGTACCGTTGTGTCCTTACCAACGCAGTGCCAAAGCCGGGCAAACGGTATTTTCTTCGCTTCGAGGCTGCAGGTTCTGTTGCGGATGTCTACAGCAACGGGATACTCCTTGGCCAGCATCGAGGGGCGTTCGGTGCTTTCTGTTTTGAAATTACCAAACAGTTATCGGCAACCGGACCAAATGTTGTTGCCGTGCGTGTGAGCAACGCCCCCGAGCCGGATGTCGCTCCTCTCAGCGGCGATTTCAATGTGTTTGGAGGACTATACCGGCCGGTGCACTTTATTGAGGCGGACGAAATCTGCTTCGCCCTAACTGATCACGCATCGCCGGGAGTAGCATGGCTTCAAACGAGTGTTACGGAAGAACTAGCTGCTCTCGATGTGAACGTCGAGATTTCAAATAGTACGAACCGCAAAGAAGATCTCACTCTCTCGGCCGATGTGTTTGATGCCGCCGGCAGACATGTTGCGAGCATCGAACAGCCGGTCACGGTTGTTCCGGAGGTCACTGCTCCGTTCGCGTTGCACGTCACCATTGCTCAGCCCCATTTATGGAATGGACGCAAAGATCCTTATCTCTATAGAACAGTTGTAGAATTGCGTTCAAAGGACAGCACCGTGCATGACGCGGTCGCACAGCCTCTTGGCCTTCGTTTCTATCATGTAGATCCCGAGAAAGGATTTTTCCTGAACGGAAAGCCGTATCATTTGCACGGCGTCAACCGCCACCAGGACCGGCCGGACAAAGGCTGGGCGATTTCTGAGGCCGACATGAATGAAGATATATCTCTGCTGAAAGAAATCGGCTGCACTGTCGTCCGCTGCGCCCACTACGAGCACTGCGATTATTTCTACAGCCTGTGCGATTCGGCGGGCATTCTTGTCTGGGCAGAACTTCCGCAGGTGAACGAAATCGGCACGGTTCCGCAATTTGCCGAGACTTCGCGAAGCCAGTTGCTCGACCTGATCCGGCAGAACATCAACCATCCATCCATATTTGCGTGGAGTTTGTTCAACGAACTTTGGCCCGGAAGGCCCGACCCGCACCGTGAATTGCAGGATCTAAAAATTGTTGCAAACGGAGAGGACCCGACCCGGCCGACGATCGCGGCAACGTCGAATGAGCAGCTGCCCCAGATGAACAAAATTCCCGATTTGCTTGGATGGAATATTTATCCGGGATGGTATTCAGGCTGGGGGCCGAAGGAATCGTTTGGCGCCATACTTGACCGGGGGCAGTCAATAAGCAGGTTCGGAGGATTTTGCGTGAGCGAATATGGAGCCGGCGCAAATGTAGAACAGCATGAGGAAAATCCGAAACAGCCGAAGACCGACGGTCAATGGCACCCTGAAGAGTACCAATCCCTTTTGCATGAAGCGGCATGGTCGGCGATGATAGCGCGTCCTTTTGTTTGGGGGACGTTCGTGTGGAACATGTTTGACTTCACGAGCAATTCGCGCCATGAAGGGAATATCCCGGGGCGCAATACCAAAGGGCTTGTGACGTACGACCGCAAGATCCGGAAAGACGCATTCTTCTTCTACAAAGCGAATTGGTCCGACGAGCCGACGCTCTATATTACAAGCCGGCGATTTACCGAGCGAACCAATGAAACAACTTGCGTGAAAGTGTATTCGAATGCAAAGGAAGTAGAGTTGCTCGTCAACGGTGTGTCGCAAGGCAAGCGGACCGACAGTGCAAATTGCGTCTTTATCTGGAAGGATGTTCAATTACAGCCGGGTGAGAATCGCATTGAAGCACGGGCACATCGCGACGGCCGTGTCTTGACTGACAATTGCGAATGGGCTTTCAAACCTGGCGGTCAGAAATAATCGTGGTTCCCATCGGGAGGATTTACGGGTGGCAAGCAGTTTATCTTTGCCCCGCTGGTGCACAATTAAATGACGGAATTCTATCATAAACAGACAGCGGTGATTCATGGTAAAACCAGTTTGGCCTATCGTTATGACGTTGTTATTCTTTAATATCCATCCCGGCGTTCTCGGTCAATCGAAACAGCAAAGTTCGTCTCTCCATATCAATGACAAAGGATATTATGAAACTCAAGGGATCAACGTCATGATGTTCGATGATTTTTATCCTGAAGGTCATCAGGGCGGTTTGACGATTGTGCAGTGCGGCAGACGCGTGGCCGCAAACGGAGATGTTCGGCTTGAACCCGGTCCCGGACAGTGGTCGCCCGTCCCGAAGGTCGGACAACGGCATGTTGATCAAACGAATGGAGTGATCACCGTCGATCTGTGGTATCCTGATTCAAGCCAAGATCGAAAAGGGTTCAACCCAATAATTTATCCCGATCTGATATTCAAATACACAATCAAGACGGAAGCGGTAGGCAACAGCATAAAACTCACCGTAAACCTCGAAAAGCCTCTGCCGGCAGCGTGGGCAGATAAAGTAGGTTTCAATCTGGAATTGTTTCCGGGTCAATTGTTCGGAGAACACTATTTTATGGACGGCAGTCCGGGCATATTCCCCCGCCAGGCGAACGGTCCGATGCGAAAAGACGGGGACGGAAATTTCCAGATTACTCCAATGGCGGCGGGAAAAACATTAATCGTGGCGCCCGGTAATCAGGAAAAGGAACTTACGATTACAGCCAATACGAGCGATCTTCAGTTGATTGATGGAAGAGGCCTCTATAACAACGGATGGTTCGTGGTACGCTCGACCATTCCGCTTGGAGCAGTCAAGAATGCGGTCGAATGGATTATCAGTCCGAAATCAAATCCCGGATGGAAATACAAACCGGTCATTCAGGTCTCACAAATAGGCTACCATCCGAAACAGGCAAAATTTGCCGTCATCGAACTGGATAAGCGCACTACTGCGTATGAACCGATTCGCCTCATCAAAATAGGAGCGGATTCCGAAACGGTGGTGAAGACGGACTTGGCTCCTGTGCCGTGGGGACAATTCTTGCGTTACCAGTATTTACGTTTTGACTTTGGAGAAATCACAGAAGAGGGATTGTACAAAGTAGAATACGGATCGATCGCATCAAACGAATTCGAAATCAAGAACGATGTATTTGCAAGAAACGTCTGGCAGCCGACGCTCGAATATTTTTTGCCGATACAAATGTGTCATATGACGGTGAAGGATAGGTACAAAATATGGCATGGCCTCTGCCATATGGATGACGCAGTGATGTCGGAGATCAACCACGATCATTTCGACGGCTATTTCCAGGGAGCATCAACGTTGACAAAATTCAAGCCAGGCGAACATGTGCCCGGACTGAACATCGGCGGGTGGCATGATGCCGGCGATTACGATCTGCGCGTAGAATCGCAGGCTGAAACAGTGTATAAGCTCGCGCTCGCGTATGAATTCTTCAAAAACGATTATGATGAAACGTCGATCGACCAGGTGACACGAGTTGCCGAAATCCATAAACCCGACGGGAAACCGGACATCCTGCAGCAATTAGAACACGGCGTTTTATCCATCGTGGGGGGCTATGAGTCGATGGGAAGATTGTACCGGGGGATGCAGGAAGCAACCCTTGAACAGTATGTGCACCTCGGCGATGTGGCAACAGTGACCGACAATCTTGTGTACAAAGAGAATGAAAAAGATCCGGTATTGGGCCGGCCGCTGCCGAAAGACGACCGCTGGGTTTTCACTGAAGAGAATCCGAGACGAGAGCTGTCTGTTGCACAAATATTAGCCGCAGCCAGCCGGGTCCTAAAGAATTACAATCCTGAATTGTCCGGGAAATGTCTGACGGTTGCAGAAGAACTCTACGCAAAGAACGTTTCGGCAAAACCTCTGCAGAAAATAAATACCGTTGCGGAGCTGTATCTTTCAACGTCAAAAGAAGAGTATAGGAAAATATTGTTGGAGAATGCGGATCTCATCGGCACACATATCGTGAATTGTGCCGAAGTCGCGGGCAGAGTCGTTGAAAAACTGCACGATGTCAGGTTTACGGCGACGATTGAAGAAGGAGTCAGGAAAGCCTTTCAGGAAATTGCCGAACAGCAAAAGGAAAATCCTTACGGCGTTCCGTACAAGCCGCACATCTGGGGTGCAGGCTGGGACATCCAGGCCTTGGGTGTGAAAGAACTTTTTCTTCACATCGGCTTCCCGAAGATATTTTCGTACGAGTACGCTTTTAACGCGATGAATTTCATTCTTGGATGCCATCCGGGCGAAAACACCGCATCGTTCGCATCGGGTGTCGGAGTGAAATCGTTGACGGTCGCGTACGGAGTCAACCGGGATGATTGGTCATACATTCCTGGGGGCGTGGGAAGCGGCACTGCGCTGATTCGGCCCGACCTTCCAGAATTGAAAACCTGGCCGTATTTCTGGCAGCAGACCGAGTACGTGATGGGAGGCGGAGCGACGGATTTCATGTTGTTAGCAATGGCGGCAGACGAGCTTTTAAACGAAGAGACTCATTGATTTTTATTCCCGTCGAGGCCGGGAATGGCGGCTGAATAGGCAGCAATTGTTGCAGCCTGATATATTTAAAATAAAAGTCATCCTCAAAAAGTTTTTTGTCGTGTCATTCTGAGGAGCGAAGCGACGAAGAATCTTTTTTCTGAATTGACTTATTAGATTCCTCGCTTCGCTCGGAATGACAAGCATCCATTTTATGAAATAGTTCTAAAATTGTTCTATCATCAACGCACTACCAACATCGACAATTAATTCAAGGAGAATCACATGGAAGAAACAATGCAGAAATTACCGCTGAAAGAAAAAATCGGCTATGGGTTTGGTGATTTTGCATCGGTATTATTCTGGCAGAGCATTACGATGAACATGATGTTCTTCTATACCGATGTGTTCAAAATTGCCGCAACGACACAGGCTGCGGTTGTTGCAGGGACCATGATCATGGTCTCGCGGCTTTTCGACGCCGTGATCGACCCGGTCATCGGCATGACGGCAGACCGGACCGAAACCCGCTGGGGAAAATTCAGACCGTACTTGATCTGGATGGCTCTTCCGCTCGCCGTTACCGCGACGCTGACATTCACGACGCCGGACTTTGGCGAGTCGGGAAAGCTCGTGTACGCGTATGTGACGCTCTTTCTTTTCATGGCCTGCTATGCCGGCATCAATATTCCGTACTCGTCGCTCCTTGGAGTATTGACGCCGAACGCAACAGAGAGAACGAGCGCGTCATCATTCAAATTCACATTTGCCTACATCAGCGGAATGACAGTCTCTGCGACATCGCTGCTTCTGGCAAAACACTTCGGCAACGGAGTTGATACCAGGGATCCCGGCGGATGGACAAAGACGATCATGATCTACGGCGCTGTGGCAATCGTCTTTTTCATTATGACGTTCTTGTTCACAAAAGAACGAGTGCGCCCGCCCAAAGCTCAGAAGACACCGATCAAAACAGATCTGAAAGACCTTATTACGAACGGGCCGTGGCTCGTCCTTCTCTTTGCAACGATTTCCATGATTATGTTTGTTGCCTCGAGGATCGGCGTGACGAACTATTATTTCAAATATTACATTACGAACTTCTCGGACGTAACACACAACACGATTAATTACACATTCCTCTGGTGGAATTTCAACTGGGGTTTTGAGGAAGTGACGACGGTATTTAACACGCTCGGCCAGGGATGTGCAATTCTCGGCGCACTGCTTGTTCCCCTGCTGACGAAGAGGATAGGAAAGAAGAACGGTTTCCTTATGCTGTTTGTGATCGCCATGCTCAGCACTGCCGCTTTTTATTTCTTAACGCCGGAGCACCTCACTCTGATCTTCTTGCTCCAAATCATCGGGTCATTGTCGGGCGGTCCGTTATCTGTGGTTATTTGGGCGATGTATGCGGACACCGCCGATTATTCCGAGTGGAAGAGAGGACGGAGGGCGACAGGCCTTGTGTTCTCAGCATCGGCGACGTGTCAGAAGGTTGGATGGGCGATCGGTGCGTTATTCACCGGTGCGCTGCTCTCTGCATATGGTTTCATGGCGGACAAGCCGCAATCTGCGGAAGTCAATCATGTCCTGATTTCACTCATGAGTGTTATTCCTGCGGCGTTCGGTATTCTTTCCATCATCCTGATTCTCTTCTATAAACTCGACGAGAAAACAATGATGGGTATTGCCAAGGACCTTGTCGATAGACGGAAGGCGAGCGGCAACGAAGCGCTGACGGTTTAGGAAAAGAAATTATGAATTAAGAATTAAAAATGTTTGGCCACGAAGACACTATGGCACCAAGAGATTTTTAAAGTTAAAAAAACTCATGGTGTCTTTGTGGCACATTTTAAACTGAGGTTTAGACAACTAACAGTTCAATACAATCATTAAGGATGTTACTATGAAAAAAACAATTGTGGGCAATGCCCTGCCGAATATGCCATGGCAGGAAAAGCCAAAAGGATACACCGACGTCGTCTGGAGATACGACAAGAACCCTGTCATCGACAGAAAACCGATCAAAGATGCGAGCCGGGTATTCAACAGTGCCATCATTCCGTACAAAAATGAATTCATCGGCGTCTTCCGGGCGGACCACTATAACGGGTATCCGAATTTACATCTCGGGCACAGCAAGGATGGACTCCATTGGAACGTCCAGGACGATATTATCACGTTCCAGAACGAAGACGGTACGCCCGCCAAACCGATTCTGTACGGGTACGATCCGCGTCTGTTGGAAATAGATGGAACGTATTACATTTTATGGTGCAACTATTCCAGCGGACCGACAGTCGGGATTGCCAAGACAAAAGATTTTAAAACATTCGTTCAACTTGAAAACGCATTTCTTCCCTTCAACCGGAACGGCGTTCTCTTCCCGAGAAAAATAAACGGCAACTACGTCATGCTCAACCGGCCCAGCGACAACGGGCACACGCCGTTCGGTGACATCTACTTGAGCCAAAGTCCGGATTTAACCTATTGGGGCAAGCATCGCCTCGTGATGAAGACGACGCATTATTGGTGGAAGAATACCAAACTCGGCGCCGGCGCGGTTCCCATCGAGACAACGGAAGGCTGGCTGATGATATATCACGGTGTATGCACGACATGCAGCGGGTTCATTTACAGCATCGGTGCAGCGCTGCTGGACATCAACGATCCTTCAAAAATTATCGCCGACTGCGCAAACTATATCCTGACGCCCGAAGCGCCGTACGAGACAATCGGGTTTGTGGCAAACGTCTGCTTCCCGTGTGCAACGCTTCAGGATGCGGATACCGGAAGAATGGCGATCTTCTACGGCGCTGCGGATACATACTGCGCGCTCGCTTTCACACAAGTGGATGAACTCATCGCCTACATCAAAGCTCATCCGAATAAACCTATCCAATAGGTGACTATATTTGTCATAATATGCTTCGACACGGCGCAGAGAAAACGATCATCCTGAGCAAATCCTGCGCTTTTTGCAGGATGCGTCGAAGGATGATAGAAATATTCTCTCTGCGCCTTGCTCAGCATGAACGTTTTTGAGTATTTGCGTACTATCAGTCAGTAAAATAACTTATTCTAAGGATTTCGCAATGCAATTTGGATATTTCGACGATATCAACAAGGAGTATGTTGTTGAGCGGCCCGATACTCCCCGTTCGTGGAGCAACTATTTAGGCTCCACAGAATACGGCGCAATTATCACCAACAATGCAGGAGGGTACAGCTTCTACAAATCCGCTGCACAGGGCCGTTTCACCCGTCTTCGATTCAACGTTATTCCAATGGATCAGCCGGGGCGGTATGTCTACCTTCATGACAAACGGAGCAGAGACTTCTGGTCCGCGTCGTGGCAGCCGGTTGGAAAGCCGCTGGCGGAGTACAAAACGGAATGCCGTCACGGAACTGCATACACAAAGATCGCTTCCAACTATTCATCGATCAAGACCGAGACTCTCTTTTTTGTTCCCCTCGGACGATCATATGAATGCTGGCTCCTCAAAGTAACAAACAACGATACAAAGAAAAGAGATCTGAGCCTATTTACGTATGTGGAGTACGCAAACAATTGGAACTTGTCCCAGGATATGATCAACCTTCAATATTCCCAATTCATCTCAAAGATGGATGTCGTTGACAACATCATCGACCATGGGACGAATGTCTACATGCCCGAGCGGCCCGATCATTTTGAAGATGACGGCCAGGCACGCCACACGTTTCTTGCCGTCACGGGAGCGGAGATCAAAGGTTTCGATACGGACAGGGAAGTTTTTCTCGGTCCGTACCGGACGTACGCAAACCCGGTCGTGGTCGAAGAAGGACGCTGCAGGAATTCGAAATCCGTCGGCGACAACGCGTGTGGAACATTGCAGGTTGACGTCGAGCTGCAGCCGGGCGAATCGAAGGAATTGGTCATCATTATGGGCATTGGCAAGGCCGGTGTTGAAGGAAAAAAGGCCTTGCAGGAATTGGGACATCCCGAAAAGGTGAAAACAGAATTCAAGAAGCTGAAGGAGTATTGGCACTCGAGGTTACAGGGGATGACCGCCGAGACGCCGGACCGGGAATTCAACAGCATGCTGAATATGTGGAACCCGTACAACTGTCTCATCACATACGCATGGTCGCGCGCCGCAAGCCTCGTGTACACTGGTGAACGGGACGGGCTTGGATATCGTGACACTGTGCAGGACATGCTGGGAGTTCTTCACACCATTCCCGATGAAGTGAAGGAGCGCCTCGAGCTTATGATTACCGGTCAGGCTTCCACCGGCGGGGCGATGCCCGTCGTCAAGCCGTTTGCACACAGGCCGGGGAGCGAGAAGCTGCCGTCAGAAAAAGAGTACCGGTCGGATGATTGCATGTGGCTTTTCAATACGATCCCCGCTTATGTAAAAGAAACGGGTGATGTTGCTTTCTTCGACGAAGTGCTCCCGTACGCCGACGCAGGAAAAGATACGGTGGTCGGACATTTGCGGCGTGCAATACAATTCAATCTTGACCGTTCCGGGGCGCATGGATTTCCTTGCGGCCTCTCGGCCGATTGGAATGATTGTTTGCAGTTGGGGCATGACGGCGAGACAATTTTCGTCGCGTTCCAGTTGCGGTATGCCCTGAGAGAATACATCGAGATCTGCACGATGCTCAATAAAGCCGAAGAAGTCGGCTGGGCGAAGAATCAGCTCGCAAAACTGGACGAAAATCTCGAGAAGCACGCCTGGGATGGCGAATGGTATCTTCGCGCATTCAGGGCGGACGGTCTCAAGTTCGGGTCGAAAGAAAATGAAGAAGCTTCGATCTTTTTGGAACCGCAGCCCTGGGCGGTGTACAGCGGTCATCTATCTGAAAAGCGGGGAACGATGCTGATGGATGTTGTGAACAAGCGCCTCTCGACAGAATATGGTCTGATGATTTGCGATCCGCCAGTCGAGAAAACCGACCCGAAGGTCATCAAAGCCGTATTGTTCAACAAGGGAATGAAAGAGAACGGCTCGATCTTTTGCCACACTCAAGGTTGGGCAATCATCGCAGAGGCGATGCTGGGAAGAGGGAACCAGGCGTACGAGTATTACCGGAAGTTCATGCCATCGGCCTATAATACAAAAGCTGAGATCCGCCAGATCGAACCGTACGTCTATTGCCAATTCACCAACAGCAAGTACAGTCCGCGGTACGGTGCATCGCGCCTTCCATGGCTGAGCGGCAGCGCTTCGTGGGCGTATTACACCGCCACTCAATACATTCTTGGAATCCAGCCCGACTACCGGGGATTGAAGATAGATCCCTGCATGCCTTCGGATTGGAAGGAAGTAAAGGTATCGCGAAAATTCAGGAAGAAAGATTTCACGATTGTCATCAGGAATAAAGATGGCGCCCAAAAGGGAGTAAAGAAAATTACGGTGAATGGCGAGGAGATCGAAGGCAACATCATTCCATTCGAAACGATGAAAGAGAAAAATGAAATCGTCGTGGTTATGTAGTGACAAGCCAGCAGCAGAGATCCTTTTCCTGGCAGCGATTCAATTTCAATGTATCGGTAGGTCGGACATTTTTGTCTGACCAAAACTATTTATTTAAATTGAACTTGACAGGCAGGAATGCCTGTCCCACGTGCGATGTTGATTTTTCAGCAACCTGCTAGTTGGATTTTCTCATGTATACCTCGGTGTACCGCTTCCCGAACTCTCGTATCGTAGAACTTCAATAGGATATGAACCTATGGAACGGCGAAATTTTATTTTTGGCCTGCCTGCCGCGGCATTGACCTTACGTTATTCTACATCTCTTGCGCAGAGCGATGATAACCATTCCTCAGTATCATCATCGCGTGACGCGATGGTTGAAAAAGTTAAACTCGCAATGCTCTCTCTTCAGCGAGCCACGTGGGAACAAGGGGTCGCGATGCAGGCGATGCTTGAGGTGGGAGAGCATGAACTCGTTATCCTGATGGCCAAAGACTCCGTCCTCCGTCAGTCGCCGGACGGTCGGCTCGCTATGTTAGGAGAGGAATTTGCATTGAGCGATGCCTGCTGTCCGGGTGAAGCCGTGTTGTGGGCGGCAAAAAGAACCGGAGACCAAACTCTCATGAATGGTTTCAACAAATTAGTGGACTATGTTTTGAACAAAGCTCCGCGCACGAAGGATGGGATCATTTATCATTTCACAAACATCCCTCAGGTTTGGAGCGATATCATGTACATGCTTCCACCTTTCCTTGCAGTGGCCGGGAAATATGACGAAGCGATCAAACAGATAGACGGGGCGAGAAGTTTTCTCTGGAACTCCGACAAGAAACTCTTGTCGCATATGTGGGATTGTGAGAAACAGGCTTTTGTGCGAAAAGACTGCTGGGGTGTCGGCAATGGATGGTCGGCAGCGGGCATTACGAGAGTTATCCGGGTACTCCCAGATTCCATGCAGGCCGAAAAGAAAGAACTGATCGGGTATGTGAAAGACATCATCGATGGATGCCTTGCGCACATGCGGGAAGACGGCCTTTTTCATAACATCGTGGACGATCCTCACTCATTTGTCGAGACGAACCTCGCACAAATGATGGCGTATTCTATCTATCGCGGAATCCGGGGAGGGTGGATCGACGAGAGCTACAAAGCAAAAGCAGATAAGATGCGGCTCGCCGCGCATTCAAAGGTCGATGAGCTTGGATTAGTACAAGGAGTCTGCGGTTCTCCTGAATTCGACCACCCGGGAACTGCCACCGAGGGCCAGGCTTTTTTTATTATGATGGAAGCGGCGTACAACGAGTTGAATGATGGCAGTAAATCGAAGAAGTAAGAAGTAGAAAGTAAGGAGTAAGAAGTAGGAGGTAAAAAGTAGGAAGTAAAAAGTAAGAAATAGGGAGCTTGATGTTATCGAGGATTTTTGTCGAGCAATCTGTTTCAAAGTGCCTTGATACTTGTAACATTTCGCGCGAGGTTGATTTCACTCGTTTTCGATCTTAACAGATTCAATTTTTTTTCCTTCGCGCTAATAAAGCCCTCCCCCAAAGAGATAGTAGTGGGGTCTTTTGCTTCTCGTCGTAAAAACTGATGTTCACCCTGATCCCGCCGAAAAGCGGCGGGACGCGACGGTCTCCTTCTGAGCCATAGGCTCATGCGCCTCCGGCGCAGACGCGCTCCGCTTGCTCAGGATGAGCCGTCGCGGCGGAGTCGAAGGGACCAGTTTAGCATCGCTTGGTCTCCACATTCATTCAAAAGACCCCACCACCAAAGAGATTTGCATTTATCCCCCAATCTCGTTATGCTGTAATAGCCATAACAATCGATTCAAACAGCTTTTGTGCATCAAGACCCTGGCGGGTTACTTCCAAGTTTTTGCCATGAAGTACGTTATTGATGGATTATCTATTGGCTTGGATGGACAGATGCATTTTATTTAGCAGAGGAGATGAAGTCATGATCTTCCACATGTGCTCGAGGAAACTGGGAATTGTCATCGCAGTTGCCGGCGTGCAAGTTTTGCCATTAAGCGCCCAGCCTAAATCGAGACGGTCGGACATAACGATCAAGCAATTAGGTGTTGTTGGCAATAACACGGTACGCATCAAGCGCGACCCGGCTTCAGGCAAGCTCTATATATTACAAAATAACGGGCTCATCCAACGAGTCAATTTTGGATCGGGGGGTTCTGCGACTTTAACGACTGTTTATCAACCTTCCGATGATAGCGTAAACGCTCCCCTGGGAATCACGTTTGGTCCGGACGGGACAATGTATCTGACGGGAAATGATTCGACCGGAGTCATTGGGACAGCAGTCGTCGTTAAAGGAGTTCCCGATGTACCCGGCAGTGAGAACAGAACATGGAGTGTCATAGCGCGGACAGTTGGATATCGGTACGGCAATATCTATAATCATCGAGTGAACGCTGTTATTCTCAATCCTACCGGAGACTCTCTCTACGTCAACAGCGGTGCCGCCACCGATCATGGTGAAATGCACGGCGGGTACCGGGAAGCGGGACTCACGTCGATTATTTGGAAGCTGCCGACAAGCGGGCATGATATCGTACTGCAGGATGACCGGGAATGGCTTCGGTCGAACGGAT
>CAZXQG010000037.1:0-15774 GCA_964642725.1 uncultured Chitinophagaceae bacterium
AGCCAGAAATCCTGCCAGACCATAATACCATAACGGTCGCACGCTTCATAGAACGCATCATCGCCGACTTGCCCGACCCAGTTTCTGATCATCGTGAAATTCATTTCTTTGTGGTACCGGACCGCAATGTCATATTCCCGCGCCCGGTAACGGAGCATTGATTCGGAGAAACCCCAGTTGCCTCCGCGGCCGATCAATCTTCTTCCGTTCACCCAAATTTTTAACGCGCCGCCGTCTTCGGAATATGACATTTGCCTGACGCCGATCTTGAACGATTTTGAATCAGATCGCTGACCGTCCGCGGTCTGGAATTCCAGGTTCACATCGTAAAGATTTTGCTCCCCGTAACCATTCGGCCACCAGAGCTTCGGGTTTTTTAATCGGAGGGAAGGATGTGTCGAAGGATTGCAATGCACTGTCTTCGTTTCGGATGGATGTAACGTGACCGGCTGCTCAAATGTTGCGTTGCCGAAACTTCCTCGTACCGTTCCTTTCTGTTCCTTCGACGTGTGATTGCGAAGGGTCAGTTCGACGTTGACGTCGGCTGATGTTGTATCAGGAAGAGGGAGGACGGTTGAAACAAATGGATCTTCGATCGTTACTGCTCCGGTTGCGGTAAGATAAACATCGCTCCATATCCCGATATCCCGGCCGCGAATGGTCGGAATCCAATCCCAACCAACGGTTGCATGGAATGTCGGATTATCGGCGCCTAATTCGCCGCCGTTTGCATCGTGACTGAGTTTCGTCTGCTCTTTTATAAAGCCGGGGAAATCATTTTTCTTGATGCGCACGGCTAAGACATTTTTCTCTCCGGGAATTACAATATCGGTAACGTCAAAATGCGCGCGCGTAAAAGCGCCGGCAATCAATCCGAGTTTCTTCCCATTGAGATACACTTCCGCTTTCCAGTTAATTCCGTCGAAGTTGAGGAACATCCGCTGCCCTGCGGAAGAAGCGGGAGAAACAAACTCGTCGCGATACCAGAAATCGGAATAGAAATACGAATCCGATATCGCCAGTTGATTGTCCCCGAAGTTTGGATCGGGCAAAGCCCCGCCGTTGAGGTAGCTCACAAGCGCTGTTCCCGGTACCGTTGCGATGATCCAGTCGGCGTCGTTGAATCCGGGTTTGGAAAGTGTTTCGCCATCCGCGTTTACCGATGATTCACGCTGAATTTTCCAGGCACCGCCGGCTAAATTTACTCTTCCGTTTTTTCCGGCCGGCGCCTGAGGATGCGCGACCGCAACGGGACCGCCCGTGCCGAAAACTTCCATCTCGCTCAAAATATATCCATCTTCAGAAACAGGCTTCTTCATCAATACGCGGACATATCTTCCTTTTGTCGTCGAGTCTAGTTTGATGTCGTCCGATTGGTCTTTATCTGCATTCCCCGGCAGCGCTGCGATATCGTTCCATTTTGCCGCATCGTTCGATACTTGGATTGACCCGGCAGCGGCGCCGCGAATCCAGCTCAAAACGATCCGGTCAAATGTACACTCCGCTCCGAGGTCCACATAGACCCATTCCTCCTCAGAACCGGCGCTCATCCACGCGCTGGTAAAATTGTACGGGCCTCCGATTGCAGCATGCACTCCTTTGTTGAACAATCCAAACTCGCCGATAGCCCAGCTCTTGGCGTTCGGAACATTTGTCGTGAGACGATAGAAACGGAAGTGCAACGGCGCGCTGAGTTTGATTGAATATGTAAACGTCCGTAAGTTCGGAGGTGAAATTCTTCGCCACCATCCGGTCATCGAATCGCCAAGCAATGCATCGCCGCCGACAACGCCCGCCCGCTCCCAGTTCTTTCCGTCGGAAGAGCCGTTCACGGTAATCTCCCAATGCTTCGGCGGAAGGCTGTCAACCAGCACGTTGCCGGTCAGATTGATACTGTCTATTTCAGGAATGACGCTGCTCCCCGCGAGTTCTATCTGAAGCCACGCATTCTCACCTTGCAGACTTTTTCTCGTCATCGGATTACGGTCCAGCACCCATCCCCGCTCGTTTCTCTTAACGACGCCGTCGCTGCTTGTTGTCATAACGACCCAGGCCGGCAGCTGCGTCTCCTTTATTCCGTCGGTGATAAGCTGGGCCGTGCAATTGTAATCGTAGCTGCTCGACTGATATGCCGGACGCCGCAGCGCAAGATTGCGGTAGTTCTTTGCGTCAATCTTAATCGCAGGAGAGAAATCCGCTTTAGCATCTCCCGGATACACGCCCACACCGCGCGTATATTCCTGCGCCGTGAGCGTGGAGACGGCAGTGGTGGCAATTAAAAATATCAGACACGAAGAGGCGAAACACTTTATTGTCGGCATAGGATTGAAATGTTATTGGCTTTCGATGAGAGGGGTCAAGTCATGAATTATTCAGCAAGGAGAATATACAGATTCTTCCTCCATGTGTGCAAGTGATATTTGGCAGTGAATGTGATGTGTCAAACCAAAGGAGAATACTACCGCTCAGGTGATTCGCTAGTGTCTTAATCCGGGCAGACCGATCTCAATAATGCATTGCCTGGTCATCCTGAGCGGAGCGAAGGATCCACGACACTGAAGCTTTGTAGAATTACGATGTTCACTCTCGTTCCCAAACTCAGTTTGGGAACGAGTTGCTCAACTTGTCTTTCGTCTGAGAACATTGATCACTTGACACACTTCGTTCCCAATCGGAGATTGGCAACGAGAAAAAGACGACGGGTTCGGAATGACGCGGCTGCGGGGATTGAATATTTTCGCACAAATTAAGACTCGTCCCCCTGCTTGATTCTCTTCCTCATTTTTCGGATATTATTTTCCGAATGTTGAACACAGTCAACGTACTTCGCAGTTTCTTTCACCGAATCATTTTCCTTCCCACGATATGAAACCCGCACCGCGCAAAATCCGCTACGGCATTCTCGGATTTGGCTTATTTGCAGAACGCGCAATCGCTCCGGCGATTCGGGCGTCGTCAAATTCAGAATTGGTCGCAATCCAAAAACGCTCATCAGCGTCAGCAGAAGCGAAGGCGAAAGAGATCGGAATACCCTTCGCCTTCGATTCCGTGGATAAGCTGGTCGCGCATAACGAAGTCGACGCCGTCTATATTGTGTCGGCAAATGCTTTTCACGCTCCGTCGACGATCGCCGCTGCCCGGGCGAAAAAACATGTGCTCGTCGAAAAACCGATGGCGCTGAACGCTGCCGAAGCGCGGAAAATGATCGCGGCGTGCAAAAAAAATAATGTTAAGCTGATGGTCGGACATATGCTGAGGCTGTCTCCGCTGGTCCGCCGAATGCGGGATATCGTTCAATCGGGAATGCTCGGCGACATTACGGCGGCCCGGGCGGATTTTGTGTATGACGGACGGCTCAGCCACCGGTCGTGGCTGTTCGAGCGAAAGCTCGCCGGCGGCGGCCCGGTATACGATATCGGCGTGCACGGCCTCGACACTCTCCGGTTTATTCTAAACGACGATGTCGTATCGACAAAAAGCGATCTGCATCCCCGCCCGACAGTGAAGAAAACCGAAGAGAGCGCGAACATCCTTCTGAAATTCTCCCGCGGAACGCTCGGCTCGATCTACTGCTCGTTCACGGCCCCGCTGCGAAGGACGTTTATCGAGTTCATCGGGACAAAGGGAATCATTTCTGCTTACGGTTTCACTCAGAACAGCACGACTATCCATCTCCGTCTTACCATGGGGAAGGATGGAAAAGAAGAACCGGCGTCGGTTGAGGAAATTGCAGTCCCAAATTTGTATATCGAGCAGATTTCCAGATTTTCTGCAAACATTATCGATAATACGGAACCATTCGCGCCGGGGATCGTCGGGCTAAAGAATCAAATCGTGCTCGACGCCGCTATGAGAGGATAAACATGAACCGCAAAGGCGCAAAGAAGAGTTGAAAAACTAAGGTACTAGAAGCTATCTCAAAATGGTTTAATATAGAATGCACTTGTAAATGTCATGCTGAGTCCGCCACAGGCGGACGAAGCATCCACGACACCGAAGCCTCGTAGATTCACGATGCGTGATTGTCATGGATTCTCTCCCAAAGGTCGCGAAGCGATCCCTTTGGGACAGAATGACATTTTTCCGCTCTTTTTGAGATAGCTTCTACAACGTTAGAATTCTCTTTTCTTGGCGTCTTTGCGGTTATCATAACTTGGAGAATTAAACCGTGAATTATTTTTCCTTATTAGCAGGGCTAGTGTGTATGGCAGTCACAACCGTTAACGCAGGGTGGAAGACCATCGGCGATGCTCAGCTTGCACTGAATTCCGACCAACAGATTGTCGTTGCCTGCGGCGATGCAGAAGTTCAAATCACGCCGCTCGCAAACGACATGGTACGCGTACATATCACCCGCAGCGGCGGCCCCAAGAACTTACCATCGTGGGCGGCGGCAAAAGAAAAGTGGGATCTGCCAAGGCATGAATTCGCGCAGGACGAGAAGAGCATCACCATCGCGATGAAGGATCTTACGATCAGGGTGACAAAATCTCCCGTAAGAATTGCTTTTCTGACTCCGGAGGGAGATGTGATCAACCAGGACGACCCGGCAAAAGGAATGGCGTGGGACGGAGATCAGGTCCGCGTTTGGAAAACAATGCCGGAAAATGAATTGTACTACGGCTTCGGCGAGAAGACGGGCATGCTCGAGCGCCGCGACATCGCAGTAACCAATTGGAATACCGACATCCCCGCGTATACTCCCGGTACAGACCCGGTCTACCAATCAATTCCATTCTTCCTCGGAATGAAGAGCGGAAAATTCTACGGAATATTTTTCGACAACACATTCCGCACTTCCTTCGATATGGGAAAAGAATCTGAACGGTACTATTCGTTCGGCGCAGATGGAGGGACGATCGATTACTATTTCTTCTACGGGCCAAGTCCTAAAAAAGTGATCGGGCGATTCACGGAGCTGACCGGGCGGATGAACCTTCCGCCGAAATGGGCGATCGGGTACCAACAATGCCGGTGGAGTTACTATCCCGAATCCAAGGTGCGCGATATCGCCGGCAATTTCCGCAAACGCGGAATTCCGTGCGACGTTATTTACCTCGACATCGATTACATGGACGGCTACCGCTGCTTTACATGGAACCACAAGAATTTTCCCGACCCCAAAAAAATGATCTCGGACCTGGCGGCAGACGGGTTCAAAATTATTACGATCATTGACCCGGGAATCAAAGAAGACTCGGCATACTCCGTGTTCAAGGAAGGCTTGAAAGGGAAGCACTTCGTTTTGAATCCGGACAGCACGTTGTTCATCGGCCCGGTATGGCCGGGCGAGTGCGCCTTCCCCGATTTTGCCAACTCGCAGGCGCGCGCTTGGTGGGGGACGCTCTATAAAGATTTAGTCAAGGTTGGAATCAAAGGATTTTGGAACGACATGAACGAGCCGTCTGTCTTCGACGTGCCTTCGAAAACATTTCCGCTGGATGTGCATCATAATGTGGAGGGCAGCATTCGAACGCACGCGGAAATCCACAACGTGTACGGAATGGAAATGGCCCGCGGAACGTACGAAGGACTACGCCGCCTCAGTCCGAACGAACGCCCGTTCGTCCTGACGCGGGCTGGGTATGCCGGCACGCAGCGCTACTCGGCCGCGTGGACCGGAGATAATGTCAGCAGCTGGGAACATCTCGCCATGGCGATTCCGATGTGCCTGAATTTCGGATTGTCGGGTCAGCCGTTCGTCGGTCCGGATATCGGCGGTTTCATAGGGACTCCGACAGGAGAAATGTACACGCGATGGCTCCAGTACGGCGTCTTCCTTCCGTTATGCCGGTCGCATGCAGTGATGGGGAGCGTCGATAAAGAGCCGTGGGTGTACGGCGAGGAGTTTGAAAAAATAAATAAGAAGTTCATCGAATTGCGGTACCAATTGCTCCCGTTTCTCTACACGGAATTCTACAAAGCGTCGGTTTCCGGAATCCCGATCATGCGGCCTCTTATGCTGGAATTTCCGGACGATAAAACGACCTACCGGATCGACACGCAGTTTATGATAGGAGAAAATATTCTCATCTCGCCGGTGCTGGAAGCCGGGTCGAAGACACGCTGGATGTATTTGCCGAACGGCGAATGGTACGATTTCTGGACGCGGGAAAAAATCGCCGGCGGAAAATGGATCGATGCAAAGGCTCCGCTCGACGTTATGCCGGTATTTATCCGCGCAGGTGCAGTTGTGCCGATGCAGCAGGTCGTTCAGTTTACGGACGAGGCGCCCGCCGACCCGTTGACGTTTGAAATTTTTCTGTCTGCGGAAGCCAAAGGTATTTGTTACGAAGATGACGGCATCAGTTTCGACTATCAAACGGGAAAATACAGGACGGTCGGCATAGCGACGTCGCTACAAGGATCCGGCATTACCGTTAAACGCTCTGCGGCGGAAGGGGAGTTCGTCCCGGCACAGCGTTCGGTGGTCTTTGCGCTCAACGGGGTCTCCCAAAAACCGGCGTCGGTTACGGTTCGTACCAGGACGATACCGGAAGTTTCATCGCTTGCCGAAGTGAAGGAGGGATGGATGTTTGACTCAACGCTCAAACGATTGTGCGTAAAAACGCAGGATTCGCAGGAAGAAATCGACATTGCGGTAGAATGATCTCGTAGAACAGGCATTCATGGCTGTCTATCGCATTTCCCTTTACGATATTCGAAAAATTTCGTACATTATAGATTGAAATGAAATAGTGTGTGCAACTAATAAGAAGGAAAAGACGTGGCTGATAAGAAAGTGAAACGAGTTGGAATTCTCACCGGAGGCGGCGATTGCCCCGGACTTAACGCAGTCATCCGCGGTGTCGGCAAATCCGGCATCAACGACCATGGATTGACGGTCGTCGGCATTGAAGACGGTTTTGAAGGGTTTGTGGAAGGAAGAATGCATGAATTGTCGCGCAGGGAAGTTTCGGGCATTATCGGATTAGGCGGGACGATTCTCGGAACGTCCAACAAAGGCGACCCGTTCCATTATCCGACAGAAGGAAATGACGGGATTGAAATCGTCGACGCCTCGGCACGAACGCTGAAGCACTATAAAGGATGGGGACTCGATTGCCTGATCGCCATCGGCGGCGACGGGACGATGCACATCTCAAATAAGCTTGGCGAGATGGGTATGAACATTATCGGCGTTCCCAAAACGATCGACAACGACCTCGAAGCTACCGACCAGACGTTCGGGTTCGATACCGCACTTTCGATAGCGACGGAGGCAATCGACCGCCTTCATACCACCGGTTCTGCACACCATCGTGTTATGGTGATCGAGGTAATGGGAAGGTATGCCGGCTGGATCGCATTGGAAGCGGGTTTGGCAGGCGGGGCGGACATCATCTTGCTGCCGGAGATTTCTTTTAAGTGGAGTTCGGTGTTTGAAAAAGTTATCGAACGGAGCACGCGCGGCAACCGGTTCAGCATCGTTTGCGTTGCGGAAGGTGCAAAAGCTGCGGACGAAGAGGTCGTGGTGAAAGAGACCGATATCAAACGCACAGACCCTCTTCGCTTCGGCGGGATCGGCGAACATGTGTCGCAAAGGATAACGACTGAAACCGGATTGGAGTCCCGTGTTACCGTGCTCGGCCATCTTCAACGCGGAGGGAGTCCGACGGCATATGACAGAATCCTTGCAACGAGGTACGGCACTAAGGCAGTTGAACTCGCCGTCCACGGTAAATTTGCTCATATGGTCAGCCTTCGAGGACTTCACGTAACCGCTGTCCCGATAGCCGATGCAATCGCTCACCAACGGCTTGTTCCCGTGGACGGAGAAATTGTAAAATCGGCTCGCGCCGTCGGTATAAATTTCGGGGATGAATAGCGGTTAAGAGTACTCGCCGCCAGGACGCGAAGTCGCTGAGATTTTTTAGGATTTTGATACAACCCTTGGCGTCATGGCGCCTTTGCGGTTAAATTTGTGTTTCGCGGATGATGGCACGATGACTCGCGTTGAACAACATAAAATGATTGACGAGTTGAAGGATTATACCCGCTTCATGAAGGGAAAGGACGCCTCGGATTTTGAAATGTTCGTTAAGCGCGACAAGGACGACGAAGATCTGGACGAACTTTCGCAGCTGCGGCTCGAATCTTTATTTGAGACGGTCAAAACACTGAGGCCAAAGCCGAAGATGAGAAACCCGTTTGAGAAATAAATGGGCGCCGCTGGCAGGATGATGAAAATGGCATTCGGCGTGTAGGTCAGACATTTTTGTCTGACCTGGCAAACACCATTCGGTTGAATTTGACGGGCAGGAATGCCTGTCCTACAGTAAAACTGATTTTTCGGCAATAAGGCTGGAGTATTCTGATGAAATTTCGTCCATTAGGCAAAATCGGAATTAACGTTTCTGAAATCGGTTTCGGCGCCTGGGGAATCGGCGGCCAAATGTGGCAGGGTTCCGAAGACGAAGAATCGTTGGCCGCACTGCGGAAGGCCGCAGAGCTGGGAGTGAATTTTTTCGACACGGCGCTTTCATACGGCAACGGACACAGCGAACAGCTTGTCGGAAGACTTTTGCGGAGCGGCATCGGCAAACTATACGTTGCAACGAAAGTCCCGCCGAAAAACCGCCAATGGCCCGCCCGTTCAGGCGTGCCGTTCAACGACGCGTTTCCGAAAAATTACATCATCGCGTCGGCGAACCAGAGCCTGAAGAATCTGCGGACCGAGTGCATTGACGTTTTGCAATTTCACGTCTGGAGCGACGAGTGGGTCGGTGCGGATGAAATCTGGGAAGCGGTGCGATTGTTGAAATCAGAAGGGAAGATCAAAGCCTTCGGAATTTCCACCAACGACCACGAGCCGGCATCGGTGCTCAAAGCGGCAAGAACCGGTATGGTCGATACTTTTCAGGTCATCTATAATATCTTCGACCAATCGCCGGAAGAGGAGTTATTTCCGTACTGTCAGAAAAATAATATCGGCATTATTGCCCGTGTTCCGTTCGACGAAGGAGGGCTCACCGGGCGTGTGAGGCCGGATACTGTTTTTCCGAAGGACGATTGGCGCAACGAGTATTTCCGGGGAGAGAGAAAGAAGCAAGTCAACGACCGGGTTGAAAAACTAAAGCCTCTGCTCGGCGCCGAGGCAAAGACTCTTGCCGAGTTAGCCCTTCGTTTTATCCTTTCGCGCCCCGCGGTCTCAACCGTGATCCCCGGCATGCGAAGCATTGCTAATGTTGAAATCAACACCGCCTTCTCCAACGGCAAATATCTTTCCGAAAAGCTGCTGAAGGAATTAAAGAAGCATAAATGGGTGAGGAATTTCTACGGGGATTGAGTGTATCTTCAATGGATGCCTGCAAAAGTAGAGAACAGGATTCAGCTTCCGATCTCACATAAGAAGCGTGACAGTTTCTATTTCACGCCGATCCCTAACAGCCTGTCGCCAAGAATGCCAAATGTTTTGGTGATGAAGTAATTTGGATATTGCAGACCCTTCTTAACCATTTTCTCGAAAACCGTCCCTCGTAACGTAATGCTGTCTGGCCGTTTAATCCGCTGGATGATGACGCTCTGTTTGTATCCCGCTTTTTTTAACATCGCCCGCAGCGTCTTCGGGGTGAACTCGTTAACATGATACGGGGGCATCGGCATCTTCTTGTTCGTGCCGATTGCCCTGTATGCCGTGATCGCGCCGCGTCCGACTATGCCGTTGAACATTGATGGGACTTCCACCGCCACTACTCCGGCTGCCTTAAGCATCTCATTTGCTTTTTGAAGCATTTCAAGAGGATTGATCAAATGCTCCAGTACATCTCCCATGAAAACCACATCGTACGTATCAGGCTTGACTTTGTATTCCTCAAACGAACTTTGATGAACATTCAATCCGAACTTCTCGACGCACGTTTTTGTCCCAAGCGCTGCATATTCGATCCCTTCCACATCATATCCCTGCTTCCGCACGTAGTTCAGAAAATAGCCCATGCCGCAGCCGATTTCGAAGAACTTCCCGCTTCCCTTGAACTTTTTTATCCACCCGAGTACTTCCGGAAATTTAACCGAACCTCGAATTGCCGCCGTTTCGTAGTCTGTTGGAGAGTGGGCGCCGAAGTCGGCTCCGTCGTGAAGGAAATACTCATCGCTGTACATTAGCGACATGTCTTCGGACGAAGGCCGCGGATCCAGGAAAACAAACTCGCAGTTCTTGCATTGTTTTGCCTCGAATCGCTTCTCCTTGAGTTTGTAATAAATCGGGAAAGGTCGGTGGTCAGTGTTGCTGCAAAGCGGGCACGAGATCATTGGGTTGTCTGGTTTTTATGAATGAAACTATTCATTCTGAAGAAAAGATGCAATTCAATTTTTTATTAGAACCTATCTCAAAAACTCCCAAAAAATGTCATTCTGTCCCAAAGGGATCCCTTCGGGAAACGGAGCGAAGCGGAGTGAATGCCGAAGGCATCCCTTCGGGAGAATCCATGACAATCATGCATTGTGAATCTACGAGGCTTCAATGTCGTGGATGCTTCTCCCGCCAAAATGCGGCGGGATCAGCATGACATCTACAAATGCATTCTGCATCGAAACCATTTTTGAGATAGCTTCTAGTTGAAACATCTGAAAAATAGTATCACGCGAATCCCGAGGCAAGCTTTCCTGATTATTCAGAAGTCTCTAGTTCTAATTTGGGTGATCATGTAAGAATTTCTAAGTAATGGCTGAAACGTACAAAGTGCAATCATTGTCATCCTGATCCGCCGTTCTTTGGCGGAGAAGGATCCATGACACTGAAGCAGCGAGGATACTCGATGCCTTTGGCATTCCCCCCGCCTAAAGAGCGGCGGGATCAGAATGACATTTGAATACCAATTTTTCAGAACTCTCAGATACTGAATCGAGCTAAACTTTGAAACGGCTTATCGCACATGATGTTGCGTTGATTGCTTCCGCATTAATCGAAATTAGACCATGACGGACTTTTTTTTTATCTCAAAATTTCCTAAATTGTCACGTGCAGCCAGTTCGTATACAACAGACCTCCTCGTCGGAACTCTCTATTATATGGGACAACGGCCATTCCAGCCGGTACATGCTTCAGCATCTTCGCAAGTCGTGTCCGTGTGCCTCGTGTAAAACAGAGCGCGAGGGAGACCATAATACAGTTCTTCTCCCAATTTTCAAAGCAGGAGAATTTCAGATAACTTCGGCGGCAGCGGTGGGACAATACGCGATTCAAATTGTATGGGGAGACGGACACAGTTCCGGTATCTATCCGTTCGAGTACTTGCGCAGCCTGTGCCAATGCGGAGAGTGCTCGGTTTCACTTCCATCGAATATTCATTGATGCATTCTTTATTGGAACTTCTAACTCATCGTATTCTTATCGAATCACTTCTCATCGGAGTTATGATGGTAAAATCTTCTGCCATTCTATTGTTCATCGGCGTGTCCATTGCCCTTGTGACAACGGGCCGGGCCGGCGAACCGATAAAATCAAACGACATATTTCCATACCCCGTTGCCAAAACTGTTTTAGACAACGGCCTGACCGTCCTGACGATTTCTTACGACAGCCCGGGACTTGTCGCGTATTATACCGTTGTGCGGACCGGATCGCGCAATGAGGTCGAAGCCGGTCATTCGGGCTTCGCCCATTTCTTCGAGCATTGCATGTTCCGCGGCACGGTGAAGTATCCGGCCGATAAATACAACGATATTCTCAAGCGCCTCGGCGCAGACTCCAACGCCTTCACCACCGACGACTGGACCTGCTACCATGTTGTCGCAAGCTCCGATGCGCTCGAGACGATCGCAGACATTGAGAGCGACAGGTTCATGAATCTCAAGTATTCCGAAGAATCATTCAAGACGGAAGCCGGGGCGATTCTCGGCGAGTACAATAAGAATTATTCCGTTCCTTTTCAGTCGATGTACGAGGAATTGCAAAACAGTTCGTTTACGACGCATACATACAAGCACACGACGATGGGCTTCCTCGCCGACATCAAAGATATGCCGAACCAGTACGAATACAGCTTGAAATTCTTCGACCGTTTTTACCGCCCGGAAAATTGCACCGTGATCGTCGTCGGCGATGTTAAGAACGACGACGTCATACGGATCGTGAAAAAATATTACTCGGGCTGGCAAAAGGGGACGTACCAGGTGCACGTTCCGGCCGAGCCGCCGCAGAAGGAAGAGAAAGTAGTGCACATGCCATGGAAGAACCGAACCCTGCCGTATCTTCTCGTCGGCTATCACGTGCCGGCGTTCAGCGATGCGGACGTTGAGCGCGCATCGCTCGACATCCTCTCGCAGCTTGTCTTCTCCGAAAGCTCGCCGTTATACCAGTCGCTGGTAATCAAAAAACAGCTCGTGGAATTCGTGAGCGGCGGATCGGACGACCATCGCGATGCGTTCTTGTTCACCGTTATGTCGCGCATCAAGGATGCGAAGAATATCGATTCCGTCCGCGATGAAATCTATGCCGCGCTCGAAAATGCCAAAACGGTCCCCGTCGACGCAAAGAAACTGGAGGACATCAAGTCTCATGTCAGGTATGCGTTTGCGATGCAGTTGAACAATCCGGACAATGTTGCCGTTACAGCCGCGTCCTACATCGCCCTCACCGGGAATTATGAGTCGATGAATAAAATCTATGCTCTCTACGACAAGGTGACCGCCGGCGATATCATGCATGCAGCGCAAAAATATTTTACAAAAGAAAATCGCACCGTTGTTATCCTTGAACATGAGGCAGCCCAATGAACCTGCGAATCTATTCTATCAACGTTCTTTTCTTTTCGATGCTTATGGCCACCACGATCACGTTTGCACAGCAAGCTCCCCGAATCATAGAGGTGAATGTACCGAATTCGCCGCTCGTCTCGTTCCGTATCGTTATCCGCAGCGGGTCTGTTAACGACCCCGCAGGGAAGGAAGGCCTGAACGTGTTGACCGCCGCGATGATCGGCCAGGGCGGCTCACGGTCGCTCTCGTACCAACAGATCGTCGACAAACTGTATCCGTGGGCCGCTGAGATTCGCGTCCAGGCGGACAAAGAAGTGACGACGATTATCGGCGAGGTACACCGCGACCATTTAGAGGAGTTTTTTGGAATACTGTGGGAGTTGATCGCTTCGCCCCGGTTCGACCCCGAGGACTTCGCCCGCAACAAGGACGAACATCTCAATTATCTCAAGAATACTCTCCGAGGCAACGACGATGAGAATCTCGGCAAGTCGGGATTGAATCTGCTGATGTATGTTAATCATCCGTACCATGCAGTCGTGGCAGGAACTGTCCAAGGCCTGAACGCCATAACGCTCGACGACATCAAAGCATTTCACCGGGCGATGTACACTCAAGGACGAATCGTTTTCGGCATTGCCGGCGGTTATCCGAAAGAGCTCATTGACCGGGTGAGAAAAGATCTCGCCCTTCTTCCGGTGGGTTCATACGCCGAAGTCCCGCTTCCGAAGCCGGTGCAGCCTGTCGGAGTGGAAGGGATGATTATCGAGAAGGATAATCGCGCGACGGCGGTCTCGTTCGGCTACCCGATCGATGTCACGCGCGCGGACAAAGATTATTACGCGCTGCTTGTCGCAAATTCGTATCTCGGCGAGCACCGGACATTCAACGGCGTGCTTATGAATCATTTGCGCGGGGACCGCGGTTTGAACTACGGAGACTATTCTTACATTGAGAATTTTATTCAGGACGGGGGCTCGACATTTCCTGACCCGAACATCCCGCGCCGGCAGCAGTTTTTCAGCGTTTGGATCCGTCCGGTCGAGCCGAAAAACGCTCACTTCGCGATCCGCGCGGCAATGCGCGAGGTTCAGCTTCTCGTTGAAAACGGGCTGACCAAAGAGCAATTCGAGACGACGAGAGATTTTTTGATTAATTATTCAAAGCTGTGGGTTCAGACGCAAAGCCGAAGGCTTGGCTACGTGATGGATTCGGAGTTCTACGGCACTCCGTACTACGTTGATTATGTCGCGAAACAATTGTCGGATCTGACCGCGGCCGATGTCAACGCGGCAATCAAGAAACATCTCCAGGCGAACAATTATTATCTTTCGATCGTGGCCAAAGATGCGGGACCGTTACGCGAAGCGCTTCTCTTGAACGCGCCGTCGCCAATCCAATACAACAACCCGAATGTTCCGGTAGATATTCTTGCGCAGGACAAAGCGATTCAGGCGCTTCCTATCGACATCAACAAAGAGAAATTCCGGATTGTCCCGTCGGGCGATTTGTTCGAGAAATGAGTTAGAGGCAGACTTAAAATTCTCCGTATGGTCATTCTGAGCGAAGCGAAGAATCTCACTTCACTTTCGAATTATCTATGGATTCTTCGCCCGCCTGCGGCGGACTCAGCATGACATTTACAAAAGCATTCTACATCAAACCAATTTTGTGATGGCTTCTAGTGTCTTAATGACCTGACGGCGAAGCTCTTAATTTCTGCGGAACATCAATTATTTACAAACCTTGTGGAGGATGGCATGAGCACTCATGAGCTTGACGATGAGATGGAGGAAATGTTCGGGCATGAAAAGAAGCTGAAGAAGGTCCTTTCCAACGAGACGATCCAACAGCCGATCAGGGTTCTTGACCTCAGGCGCGCGCTTATCGTGGAGACCTCGGAAAATGTCGGAACGACGATTGAGTCCATGCAGCAGCGGAAGACCGGTTGTGTGCTGGCGGTCCGCGACGGAGTGCTTGCGGGGATTTTTACCGAACGCGATATCCTGATGAAGGTTGTCAACAAAAAGTCCGACCTCTACAAGATTACCGTGGCTGAGGTGATGAAACCGAAGCCGGAGTCGCTCCGTCTCGACGACTCGATTGCGTATGCAATGAATATGATGTCGGTCGGCGGCTACCGCCATGTGCCGATCGTTGATGACCAGAGAAAACCGGTGAGCGTCCTTTCAGTAAAGGATGTCATTTCGTATATTGTGGAGCACTTTCCCGATGAGATTCTCAACCTTCCGCCGAAGCCCCTGCGGTCGACGTCGGAACGAGAAGGCGCGTAATTGATTGCGAGATGAAATGACACGGGCAATCAATCGCGATACGATCGATCCGGAACTCCTCCTCGGGGCTTACTGCCGCGGGATATTTCCGATGGCGGAAAGCAAGAAAGGGGATATTCATTGGTATGAACCGGTGCTCCGGGCCGTATTTCCTCTCGACGGGCTGAAAATATCGAGAAGCTTGCGGCAGACGATCAGGAAAAAAATATTCGACATGCGGTTCAACACTTCGTTTGAATCGGTAATGCGCAAGTGTGCGGACCGCGAGGAAACATGGATATCTGAGGCGATTATTCAAAGTTATTGCGAGCTTCACCGGCGCGGATTTGCCTTCTCGGTCGAATCGTGGTACGACGGCGAACTCGCCGGCGGATTGTACGGCGTCGCGATCGGGGGAGCTTTTTTTGGAGAATCGATGTTCAGTACTATGAAGGATGCTTCGAAGTCGGCTCTCGTTGCCCTTGTTCATCATTTGCGGCAACGGCAGTTTGTCCTTCTCGATGCGCAGTTTATGACGCCGCATCTTAAAAGTCTGGGCGCGGTGGAGATTCCACAACGCGAGTATCTAAGCCGGCTTCAGATAGCACTCCAGCTCGATCGGTCGTTCGCATAAAACCTATAACTTGAGACATCTGACAAACTATATCTCGCAAAAACGCACAAGCTTCATTTTTGATATACTTTGCGCCTTAGCGACTTTGCGTGAGCCATACTTTTGGAATTATTCAGAAATCCCTAATTCTTAGTTATTAATTCCTAATTCTTAGTTATTAATTCC
>CAZXQG010000037.1:15874-28125 GCA_964642725.1 uncultured Chitinophagaceae bacterium
TTATTAATTCCTAATTCTTAGTTATTAATTCCTAATTCTTAATTATTAATTCCTAATTCTTAATTGTCTTATGCCCCCTGTTATTATCGAAACAAATTTTTCCAAGCTCCGTTTCGTCAAGCGCGGCAAAGTCCGTGATATGTACGATGTCGGGGACTTTTTTTTGATTGTTGCAACCGACCGCCTTTCGGCGTACGACGTCGTCATGCCTCAGGGAATTCCCGACAAGGGAAAAGTGCTCACGCAAATTTCCAAGTTCTGGTTCGACCTGACGAAAGGGATCATCAAGAACCACGTTGTCTCGGTCAACGTGGACGACTTCCCCGCCGAATGCAAGCAATACGCCGATGACCTGCGCGGGCGAAGCATGCTGGTCAAGAAAACACGGCCGCTTGGCGTTGAATGCATCGTTCGCGGATACCTCTCAGGATCCGGTTGGGCCGAATACAAGGAAGTGAAAAGTGTTTGCGGCCTGCCGCTCCCTGCCGGTTTGATCGAAAGTTCGCGGCTGCCAGCCCCTATCTTCACCCCGTCTACAAAAGCCGAACTTGGAGTCCACGATGAAAATATTACTTTTGAAGAAATGATAAAGCTCGAGGGGGAGGCGATTAGCACCAAGGTAAAGGATATTGCGATCCGGATCTTCAATACGGCATCGGGAGTTGCCGAGTCCAAAGGTATCATCATTGCCGATACCAAAATGGAGTTCGGTACTCTGAATGATGAATTAATTCTCATCGATGAGCTCCTGACCCCCGACTCGTCCCGTTTCTGGCCGAAGAGTAAATATGCGCCCGGCGGAAGTCAGCCGAGCTTCGATAAACAATTCGTCCGGGACTATCTCACTTCGATAAAATTCAACAGGCGTGCCCCCGGGCCGATGATGCCTGAAGAAATTATTGAGAAGACTGCTGCGTTGTATCGAGAAGCTTTGGTGACCTTGACCGGCAAACACGTTGAATAGACCGGAAGTGTTTTTTTCTCGTTCCCGATCTCCGATTGGGAACGAAGTATGTCAAGTGATCAATATTTTCGGACAAAGAAACAAGCCTAAGCAGCTCGTTCCCAAACTGAGTTTGGGAACGAGAGCGAAATATTTCTTAGAAGCCTCAATCTATTGATTCCATCAAAAAAATATTAGGGCGAATGAAATCACTCACTCAAGACAACGTGCTGGAAGCGTTGCGTACCGTGCGCGATCCCGACCTTCATAAAGATATCGTCGCGCTCAATTTTGTCAAGGAAATAAAAATCAACGGCAGCGACCTGCACTTCACCATCGAACTGACCACGCCGTCGTGTCCTGTCCGCGATGAGTTGAAAGCCGAATCGGAGAAGGCGATTCGTTCGGCAATTTCAAGCGTTGGTGCGGTTGATATTACGATGACGTCGAACGTGACGTCCCGTCAATTGACGCAGCCCGGTCCGCTTCTGACGGGCGTAAAAAACACGATCGCAGTCGCCAGCGGCAAAGGCGGCGTTGGGAAATCTACTGTCGCTGTGAACCTTGCGGTTGCTCTGGCGATGGACGGTGCGAGCGTCGGCCTTATTGACTGCGATGTCTACGGGCCGAGTATTCCTCTGATGTTCAACATCAGAGAAAAGCCGAAGCTCCACAACCAAAAGCTTCAGCCGTTGGAGAAGTATGGAGTGAAGGTAATGTCGATCGGTTTCTTGGTCGACCCGATGCAGGCGGTCGTCTGGAGGGGACCGATGGCAAGCGGCGCGGTGCGCCAGTTTATGTCCGACGTTGAATGGGGCGTCCTCGATTATTTGATTTTCGATATGCCGCCGGGGACGGGAGATATCCAATTAACGCTGGTTCAGCAAATTCCGCTTACCGGAGCAGTTATTGTGACGACGCCGCAGGAAATTTCCCTCGCCGATGCGCGCAAAGGGCTGATGATGTTCAATAAAGTCAATGTGCCAATCCTTGGGATCATCGAGAACATGAGCTACTTTGTTTGCTCCCACTGCGGCGCCCGCGAAAATATTTTTGATGCAGGCGGAGGTGCAAAAGCGGCGAAGGAACTGGGAGTGCCTTTCTTAGGAGAAATACCGATCGATACAAATATCCGCATCGGCGGCGACACCGGCAGACCCATCGTTGAAGCAGACCCGAAGAGCCCGCAATCGAAGATCATTTCACAGATCGCCCGTAACTTGGCAGCACAGATCAGTATTAAAAACTTGTCGCAGGCTGCGGCTCCTTCTATCGAGATTTCCTTAGGAAGCGCTCAGCAAAACTAATGAAAGAAAAAGTTCTCACAGCGTTGGAGGCCGTCCGCCCTTTCCTGCAGATCGACGGCGGCGATGTTGAGCTTGTCAACATTACAGGCGACGGCATCGTCGAAGTGAAGCTTGTCGGCGCATGCGCATCGTGTCCGATGTCGATCATGACCTTGCGCGGCGGCATCGAGCGGGCGTTGATGCTGGAAATTCCTGAAGTGCGGAGGGTGGAAGCGGTGGCGGGATAACAATGTCGGGCGGCTCCCCTTGGTTCATCGTTTCAACTTCACGTCGAATGCCTTCCTGTCTTTGATCTGCACAATCCTTCCCTGTGCTTTCCTGACCAAATCGTAGTTGTGCGTTGCCATCAACACGGCGGTTCCCTGAGCGTTTATGTCTTTCAGGAGCTTTAAGATATCGAGCGACGTCGCGGGGTCGAGGTTGCCGGTCGGCTCATCCGCTAAGAGGAGAATCGGTTCGTTGACAAGCGCGCGTGCAATAGCGACCCGCTGCTGTTCGCCCCCCGAGAGCTGATGCGGCATGCTGTTGCGCTTATGGCTGAGCCCGACATTGGCCAGAACATTCAACACTTTCTTTTTGATGTCGACAGTCCGGACGTTTGTGACATAGAGTGAGAAAGCGACGTTGTCGTACACGGAACGGTCTTCCAGTAATTTGAAGTCCTGAAAAACGATACCGAGCTTCCTTCTCAACAGCGGTATCTGTTTGGAAGAAATTGTGCTCGACGAAAACTTTTCGACCATTACCGAGCCGCTGTCGGGACGTAAATCCATGTACAGGAGCCTCAAGAGCGTGCTTTTGCCGCTTCCTGTTGTTCCGACAAGCGAGATGAACTCGCCCGCTTCGATCTCAAGACCGATATGGTCGAGCACGGTTTGCTTGTTGAATGAAACGCAGACGTTGGAAAGTCGAACCATGGCAAGGAATACGATCAGTTAAGGTTCACTAAAAACTTTTTTTAATAATAATTCGAAGCCTCTGAAAAATAGTATCACGCGAATCCCGAAGGGCCTCAAACTGAAAATCCATGATATGGTTTCTGCACAAGACAACTATTTTTTCCTGTTCAAAACGATCGTCCGTGCAAGCTGAATAGCGGCGTTCATACTGCGCGGGTCGGCAATGCCTTTGCCGGCGATATCGAATGCCGTTCCGTGGTCGGGCGACGTGCGGATGATATTCAACCCGGCTGAAAAATTCACCCCTTCGTTGAAGCCGGCCATTTTCAGCGGAATCAACCCCTGGTCATGATACATCGCCAGCACCGCGTCGAATTTCTTCTGCATCGATGTCGCAAAAAATCCGTCCGCCGCAAAGGGGCCCGATGCGTTGATCCCTTTTTCTTTTGCCTTGACGATTGCCGGCTCGATGATTTCTATTTCTTCAAGCCCGATGGCGCCGTGTTCTCCCGCATGCGGGTTGAGACCGAGGACCGCAATGGCCGGCGCCGTGATGCGAAAATCATTTTTCAAAGAAGCATCGATCGTTTCGAGTTTCTCAACGATCCGCTCGACGAAAATATTTTCAGCTACTTTTTGAATCGGAAGATGGATTGTTGCCAGCCCGATGCGGAAGGATTTCGATATCAGCATCATTGTCACTCGGTTTGAACGGCTCAGCATCGCAAGCATTTCCGTCTGCCCCGGAAAGTTATACCCGGCAATATGCAGAGACTCTTTCGACACAGGTCCCGTCACCATCGCATCGACTTCCCCTTCCATGCACATGCGCACGCTCTTTTCGATAGACATGCCGGCACAGATGCCGGCGTCGGGGGCAGGCTTTCCGATTTGAAGATTTTTCAAAGTCCCTTGGTATGCATTCAAGACGGGAACGGCGTTTGCAGGAACGGGCTCGGCCGACGATTGCACTACGACGAGTTTCTTTTTGATCTTCAGCTTCTTCGCGTAGTGCTCGAAGATTTCAAACGAACCGACAAGAATCGGTTGAATGGTCTTGAGAAGGGCGGGGGCGTCGATATTTTTGAGAATGACTTCAGGAGCGATGCCGTTAAAATCTCCAATGGTGATAGCGATACGAGGCTTCATTTAGTTTCGGATGCGATGAGTTTATAGTTTCCCTGGCGGCTTGGGTCTTCAAAAATAAATTCTTTGTTGAGCGATGCGTATGTCCAGGTTTCTTTCGGCGGCCCCCCCGGCGCGAGCGAACGCTCGACGTTCGATGGCTTGCCGTACAGGATGTATATTTTCCCCCGGTCGGTCAGGGCGCCGTTTTCCTCTTTTAAGGTTCTGAAATTTGCAAAGGCGTAGTCAACTCTTCGGAAGTAGACCGTCATCATTTCATTGTATGCGGCGCCCGGGACTTTGTTGCGCTTTGCCCAGAAGTCCTCAAATTTTCTTATCCTGCTCTCTCTGTTGCCGCTCCGAAGGTCATCGTATTCGTCGTCGGTGGTAATATACCTCATCGCCGTGACCGCAAAATCCAAATCATTCAACGACAGCGGCATGTCGTTCCAGCGAATTGAAAACTCTTTGCTGACGGTCGCAGTGTCTCCGCAGGAGATGTGAATGCGAGCAACGTATCGTCCTTGTTTCAGACGCGACGTTGCCAGCGGGAAGTAGACGACCGACGCCGCAGCGGTGCTGTCCAGAATGTACTCGACGTTCCCCGTGTTTGCGGGATTTAGCCGGAGCTGTGAATGGCGGAAGGCGGTCGGTGTCGCTGTCGTCTCTTGCTGCACGATACTTCGCTCTTTGTCCCCGGTCATGACTTGCGTCAGAGAGTATCGCAATGTGAGCGGAGTGTCCTCATCTTTGAGTGCAATGAACGTGCCCGTGTTCTTCGAAAATTGCGCGGCATTATTGTTGTTCAACGCAGTAAAACTTCGCGCTGATTCAGGCTGCGTCAACGGTTCTACAAACAGAATCGTCGAACGCACAATGGCGTTCTGCTTGAATGGGAGGACGTGCAAAATTTCTTTTCGATCTTCAAATTCACGTTTTGATTCGTTGTCCTCAACGCGGTACACAGCCGTAAACCGTCCCGGATGCACAACGAATGAAGCCGCTCCCTGATAATATTGCTGCCGTAATTGGGTGACCTCGTTATCAGGCGCTGTCAAGCCAATGGCCTGTACTTTTCTGGACACGGACGTGTCGGTCGAGTCGATTAACTCGATAAGCAGCTCGCCGTGAGCCCGGTATGAGGGGACGTCGGCGGAAAAATCCCTCGTGAAAACAAAAAAATCGAACCGCACACGATAGAGGACATCAACCCTGACCAAACCGGAATCCGCTGCAAACATGTGGGGCTCAAAGCTTACAACATCCATAGCAGCCCGTTCTTTGAATCGTCCTTCATCGGGCCGTTCACGCATCCGCTCTTCGTCCTGCGCCAGCATCGGCGAAAATCCTGCGAGAATAAACGCCAGCCCGCACACGGCAAAAAATATTTCGATCCCGCCCTTACGCATACTTGATGTCATGGAGAAATGCCCCGTCTTGTCTGCCGATGATTTTTTGCGGATTGAGGATGTTCTGAGGGTCGAGCGTTTGTTTAATCTCTTCGAAAATTCCATAGACCTCAGGGCCGAAGGCCCGCTCCAAAAACGGCGTCCGGACAAAACCATCGCCGTGTTCTGCCGAAAGAACGCCGTCGAGCGAAATAATCAGATCGAAGACCTCCTGTGTTGCACGTTCGATTTTTTCTCTTCCCGATTCGGTCGCAATCTCTGCGATGGTCGAACAATGGATGTGCCCCATGCCGGCATGGCCGTAGACAGTGAACGCGATGGAATGTGCATCGAGAATCTTTTTTAGGCCGGAAATGTACGCCGGAAGATTGCGAAGGGGCACGGCCCCGTCTTCGACAGTCGAGATCTTGTGTTCGTGGGACGGCAAATGATTGAGCATATCGGAGACTGTCTCCCGCACCATCCAAAGCGATTGGCGTTCGGCCTCTGTGTTTAATGGAATCCAATCGAGAAGAACATGAGCCCGTTGAAGCGCATCCCGGAGCGAGTCGGCCTGATTGCGGATCGTGCCGGCATCGTCGCCTTCGAATTCAATGAGCAGCATCGTCTGAAAATCCCGGTCAATGAACCGGTCGCTTGTTGCACTTAAGCCCTTGCCGACATCGGTATACGATTTGTCGAGCAGTTCGATGGCGACGGGAGAGAAACCCCGGGCAATTTGTATTGCCTCGGCGGTTTGTTCATACGAATTAAAGTACGCCGCTGCTGCGACGGACGCCTTTGGCAAGGGGAGGATGTTCAGCGTTGCTTCGGTGACGATCGCAAGTGTCCCTTCGGAACCGCATATCAGCCTGGTGGCGTCTAAATGGCCTCCGCGAAGCGCTTCAAAAATATTATAGCCGCTGGAATATTTTTCGACCGACGGCTTGTGCCGCTCAATCATTGCTTGATGTTGAAGGAGGATATTTTTAACCTGCGAGAAGCGGTTCTGCGCTTCAGGGGTTAGACGGTTTTCTTCTTCTTTTGGATTAATAACAACTGCATCGCCGTTCGAGAGGACGGCCGTGAGGCTCTTGATCTGATTCTTGGTCGAACCGTACCGCAAGCCGTGAGCCCCCGCGGCATTGGTTGCCACCATGCCGCCGACGGTGCAGAGCTTTGCACTTTGCGGGTCAATCGGAAAGAATTTCCCGAGCGGAAGCAGCAGAGTGCTGACGTCGTTAAGAATGCAACCCGCTTCGACCGTTACAGATGCTGTTTCTTCAGAAGTCTTCAGAACGCGATTCATGTACTTTGCCAGATCGAGAACGACGCCGAAGCCGACAGCCTGCCCGGCCAATCCCGATCCCCCTCCCCGCGGAATCACCGCAATGTCGTTTTCGGCACACAGGCGAACGATGCGCTGGACATCCTCAATATTCTTGGGGGCCACAACTCCGACCGGCATCACTTTGTACATGCATGTTGCAGTGCTGTAATCTGTTCGTGTATCCAGGTCGAACCATACATCCCCTGAAATCCGGCTGCGTAATTCTTTTTCAACGGTTGCAAATGGCGAATTCATGATAAGAAGATAGAAAGATGACGCCGCAAACGCAAGACAGTCAACAATGAGGTAGTGAGGCAGATTCAGGCCATCCGATTTCTCTAAGCAATCGGACAGCCTATGGACCGAAGCAAAACGTTACAACCCTATCAATGATACCTGAATGACTTCGTCTCCTCTTTTCCGAATCTCTGCAAGAACATCGTCGGCAGGTCGGGCGTCGAGCTTCATTGTGCAACATGCGGTCTGCTGTCCCTCAAAGATCACGTTTTCAATTTCCTGGACGTTAATCTTTGACGTCTTCAAATAGTCCAGCACATTGGCCAGAACTCCCGGTTTGTCAAAATGGCGAACCACCAGTTGCCATTTCGCGGCTGTTTTCTTTGCGCGGTTGACCCAATTACGCACAGTTCCGTGTTGAATGTAGTCATTGATAATGGCGACGGCCTCGGCGGCGACGGCATTCTGCGCCTGGTTTGTCGAAGCGCCGATGTGGTGGGTTCCGTACACTCCCGGCATCGAGGCAAGCGGATGGGAAAACGGTCCGCTCTTTTCCTCCGGTTCGTTCGAAAAAACATCTGCGCCGACTTTTACGGCTCCGGCGGCAACCGCTTCGCGAAGAGATGCTTCATCGACGACTTCTGCGCGGGAGGTGTTCAGAAAAATTGTCCCCGGTTTCATAGATTGGATGATGCTTCTGTTGATGAGGTTCCTCGTTTCAGGTTTCAACGCAACGTGGACAGAGACGATGTTGCATTGAGGAACGAGTACTTCGACCGATGGGGCGTAGTCGACATTTAATTTTTCGGCTTTTTCCGGCGTGAGCGACCGGGACCAAGCGATCACATGCAAGCCGAATGCTTTTGCCCGCACGATCATTTCTTTTCCGATTTGTCCCACACCGATAATGCCGATGGTCTTGCCGAAAACTCCGTCAGCTCTTGAATACTCGCTCTTGTTCCATTTGCCGTTGCGAAGGTCCATGACATTTTCCACGATGCGCCTGTCGAGCGAAAGAAGAAGCGCCATGGTCAATTCTGCTACAGCGATGGAATTTTTCCCGGGACAGTTGGCGACATAGATACCGCGGGCATTTGCCGCTTTTACGTCTATAGTATTTACGCCGGCGCCGGCACGGATGATCAGGCTGAGGCTCTTGCCTGCGTTAATGCAGTCGGCATGGACTTCCGTCGAACGGACAATGAGCACAGATGCATCGCCGATGTTTGCTGCAAGCTCTTCGGCTTTGAGTTTCGGTTTATACTGAGCTTCTGCGCCAAGATTTGAAATGTCCGAGATGTACGATTGAGGGAATGAATCTGCAATGAGGATTTTCATAGTACGTTCCTTTCACGTTAGAATTTAATGGTTGAAAGGTACCATTCAATTCGTCAATTATCAATGAACATCTAACAATGAACAGTAAACAGTAAAGAGTAAAACAGTGAAAGAGGGGGTAAGGACTGGGGACTGCGAACCGGACACAAAATGTTATCGGGAAGCCAACACCGAATCAATCTCGGCTTTGAAAACTCGCAGAGTTTTTTTTGTCCAAACATGAAGGCTCGTTGTTCGCCGCTTGCATCGAAGATAAACGCTGTCGGAACTGCTCCGCTCCATTTCGGATTGAGCAGACGAGTGAAAATGGCGAAAGCTGAAACGGAAGAGCTTTTGTCATTTCCTGTTCTTCAAAAATTCTATGAGCAAACGTACCCCGACGCCGGAGCCCCCTTTTGGTGCATAGTCCATCTTCTCTTCCAGGATCGCCGTCCCTGCAATATCAAGATGTACCCACTTGTAGTCGCCGATAAAGTTTTTCAGAAACCATCCGGCGGTAATTGCTCCGCCCCAGCGCCCGCCGGTGTTCTTGACGTCGGCGACATCGCTCTTGATCATCTTCTCATATTCATCGAACAATGGAAGCTGCCATACTCGTTCATACGTCGTTTCGCCGGCGATTGTAATCGCATCCATAGTCTCCTGGTCATTTCCCATCATCCCCGTCGCGAGATGACCGAGAGCAACAACGCATGCTCCGGTTAATGTTGCAAGATCGATCACCACGTCCGGTTTGTAGTGAGATGCATAGCCGAGTGCATCTGCGAGGATCAGCCTTCCTTCGGCGTCGGTATTGTCCACCTCTGAAGTTTTTCCGCTGTAATGGCGGACGATATCTCCAGGCTTCATGGCGGTTCCGCTCGGCATGTTTTCCACGGCAGGGATCAATCCAACGACATGCACCGGAAGCTGCAGATCAGCGAGCGCTTGAAATGCTCCGATGACAGCCGCCGCACCGCTCATATCCATTTTCATCTCGCCCATGTTCGCTGCCGGTTTGATGGAAATGCCGCCGCTGTCGAATGTCACTCCCTTCCCGACCAGAACGACAGTGCCGCTTTTTACTTTTCCCGGATTGTGTTCAAGAATAATGAAACGCGGCGGATGATTGCTCCCTTTACTGACGGCAAGAATTCCTCCCATTTTCAAGGTCTCGATTTTTCTTTGGTCGAAGACCGTTGTTTTGAACCCGTGTTTATATGCCGTTTCTTGCACGTGGTGGGCAAGCGTTTCAGGATAGATTTCGTTCGAAGGAGCATTTTGAAGGTCTCGCGCAAGGCTGGTTGCTGCTGAAAGGATTTCTCCTCGCCGTACACCTTCCCGGATTTCGCTCAATCTTTTTTTGTCCGATGTGAAGACCGTGAGGCTCTCAAGTTTTTTTTCGTCTTCTTTTGCCGTTATGTACTTATCGTATTTATAGACGGAGAGGACGGCCCCTTCGACGACGGCTTGAGCGATGTCGGAAGGAGCAGCCTTTAACGATTGCGCGGACAGCATTGATATCGGAAATTCAATTCCAAGAGAAGCGATTTTCATTTTCTGAGCGGTTGTAGCTGCCGCTGCGGAACCCCGGCGAATTTTTTCCAGCGACAGTTTCTCTGGTTCTCCCATTCCGATCAGGACAAGACGGGGGGATGCAATTGATTTTTCAGTGTAGAGTGAAAGCACATCCCCCTTCTTCCCGGAAAAATCTTTTAGCGAAACCGCCGGCTGCAATTTTTCGCCGAGCTGTTTTCCCAAAGCGGAAATCTGCTGTCCGAGCCCGTTCTTATCCTGGAAAACCAAAACCGCAACCGCATCGACTTTTGCATCGGACAGAAAACTGAATTCGCATTTTATTTCCATTGTATTCTCCTCCGTAATAGCATTCAAATATAGTGTTCTGCTCGTTCAACGACTTTTTTCACGACATCGTCCAGAGTGCCGCCGTAGATTCTGGCTCCTGCAGCATTCATGTGCCCGTTTCCGCCGAATTCCTTCGCGAGCGCATTAATGGGAATAGCTCCCTTCGAACGGAAACTCACCTTCACTCCCTCCGCCAGCTCGACGAACATCAGGCCGATCTTGACTCCTCCGATGGTGAGCGTATAGTTTATCATATTGTCCGTGTCTTCTTCTGAGGTGTGCGTTTCCGCGAAATCTTTTTGCCGCAGCGTCATGGCGGCAACTGCACCGTGGTGAAGGATCGTCATTGAGTCGAGCGCCCGCCCCAATAGCCTTAATTTTGCCGCAGGGCCATCTTCAAATATTCTTTGATAGATTGTTGTCGGGTTCGCACCACAATCCAAAAGTTCGGCGGCAATGCGGTGGGTTTCAGAATCGGTTTTTGGGAAACGAAACGAGCCTGTGTCGGTCATGATGGCCGCGTACAGCGCTTCGGCGATTGGAGGTGTGACCGCATTGTGGTCGAGATATTTCAGGAGTTTGAAAACGATCTCGCCGGTCGCAGTAGCCGGCTCGTCGATGATGTATAAATCGGCGAACGCTTCGCGGTCGGGATGATGATCGATGCATATTTTCAGCGCCCCGCTCCGCAGGACGGCTCCTTTCATCGCAGAAAAACGCGACGGTGAGTTCGTGTCGAGGGCGATAAAAACTTCAGCTTCGGTGATGATACTGCCATGCTTTTCGGGCAAGAAAGCCGCGATAGGGAAGAGCGATTTCATGAAGGTGTAATAGGCTGGTGTTTCGCTCTGATTGATGATTGAAACGCTTTTCCCTTTGCCGGTGAGATACAGTGCAAGGGCAACTTCACTCCCCAAGCCGTCGCCGTCAGGATTGATATGGGTTGTCAGAACGAAAGTCTGCTTGCCGTCAAAGATTTCTTTGCATCGTTCAAATAATTGGGTCAAGTCCATTCAAATGACCTAGAGCTATTTCTAAAAAAATGGTTGTTTTTGGAACCCTTTCAATCTCCTCCTTATCGAGATGCATTTGGCACAGGGGGTAGGGCGGGGTCGATGAATCGTGCGATGCATAAGACTACAACTCCGACACCGTTCAAAGGAAGCCTGTTAAAAAAGAACGCACTTCCTCTCCCGAGAAAGTGCGTCTCCGGAATCTTGACTCGCATTATTGAATCGTCCAGGTATCGCCCGAGCCGAGTAATCTGTCCAAATCGCCTTTGCCCTTTTTTTCTACGGCATTTTTTATTTGAAGGGTCATTTGTGATTCGTATGTCGGGCGGTCAATGCTCAGGAAAATTCCGACCGGCCGCGGCAGCGAACTGTTGTACGTCATGTTCGCAAGAATGAATGCGAGGGTTGAATCGTTTTCATTGTGTACGATCAGATCGCTTGCGGAATGCTTTCCATCCTTCAATGAAACCACCGTCGGTCTGAACCCGTCGAGGTGCACTCCTTTGTCCCGCTCCTTCCCAAAGATAAGCGGTTTGCCGTGCTCAAGATAGACGACATTTTCGTCTTTAGATTCTTTTTCCGTGAACATAAAAAATGCGCCGTCGTTGAACACGTTGCAGTTTTGGTAGATTTCGACGAACGATGTTCCTTTATGTTCGGCCGCCCGCTTCACAATTTGCTGCAGGTGTTTCGGGTCGCGGTCCATCGTTCGCGCGACGAACGTGCCGCTCGCGCCGAGGGCCAAGCTGACCGGATTGAACGGGTAATCGATCGAGCCGTACGGGGTCGACTTCGTTACCTTTCCGAACTCGGATGTCGGTGAATA
>CAZXQG010000038.1:0-27890 GCA_964642725.1 uncultured Chitinophagaceae bacterium
GCGACCAGTGCAGCTATTGCACGGAGTTTTGTCCCCGGTACTTGCTTGGATACGATGTTCAGCCGCACAAAGTGATGAGAAGCCTCAGCTTCACCGCTACCGGCGAAGACCTTTGGAATCAATGGGCGCAGCTTTGCTGCTCTTGCGGTCTCTGCACGCTATATGCTTGTCCTGAAGATCTCTACCCGAAAGAAGCATGCGACAAGGCAAAGGACGACCTCAATGCAAAGGGAATACAATGGGACGGCAACCGGGATGTAAAACCGCACCCTATCTACGATGGTAGACATGTTCCATTACGACAGCTTATCGGAAAACTCGGCGTGAAAGAGTATGATGTGCCTGCTCATTATCGGGAGAGAAAATTTCAACCGAAAAAGATACGAATACCGCTGTCACAGCATATCGGAGTGCCGGCAATTCCCGCTGTGAAATCCGGGAGCGGTGTGAAAGCTGGGGCCGTGATCGGTGAAATTCCGGAAGGGAAACTTGGAGCGCGTATTCATGCCAGCATTGACGGCGTTGTCACCGTACGCGACGAAGAAATCGTGATTGAACAAAAATAACTGTGAAGGAGGAGCATGGCAGAAATGAATTCTATCGGGTTGATTGAGCTTTCCAGCATTGCCGCCGGATATTTGGTGGGCGATGCGATGCTCAAAGCCGCAGACGTCGAATTACTTCTCTCGCGCAGCATCTGCTCGGGCAAATACATCGTCATGGTCGGGGGCGACGTTGCTGCCGTTCGCGCGAGCGTCGATGCAGGTACGGTGACCGGCACGGGTATGGTCATCGACACGTTCGTTATCCCTAATGTTCATAAAGATGTATTTCCAGCTATCTCCGGCGTTTCTCAGGTGCAAATGCTGGAGGCGCTGGGAATTGTCGAAGCTTTCAGCGTTGCCTCGTTGATCGAAGCGGCGGATGCCGCGGTGAAAACAGCACGCGTCCGGCTTATTGAAATACGTCTTGCAATGGCGCTCGGCGGAAAAGCGTTTGTCACGTTGACAGGAGATATTGCCGCCGTACAGTCCGCGGTTGATTCTGCCGGAGCTGTGTGTGCAGAACGCGGCCTTCTTGTCAATAAAGTGGTCATCCCCAATCCAAGGAAAGAACTCCTGAACGAAATACTTTAACAATTAACAATGAGCAATCAACAATGATCAAAAAAAGAATGCAGTGCTATTATTGTTCATTGTTGATTGTTCATTGATCATTGACTTATGTCTAACGAAATCGTTCTTCGCACAATCAATCTCGGCAAGCGGTATAAGAATCGCTGGGCCGCAGAGGACGTCAACCTCGAAATTCACCGCGGCGACGTATTTGGATTCTTAGGCCCGAACGGCGCGGGAAAGAGCACGACCATCCGGATGATCTTCTCGCTCATCCGGCCCACAACCGGTTCCATAGAATTGCTCGGCCACCAGCTTGATACAGAAAGGGAAAAAGCACTTGCGAAAGTCGCCGGCATCGTAGAAAAACCAGATTTCTATCTCTATCTCACAGCGTATCGCAATATGGAGATAGCGGGATCTCTGACCATCGGGAAGGCTCCGCAGAAACAAAAGATCGTGGACTCGCTCGCATTGGTCGGCCTTGAAGAACGAGCATACGACCGCGTGAAAACATTTTCTCACGGCATGAAGCAGCGTCTTGGCATCGCGCAAGCGCTCCTGTGCGACCCGGAGCTTATCGTGCTCGACGAGCCGACCAACGGCCTCGACCCGCAAGGGATGAAAGAAGTGCGCGAACTGATCGCGCGGCTCGCCAAAGATCATGGAATGACGGTGTTCCTTTCATCTCATTTGCTCAATGAAGTCGAACAAGTTGCAACTCGCATGGCGATCATCAACAAGGGGAAGCTGGTTGTTCAAGGGAGCGTTGATCAACTTCTGCGCACAACCGCGAATAGGATCTTATTCAATGTAGAGCCGCGAAAAAGAGCCCTCAGCATAATGAACAAAATAAAAAGCGTGCATTCTTCAGCCGAAGATCCTTCCGGGATCGTTGCAACGGTCGAGACCAAAGACATTCCGGCCGTTGTCTCGAAACTTGTCGCGGCCAAGTGCAAGGTGTTTTCCGTGCAGCAGCAGCGCTCGCTCGAAAAATATTTTCTTTCGGTTACAGAAGAGGATTAAACCGTACAGTGTGGCAGGATATCCATGTTCAACCTTATCTATTACGAGCTGTTTAAGACGTACGCAAAATGGCGGACCTACATCGGTTTCATCGCCGTGATTGTTATTATCCCGCTGGTGATGTGGGCGATGAAAGTTGAAGGAGGGCGATTCATCCAGTACCAGATGCGATCGTTGCAGAATGATTTTTTCATTACCGGAAACCTCTTTAACGGCTGGATCATCGCTCAGTTGATTATGAACAGTTTATGGGTGCACGTTCCGTTTCTTATCAGCCTTGTGGCAGGCGACCAGCTTGCCGGCGAGGCCACGGCGGGCACTTTTCGACTGACGCTGATACGGCCTGTTTCGAGAGGACGCATCCTTAATTCCAAATACATAACCACGCTGCTCTATACGGCATCTCTTGTCGTTTCAATTGCCGTTCTCAGCATTGGACTTGGTTTGTTGATTTTCGGCAGCGGCGATTTGCTGGCCATCGACCGCGATACGCTTGCCATTTTGCCGGAGTCGCAAATGTGGACGCGTTTCGCCCTTGCGTACGGCCTTGGAATTTTATCGATGTGGGTTGTTGCGTCGCTTGCTTTTCTATTCTCATCCTTTGTCGAAAATGCCATAGGCCCGATCATTGCGACCATGGCGGTCATGGTCGCCTTGCTGGTTATTTCGAATTTGCCGGTCGAATCGGTCGAGCCGGTCAAACCGTATCTCTTTACGACATACCAAAATGTCTGGCAGCAGGCGTTTAAAAATCCCATCAACTGGGGGACAATTGCCAGATCATGCAGCGTTCTTGCAGCCCACTGCATCGGATTTTGGATGATCACGCTTTTTGTCTTCCGGCGCAAAGACATTCTTTCATAAAATGAGCCTTCTGAAAAATCAGGAAAGCTTGTCTCACGCAGAGTCGCTGGCGAAGCCATCTTCCAAAGGAATCCCTTTGGGACCTTCGGGATTTGCGTGATGCTGTTTTTCAGATGTTTCAAAATATAATTCATTCGTTGCCTTACCGCATTGGAGTGTTCATGCAGATTCGCCAAAGCCTCGTCGAGATTAAGAATGGTTTTCATCCAACGTTTTGGGTCGCCAACGGAATGGAACTTTTCGAACGTCTCGCGTACTACGGACAGCAGATTGTTTTCATGGTGTATCTCCGCAATAGGCTCGGGTTTACCGAAACCGAGGCGGGGACGCTTTCGGGAATTTTCGGCGGATTGATATATCTCCTGCCGATTCTCGGCGGAACGCTTGCGGACAAATGGGGCTTCCGCCGGGCTTTCAATATTGCATTTTCAATTTTAGGACTCGGTTATTTTCTTATCGGCTCGCTCGGAATGTCGGCCTTCGCGGGAATATATGGCGGGTTGTCGACGTACTGGCTCTTGTTGGCGTTTCTTGTTTTTACGGCCTTCGGCGGGTCTTTCATCAAGCCATCCGTTCTGGGAACAGTCGCCGTTGCGGCGACCGAAAAGAACAAATCGTTCGGATTCGCGATCTATTACTGGCTCGTGAACGCAGGCGCGATGATCGGTCCGACCATCGCATACTTCGTTCGTGACAGTTTTGGAAACGAATTTGTCTATCTCGTATCGTCGGTTAGTTGTTTTGCAATGCTCGTTGTCAACCTTGTGCTCTACAAAGAAGTGAAGAGCGAGAAAACGGGAGCGGCGGAATCCCTCGGAAAGAAGGTGGCGAATCTTTTCGTCGTCCTGGGCAATTTCAAATTCATCATCTTCCTGCTCATTTATTCTTTGTACTGGATCATTTTTTGGCAGGAGTTCATTATTGTTCCGTATTATATTACCGATTACATCGGCAAGGAAGCGCCGTATGAAATCGTGCAATCATGGGCCGGAGCGGGAGCAATTATTCTTTTTCAGATTCCAATCAACAGGCTTACTAAGAATATTCCAACGCGCACTGCTATTCTCATCGGATTTGCGGTCTCCTCGTTTATATGGATTATTATCGGCATTCATCCTTCTATTCCGACGATCGCGGCGGGCATCGTAGCGTTCGCAATCGGAGAAATGATCCAAGCGCCGCGGTATTATGAATACATTTCCGAGATTGCACCCCCCGGCCAGCAGGGATTGTTCCAGGGGTACGCATTCCTGCCGATTGCGATTGCGCGATTTGTCGGGGACCCGATTGGAGGATGGCTGTATCAGAGCGCGAAATTGGCGGGCGATCCATCCCGGGTGTGGTGGTCGCTTATCGGGATAGGTGTGTTCGGAACGCTCTGCATGGCGGCGTATAATAAATATGTTACGATCATCGAAGCGAAACAGGTAACACGGGATACTTGAATATTGCCTCTCGCCAAGGCGCAAAAAGCTTATTCTAGAACCTATTTGCGCCTTAGCGACTTTGGGCGATGCGCACTCTTCGGACCATCAGAATTTTCAGTAGGCTAATATCAAAAACAACAATTACTTGAGGTAATCGATGAAAAAAGTTCTCGTCGTCTGTGCGCTGTTGATGATGTCGGCAATTCAACCTTTATCCGCTCAGACGCCAACAGCCGCAGAAATTCTTCTATCCATGAAAAAGCAATTTGAAGCAGTGAAGGATTACACCGCCTCACTGAAAGTCACAATCGATATGGAACGGATGCAAATTCCGGAGATGCTCGTAACGATCTACTTCAAACAACCGGATAAAGTCCATATTGAAGCAAAGAACTTCGCGATGGTGCCGCGGGAAATTGCCGGAATGAATCCCGCGCAGTTTATCGACAAATTCGATGCGACGGTGGTGGAAACCCAGCAGAAAGAAAATGCGACCGTATATAAACTCAGGCTTATATCAAAACCGGAAAAGGGAAAGCCGGTGCGCGAAAGTTACATCTGGGTGGACGCCGCGCGATGGGTCGTGACCCATTACGAATCCACGCCGTCGGATGTGAGAAAGGTTGCAGTCGACTTTGAATACGCGACCGTTGACGGCAAATACACGCTTCCTTCGAAAATCGAGGCTCGCATGGACACCCAGCAGCCCGTCGATTCATCCGCTGAAAAAATGTATAATGCCCAACGCATGCCGCGAAAAGGCACCGTTTCAATTATCTATTCCGATTACAAAGTGAATACGGGCTTATCGGACGAAATATTCGAGAAGAAAAAAGACAGTAAATAGTTAGCGGTAAAGAGTAAGGAGTATTCATAGAAGTGAGGCTTTTGTGATTGCCCGGCCCATACGGCTGGGCTTTTCTTTTTTATTCGCGGGCTACCGGGGGATGCACGGCTTTTGCAGCTATGTTAATGAGAATGTGATTCTGGTTAGCAATCAATTGTATCGGTTACGGCATCACTGATTCAAGCATCCCGCTTGACTTTTGCTATTCTAAACATTATTTTAGGCTAGCCTAAAACAATAACGTCGGAAGTATGCCAAGCGTCAGCGTCGAAAATTATCTGAAGAATATCTACGAACTCGAGGCGGCTGAAAAGAAGGTCACCACGACGCTTCTTGCCGCTAAGCTCAGAATTTCTCCGGCATCGGTCACCGACATGGTAAAGAAGCTTTCTAAAAAAGGGTTTCTCCGGTATGTCCCGTACAAAGGGGTTGAAGTGACGGAAAAAGGAAAACGTTCAGCACTCAAGATCATCCGGAAACACCGGTTGTGGGAGATGTTCCTCGTGGAAGTCCTCCATTTTTCGTGGGATAAGATTCACGAGGAAGCGGAGGAGTTCGAACACATTATGTCGGAAAGGATGGAGGAGAAGATCGACGAAGTGCTCGGGTACCCGAAAGTTGACCCGCACGGCGATCCCATTCCCCAAAAAGACGGAACAATAAAAAAGATGAATCTCCAGCCTCTGGGTGAAGCAGAGGAAGGAGCAACGGTTCGGGTTCTGCGCGTCAACGACTCGAATCCGGAAATGCTGCAATATGCATCATCCATTGGGCTTTCTCTCAATAAGCGTATAGTCGTTAAGCAAAAAAATAAATTCGATAATTCAATGATTATCAAAATTGGCGCAAAAGAAACGGTTATCAGTTCGGTGTTGGCGCATAATATCTTTGTCGAGGGATGATCGCGTGCAAGGAAAGAAATGAATACTGAAAAAACTGATTCCAAAACACCTGAGGACTCCAGCCACGGGGGAACGAAAGGTTCTGAAGAAGCGACCCACGCCAACCATCTTTCATTAGAAGGAGTGCATGGCACGGTTGCGGTGCCGAAGCATGAGGCCGGTTTCTGGAAAAACTGGCGGGCATTTGTCGGACCGGCAGTTCTCGTCAGCGTGGGTTACATGGACCCAGGTAATTGGGGGACCGATTTGCAGGGAGGAGCTCAGTTCAAGTACGGACTGCTTTGGGTGGTGGGCATGGCCAGCCTGATGGCAATTTTTCTTCAGGTCATTGCCGCGCGGCTGGGTGTGGTAACTGGAAAAGATCTCGCTCAATGTCTCCGCGACTGGTATCCCCGCTGGACCCGCTGGCCCAACTGGCTCTTTTCGGAAATTGCCATCGGGGCTTGCGATCTGGCTGAGGTGCTCGGCAGCGCCGTCGCGCTCAATCTCTTGTTTCACATTCCTCTGCTCTGGGCAGTCATCATCACGGGGCTTGACGTCATTCTTCTTCTCGGTTTGCAGCGCTTCGGAATGCGCACCATTGAAGCCGTCGTGCTGCTCCTGGTGGCAACGATGGGCGCCTGTTACTTCATCGAGATTTTCATTCTCGCTCAGACTCAACCGAGCTTTTCAGAAATGGGGATCGCGTTATTTTCTCCGAACTTTCGACAAGTCGGAATGATCTATGTTGCAATCGGCATTATTGGTGCGACGGTGATGCCGCACAACCTGTATCTTCATTCAGCGCTCGTGCAAAGCCGCAAACTGCAGAAGGATGAAGCATCCGTACGGCAGGCTGTTAAGTTCAATACGATCGATTCGGTGATAGCGTTGACGATCGCTTTTTTTGTAAACGCCGCCATCCTCGTACTTGCGGCGATAGTATTCTATGGCAAAGATAATGTTGCCGTTGCCGGGGGGCAGATAGTAAAATTAGCAGCGGAGAGCGATTGGATTCGAGTGGCGTATCTTACGCTCGCCCCGTTGCTGGGGACTGCTGCTGCGAGCACGTTGTTTGCAGTAGCTCTTCTGGCAAGCGGCCAAAGCAGCACTATTACCGGCACGCTCGCCGGTCAAGTGGTTATGGAAGGCTTCATGCATTGGAGGATCAAGCCATGGATACGGCGCCTCATCACCCGCGCGCTTGCTATTCTGCCGGCAGTGTTCATCATCGGCCTTCGCGGCGACAGCAGCGTCACTGACCTGCTGACCCTCAGCCAGGTGGTTCTGGCGCTGCAACTTCCGTTCTCGATGTTCCCTCTGCTTCACCTCACAAGTTCCCGCAAGCGGATGGGAGCATGGAAGAATGGTTGGTTCTTGCTGATCGCCGGCTGGGGGAGTGCTATTCTGATCACAATTATGGATATTTACGCTCTGCCGGATTCGCTTGTAGCAGCGTGGCATGTTATCGTCGGCGGATAATTCTCTTCATGACAAGAAGGAAGCTCATATGTATAAAACGATTCTCGTGACATTAGACGGCACTCCCACCGATAGGGCGATCATAGAACACATCAAACAACTCGCCCGGTTCATGCAAAGCAGAGTTGTGTTGTTGCATGTCGCCGACGGTTGGGCGGCGCGCACGTTCGGCTCCGATGCTGTGAGCCCTGAAGTCGTTGAGGACAGGGATTACCTGGAAAAAGTGAAGTCAGAATTCCGGTCGGATGGCGTGCCGGCTGAAGCAGAATTAGCGTACGGTGAACCTGCGGAAGAGATTGTCAAATGGATTCAGAAAAGAGGCTGCGATCTCGTAGCCATGAGCACACACGGCCACCGTTTGATGGCCGACTTGTTTCTCGGTACAACGGTCACTAAAGTCCGGCACGGAGTCAGTGTGCCGGTGCTTCTTTTAAAAGCGAAACAGTAATCAGTAATCAGGTAACAGTAAACAGTAAGCGCTAAATGGGATTTGATGATTGCTTACTGTTTACTGTTCTTCATACTCGTTCAACTTTCTTTACCACAATAAGTCCTTCGGCGACCACTTCCTTCAAGTGCGGAAGAACGCCTCTGATTATTTCTTCCTCATCGATGAATAGAATCATTATGGGACCCTCGCCCGACGCGCCGATTTTCCGCGGGTAATGGAGGTGACGTTTCACACCGTAGCCCCCCATCGCGGCAAAAACGGATGCCCCCTTGATGTGATGATGAAGAAGGTATTTCATAATGTACTGGTACAGCGATTCATCTTTAACCATATCATCTTCATCAAGGAAGATTGTTACTTCAAGCATGGCAGCCTCATTGGTCGGTTGGTAAGGGTTGGGTTCTAATTTTTTTGCGCCTCACAAAGACAAGATATACAGCAGGAAGCACTAACGGCGTCATTATAAGTGCAGACGACAAACCGCCGACAATAACCGTCGCAAGAGGGCGCTGCACGTCGGAGCCGATGCCGGTGGCCCGGGCTGCCGGTATAAGTCCGAGGAGTGCAAGAAGCATCGTCATCAGATTCGGACGGAGTTGGATTACCGCAGCACGCTTCACGGCCTCGAAGAGATTCAGGTCAAGGTCTTCCATCAACCGATTCGTCCGCGAAACGAAGAGGACACCGGCGATGATCGAGACGCCGAAGAGTGAAATGAAACCGACGCCTGCCGAGACGTTAAAGCTGTATCCCCTGATCAGCAGCGCGGCAATTCCGCCGATCAAGGCAAAAGGAATGCTCGCCATCGCAACACCGACATGCCAGACATTCCGGTACATCGTAAAGAGAATGAGAAAAATAATGCCGATCGTGAGCGGGATGACAACGGCAAGACGTTTTCCCGCCCGGGAAAGGTTTTCAAACTGTCCCCCCCATGACATTGAATACCCTTTTGGAAGCGTGATGGCGGCCCCTACTTTTGCCTGTGCTTCCTCGACAAAGCTTCCTTGATCTCGTCCCCGGATATTTGTACGGACCGAGATCTGGCGCAGCCCGTCTTCACGCTGGATAATCGTCGGGCCGTCAACAAGTTTTATGGCTGCGAGCTGCGACATCGGAATACGTCCGCCTGAAGGGGACGGGACGAGCATGTCTCGCACGGACTCTATCGACGCGCGGTATTCGGAACTATAGCGAACAACGATGTCAAATCTCTTTTCTCCTTCATACAGTTTGCCGACAATTTTTCCCCCGATTGCAGCCTCTATCATCTTCTGAACGTCGCTTACATTGATCCCGTATCGGGCAACGGCCGCCCGGTCTATATCAACCACTAATTGCGCCTGATCCCCTTCCTGTTCGATCCCGCACTCACTTGCACCGGGAATAGTTTTAATGATAGCAAGAATAGAATCAGCTTTCAAGCGCATCAACTTCAAATCGTCGCCGTTTACGAGGATGGCGAGGTCCGCGACGCTCCCCGTAACCGCCTCCGTCACGTTGTCGAGAATCGGCTGCGAAAATGAGAATTGAGCTCCCGGCACTGCTTCCTCAAGTTCGTCTTTGATCTGCCCGAGCAATTCTTCTTTTGAGATTTGCTTGTTCCATGTCGAGTAATCCCGCAGACCGACGAAAATCTCGAGCCGGTTTGGTCCGTACGGGTCTGTTCCGTCGTCATTCCTGCCCAATTGCGAAAGAACAACATTGACCTGTTTGTGCCGGCTGATAACATTCCGGATTATTGGACAGTATCTCTCCGATTCCTTCAACGATATACCGACGGGAAAAAAACAACGGATATTCAACGACCCCTCATCGAGTTCGGGAAGGAATTCCGTGCCGATCTTCTTCGCACCCAAAACGATCACTATCACGACGATGACAGCGGAGATGATTGTCGTGGCAATGGAATACTGCGTCAGCACCCCGACGGCTTTTTCATATTTCCGCTCGATCCATTCGTAGACCGGGTTGTGCCATTCGATGCGTCCAGGATTTTCCGAGTCAAAGTGCTTGCGATAAATCATCGTCATCAACACTGGGATTGCTGTGAGTGCAAGGAGCATTGAACCGGTGATGGCATATGCAAGAGTGTACGCCATCGGCGAGAAAAGCTTTCCTTCGACCCGCTGGAATGAAAAAATCGGCAAATACGCAAGAATAATGATCGTGATCGAAAAGAAGATTTCCCGTCCTACTTCCTGTGCCGACGATAAGGTGAAACGAATAATGCCTTGTTTGCGTTCCTCCGGCGTCGCGTCGCGATACCGCCGCATGATATTTTCTACCATGACGACCGCCCCGTCGACGATAATTCCGAAATCGACTGCGCCGAGAGAGAGAAGATTGGCCGGAATGCCGGTGAGTTTCATCATGCTGAAAGCAAAAAGCATTGAAATAGGAATCGTCGTCGCGACCACAAGTGCGGCACGAACGCTGCCGATGAAAAATATCAGAACAATGATAACGATGGAAAATCCTTCGAACAGCGTCCGGGAAACCGTATCGATCGTGTAGTTGACAAGCTCGCTCCGATCGTACGTAACGCGCAGCCGGACACCCTCCGGCAGGTTGCTTTCATTGATTTCGTTGACGCGTTCCTTCAGCGCTTCGACCACGTCGGATGGGTTTTCTCCCCGACGCATTGCAATCAATCCTTGAATGCTCGAGTTCACATCGACTTGCGTCGAATCGTCCGGCTGGAGCGTGTATCCCAGGATTCCGGCCGGAGGAAGAGGAAATTCCTCTACGCTCGCCAGGTCGCGGATAAAAACGGGAACTCCGTTGACTGAGGTGACGACAATATTCTTGATGTCATCTATCGTGTGGATTGCGCCGATTCCCCGCACGACAAATCCTTGCCCCCCGCGTTGTATGATGTTGCCGCCGGTGTTGAGGTTGTTTGCGGTGATCGCATCGATCACGTTCTGCACCGAAAGATTGTAGCGCTGCAGCCGGTCGGGCGATGTGATAACGTGGTACTGTTTTACCAGTCCGCCGAAGTTTACAACATCTGCAACTCCCGAAACTTGAAGGAGCCGCGGTGTAACGACCCAATCCTGCAGTGTACGCAGCTCCATCGGCGTGTGGCTTTCGTCCGCTTCGATGACATAGCGGAATATTTCTCCCACCGGTCCGGTAAGCGGTCCGAGCGACGGACTGACGCCGTCGGGGAGGACGGCGTCGTTGAGTTTTTCCAGAACTCTCTGCCGAGCGAAATAGTCATCAGTACCGTCTTCGAATGTCAGCTGGATAACAGAAAGTCCGAAAATAGTTTTCGAGCGGCGGCTGATGACGTTTGGAACCGCATTGAGAGCCCGTTCAATTGGGAGCGTAACCTGCTGTTCGACTTCTTCGGCTGCACGCCCCGGAAACAACGTGATCACGGTTACCTGAGTATCTCCGATGTCGGGATACGCTTCCTTTTTTAATGTCTGCCATGACCATGCGCCGATTGCAATAATGGCGACGACCAGAGAAAGCGTTGCAAGCCGTTGATTAAGGGCAGAGGCGAGTAGTTTTCGTATCATAGAATTCCAAGTCTTTAGGATAGGTGTGAAGCTTGCTGACGCAAATCCCGAGGGTCCCAAAGGGATTCCTTTGGAAGATGCTTCGCCAGTCGCCGAGACGCAAAGAGAATGGATATATTTCCCTTGCGTCTTAGCGTGATATTTTCATTTCTCGGTAAAAAGTCCCTTGAACTATGTTCCAATTAAGACGCTGCTGTCTTCTAACGTTATTTAATCTTTTTTTCGTGTGTTTTTGTGTCTTTCGTGAAAATAAAGTTAATACCCAAAGCTGATTCCCTTGAGAAGCATGGAACCGCTCGTGACTACCTTTTCTCCCTCGGAAATGCCGTTGAGCACGACGACATTCAGTTCGTTCGCGTTGGAAATTGTCACCTTGCGCCGGTTGAATTCTCCTTTTGCGGTCTGCACGAAAGCGTAGTCGTTTGCGTTAACGGTCACGATCGCGTTGAGCGGTAAAAGGATGACGCCTCGCTGCGGGTAGCTGAAATCCACCCGCGCGAACATTCCGGGAAGAAACCGTCCGCTCGGATTCTGGAGCGTAACGCGGACTTTGACCGTTCGCGTAACGGGGTCGACGATATCGCCGATAGCAGCCGCTTTGCCGATAAGTTTCTTATCGGGAAATGAGGAAAACACGATCTGCACATCTTCCCCTTTTTGCACCTTGTGAAGTTCGGTTTCAGGAACGTCGGACATCAGCCATGCGGTTTGTGTTGTGACCGATTCGAGTTCAGCAGGATTAAATCCATAAGCTCTCAGCCTCCCCTCCATCTCACCCATTGAGGCACGGGCATTCGCAGCGTCGGTTTCCGCCTGATTGAGGTCGCGAGCGGTAGCACCCTGATTGTTGAACATCTCTTTGACGCGGATAAGATTCTTCGAGGTTAAATCAACGTTGGAGCTGCTTTGACGGTACAGCGAATACAACGTGGTTACGTCGGGAGACTCGAAAAGCATGCTATTCCTAGACAGGGTGGCGGCGGGCGAGATAGTAGCGACAACGCGTGCCGGAGCAATGACGGAAACCAATGCTGTTCCTTCCCGCGCTTCCGTCGTTTGAATCTGCTGAAGTCCGGCCGTCTCATGCGGAAAACGGATTGTTTTCCCATCGTCGGATACGACCGGCTTAGTGGATGAATGCTTCGCGATCGAATTAGCGTCGCTCTTTTCCTGGCATCCGGTATTCGGCAGGGCCACGAAGAGCGTGCTGGCTGCGAGGATGAAATTTCTGAAGACAATCGCTATTGTTTTCATGAGTGTAGTTCCTTGAAAATCGGTTGAATCGAAAGTTGATTTACGGGTTGATCAAGCTTGTTCCTGCAGCATAATTCAGCCCTTCGAAAGCGTCAATCCTGTCGTTCTGAAGCTGATTCATCTCCATCATGCTTGTTCTGTATGACTCGTAAAAATCTGTGAACTCAATGATGGTGATATTTCTCTTTTGGTACTCTGAATCCATTCCCTCGACCAGCGTTTTGTATTCCCCCGTGAATTTTTTGTCAAACGCTTTGAAAAGACTGTCAGTGTCCGAAGCTTTCTTGTATGCCGCAGCAATTTCCTTTTCAAGTGTCTTTCGGGAATACTCGCGCAGAAGTTTGTCTGCTTCGAGTGTGTTTTCGGATGTCTTGACATTTCCCTGATTCCTGTTGAAAATCGGAAGATCGATCGACACAGTGAGCGCATAATAATCAGGGATGTAATTCCCCGCACGCGAATATGTTCCCCCGATAGTGAGGTCGGGTATTCTCATTGCCTTTTGCAGAGAGAGGTTTGCTTCTTCGTATCGCACCTGAGTTTCAGCATTCTTATAGTCCGGGCGTTTATCCAGAGCCGTTTCAAGAACCTCTTGCAGTGAAAGTGTGTCGGCCCGAATGCTGTCGAGCACACTATTGTCGACTTGTGGAATAAAGTACGAAGCCGATCCCGATGTGTCGCGCAGGAGAACACCCATCCCAAGTTCGATTTCTGAAACTCTGTTCAGCAAGCCCAGCCTCTCGTTTTCGAGCGAGAAGAGAAGAGACTTCAGCCGGAGAACTTCGGAGAGGAGAATGGAGCGTTTCTGGTAGATGATTTCAGTTGCCGCGACAGTCTTTCTCACGTTGGGTATGGTCTCATCGTAAAACGCGAGCGATTGCTGCAGAAAATAAAGGTCAAAAAAATCCGTTCGCAGTTCAAACTTCAGTGCACGAAGCAAATCGTAAAAAGAGTTTTCGGCGATCTGTGAATTGATCTCAGCCAAGCGGATCTGTTTGTCGCGTTTCCCTGCCAGAAGAATCAACTGCTGCAGCTGAACTTCCGTGTTTCCTGTTTTCGATATGTCGAAATACCGCCTCGTGAACTTGTTATAGGCGTTTTGTTCGATTGAAATATTTGGGTTGCTCCAAAGCTCGGCCTGGTACACCGACGCCTTCACGGCATCGATGTTGAACCGCGCTGCGAGGAGCTGCAGATTATTTTTTAAAAAGCGCCCTTCAGCCTGCTGCAGAGTAATGGCAACGGTATCGGTCCGGGTGCCATATGCCTGTGCGTGGCAAACCATCCGCAGGGCCAAGAGAAGACAGCCAATGAACTTGAGTGATTTCATCATAGAATGTTTAAGCGTTTAATGATGCAAATGAAGGCGTTGAGTTCGGGTACCCGCGCGGGAGTTTTCATCAATTGTAAAGTGAACAATGAAAGGAACTCAACGCAATTGTTGTATCCAAACGAACCCGTCCGAAGAATTTTAGAATAAGCGCAATTCTTCGTGCGGGGAAATACTGCGACACGATTTGGGAGTAGTGGCCAGAAGGGGGATTGGAAATGCGCTCCTTACCCGGCCAGAGAGTGTGAGGATGGAGAGTTAAATTAACAACGTACAGTTGCGGAGATAAAGAGAATGCGTCGGTATGATGGATTCAATGGAAACCTGAATTTCCGGCGGAAGCATGACGAATGCTTCAGATGCCAAAACAGGGTTGGCTGCCAGTGAATCGCTGTCCTGGTCGTAAATAATCCGGACAGGAGTTGTCGGCTGAGGAGTTTCCTGGTTATGTGAATGCTGCGGAAGGGAATGCGAGCGAACCGGCGCATCGTTCGAAACGTGCGCCAATAATTGGGAATCGGTTTGTGAATCGTTGTCCTCGTCCGAGTGAACGACGATCGTTCCCGGAATCAAGTCGTCGAGGTTGGCTCCGTCCGCAAAAAGCGCGGCGACGAAGAGCCAACAGATGGCGAAGAATATTTTCGACTTGTTGGCGGTAAATTTGTTCATTGGGAATAAAACACTATATCGAAAACCGTAGTTAACAGCAAATCGCTTGAACGATCCGGAACCCTCTTCAGTGATTTAGACACAAGCACCCGGTCAAAAGTTCCCTTTTTTTGCCCCGATGCCGCTTTTAATAGAGCGAATAATTACCACGACCAGAAATAGTCCCCCTAAAATTGCCACGACAGACGATCCCGCCGGGAAATCAAAATTTGCTGAAAAGTAAAGTCCGAAAAAGCTTCCGATTACGCTTACAGTAAGAGCGACAATCACGGCGGCTGACCGCTTCCGTGTTAGAAGGATAGCAGACACCGGCGGAATGATAAGGTACGAGAAAACCGGAATCACTCCCGCAATCCTCACGGCCAGCACGATCGATAATCCGATGGAAAGATAAAAAAGGAAATTCCAGAGGTTGAATACGCCGATATCTTCAATCTCATGATTTTCAAATTTTTCAGTCAGCTCGAAGAATTTTTTCCGGAAGATGAAATGAGTAATTCCGATGATGCCGAACACAACCGACATCGCAACGATCTGAGCAGTGGTCACTGTGAAAACACTGCCGAAAAGGACTTCGGAAATATCGGATTCGCCGTGCGGAGCTTTTGAGATGAAAAGAACCGTGACGGCGGAAGCGACGGCATACACAATTCCGATGATCGCCTCCTGCTTCAACCGTTTATCCTTGATCTTAATAAAGGACAAAAGAAATGCGCCGACCATCGTAAAGATAATTGAAATGATCGTCGGATCTTTCTCGAAATAATTTGCGACGGCCACGCCGAGCATAGAAATCTGCCCGAGGGCAAGATCGACGAAGACTATTCCCCGTCCGACAACATGAACGCCCAAATATGACAGCAACAGGCCCATGATGACGCTCACCTTCAACGCATTGAAAATGAAATCCTGCGTAAACATATCAAACATTGTGTTCTCCTTCTATTGATCGTCAAATATGATTATTGAACAGCCGCGACGAGCAGAGCGACATCGTAATCGAAAAGGTCGATATACGTTTTCACTTTATCGTTTGCACCGACGGATGTTGCGAGCGTAACGACTTTTCCCCCGGAATTGCGTGCGACAAGATCCGCCGCATCGGAAGTAAAGTACGGTGAATTGATGATGATCTTGATGTTTTCCCTTTTCATCTCGCCGATCACTTTGGCCAGCTGCGACGGCGTTGGAGGAATGCCGGGCTTCGGTTCGAGGTAGTCGGCAATGACGATGCCGAACCTCTGCTCGAAATAGGGCCATTCATTGTGGTAGACGATCACTTTCATATTTTTGAAGACGCTGGCTTTGGCCGTCCACTCTTTGATCTTTGCATCTATCGTTTCGTCAAAGTGTTGCAGGTTTGCCGTAAATACATCGCGATGTTCCGGGTCGAGACGGACAAGGCCGTTATAGATATTTTGCGCGATAAATTTTCCGTTTGCAGGGTCAAGCCAGTAATGCGGGTTGCCGAAAATGTGGATGTCGCCTTCTCCTCGGTTGAGGCTTGTCGGGACTTGAAGGAGCGGAACATTGACCGAAGCATCCACGTATCCGTCCCCGCCTTTTTGAATCTTTGCATTGCGCGCGCTGTTCAACAGCGGCGGAACCCAGCCGGTCTCCAGATCGAGCCCGACGGTAACGAACATGTCGGCATGCGCGAGTTTCAGAATATAACTCGGCTTCGGGTCGACAAAGTGAGGGTTTTGGTAGCCCGTTGCAATCGCGAAGACTTCAACGCGGTCGCCGCCGATAAATTCGGTGATGCTTTTCAAATCGGTAAGCGTCGTTACGACCCTTATTTGGCTTGTTGCCATTGAAAACAGCGACACGCTCAACAGGATGAAAACTGCAATTGTTAATCTTGAATTTTTCATTATGTAATGCTCTCCAAAAAATTAATGATGCCTCGATAATTAATATGCGTGCGCTCCATGGCTTCCGATAACAAAAATTGCCCGCAGGATAACCTGGTTAGCGTCGGCGGTGTAACTGCGGTTGTCATGTTGAAATTCCAGCGCTAGAATCTGAAATTCAGTCGGCTGGAAGCGTATCAACAACGACGAGACGCGGTCCTCATTGCTTTTGCTGCCGGGCAGCGCGGAATAGTCATACTGGGCGCCGAGAAAGGTCCTTTTCTCTATTTGATACTCAACAAAACTGTACGCTCCGTACGTCTGGACATTCGCAGCGGCAGGTGTCGACGTTTTGCAGACGATGGCTTCTGTCTGCCATGTGAACGATTGGAATGTATTGAACTGCACCGGCTTCCATTTATATGTTATATCAACTCCTCCCAGAGTTGTGGGGGATTGCCAACTGTTGACCCCTGAAAGCCCGGAAAGACCGAACTCGAGCGTCGCGTTGTCCGTAAGTTCGAAGAAGTTCTTGAGATGTCCGACGCAGGTGAGCTTGTTCGCGTTTCCCTGGGCGAGCGTATTGTTCGTTTCGCTCCGCCCAATCTCGACGTCGAGCTCCTGATAGAAATCCGACGGATTCGGGACGAGCCAGCTCGCCGAAACTCCTTCCATAAAAAGTCCTTCGTCCGAGAAGTAACGCGTCAGCATCGAGGGAAATTCGACAAAGCTGAACGCATGGGGATGCAGTGTATTCACTTTTGTGAAATGAGGCTTAAACTTTCCAAGCGTTACCTCAAGGCTGTAGGGAAGGTCGAGCGACGTGAGCGTCGCTTCTTCGAGGTCTGCGCTGAAATTTCCGTTCAGCGAATCTTTGCCGAAGGAGAAAAGAAAATTTGCGCGCGCATACGGGTCGACAACCGACGTCATTTGCACTTCCAGCTGGTTAAAGTAAAACTCAACGTTTCGCTTTCCTTCGCTTGTGTACAATGAGCGGAAATCACCGATCGCGCTCATGTCGGGATTTGTCGTCGGTGCGCTGCGCGCTGCCGCTGGCGGGGCCGGCGGCGGAGCGGCCGGCAGCAACTGCTGCTCGAGCTGTTTGATCAACACCGAATCGACGGCGGTAGTGTCGCGCTGCGCAAAGAGAGCAAGCGGGATATATAGCGAAATAAAAATGACGAGAGAAAATTTTTTCACAGAGCCATCCATACATTGGTTAAGTGACGCCGGAATTTTTCCGGAAGTCAGTTACGCAATTGTACGAAGGGCGGGGGGAGCGCGCCGGGAGAACGACGTTAACAGGAGAAAGGAATGCGATGGGGAGAAAATCAAAGGCTGAATAAACGCTTCTTCAGTGGAATTCTCCAAGGTGAAAGGCGAAGAAACGAAAAGTGCTCTGCCGGCAAAGAATGAGCAGATTGAACAAGTTTCCGCGTGAGAAGCGTCGATGTGCTTGCAGTTTGCAGCATCCGCATGCGTAGAGAGGCTTGTTTTCCCCGAACCGAACGCCGAGTCGGCGTCGCCGTGAGGCAGTACAACAAGCATCAGGCTTGTTGAATAAACGAGCAGAAACAGAAATGAGAGTGTTCGGTGGAAATGAATTGGCATTACTTCTAATATATTGAAAAGGAATTAATTAATCAACCCGGCAATGTCTTGATTAAAACAAAGTTCAAAAGACTTTTTACTGAGAGATGAAGATATCACGCAGAGACGCTAAGCCGCAAGGGAAGCATATCCATTCTTTTTGCATCTTAGCGAGTTTGCTGAATTAAGACATTGAAACATCTGAAAAATAGTATCACGCGAAGACGCATAAGCTTCATTTTTAATATACTTTGCGCGAGGCAAGCTTTCCTGATTATTCAGAAGTCTCACACTATTCTTTTTTTCTTGATTCTCCCGATGATTCCCGCTACATTCGTTCACATACTGTCATCAAGGTCGGGGGAACTGCCCGATTGATACGTCCGCTTCATTTCGTTGACACATACCAACCGCCAAGCTCCCCCATTTTGATTAAAAAAAATGCGGAATCAGGGCCGGCCGATGCATGATTTTTTCTCCCGTAGTTCATTGCTCTCTGCATCATCACATTTCTTATGTCATACATCTCTAAAAAAATAAATTATGAATAAAAAATACTTCATGCTGAAACTTCTTCCCCGCCGGCCTGATTTTGCCAAAACGATGACGGAGGAGGAAAAAAAGATCGTGCAGCAGCATATTGCCTATTGGAAAGAGTATATGAGCAAAGGCATTATGCTTGTTTTCGGTCCGGTCTATGACCCAAAGGGGACGTACGGAATCGGCATTCTTGCGGTAGACAGCGAAGAACAAATTATCGGCCTTGTGGAAAACGATCCTGCATCGAAGATACACAATTATGAATACTATCCGATGAATGCAGTGACTCCGGAGAAGTAAGGAGTATTTCGTCAACGTGCGGTTGCGAAAATATGTTCGGAGCCGGTTCAGTCAATGTCTTTTTACATTGGCTCTACAAATCTATAGGGATTACATTCAATTGAAATCACGCGCTTCTATTTTTACGATAGTCACTTTTCTCGCCTTGCCTTTCGTCCGTTGCGATCTTCTTGCGTTCGATTCGAATCGTTCTCCGGACGGATCCGTCACAGTTAATCAAGCGCGATTTAAATTCATCTCGCCGACAATGGTTCGTCTTCAATTCTCCCCGACTTCACAATTCGTCGATGAATCGACGGTCGTGGTGAAATTCCGGCAGCCGGCTCCGGTGCCGATAACAATCAAACAAGAACTGGGCTGGGTGATCATTTCCTCCGTATCCGTAACGGTACGGTACAAAGCGATGACGGGAAAATTCACGCCGGAAAATCTTGCCGTCTCCTGGAATTTTAATGGGGAGACGGGAAACTGGTCGCCCGGCGACGTTGATTCACTCAACCTTGGCGGAATTACTACGCTCGACGGAGTGAATGGGAACAGGCTGCCCCCGTTGCAAAAAGGAATTCTGAGCCGAAGCGGGTATTTCGTTCTTGACGACAGCCGGAGCCCGATTTTAGACCCGAAGTCAGAATGGATTGCACCCCGGGCGGACGAAGGAAATCAGGACTGGTACTTCATCGCCTATGGCCATGACTATCGCCATGCGTTGAAAGAGTTCTCACTGTTGTGCGGAAAGATACCTATGATCCCCCGGTACGGCCTCGGCATATGGATAACGGATCTCAATTATGAATATCTTCCCGGGTCCGATATGACGACGAAATATCATTTTACCTCTAACGATCTAAAAGAAGAGATCGCCAGATTTCGCTCCGAAGGTCTTCCGCTCGATGTTCTCGTGATGGATTTCGGATGGCATAAGTTCGGATGGCAGGGAGGATACGACTGGAGTCCGGTCTTTGACGACGCGCCGGGCTTTCTCCGTTGGTGTCACGACTCGGGTCTCCATATCACAGTTAACGATCATCCGAAAACGCAGGGAGAGACTGCGCTTTCAGATCAGGATAGCCACGCCAAAGAGGCCCGGAGGCTGCTTGGTGATGAGCGAAATGTGAAGCCGACATTCACATTTGCATTCCCTGAGAAGTGGAGATTCAGTACCGATCCGACAGATACCGGAATGCTTGCTTCGTGGTATTCTACAAGTTTTGTCGACAGCAGTTGGCGCATTCTCGACGGCGGAAAACCGTGGCAGGAACAAGGATATCCGAATTACATCGGCCTTGGATGGTACAGAAAATGGATCGAGCTGCCCGCGAACAATGCTCAGCGTCTATATGTGATCTTCGGAGGATCGGCGTCGCAATATGCCCTTTTTGTCAACGGGAAAATGGTAGGCGACCATATCTCGGCGGGCAACCAGAATTATAATACCATGACGTACACCGACATCACCGATTTTTTCCAAAAAGGAAAACGAAACCTGCTTACCCTCAGAATTAATGCCTGGTCGAATTACGGAGGATTGACCGCGCTTCCTGTCGAGATCAGCGACGCGCCTCCACCGGGTATGCTTGAATTCACGCTGACGGACAAACGGCAGGCCGATGCATTCATGAACGCGCTCCACGGTCCGCCGATGAAAGAGGGAATCGACTTCTGGTGGATCGACGGGACCGGGCCATGTCCCGTCAATGGGTTAAACAGCCAGCTCTGGACCAACAAGCTCTATTATGATTTCACCCAGAATCTCACCGGGAAAAGAAGCCTGATTCTCAGCAGGTACGCCGGCTGGGGGAGCCAGCGGTATCCGGCTTTTCACAGCGGCGATACGTACTCGGAGTGGCCGATGCTGGCATATCAAGTTGGGTTCACCGGCCGGGCAGGGAACATGTTGATTCCGTACGTCTCACATGACATCGGAGGTTTCCATGGCGACACGCTCAGTCTCGGGCTTTATTGCCGGTGGTTGGAATTTGGCGCGTTCAGTCCTATTCTCCGGCTTCACGGTGCGTACGAAAATCCCGCCGACGGAAATCTGCGCATGCCGTGGATGTACGGTCGGACAGGTATCGATGTCGCACAGAAATATTTCAATCTTCGCGAACAGCTTCTTCCCTATACTTACACATATTCAAGAATCGCGTACGACGACGGGCTTCCGTTGGTTCGTCCGCTCTACCTTGTATCTCCGGAGATGCCGGAATCATTTTCCCATCCCGGCGAATATTTTTTTGGTGATAATTTTCTGATGACGCCGGTAGTGGATTCGAACAATTTCGCAACGACATATCTCCCTCCCGGAACATGGCTCCGATATTCCGATGGAAAAGAATACTCGGGCGGACGGGAAATAAAAGAAGAGTACGCGATGGATGAAATCCCTCTTTTTGTCAAAGCGGGTTCAATTATTCCGATGCAGCCGCGAATGCGCAGCAGCAGCGAGAGGCCGCTCGATACGCTCATCATACAAATATTTGGCCCGGATTCAGGGAGTTTCAATCTGTATGAAGATGACGGACTATCGCTTGAGTATTTGCATGGGCAATATTCATGGACGACAATTTCCTGTTCCGGCGATGAGCGGGCGGGACATCACATAAAAATCGGCGCGGCATCCGGGAGATATTCCGGGCAGGGAAGCCGGAGAGCGTACATACTTCAGCTCCGTGGTTTTCCTGAAGCTCATGCATTTCAGGTAGATGGCCAAATGTTGAAGCAAGATGCGAAAACAGATTCATGGCACCGCAATCCGCAAACCGGTACAACGGAGATTTCCATTTCAGCGAAAGACATACGAAAGAGCGTCGAAGTAATATTCCGAGGTTCTGAATAATCCCAAAAATGGGGTTCGCGCAAAGACGCAAAGTTGTAAATTGAGGCATCTGAAAAATCAGTTACAATGGTGGGACGGACATTCTTGTCCGTCAGAATTTGTTAGATTTGAATCAAAAATGACAAACAGGAATGTTTGTCCCACCAGAAAAAGCAATTTTTCAGAAGTCTCAAATTGCTATTAAGACAGAGTCTTCGCGCCTTTTCCCGGTAAGGAATGGCTTTGCCAGCAGCCTGGCGAGATATAGTTTTTCAGATGTCTCATTTCATTAATTTCTTAAAGTGAGAAGAAAATCTTTCATTCAACCTCAGGAGATTATTGCGATGAAATTCAAGCGCGCACTTCTCGTCAGTCTGTTCACTGTCTCCGCTGCATCAGGACAGTCCGTTCTCGACAACTTGCTGTCCCCGTCGCGCCTGCCGTTTCTCAAGCAGGGAAAGCTGGTGCAAATCTCGAGCAATGACACTACGGGCGGCAATGACGATTTCATCATCATTCCCGAGGGGAGCACGGCAACGCTGGCGGATATTCAGGGACCCGGAATGATCACGATGTTCTGGACGACAATCTCATCGTCCGACAAATATTTTCTCCGGCACATCGTCCTCCGGATGTATTGGGACGGGGAAAAGGATCCGTCGGTTGAGGTTCCCATCGGAGACTTTTTCGGAACGGGGTTTCAATATAAACAGTACATCACACAGTTCACCGGAATGTCGAGCGGAGGGTACTACTGCTATTTCCCCATGCCGTTCAACGTCTCTGCGCGAGTCGAGGTGACGAACGAAACCGGCCAGGCAATTCCATCATTTTATTACCACATCGACTATCACAAACTTTCCCAGCCATTCGACTCGACGGTTGCATATTTTCACGCAACATGGCGCCGCGAGATCCGAACTGACCCTTCGCACTATTACACGCTGCTCGAAGCGGTAGGAGAAGGCCACCTTGTAGGAATCAACATGAGCATGCAGAGTTATGACGGCGGGCTTAGCTTTCTTGAAGGTGATGAAATGATCTATGTCGACGGGGAAAAGCAGGCGTCTGTAAAGGGGACAGGAACCGAAGACTATTTCAACAGCGGCTGGTATTTCAACCGGGGAGAATATTCTGCACCGTACCATGGATTAATTCTGAAAGACGATTCGCTCGGGCGAATTGCCGCGTACCGCTTCCACATCCTCGACTGCATTCCGTTCACAAAATCGATCCGCGCGCTCATCGAACATGGAGATCAGAATAAAGAGATCGCCGACTACAGCAGCACGGCGTATTGGTATCAGAAGGAGCCGCACCGTCCGTTCGCAGCGATGCTTTCTCCGGGACTCCGCATACCGCTCAGAGTCCAGGTGCCGAACGGCGCGCTTGAGGCGGAGTCGTTGATGCCGCAAGGAACTCAGCTTTCATCTTCCGTAGAAGATATGTCCGCATACGGTGCGGATTGGAGCGGCTTCAAACAGTTGAAGGTAGATGCACGGAAGAAAGGCGACAGCTTCACGCTGCTTCTGCCGGCGAATGAAGGGCGGTACGATGTAGATGTGTACTTTACGAAAGGTCCTTCGAACGGCGACGTTGACGTCATTGCGGCAGGCGCCGCATCGGCGAGCTTCGGCGGCTACAACGAGTCGATTATTCCCGGCGGGAAAGTCTCTCTGAAAAACATTCACCCCCTTCACGGGGAAATTGCGGTTCGATTTGTTGTCAGCGGCAAGGACCCGGGTTCGTCAGGATATGCAGTCGGGCTGGATGCCTTTGCCTTGCACCCGTACCATGCGTTTATACCGGCATGGTACGTTTGCGGACCGTTTCCTAATCCGGAGGACTCCCTGCGTGGCCGGTACGGACTTGACACGCTCTTTCCACCAGAACAGGAGATCAATTTGAAAAAGGTTTATCGCGGGGTGCAAGGAAAGGAAATTCACTGGCAGCTGACGAAAGCACAGAAGTCCGGATTTTTGAACATGAGCACGTTTCACCCTTCCGACCTGACTGTCGGATACGCGATGAGCTATGTCTATTCACCGCGAGAACAGACGCTCCCGTTGCTTGTCGGAAGCGATGATGGGATAAAAGTAATCTTAAATGGGAAAGAGATCTATCGATTGCTCAAGATCAGGCCTGCGGTTCCGGACCAGGACACCGTTACCGCGAACTTGCGGAAGGGTTGGAACACGCTGCTGTTAAAAATTGAAAACAACGTCGGAGGATTTGGATGCTATGCACGTTTTGTTGATCCGGAGGATGCTCTACTGTTCAGTACATCGAAGAGGAAATAAGAACGGCAAATGGAACATCACATTTCTTCACCCATTTTCGGTCTGCCCTCTGCCCGAACTGGTTTGGACAATCTCTTCTTTGCAAAAGGAGAATTGAACATTGCTTACTTAAACTCAGCCTGATAAACAGCGCAAAAACCTTTGGATATGCTGTTGACACCGATTTCTTTTTTTGCGACTATTATATGGGGTTGGCGGGGCTACATTCCTTAAACACCTACAATCCTTTAATCAAATTCTGCATATGAAAACAACGCCATTCGTAGTGTTCGTGATTTTCTGCTTTTGTGCCCTCACCTGCAAGAAAGAACCGTCACCTGTGGTCCCTCCAAGCTCTGTTGATACTTTGATCACCACCGAACGGCAATTATATCCAGGCAACGAACCTGCCGTTTCTCCCAATGGGAAACAAATTGCCTTTACCTATCAAGGAAATATCTACGTAATGGATACCAGCGGAGCAAACGCAAAACAGCTTACTTCCGGCGGAGGAGACGAGATGCCGCGATGGAATCCGGACGGACAAAGTATCGGATTCATACGAACGACGCCGGGAGTGTATGACCAGGGACTTCTGTATAGCGTTCCTGCTTCCGGTGGAGGGGCAACGCAACTTGTCTTTAATGAATTTGTTGGAGACGAATTGATACAAGAGATCAGAAATTTCGGATCGGTAGGTACGCCGATTTGGGATTGGTCGCCCGATGGCCAATATGTTGCGTTGTTGCAAAATGCAACTCTTGACACTGCTACTTTTTTGAAAATAGTGAATCTGTCGAATGGAAAGGAAATATATAGCTATCAAACGTACCAATTTTCTGTTTACGGTAATAACGGAAGTTGCTTCCAATGGTCATACAATCAAAATGAAATCGCATTCCATTCATCTAACAAAGCTGCTGAATACATCACCTTGCTCAATCTTTCAAATAAGGTCGTTATTCAGGATACGATGTTTATTTATACAAGGTTCATAACGAAAAATACAACCATTTCAAAATTTGCTTTCGTTACAGCAAGCGATTCTTCGGTAGGATATAATGGGCTGGAGATTGCAATAAGCGATTTAAAATCTGAAGGGGTGGTATATTATTACCCTATATACACAACCGGAGGACTAAACGCAGGGTTAAAATGGTCGCCGGACGGAAAATACTTTCTTTATGAAGTAGAGCAAACAGTTGGCGGCGCATTGGGCTATAATTATTCAACGCTTTTTCTCTTTAATAGAGAAAGAAACAAAAATTACAAGTTGACATTCACGGGGGACATTATCCAGCCGCACGATCTATTTTTTGAGTGGGCGAAGAGCAGCAACACTGTCTACTTCGAACGTTTCGGATATATTAATGTCGCTAATTTTAAACGATTAAATTGAAAGGTGTAGTGGCAATGAAAATTCTTCACATATCTTTTTCATCTTGTTCCCAAGCAGCCCGTCCCACCGCAGTGGGAGATTTTGGAAACGAGATGAATTATGACATCCCCGCACGTTTGGCCATTTTTGGTTTATCGCATTTTAAGAGAATCTTTATCCCCGGTTGGAACTCGATTCGTCGATCATTGTAGAGTTTTTCAACGGTTGGCGGATATTATTTGGTTACTTGACACTGCATTTGCAACCTCCCAACAGTTTCTGCATCGGTAGTGGCACTTGTGCAGGAGAAATCTTGTTCAAATGTTAGGTAGCGTCCTAATTTGAGTGTACATGTCACAATCTTTGAGTCATGTCATTCTGAGGATCCCGACGCTTTTGCCAAAGGCATCACTTCGTCGGGATCAGGATGACCGTATTGTAGGTCTTTGAGATACTCATACCCAAATTCAGGCACTACCAAATGTTAGGTAGTGGGCTACTTTGGATTCTTGGTTCATCGTTCAATGCTCTAAATGTGTGCCTGTGGCATGGGAATTGATATTAGAACTGCGTTTCGTTAGCTTTGAATTGGGGCGGGGGATTCCCACCTCTAAACTTTCCCATCATTAAACCATTGGAGGATTTATGGCTGACTGTGTTCATGCAATGTTGAAACATAGCGTTTTTAGTCCAGTTCCAAACAATCCAAAATTTCCTCACTTCCACGAAATTCGATGCGTGGCGTGTAATCATCTTGTTGGTCTTTTCCAGATTAATAGTGAGGCCGGTGCGATTCAAGCTATTGGAACCCGACTTATGGATATTCACACAGCCATGTTTTCCGTGTCAAAAAATATTTGCGACACGATAAACCTATTAAAAAAAGAAATCGTCGATGAGCTAAAGAAGAAATAGGAATTATCTAACGACCGACTTCTCTTTAAGAATCCTTTCAACGAATATGAGTATTTGCTCTGCCTCGTAGAAAGTTTTCCCTGAAAGAACCTTGATTATTTTTAGAGCGATCTTTTCTTCCATGCCCTAAAAATCGCAGAATTAGTGCCTTTAATCAAGGGGAATGTCAGGACTTCTCAGGACACTAAAAATACTTAAAATTTAACTTGACAATTACATAAGTATCAAGTATATTGTGGTATGATAAAGACGAAAGTAATACAAACAGCCGATGCCTCTCACTACTTCACGGTAGATGAAGCGGCGACAATATTAGGAATAAAACCCACAGCGATAAGAAACTATTTAACGTGGGGAAAGATGCTCGCGTGTAAGTTTAAAACACTTACGCTAATAAGCAGAGAAGAAATAGAACGCTGGAAGGATAGGCAAAAGTAAATAAAAAGGCTGCAAAGTGCGCTAACACTCTACAGCCTCAAATCAATCACTTGCCCGCTTGAACGAGCAAACGACCTACTTCAATATACGTTCATTGCGGGCTAAAAGTCAAGAGGCTCACAATGAACCGTTTACCCATCGAAAAACAAGCCCTCGTACTCAATTCCCTCATCGAAGGCGTTTCAATCCGTGCTACCGTTAGACTTACCGGCGTAAACAAGAAAACCGTTATGCGGTTACTCGTTGAGGCTGGCTACCGTGCTCAAGATATTCTCGACCGTGAAATGGTGAACATTCAATCTAATTTCGTACAGGTCGATGAAATTTGGACGTATGTAGGCAAAAAGCAAAAGCAATTAAAGCCGTTTGAAAGTGAAGATTTAGGCGATCAATACGTATTTGTCGCTATGGATTCAGAGACTAAGCTCGTGCCTACGTTCTTAGTGGGGAAGCGGAATGAGATCAATTCCATTTCCATTATGAAAGACCTTCAATACAGAATCACAAACAAGTTCCAACTAACAACGGATGCCTTCAAGCCATATTTCAATGCAGTTGATTCTGTTTTCGGGGAGGATGTTGACTATGGACAAATCCATAAAGAGTATCGGGAGGACAGCAAGGGAGAAAAAAGATATTCCCCCGCTCAGATTGTGAGGGTAATAATAAAACCCCTCATTGGAAACCCCAAACGAAAAAGAATTTCGACGAGCCATATTGAACGTCAAAACCTTACAATCCGTATGCAAATGAGAAGATTCACACGCTTAACCAATGCGTTTAGCAAGAAATTAGAGAATCTTAAAGCCGCAACAGCCCTGCACTTCTTTCACTATAACTTCATGCGGATCCATTCGAGCTTGAGAGTTACCCCTGCAATGGAAGCCCGCATCACAAATAGACTTT
>CAZXQG010000039.1:0-27375 GCA_964642725.1 uncultured Chitinophagaceae bacterium
GAGCGGTTTATTTTATGTTAAAGTACTTCGCTTCCGGATGATGAACGATGATCGCATCCGTCGATTGTTCAGGCTCAATCATAAATTCCTCCGAGAGCTTCACGCCGATTCGTTCCGGCTGCAATAACTCGAAGAGCTTCGCTGAATCTTCAAGGTTCGGACATGCAGGATAGCCGAAACTGTACCGAGAGCCTTGGTATCCTTGGCTGAACAGCCGTTTGATATCCGGCGAATCGCCCCCCGCAATACCCAATTCTTCCCGTATCTTTTTGTGCCATAACTCGGCAAGCGCTTCCGCGGATTCTACGCTCAGTCCGTGAAAATAAAGATATTCTTTATAGTTATTCGACGCGAACAGCTGCGCAGAATGTTTTGACGCGCTCCCCCCCATTGTCACCAGATGAAATGCCACAACATCCATCCGGCCGGAATCGATCGATGCAAAATAATCCGACAGACATAGATACCTGTCCCCATTTTGCCGGGGAAATGTAAAACGGAGGCGTTCTGTTTTCTGGTTCTCGTTGTAAATGATCAAATCGTCGCCGGCAGATTGGCAGGGAAAATATCCGTACACCGCTTTTGGGTCGAGCAATTTCTCCGCCTTGCATTGCTGTTTCAGCCTTTCGAGCTCGGGATAAATATTTTCAACAAGAAATTGTTTGTATTCCGATTCCGTTTTTTTCCCTTTCCGAACCTGCCATTGTCCTTTGATGAGCGCGATTTCGTTAACGTATGGAAACACGCTGTCGAGTTCAATGCTCTCAACCACGCGGGTTCCCCAGAACGGCGGAACGGGTATCGCTGCATTCGGAGAGACTTTCGAACGACCTGAAGCCGGAAGATCAGCAGGATCTCTTTTTGCCCAAATCATTCTTCCCGCCTCTGTATCCTTCTTCAGTATCAACGCAATTTTTGCTTCAGAACCCGTCAGTGTTTCTTCGGACTCCTCCTCAATTGCCGGCTGTAAAGTCTCCGCCGTTTGGAAACTCGAAATGCCCTTTGTTTTTAATTGTTCCATAAAATGCAGGCCGTCAAATGCGTCGTTTGCGTAGACGACCAGGCCGCGGTACCGTCCGCGCAAATCCTGTTCGACGTAACGGCGCGTCAATGCAGCGCCGCCGAGAACAATAGGCGGTGTCAAACCCCGTTCATTCAGCACTTCAAGATTTTCTTTCATCACAAGAGTCGATTTCACGAGAAGTCCGCTCATACCGATCGCATCGGCTTTGTAATCCTCGTACGCGCGCATGATGTTCTCAACCGGCTGCTTGATCCCCAGGTTGTACACTTTATAGCCGTTGTTGGTGAGAATGATATCCACCAGATTTTTTCCGATATCGTGAACGTCGCCCTTCACCGTTGCAAGTACCATCGAACCTTTGCTTGTGCTTTCGGATTTCTCCATAAACTGTTCAAGGTATGTGACAGAAGCCTTCATCACCTCTGCGGACTGAAGGACGAACGGCAACTGCATTTCACCGCGCCCGAAAAGGTCGCCGACAACTTTCATCCCATCGAGCAGAATATTGTTGATAATATCCAGAGCAGAATGGCGCTTCAAGGCTTCATCCAAATCCGTTTGAAGATTTTGTTTGTCACCATCCACAATTCGGTTCTTCAAAACTTCTTCGATCGTCGAGCCGAGAGACTTCTTTTCTCTTTTGGCTTCCCCTTTCTTATCCGCATAATAGGCCATTAACTCAGTCAGCGGGTCGAACACGCACTTCTCGCCATCCCACTTTCGTTCATCGAAAACGACCTGGCGGCATAGATCCCTCCCCTTTTCTTCAATCTTGAAAAGAGGCATGATCTTTTGGGCGTTCACGATCGCCATGTCGAGCCCGGCCTCGATCGCATAATGGAGAAACACGGAATTGAGCACATGTCGGATATGGGGGGCCAATCCGAAAGAGATATTACTGACGCCAAGAAGAGTTTTCGCCTCCGGAAATTCTTTTTTAATCAGCCGGATTCCCTCGATGGTTTCGATGCCTGCTTTGCGGAATTCTTCATCGCCGCTGCCGAGCGTGAACGTGAGCGTGTCAAAAATAAGATCGTTCGGCCTCATGCCGAACTTGCCGACCGATAAGTCGTGCATTCGCTTGGCGACTTCGAGTTTGGCCTGCGCAGTCTTTGCCATCCCCTTTTCATCAATCGTGAGGGCGACCACCGCAGCGCCGTATTTTTTACACATCGGTACAATTTTATTGATCCGCTCTTCGCCGTCCTCCATGTTGATGGAATTGACGATACATTTCCCCGCAAAAAGCTGCAGCGCTTGCTCTATGACCGGAGCCTCGGTCGAGTCGATCATAATGGGGAGCGTCACTTGCGTGTTAAAACGAAATGCTGCTTCCTTCATATCACGCACTTCATCGCGACCCACGTACGCCACGCAAAGGTCAAGAACATGGGCGCCTTCTTTCGTCTGCTCCTTCGCCATATTGACCATCGAATCATAATCTTCCGACTGGAGCAGCTCTTTGAATTTCTTCGACCCGTTCGCATTTGTCCGCTCGCCGACGATGACGGGAGGCGGGTCGATGTGCAGGGGTGCGCTGATATACAAGCTTGAAGACGACGGAATAAAATCCACCGACCTTTTCTTCGGGGAAAGATTCCCGACGGCTGCAACGAGTTGTTTGAGATGATCGGGACGTGTGCCGCAGCATCCACCGACAACGCTGACGCCCAAATCCCTGACGAAGTGGCCGAGATATTGCGCAAATTCCTCCGGCGTGAGATGGTAGTGGGCATGCCCGCCGATATTCTCCGGGAGACCAGCATTCGGGATACATGAAACCGGAAACGGCGACGCAGAACAGAGATAGCGAATGTTGTCCGACATCTCTTTGGGCCCGGTGGCGCAATTCAGGCCGATAACATCGATGTCGAACGGCTCGAGCGCGGTGAGGGCAGCTCCGATTTCCGTCCCCATCAACATCGTGCCCATGGTTTCAATCGTGATTGAGGCGATGACCGGCACCCGATTTTTTTTATCCGCAAAGTACTTAAAGATCGCCGCGAGCGCCGATTTAGTCTGCAGCAGATCCTGACATGTCTCTACGATCAGAAGGTCGGCGCCTCCTTCAACAAGCCCGGCAGTCTGCTCATAATAAGCTTTGCTCATTTCGGCGAACGTGATGTGTCCGAGTGAAGGCAGCTTCGTCGTCGGGCCCATCGAACCGGCAACAAACCGCGGGTGAGACGGCGTTGAAAACTGCTGCGCAACCTTCTTTGCCAGCGCGGCAGCTTTAAAGTTCAGCTCCTGCGCGCGTGCGTGAAGATCGTATTCCACTAGAACGATCGAAGCGGAACCGAATGAGTCGGTTTCAATAACATCGACTCCGGCGGAAAGAAAATCTGCATGGACTTTTTCGACCGCAGGCGGTTTTGTAACAACAAGGTATTCATTGCAGCCGTTGAACTGCTCGCCGCCGAAATCATCGGCATTCAGGTTTTGCGCCTGAATATTCGTTCCCATAGCGCCGTCGAAGACGATGATTTTTTCTTGCAGCAGTTGAGTGAAGGATTTCATTCGTGAGAGTGCCGGTACAATATTGTACGTTTTTCGTTATACGTTATACGTTTCACGCTTTTCATTGCCCGTGATGCGTTTTATGTTATACGGTTACAGCTTACCAACTTTTTTCAGCAATGAGATCAACTTTCGCTTGACTTCGTTTACCTGCTCGTTTAACTTCTCGTAATCGATTTGTAAAAAATAGTTTAAGTCTTTTGCGAGAATTAGAAAGTATTCAACTTCACTTGCAGAGCCAATGGCGATCGAGAGAAAGTGATGAAACTCCTTTTGCGACATTCGCCCGCAACCCTCTGCGATATTGGCACCAATCGAAGAAGATGCTCTTCTCAATTGGTTTGTCAATGCGAATAGTTCATCTTTCGGAAATTTCCTCGAAGTAAGATATATGTCTAACGTCAATGCGTGCGCCTTTTCCCAAACATTGAGCTTCCGAAAATCCTGCATTTTAATACCCCCTTGGAATATGAAACTTAGAACTTAAAACGTAATACTTACAACTTAAAACGATCCCCAAAAAACAAAAAACCCCAACACGGTCGCGTCGGGGTACAATAGATGTAAACTTATTGACCGACGCTTTAGCTATTCATGCTGCGTGGCTGCAAGCTGTCGATTCAAATCGCCACAACAATAATGTACAAAAGAAATCAGCGAATCGCAAACCAGTTTCCTAAAAGCTAACGGCCAACACTTAAAAACAGCTAATTTCCTCTTAGCCCTGCGCTCACCTAGATCATGCTTTTAGCATTTTGCTTTTGGCATCTTCAAATTCTCTTATCGTCCTTCGAACTACTTCCGCGGCGGGAAGAATTTCTTTTACGAGGCCGGAACTTTGTCCCATCTCGAATTCCCCCTCTTCCCAATTCCCCTCGAAAATTCCTTTTCGTTCTCGGCCGCTGCCCAGGAATTCAAGCAATTCTTCCTTTGATTTTCCCGAAGACTCTTCCTTTTGAGCACGCAAAGCGAAGGGGTTTTTTACAAGCCGAACCGGAGTGATTTTCTTCAACGTAAGAATTGTATCGCGGTCTTTCGCTTCGACTATTGATTGTTTGTAACGGTCATGAGCAGAGGATTCGACTGTGGCGGCAAAGCGGGTTCCCATTTGAACGCCCTCCGCTCCAAGCACCATCGCAGCCAACATTTGCCGTCCATCAGCAATCCCCCCAGCCGCAATCACCGGAACGGAAACAGCATCCGCGATTTGCGGAACGAGCGCGAGCGTCGTAATCTCATCAATGCCGTTATGCCCGCCCGCTTCAAAACCCTCGGCAACGACCGCATCGACTCCCGCTTCTTCGGCTTTGACGGCGTGTTTGACGGACGCCACGACATGCACAACGATGCATCCGTTCGATTTTAGTTTATCAATATATTTTGAAGGATGCCCGGCGGACGTAAAGATGATCTTTATTTTCTGGTCGATGACAGCTTCAATCAAGTCGTTTGCGTCCCCGCGCAGGAGCGGAATGTTTACGCCGAAGGGATTATTCGTCGCCCCTTTCGCCTTCAGGATGTGTTCGCGTAACAGGCCGGGAGACATTGAACCCGAACCAATTAACCCAAGCGCCCCCGAGTTCGACACTCCCGCCGCCAGCTTCCAGCCGGAGACCCAGACCATTCCTGCTTGTACGATTGGAACTTCAATATGAAATAATTCTGTGATTCGCGTTTTCATAACGCGCGAGGCGGGTCAGTTATTGCGGAAGAATTGATTTCCTATGCCATGCAGCATCGAGGCCGGATTCGCGTCAAATGTGAACGAGTAAAACGTCGTCCCTTCATCCTTCGGAATCAATTTGATTGTGCGATCGCCGAAATCCTTGTTCTTAACGATATGAAACAGTTTCGGTTCGTTAACGACAACAAAAGTATTGCCGTGTTCATCCGTCGTGATATCATCGCCGGATTCCTGCGCCGTCAACGCTTTGTCGTTTTGAAGGACGAGGACAATTGCGCCTTCCTTCTTCGCGGACAAGACGACGTTGACATTATTCCCTGCGTAGCGGAGCGCGATGTAGCCATCCTTCGCGTCGCCTTCGTATTCAAAAGCCTCACTCTTTGCAAACCAGTTTCCCTGTGCATAGAATTTTCCTTCTATGTACACTTGCGCGTCAGCATAATCCGCAGGAAGTTCCGGGCTGTATCCCTCAACATTGCCAAGCGACCCGTGGAGATAGCCTGTTCGGATTGTAGGCGTGGCTCGCTCAAACGAGGATCGGACAAAATCATCAGCGTGCGATACCCCGATCAGCATCGGAAGCTCTCCATGAAAACCCGCTTCGCGCAGGAGTGACTGGACAGCCCTCTCGGTCCGCTCGTATCCCCCTTCGCCGGAATGGGTCAAGTAAATACTGCCGTCTCGCTCAAGGAGAAACAGCGTCGGCAATTCCTGCACCCGGTACGCATCGCGCATCATCGAGGTATTGTCCGTTGCTATGGGAAAATGGAAGCCGAACCGCTGAAGCGAGTTTTCAACAAACTTCGGATCTCGCGCAAAGGAGAACTCGGGAGAGTGGATGCCGATAACGACCAGGCCCATTTCCTTGTACCGCCGATCCCATTCTTCTACAAGACTCATTGTGTGAAGCGAACTCTCCGACGTGTAATCCCAGAAACAAAGGAGAATGACCTGGCCTTGCATGGCATGGATAGTCAGAGGATCGGAATTGAACCAAAAATCGCCGTAGACTTCGGGCGCCTGTAATTTTTGTGCTGGAAGCTGTTTCATTCTGCTGGCAATATAGGCAAATTCGGAGGGAAGCGCAAAGGGAGTTCTAAGTTGTAAGTTGTAAGTTGTAAGTTGTAAGTTGTAAGTTGTAAGTTGTAAGTTCTAAGTTCTAAGTTATACGTTCTACGTTTTGTGTGTTTTCGATAATCACGAGATTAGTTACACCATTTTGCTCACAACTTTTAACTTATAACTTATGACATACAACGTAAAACTTACAACTGACCACTGCTCTCAATAACAACGACAAACTCCCCTTTCTTGTCAAGTTTTGTCAGTTTGTCGAGTAATAGCGGCCCTGTGCCGTGGAAAATCTCTTCATCGGGGAGCGTGAGGTCGAAGGCAACGCAGAGGCGGCGAGAAGAGCCGAAAGTTTCGCTGATGTCCTTAAGAAGTGCAAGAAGCCGGTACGGTGTATCCATCAACACAATCGTGCGCCGTTCACGTTTTAATTGTTGAAGCTCCGCTATGCGACGCGGCCGCTTGGGCGACAGCCATCCATAGAAGACAAACTGGTCGATGGAAAACCCGGAGACAGTCAAGGCAGGCATAAGAGACGATGCCCCAGGGATCGGAACAACCTTGATTCCGGCGTCGATCGCTTTACGGACAAGAAGCTGGCCGGGGTCGGAAAATACCGGAGTTCCGCAGTCGGAGACAACGGCAATGTTTTTTCCTTTGGCGAGATGGTCGAGGATGATAAACGTTGCCGCAGCCTCATTGTGCTCGTTGAGGCTTTCCACCGGCTTCTCGATGCCAAAATGACGGAGCAATCGCCCCCCCTCTTTGCGCTCCTCATACACGACAATATCGACTTGCTTTAGTATTTCAACAGCACGAAAAGTCATGTCGGCAAAATTGCCGATCGGGGTTGCTACAAGGTATAGTGTTCCCTTCATCGAGTTTTTTCGCGAAATATTTCGTTTTCGAAGATCGGGGCGAATTGAGAAAGGCTCTTTTTTCTCTGCTCCCATTGCCGGAAAAGCATGATGATGATTGCGGTTGTCGGCACCGCAATTAGCAATCCGATAAAGCCAAGAAAGAACGAGAAGACAAGCAATGAGAGAATGAGAAGCACCGGGTGAATCCCGACTTTTGAACCGATGATCTTCGGAGAAAGCACTGCTGCTTCGAATACATGGAGCGCGCCGATCGTCGACGCAGCGAGAATCATGTGCCCGGCGACCAATGACGGACTGAACGATGCGACGATGACCGAGAGCACAAGCATGATGATGAGTCCGAAGTACGGAATCAAGTCAAGGACGCCTGCGACGATCCCGAGAACGAGAGGGTACTGAATGCCAAAGACAGAAAAAAAGAACGTCACAAGCACCGCATTGATTCCTGCAACAGTGATCGCTCCGCGAATATACCTGCCGAGCAATTCATCAACGCTGGCGTAGTATTCGCTGGCGCGTTCACGTTTCGAACGGGGGAGAAGCATTCTCACCCGGTGCCTGATGATCGGAAAATCTTTCAGCACGTAAAATGAAAGGAATGGTATGATTACCATATTCACGATGCGGCTGACAACGGTCGAGAGTCCGCTCACCAATCCGAATGTGCCTTCAAGCAAGCCCTTCATAATAACTTCCAACCGAGGCGCGAAACTTGTCGTAAGTATTTCGCGGAGCTGCTGCGTGGAAATCCCGTACTTCCGCAATGATACTTCCATCCGGTTTGAGAACATCCAATTCGTAAAATCGTTCGTGATCATCGACGCCGCCTCCAGAATTCCGGAAAACTGGGCAAACGCAATCGGCAGCACGAGAAGGGCGACCACAGTTAAAACGGCAATGCCGCAGAGAATGACAACGAGTGAAGTTGCCCAACGCGGAATACCCCATCTCTCTGCTTTTGTAACCATCGGATGAAGGATGTATGCAAAAAGCATGGCGGCGACAAACGGCGCAAGAACTCCGACTATCGAATAGATAAACCACAGAAAGAACAGCAGGACGGAAAGCCACATGATATTTCGCGCCATGACCTTCGACCGAAGAGGATACAAAAGAAAGAGTATCGCTCCAAGAACGAGGAACGGCGATGCGATATCCCGAATCGTATAAATAAGGAACAAAAAGAGCACAATACCGGCGGAAAAAACGATCGCCTCCACCTTGTTCACTTCACCGGATGAACTCAATGCGGGTTCCTTCGGATGTTCTTTATTTTTTTTCTGTCGTGGCATAGACGGAGGAATTTATCGGCAGCATTTCACTTTGTACCGGTGTGGCCAAAGCCGCCGGCCCCGCGCGCCGTTTCGTTCAACGAATCAACTTCATTCCACAAAATCTTCGTATAACTCCCGATAACCATTTGGGCGATGCGGTCCCCTTTTTTTACCGTAAAAACATTTTTCCCGAAGTTTGTGAGGATGATCTTCACTTCGCCGCGATAATCCGAATCGATCGTTCCCGGCGAGTTCAGTATCCCCACTTGATGTTTGACCGCTAAACCGCTGCGCGGGCGAACCTGCGCTTCATACCCGGCAGGAAGCTCGATAGAAAAGCCCGTCGGTATAAGGACGGTCTCTCCAGGCTGAATCGAAACGTCGCTCGAAACCGCTGCACACAGATCCATCCCGGCAGATCCCTCGGTTGCGTATTGTGGAAGCGGAATATCCGATGTGTTCGATGGAACCCGGGAGATACGAATAGTGAGTTGAGTCAAAGGATCCTTTAAAAATTTTGAGAAATGTACGGAGCGCGGCAGGCAAATGCAAACAATGCCGGGGAAAAATAGTGTGCTACTCTGAGTAAGAGTCACATTAAAATTGCATTGTCTTGTCATCGTGAGCGGAGCGAAGGATCCACAACACTGAAGCATTGAAGATTTACAGTGCCGGATTGTCATAGATTCTTCACTTCGTCCCGCTTCCGCGGGACTCGTTCAGAATGACACGATAGGAGGAGTTAATATATTCTCACGAATTAGGACACTACCCGGATGAAGGCGGCGGGTCATTTTGAGGAACCCTTCAGAAAGCTTACACCCAAACGCCGACAACATTAGTAGATCACTTTATTCAGCGGGTACTCGATGATGCCTTCGGCGCCTGCCCGTTTCAGCTGCGGGATGATCTTGCGAACAACGTCTTCATCGATAATCGTTTCGAGCGCGATCCATTGGTCGTCTGCGAGCTGGGAAAGCGTCGGCTTGCGAAGCGCCGGAATGAGCTTCAGCACGTTGTCGACGTCGCTTTTGCGAAGGTTCATTTTCAGCCCGACTTTGCTCCCCGCATTGATTGCCCCCTGGAGCAGCATCGCAAGGCTCTCGATCTTCTCCCGTTTCCATGTATCTTCCCAGCTTTTCTTGTTCGCGATCAATTTTGTGTTCGACTCCAGCACGACGTCCACAATGCGAAGCTTGTTGGCGCGAAGCGAGCTGCCGGTTTCGGTCACCTCGACGATCGCATCGACGAGGTCGGGGGTCTTCACCTCGGTCGCCCCCCATGAAAATTCCACCGTCGCGTTCACCTTGTTCCTCGCCAAATAATTTTTTGTGATGCTGACGACTTCTGTCGCGATGCGCTTTCCTTCCAAATCTTTGACAGATTTCACTGTCGAACTTTCGTGGACGGCGAGGACCCACTTCACCTTGCGCATGCTCTGTTTCGAGTAGACCAGATCGGAGACGCTGACAACGTCGGCGCCGCTTTCGACGATCCAATCATACCCGGTAAGAGCCGCATCGAACACGCCGTCTTCCACGTAGCGGGGAAGTTCCTGGGCCCGGATGAGCATCGCTTCAAGTTCTTCGTCGTCAACCGACGGAAAATACGAACGGCTGCTGACGGAAAAGTGGAAGCCAGCTTTCGAGAGGAGGTTGAATGTCGTCTCCTGCAAGCTTCCTTTCGGAACACCAAGTTTAAGTTTCATTCCCATCTACAGGCCTGCCAAATGTTGCGCATGAAGGTTGAGTGAAGGATAAAACACGTCATACAATATCCACATAACGGTGCCGATGGAAATCGGGATCGACAAATTATCGTCGATGCCGACCGACAACGCTTCAACGACCGTCCCGATGGCGGCAGCAACGACCGCGATACAATATTCCCCGGCACCGGTGGAAATCTTCGGGGTAGCGGCGATAACGATGAGCGCCGACACGAAAAATGCGGCACTCCCCTCAACGCTCTTGTTGAGAAATTTCTTTCTGCCGAACCTCCGCCCGATAAGCGCCGCGGCGGAGTCCGAAATAATAAGCACGGCAAATGCGGTAATCGTAATAAGCTTGGGAAACACAAGAACGCACAGTGTTGCCGAGATGAGAACGTGCGTTGCACCGTTCAAGCGCTTGCTTCTCCCGTCATGTTCGTGTGTGCGCAAAAGCCACCCGAACGTCCCGTAAAAAATCTTCGCCGTCGGCGAGTGAAAATGACGAAGGAGGTCGACGAAGAGAAACGCCAGGGTGATCGGCACAAGCAGCAGCAACGCCTGCTCGCGCGATATGAAATAATAAATAATCGGGATGCTCAGCGAACAGAGATGGATGCTTTTTCTGATGACCTCAGCTCTGTAATCGATATTCCACTGGTCGATCATGCCTATTTTTTTGACCGCAGCTTTGTCTTGATGCTTTTGTTTTCCTGACGGGCACCGTTCGAAGGATGTTCCGTGGAAACCGTTCCGGCCGGCTCGACTGTTACTCCGGCGGGCGTTATACTCTCGCCGTTGCCGTTCTTCCGTTCAAGAGGCGGGAGCGTTTCACCGCGGAGAATCTTGTCGATCTCTTCGCCGTCAAGGATTTCACGCTCCAGCAATGCATTGGAAAGGTTGTGCAGCTTGTCGATATTTTCCGAAAGAATTTTCTCCGCACGTTTCATGCACGATGACACGATCTTCTTCACTTCATCGTCGATAACGTTCGCCGTGTCTTCGCTGAAGTCGCGGTGTTTCGTCACTTCTCTGCCGAGAAAGATTTCTTCTTCCTTGGCGCCGTAGGTCAGCGGGCCGAGCTTCTCGCTCATTCCCCACTCGCACACCATCTTTCGCGCAAGCTGCGACGCCCGCTCAATATCGTTTCCCGCGCCGGTCGTCAACTCGTTGAAAATCAGTTTTTCCGCAGCGCGCCCTCCGAAAGCGTATGTGATCATCGCCTCGAGATACTGTTTGGAATATGTATGCTTCTCGTCCATCGGCAGGTACGTCGTTACGCCGAGGGCGCGTCCGCGCGGAATGATTGTTACTTTGTGCACCGGGTCGGCTTCCGGAAGCATTTTCGCGACAAGGACATGACCCGATTCATGGTATGATGTCACTCGCTTTTCACGGTCTGAAATGATAAGGCTCTTCCGTTCCATTCCCATCATCACTTTGTCTTTCGATTCCTCAAAATGATGCATTGCAACTTCTTTTTGATTTTGCCGGGCGGCAAGGAGTGCCGCCTCGTTCACAAGGTTTGCGAGGTCAGCGCCGGAAAGACCGGGCGTTCCTTTCGCCAACACGTCGAGCTTGACATCCTCTCCGAGCGGAATATTGCGCGTATGGACCTTCAAAATTCCTTCCCGTCCGCGCACATCGGGCCGATCGACAACAACCTGCCGGTCGAACCTGCCGGGGCGCAGCAACGCCGGGTCGAGGACGTCGGGCCTATTTGTCGCCGCAATCAGGATGACACCGATGTTTTGTTCAAAGCCGTCCATTTCAACGAGCAATTGATTTAACGTCTGTTCCCTCTCATCATGCCCGCCGCCCAAGCCTGCACCGCGATGGCGGCCGACGGCATCGATCTCGTCGATAAAAATAATACAGGGGGCGCTTTTCTTCCCCTGTTCAAAAAGATCCCGGACACGGCTCGCGCCGACCCCCACGAACATCTCGACAAAGTCCGCACCGCTGATGGAAAAGAACGGAACGCCCGCTTCGCCTGCGACCGCTCGTGCAAGAAGCGTTTTCCCCGTTCCCGGGGGCCCGAGGAGCAATACGCCGCGGGGAATTTTGCCCCCTAATTTCTGGAATTTGCCCGGTTCTTTAAGGAATTCGATAATTTCCTGAAGCTCCGCTTTTGCCTCGTCGGCGCCGGCAACATCGGCAAACGTGACGCGGATAGAACCCTCGCTCAGCATTTTCGCCCGGCTCTTCCCGAACGAAAAAATCCCTTTCGTCCCTCCCCCCTGCATGCGGCGGAAAATGATCAACCAGATGCCGAGAAGCAGAATCCATGGCAGCGCGCCGATAAGCGCGTTGATCCACACGTTGTCTTCTTTCGTAATGTTAAAATTGACGTGATGGGCCGTCCAGTTTCCAATCACCGCATCGTCGATGTTCGTGTACGGAAGCGTGAGTGTGAACTTCTCTACCCGGACCTTTTTTCCCGTGGTCAACGTAATATCTTCCGGCTCGTTGAGCGTGCCGTGAAAATCGAAATCGTTAAGGTTCGATTTCTTGACGACGGCCCGTCCGATTTTATTGGCAGACAGAAACTCCTGATACTGCGTGTACGTCACCTCATACTCTGTCGCTTCCTGCCCCTTGAAAATTGTCATTACCAGAAACACGGCCATAATAATCGCCGACCACGTAAGGACAACACGCAGCACTTTTCCCCAATTGAAATCGTCTTCACCGCGCATCATGGGCTTCTGGCTTCTTCCTTTCATTCCTTTGGGCGGCAAAAACTGGCGGCGTTTTTGTGCGCCGTTCGGCTTCTGATTCTCGCCTTCGTTCTTTTCTTCAGGTTGATGTTTCTCGTCAGCCATGGCCAACGTGCTCCTCTCTAAAAATGACAACATTATTTTCCAAGCCTGTACACCGCGCGAAGGTTTCGGACTTTCTGCGCGTAGTCTAATCCGTAGCCAATCACAAAATCATTCGGGATCTTGAAGCCGATGTACTCGATCGGGAACGGAATTTTTACAGCATCCTTCTTATACAACAAAGTAACAACGGCAAACGACTTTGGGTTCTGCTGAAGGATGAGCCTCTTGATAAAATCGATCGACAGGCCAGAATCCACAATATCCTCGACGATAACGATGTTACGGCCCGTCACTTCGCAATTCAGGTCTTTCAATAACCGCACTTCGCCGGATGAAATCTTCGCATCGCCGTAACTCGACAACTTAAAAAAATCGACTTCGCAATCGATCGTGATCTCGCGAATCAGGTCCGCAAAAAAAATGAACGAGCCGTTCAGAACACCGATAAAGATCGGGGTCTTGCCGTCGTAGTCATTGTTCAGTTTTTTGCCGAGCTGTTTTACACGTTCGTGAATTTTCTTCTCGCTGATGTAAAGCTCAAACGGCTCGTTGTTGACGGAAATTTTCTTCTTCATGTCGTGCGGAACGAAAGTTTGTACGCTTTGGTTGATGCGCGCGTAATTTTGAAACGGTCATCGATCCGGCAGCCCGCAACCCACACAATATTTCCCTCGGATTCCACGATCGGGATTCTCCTTTTTTCTGCCCGCGAAATTTTCAGATCAACAAAAAAATCGCTCACTTTTTTCCTGTGTTTCATGCCGAGCGGGACAAAGAAGTCGCCGTCCTTCCACGAGCGCACATAAAGGGGAAACTTCACCTTGCCGGCGTCAACATACTCTGTAGACGAATGAGCCCCTAACTTATTGGGGATATTTCTACATTTCTTTACTGAAAGCAAAAAAAGATCGTTCGCGACCGTCCCTTCCTTCTTCAAAACATACGAGAAACCGGCGTTCGGGCCGCGCCGGGAGAGAAGTATATTATTCGACTCGTTTTCTGCTCTCCATCCGTCTCCGCAATCAATACGGGAGCCTTTTTCAGCTTCGAGAAGCGAAAGCATCGAGGCGATGCGCTCTGCCGACGGCTCAATTCCTCTCTCAAGGAATACATCATGCACGACCATTTGCTGCAAATATGGGTGCTGTTTCCGTAGTTTGTCTTTCAGGAAAGCAGTCTCTCCGTTATTTTCGGAAACAATTGCCGGCCGCGCGCTTCGAACTTGCTCTCGAAGATACCCAGCACAACTTTTGAATATCGCCGATGAGTTCGAAAGGGACTTCACAAGCGATGGGTTGACCCTCTTCTCAAGAAGCGGAATCACTTTTCTTCGAAGGAAATTCCGGCTGTACTTGTCGGTCAGGTTCGAAGAATCCTCGCGAAATCTCAATCTTCTTTCGCCGGCATACGCGGCGATCTCCTGCCGTGCAGCAAAAAGCAACGGACGGACAATCGATGTGCCGTCCCGGTGAACGGGGATACCCGCAATTCCGTCAATTCCCGTTCCCCGGAAAAAATTCAGCAGCAGCGTCTCGGCGTTGTCGTTTGCATTGTGCGCCGTTGCTATAACGTCGGCGTTCAATTCTGCCTTCTTCTCAAGAAAGAACGCGTACCGGAGGTTTCTCGCCGCTTCCTGTATAGAGAGTTTTTCTCTTGCTGCTTCCTTTTTTGTCTCTACCCGTGCTGCAAACAATGGAAGATTGTAGCGCTTCGCCAGCATTCCAACAAATTTTTCGTCAGCGGTTGCCTCGGACCCGCGCAATTGATGATTCACATGGAGGATAACAAGTCGAAGCTTCAGTTCGGCAGACAGCAGAACCAACAAATCCAGCAAGACGACAGAATCAACTCCCCCGCTTACGGCCACCAATACCTTGCTCCCGCGCCGGATCAAATTATGCGATTGAACAAAACGCTTCAGGCCTTCGTACAACTCCGGTGACCGGTGCTTCTTTGTCATGACCGCATCGATACTTCAATAAAAAGCCTTTCAATCGTCTTCCAAAAACGATTGAAAAGGCCAACCTTACGCAGAACAAATTATCTATAAATATATTAAATTTTTACCGTTTACGCCATAGGAATTTGAAGTCTTTTTGAGGCAACAACTGAGCCTATTGCAATCCATGAATGACAATAAGACTTGATTCGGCACTTGTGGAGACAACGATCGTTTGGTAGTGTTACCGTTTGAAAATCCAGACAAAACAAAATCTGTCATGCCAGCGAATGCCGGCATCCAGAGCAAATAGACTGGATTCCGGTTCCGAAGGAATTCCTTTGGAACTTTCGCCGGAATGACATTTAATTTGAAAGTGTAACACTACCGAGTTTTTGGTACATGGGGCCACTTAAGGAAAAACGGGAGACTGTCAGCAAATATTGAGGGGCGAGGTACCTCTTCATGCATCTCGCCAAGGTTTACAGAAGGCTTCTTAACCGAGAGCGAGGTAGTAAAGCGCCGCCGCTCCGATCAAACTGCGAAACGATGGAGGCTGCGGTCCCTCCTTAGGTACATGTGACGCGATATCTTCATTTCATGAGCACAAGTTTGCGCGTTAGACTTTGATTGGCGGTCTGCAAATGATAGAAATAGACGCCGCTCGCGAATCGTTCTCCATCGAATCCCACTTCGTGATAACCCGCTTCTTGGTCGGCTTGGATAAGCGTCGCGACGACTTGTCCGAGCATGTTGGAAACGGTAATCGTCACAAATGTAGCTGAAGGAAGGTTATACCGGATCGTTGTTGACGGGTTAAAGGGATTAGGATAGTTTTGCTGGAGTTCAGAATTTGTCGGGAGAGCGATTTTTTCTTTTTCGACATCGGTAATTTGATTCGTCAAACTTACATCATCGATATAAGCAAACGACCAGACTGAATTTGCCGCATCTGCCTGGAAGATGATTTGGACAGTTTGTCCGGCTACGGCAGTAAGGTCGAAATAAATCGGAGTCCACGTTTCGGTTTGATTGTAATAGCATAGGTAATTGTTATAGATTGTTTGTCCTGCTACAAATACTCTGATCTCAGCTCCGACCCATACACCCGAACAGTCGGAACCTTCAAAATTGCGGTCCTGGACGAAAAGTTTAAGATACAGAGGTTTTGTCTTTGGCAAAGTTACCGTTTGTGATAGTGAATTGACTTCATAACCATAACCGCCGATGCGTCCCATATATTGCCCTGAATGAGGAGTGACAGCGGGCGTAATGTCTGTGGAGGCGAAGCCCGCTGCTGTACTAATTAGCGTATAGCTGCCTTTACTGTACTCGGTCCAGCCATTATTGCGGCCCGATTCAAAATCGCCGTTGACGATCGCTTGCGCATGAAGCGCTCCTACGATCAAAAAGGAAACAGCGCAATACAGGCGTATTACATTCATTGTTGTGCTCCTCATGGATTAAGGTTGGTTAGCAATGCAAGGCAACATTGTGTAACGACACCACAAGCAGATCTTCTATTCTAGCGATCGCCGCTCGCAGTGTGCACCGGACCACAGCTTCGCACACCGCATTTTGCGCGGCGTACGGTATCAAATATCGAATCGGGAAACTCAAAGCCCGGGCACAGCATGGACACCGGGCTTCCTGCGTCACCGTAGATGACTACTTCATTAGTACCAATTTCCTTGTCTGCACAAAACTGCCGGCCTCTATCCGGTAAAAATAGATCCCGCTTGCCAACCGGCTTCCGTCGAACATCACTTCATGCCGGCCTGCGTTTTCCTGTCCATTGACAAGGGTAGATACTTCTCTGCCGACATTGTCATAAATTTTCAGCACAACGAAACTGCTCATCGGCAGTCGATAGCTGATTTTTGTCGAAGGGTTGAAAGGATTCGGATAATTTTGCATCAGCTCAAACGAATACGGAAGAGATCCGGTGTTGTCCTTCACATCTGTTGTCCGCGTGCCAATGACGAACCAGTCCGGGTACGTCGCATCGACAACGTACTCTGCACTCGTGCCAGTCCCTTCGATCATATTTGCGTTCAGAGGCATCTGCTTGACCGATTCGTGAAGCACTCCAGAGACATCTTCCGTCGTGTGATACGCAATTGTTTTGTCGTCACGCGAGTATGTCGGGTAGCCTGCCACGGCGAGAGGCCCTGCAACCGTGCCAACCGCACCGGTATTGAAATCCGCCGCATAGACGTAAAATTGACTCTTCTTCGTATCGAGGTAATCAAACGTAAAACGAGTCGGAGATATTTTGGAATATGACGGATTGCCGACGTTAATACCTTCGCTGAGCGGCGGAAAAACACTGCTCATTTTTTCCGCCTGAATATCGAGCAAGTTGATATTCCAGAAATTCAGTGTACCTCCTGTCGAATTCTTTATCTGATTATAGGCGTCGAAGAGAAGAAATTTTCCTGTGGGGTCGAACGAAAGTGCGTTGGCGTAGAGCGCAGTTTTGACATCCGCGGCATCGAACGCCTGTGTAACAATCTTGAATGATTTTGCCACATTGGCGACGAGATCGAAATAGTAGATCGTTGTATCCTGAAAAATGGAAGTGAGTGCGAGAGACGATAATCCAGGTCCAATAGCAACGCTGTTCCACACTCTGCTCGTATCAATGAGGGATTCCTGAGGATTATTCGGGTCGGCAGCGAGAGCTCGCAGGTTATTATCGCTATCGACAAATATGATGACACCTGTCGCATCCGATACGGCTGGACGATTATTGACGACCGTTGTCGTCAACGGGTGATAGTCGGCGCTGGAGGTTACGGTCGTCTTCACCATATAGATCGAATTCGGATCGGATGGATCCGTGTTCGTCACCAGTATCCATTCAGCTCCCGTGAGCGTTGAGTTAGGGGGGGGAGGCGTCGCATTTCCTTCCACAACGCCAACGCCATCCCAAGCGCTCTTGATACTGGTTACTTCGTTACTCGCAGCTCCATAAAGATCCGTTGCGGCCTTTTCGGTCGCGATGCGAGCATCGACGAATTGGGACGACCGCGTCAGATAGAGTGTAAGCGCGCGGTACCAGATTTGCCCGGCTTCATGCCGTCCAATTGCAGTCGCTGCGAGGTAGAAAGCATGATTTGGAATTCCGCTGTTAACATGAACTCCTCCATTATCCTGCGTTGTAGTCACAAACTCGCTCATGGTCGCTGGCTGCCATGCGTTGGACCCTGCACTCCCTCCGTTATGAGGATTCGAAAGGTCTCTCAGAGAGCCGGATGGAAAAGTGGTAAGGTCTTTAACTACCAGCTCACCTATCGTCCAATTCAGCGTGTCGACCAGCGTTCCGAAAACATCGGAAATCGATTCATTAAGAGCGCCCGACTGATCCTGATATTCAAGTCCGGCCGAATACTGTGTCACGCCATGCGTCATTTCATGTGCTGCGACATCAAGTCCGCCTGGAAGCGGCTTGAAAAATGTCTGGCCGTCGCCGTAACACATAACCTGCCCCGACCAGAAAGCATTTTCCATCGGTTGACCGTTCTCAGTTGCATGAATGATCGAGTTGATCGTCATTCCTTTATCGTCAATCGAATTTCTATTATGGTAAGTACGGTAATAGTTATACGTAACGATCGCGTTGTACAGAGCCGAGATCGACGCGTGGTCTGTCCACTGATTGTTGGTTGAAGCGACATAGTAGATCGAAGATTGACTGCTGAGGTCATGGTTCCGAAGGTCAAGGCCGACAATAGCCCCGACCATGCTGTCCGGCACCGCAGATTGGGACGCGTTAAACATCGGTTGAGATGCATCCACCATGTAATAATTGGATCCGACCTGATACGTCCCAAAATTTCTGGTGACGCCGTTCAAATCAACTCCGCTGCCGGTTGTAGCGCCATCATAACAAACGTTATTGTACGAATTAAGTACCTGGCCCGACGCTGCGTCGATGAAATAGTACCAGTCCTGTGAAAGTTTCGGCATAACCTCGACAACCCAGGCGAGATGAGGAATATGATTCTTGTCGTGCCATATAACTTTTTTCGCTGACGGTCCGGCATACCCGACGAGTTTCGCCATATCGGGAGAAAGTCCCTTCGTAATTCCTTTCTTCTCCAGATCGCTGAGCACTTCGCTGATCGCCGACGATCTATCGACAGTTCCTTCGAGATTGGTGATGCTTCGGGGTGTTGGTTCGTACACGCCGCTGGCGGAAATCACATTCCCCCGGGCATCGGTATGGACGACTATTTCCTTCGCCCATACTTCTATTCCCTGGTACATTTGTGTGAACCTCAGATGGGACGATTGAAATTGGTCGGTCCGGAGATTCTTCAGCTGGAATTCATTCTGCGGATCTGTAATTTTCAATATCGATCGATTCTTGGACAGAAAATCCTTGGCATTTGAAGTTCTCTCTTCCGCCGATGGGGTACCGGCTGACATCAATGGAGAAGTGGGATCCAGTTCAATAAACCGCGGGGTTGTCGTTTCCTGATTCCAATGGATGTTCCGTACCGTGTTCGATTGACCCGGAGAAACAAGATTCTGGCGTACGGAGTTTTGCGGAACGGCAGCCGATTGTCTCGGTAAACTCCGCCCCGTTTTCTTCAAAAACGTATTTAGATTCTTGGTGATAGCGGTGAGATCGGGGGTTGTCGAACTATTCGCTTGAGAAACATTAACCGAAGAGCCGATGACAGTTTTGTAGGTTTTCTTGTTCGGTAGAGCACCGGCGAAAATCGTACCGGAAAGAACTATTGTAAAAAATAGAAAGGGGTAGAAATTAGGTTTCATGTGCTCTCCTCTTAATAGTTAATAATTCTTTTAATCTCTGCGATAAGTTCGGAGATATATTGGGGAGTATTGGCGGGTGCGTCGGAACCGGGAAACGTGACAACGTTGGTTTTGTTATTGCTCGTCATAGTAAGCACCGTCGTATAGTTGCCTTTTTCCGAAAGTGCGTAGCCAAGAGTGTCGTTCTTCATCATTAATGCACATAGCGTGTCAAGGTCAGCGGAACGCAGCGTAAGGCTATCGCCATAAACAAGAGGAGAGCTCGCATGCCTTGTCCACTTACGTACACTACCATTGCTTTGAATCGTCAAACCATGTACGACGCCGGTGAATCCGCCGCCTGAATAGTATTCGATTGTAAAGTTATGGTTACTCCGGCAGCTGTCTGCCAATGAACACCCCCACAGGAGTGACGGTAACACAAGTACTGCGAATACAATAAAGAAACGCATAGAAATCTTTATATGTGTTGAGTGAGATATTCCTGCTAAGAAAATCGTCTGTGTTGGCTACATTGTAAGGTAGGGAATGGTGATAAAATAGCATCGATGCGGAGCAATGTCAAGAAGAAAAGTGCATGGGCAGGTTAACATTTTGCCTTGCACGTGGTAGATGTCGGACATCTTATCTGGAAAATCGCGATAGATTGAAATAACTGGAAATGTAAATCAATAAGGTGTCAGACATCTTTTCAAAATGAAACACTACCTCCGCACGCCGTTCTTTGATTCATTGTATAAAATTTCCTAACTTTATGGCGGATCACTTTTGGGGCGGGAGGACACTTATCGATATAGGCCGCACTCAAAAAAATCATGTCATATTGCTGGGAGCGGAGGTTCGCTATCCTGGCGACAAACGCTTTGATAGTTTTGGGATACCATAAACAGAAATAGTCAATTCAACTTGAGGATACAATGAAGAAAGCTTTAGTCTGCGGTGCAGGTGGATTCATAGGATGTCATCTTGTCAAGAAACTTCGAACAGAAGGCTACTGGGTGCGCGGAGTGGACATCAAAAAGCATGAATGGTCGCCCGATGCAGCAAATGAATTTCACGTGCTTGATCTGCGTAATGAAGAACACTGCCGCAAAGCGCTGACGATCGACCATGACACGTTTGATGAAGTCTATCAGCTCGCTGCCGATATGGGTGGAATGGGATTTATTCATACGGCGGAGACGGAAATAATGCATAACAGCGCGCTCATCAACATTTATATGACGGATCTGGCGGCAAAGATGGGCATTCAGCACTATTTCTTTTCATCCTCCGCTTGCATTTACCGCGATATGAAACACGGCGAACCGGAGATGACGGAAGCCGACGCGATTCCCGCGCATCCGGACAACGAATATGGCTGGGAAAAGCTTTATTCCGAAAGAGTCGCGGAGGCGTATGAGCGGCGGTACGGCATGCAAGTGCGCATCGCGAGGTTCCAGAATTGTTACGGCCCGGAAGGCACCTGGATTGGAGGCCGTGAAAAAGCACCGGCGGCAATATGCCGAAAAGTAGCAGAGGTTCGCGACGGAGGAACTATTGAGGTGTGGGGTGACGGTTCTGCTATACGCTCGTACACGTACGTCAGTGACATGGTGGATGGCATATTTCGCTTAATGCACTCCGGTCTTCATGGCGCTGCCAATATCGGCTGCCCGCAATATGTCACCGTCAATGAATTGGCGGACACTGTGTCGAAGGTTGCCGGAAAGAAAATAGAGATCAAGCATGTTGAGGGTCCGGTCGGCGTTCAATCCAGAAATTTTTCCAACGAGCGCATCTACTCTCTCGGATGGAAAGCAAACGTCTCTCTCGAAGAGGGAATTCGGTTGACATATCCCTGGGTGGAAGAGCAGGTAAAAAAACGGCATAGATCGGCGCCGCTTTGATTGGTGAGCCTGTGATCCTCAAGGACCGGAAACACTTCCGTTCATTTTCTTCAAGCAATAATATTTTTGTAGCACGCATTTCGCGCTAAGCCTCTGAAGGAATTCGCACACTGATTGGACATCATTGAACGAAGTGTTTCTTTCGCCTCAACGCCGCGACAGAGAACGAACAAGATTATCTATGAGCAAAACGAAAAAGGTATTTGTTACTGGTTGTTTTGACCTGCTCCACAGCGGTCACGTCGCGTTTTTTCAGGAAGCGGCTCAGTACGGAGATGTGTACGTCGGCCTCGGTTCCGACGACGTCGTCTCCCAACTTAAAGGCCGGTATCCGGTGAACAATCAGGATGAAAGAAGATACATGATTGAAGCTCTCGCCTGCGTAAAAAAATGCTTCATTAATTCCGGTTCGGGAATCATGGATTTTTTGAAAGAGATCGAGAGTGTGAAACCGGACAGCTTCATCGTGAACGAAGATGGAAACACCCCTGCAAAGGAAGAGTTGTGCAGAAAGCTCGGGATTCAATATCTCGTGCTAAAGCGAATTCCGCACGGCACGTTGCCGGTTCGCTCTACGACATCTCTGAAAAACGAGTGCAGAATGCCGTACAGAATTGATTTGGCCGGCGGATGGCTGGATCAGCCCTATGTCGGAAGATTCGCACGAGGTCCCGTGCTGACAATTTCGATAGAACCGACGGTTGAGTTCAATGAACGAAGCGGCATGGCCACGAGCACCAGAAGGAAGGCAATTGAACTCTGGCATTCCGATATCCCCGCGGGGGGCAAAGAACAACTTGCCAAAATTCTCTTCAGCTACGAAAATCCGCCCGGAACAAAGGTCGTTGCCGGATCTCAGGATGCTATCGGTATCGTGATGCCGGGCCTGAACAGAATTGACTACGACGGCGGCTACTGGCCCGCGCACATCACATCGGTGCATGATGAAGACATCCTTTCATGGATTGAAGATCATTTGTCTCTCATTACCCTCGGGCCGCGCGAGAAAACATATGACGTGCTTGAAGACACCGATATCAATCAGGGGAATGCCGAAGCCCTGAAGAGGGCTGCTGAAGGATGCTGGGAGGCTATTGTGAGAAAAGACCTCGAGGAATTTGGTGAACACTTCAGAGGATCATTTGAGGCACAGATCAAAATGTTTCCCAATATGGTGTCTCAAGACACGTTTTCGATTATCAACAAATTTAAGAACACGGCTCTGGGGTGGAAATTATCCGGGGCGGGCGGAGGCGGGTACCTGATACTCGTTTCCCACAAACCGATGAAGGGCGCAATGAAGATCAAGATCAGAAGAAGGACTCTGTAGCTTGCTAAAAACTGGGGAAGTGTTCTTGATTCTCGCCCGCAGACAAATCGTTTGCCGCTAAGAGAATACTAAAGCAAGATCTAAAAACTACAATAAAACTCTCGTTTTTCAAAAAAAATCCCACCCTCTCTCTTTCGCGTTCGGCTTCGCTTTCTGCACTGCCTCAACTAGAAGCCATCTCAAAAACCCCGATAAATGTCATTCTGTCCCAAGGGAATCCCTTCGGGAAACGGAGCGAAGCGGGGTGAATGCCGAACCCCCACAAGGGGTTCCCTCGGAAAGGCATCTCCCAAAGGTCGCGAGAATCCATGACCATCAAGCATCGTGAATCTACAAAGCTTCGGTGTCGTGGATGCTTCTCCCGCCGAAAAACGGCGTGATCAGCATGACCATTACAAATGCATTCTACACCAAACCATTTTTGAGATGGCTTCTAATATTCTGCCGGCAGTTGCAGAAGCTGTTCGTACGTAAACACCGGGCCATCTTTGCATACATACACCGGCCCGGCAGCACAATGTCCGCATTTGCCCACACCGCACTTCATTCTGTTTTCCAGCGTTGTGAACATTGTTTGAGGTGTAAAGCCGAGTTTTTCCAAAACAGGAAATGTGAACTTTATCATCACCGGCGGCCCGCATACGATAGCAATTGTGTTCTCGCTTGACGGAGCCAGGTCTTCCAGGACCTTTGGCACAAACCCGATTTTGCCTTTCCAGACCGGATTTTCCCCGCCCGGGTCGACCGTTGTCACTAATTTCATATCCGGTCGTTCGCTCCATTGGTTCAATTCATGTTTATATACCAAGTCGGCAACGGAACGAGCGCCGTATACCACCGTAACGTCCTTGAACCAATCCCGCAGATCGAGCGCATTCCAGATGACGCTGCGCATCGGCGGCAGCGCAATGCCGCCGGCAATAAACAATAAATTTTTTCCCTTCCACTCTTCCAGCGGAAAAATATTTCCGTACGGCCCGCGGAATCCGATGACGTCGCCTTCTTCTTTTCGCGCCAGAGCGGAAGTCACGCGTCCCGCCTGACGGAATGTGCATTCAATGTATTCTTTACGGGTGGGCGATGATGCGATGCAGAAGGTTGATTCGCCTTCACCGAAAACGGAATACTCGCCGAACTGCCCGGTGCTGAAGGTAAAATGTTCGCGATCGGCATTGTTGGTGAATTTCAGCTGAAATGTTTTTACGCCCGGCGCTTCGTCCGTGATTTTTTCGATCCGCATCAGATACGGATTATATGTATTGGCTGACAGCATAATTTGATTTCGATTTATTACTTAACAATAACGCCGAGCATTCAAAAAAATAAATATCGTTGCTCACGCAAAGGCGCTCAGCCGCAAAAAGAAAAGCTCCTATCTTTGCGTCTTTGCGCGAGATAATTCTTCCGATGTCTCATCCCGCAATTGCTGCGATATCAACCAGCTGTTCTTTCAGGTTCATATCCGCAGGACATGCACGCGAGCAGCGGCCGCAGCCGACACAGCCGAGCAATGCATATTGCTGCGGCTGGTACGAAAACTTGTGCATCACACGCTGACGCCAGCGATCGCTCTGAATGGGGCGCGGATTATGACCGGACGTATGCTGAGTAAACAGCGAGAACCCGCACGAATCCCAACAGCGCATTCGGTCCCCTTTCTTATACGTCCCTTCATCCTGGATGTCGAAACACGAGCACATCGGACAGACAAAGGCGCATGCACCGCACCCGATGCACCGCAAAGATGCGTCGCTCCAAATTTCATTACCGAATGCCCCGGCAAGCCTCTGGGTAATCTCTTCATGCGAAAACATTCTTTCGATTTTCGCTACGTATTGTTCTTTATCGATGGCCTCACTTTGCTCAAACAATCCTTTGTGCGTTGCAATCAATGCGTCCCCTTTTTCCGAAAGGCACTCCACGTAATAGCGGCCATTCTCCGTCGGCGTCAAAAGAATGTCGCTTCCCGTCGTGTCGCCGGGTGAGGCGCCGGTCGACGTGCAGAAACAATCGGCATCCGCCTTCGTGCAACTCACACTGATAATGGTCAATGCCTCCTGTCTTTGTGCAACGAACGTATCGGAAATATCGCGAGCGAAAAAATCTGCAAACCGCCGTAATGCCGAGGCGTCGCAAGGCCGGGAGCCAAAGAGAACACGTTCAAGCTGCGGTGTCGTTGCATGGTCGTTCACCTGCAGCTCGGCGCCTTTGATTTCAAACGAAATCAGCTTCTGATATTTTGGAAACAGCAGGTCTTTTGGCGATACCGTCGTCTGAACATAATCAAACACTACAGAATGCACGTCCGTCAGCTGAGCAAAAAACACCTTCTCTCCCCTCCGCTGCGGAGCATAGACTTTTTTTCCCGACGCTGCGATCGCGCATAGAAATTTCACCAAATTTTCATGTGAAAAACAATATGAAGTCATACGGTCGCTCTAAACCTTTACAAAATAAATGTCTCTTTATCCTCCGCCCGGAACGACGACAGCGCCGCGGGTGAATTGCATTGTGTCCCGGCGTACTGTCCGAATTCCCGTTCAACGATGCGTGTCGATTCAATCGTCAGCAGCGAAATCGGAATCCCAACCGGGCATGCGATATTGCATGAACCGCACTGGACACAGCGTCCGGCAAGGTGCATCGCGCGGTTGATATGCCATTCAAAATTTCCGAGCGCGTGCGGTGCAACATCCACCCATTGCGGCTGATTGCAATCCGTGATACAGCGTTCGCAGTAGCATAACGGGCATGACGAACGGCATGCATAGCATTTGAAGCAGCGCGACAATTCTTCCTGCCAAAAAGCAAAGCGCTCTTCGACCGACATTGCCGCGAGAGTTTCGATCTCCTTGTTCACATGCGGCGGAAACCCAACCGGATGGCTTGCAACATATTTTTCAAGCGAGGCATTATCTGTTAATTCAGTGACAACGGTATCTTCGATAGCCAGCGCAACAAGGTCGCTGCTTCTGATTTGCCGTTCGGCAATCAACTGGACTATCGAGCGAACCACAACCGGCGTTGTGACAATTCCCGGCGTCCCCATCTTTTTGATCTCCGGTTTGGAAAGGTACGCTGCGAGATTCTGCCGGCATCGTTGATCCCAGACGAGCTGTGAAACGTCAGCAGCATTACGAATAAATACGGGGCGAACCTTTCCCCCGCTCCCTTCGCCGTAGCCGATAATGACCCCGACCCTGCCGGATTCCAAGAGTTCTTTTGCTTTTTGATGCAACGCTTGCATTGTTCTTCTTTCTTCAGCTGACAGAATCGTGTTCTGCATCCAAAAATATTTAACCAATATTTAAAGAGCTTTGCCACGAAGACACAAAGGAGGATTTGTTAGCGTCTTTGTGACTTCTGCCGAAGGCATCCTTCGGAGTAGCAATAATATTGGGTTTTACGGAACATGAGCAATTAAGCGACTTCCCTGGCCATTGTTTGAAACGCTTCCGACGGGCCAAGTTCGCGAATTTCCTTAACTGCGGAGTTTACAACTTCCGCCCACTTCGCGCCTTCGGCGGCGGAGACCCATGAGAATTTCACGCGGCGCATGTCAACGCCCATATATTCCATCATCTGCCGGAAAACGATCCATCGGCGCCGTGCATGAAAATTTCCCGACGTGTAGTGGCAGTCGTTCGGATGGCAGCCGGAAACGATAACGCCGTCGGCGCCCTGAGCGAATGCTCTCAACAACAAATTGTAATCGATGCGGCCTGTGCACGGGAAGCGCACAATGCGCACGTTCGTTGCGTACTTAATGCGGCTCGTTCCGGTCAGATCGGCGCCGGCATACGTGCACCAGTTGCAGACGAACGCGATAATTTTCGGTTCAAACGGAGCTTCCATCATGCCAGTACCTCCATTACTTCCGCATACACCTGTTCGTTGCTGTATCCCTGCAGGTCGATCGACTTTGACCGGCAGAAGGCTACGCACGTTCCGCAGCCCTGACACAATCCGGAATTGACCTTTGCAACAGTCTTGATGAGCTTGCCGTCGCGCGTTTTTATTTCTTCCTGTTCGATTGCATTGTACGGGCATGCCGTTTGGCACGTGAAGCAGCCGACACACGTCGAAAACACCGGCGGCGCGAAACGATTCACAACTGCGATCAGCGGCTCGCGCGTCAATTCGTCGGCAGAGAATAGTCCGAGCACTTTGCTCGCGGCCGCTGACGCCTGGCCGACTGAATCTGGAATGTCTTTCGGCGCCTGGCACGCCCCGGCGAGAAATATTCCGGCCGTATTTGTTTCCACCGGGCGCAGTTTCGGATGGGCTTCAGAAAAGAAATGGTGTGCGTCGTAACTGACGTGCAATTTTTGTGCAAGTTCTTCCGCGCCCTCGTTGGCAACACCCGCTGTCGCGAGCACCACCATGTCGGCCTCAATCTCCACCGGCTGCGCACCGAGAAGCGTATCGGCGCCGCGCACAATCAATTT